>JBFWWZ010000026.1:0-39391 GCA_050245915.1 Microbacteriaceae bacterium
GGGCTGCGCTTCCAGTTCTCGGTCGAGAACGCGTAGACACTCAGGTGCTTGACCCCGATCTGGATGGCGCCGGCCACCACGTCGAGCAGCGCCGCCTCACCGGCCTTGTGGCCTTCGATGCGGGTGTGGCCTTTGCCGTTCGCCCAGCGGCCGTTGCCGTCCATGACGATGGCGACATGCTGGGGCACCGCGGCTGCGGGCAGTTCGGGCGGGTAGATGCCGGTCCAGTCGATCGGCTTGAAGTCGACGGCGTCTTTGTGGGTCTTGCCGACGGCCATCAGCGGTCCTGCAATTCGAGGGAGCGCAGTCCCCGTTCGAGATGGAACTGCGTGTAGGCCGCCGTCACCCCGGACGCCTGGTCGCGGGTGCGTTCGTCGCTGTCCTCCGCGGCCTCCCAGTCGCCGGAGAGCAGCGCGCCCAGCAGCGAGAGCGTGGCGGTATCGAGCCGCACCGCGCCGGGGGGCGCCACGGCATCCGCCACCACCCCGCCCAGCTGGGGCACGAACGCGGTATGCGGGCCTGCCGCCCCGGTGACCGCGCAGTCGACGAACGACGGGGCCCAGCCGGCGATCGAGAGGGCGCGCAACAGGTACGAATCGAGGGTGAGCCCGGGTGCATGCTCGGCCCGGGCCAGCGAACGCAGCGCCCCGACCAGCAGCAGGTAGTGCTGCAGTCCGGCCTCGTGCTCGGTGAGCCGGTCGGCGGCCTCCACCATCGCGTTCGCGGCGGTGTAGCGCGGGTAGTCGTCGACGATGTCGGCGCCGTACGACCCGGCGGACTCCGCCTGCTGCACGATGTCGAGCGTGCGTCCGATGTAGAACTGGCCGTCGATCACCATGAACGGCTCGAGCCGCGCCCCGAACCGGGACCCGGTGCGGCGCACCCCTTTGGCCACCGCGCGGATCTTGCCGTGCCGCCGGCTCAGCATGGTGACGATGCGATCCGCCTCGCCGAGCTTGTGCGTGCGCAGCACCACGGCTTCGTCACGGTAGGTCGGCACGGACCTATCTTCCCCCGCCCTACTGTTATTCCCGTGGATGCCGCACTCGAGCAGTTCCAGGCGGTGAGACCCCGCCTGTTCGGCATCGCCTACCGCATGCTCGGCACGGCCGCCGAAGCCGACGATGTGGTTCAGGATGCCTGGCTGCGCTGGCAGGGCGCCGACCGGTCGGCCGTGCGCGAACCCGCGGCATTCCTCGCCACCACGGTGACCCGGCTGGCGATCAACGCCCTGGAATCCGCCCGCGCCCGCCGCGAGACCTACATCGGCCCGTGGCTGCCGGAGCCGGTCGCGATCGACGGCGATCCCACTCTCGGTGCGGAGCGCGCGGAGGCGATGTCGCTCGCTGTCCTGCTGCTGCTGGAGCGGCTCAGTCCCGCGGAGCGGGCCGCGTTCGTGCTGCACGAGGCCTTCGACTACCCGTACCGCCAGATCGCGGAGGTGCTGGAGATCAGCGAGGCGAACGCCCGCCAGCTGGCGACGCGGGCGCGGGCGCACCTCGACCGCGAGCGCGCGACCCCGGTGTCGGCCGCCGACCGCGACCGGCTGCTCGCCGCGTTCGTCGCGGCCGCCGAGCACGGCGACCTCAAGGCGCTCGAGGCTGTGCTCGCCGAGGATGCGGTGGCGCTCTCCGACGGCGGCGGCGTGGTGCTGGCGGCGCGCAAGCCGGTGATCGGGCGGGCGAGGGTCGCGCAGTTCCTGCTCGGCATCCTGGAGAAGTTCACCGACGGGGTGGAGGCGCACCCGGCGCTGATCAACGGCGAACCCGGTTTCATCGGAATCCGGGACGGGGTGCTGATGGCCGCGTGGACGTTCGAGATCGGCGCGGACGGGGTCAAGCGGTTCCTCAACGTGATGAATCCGGCGAAGTTGTCACGAATCGGGATGCCGTCCGGTCATAGCTGACATGACCATCCTCATCACCGGGGGCACGGGACGGCTCGGCCGCCACGTCGCTGCCGCGCTCCGTGCCCGCTCGCTCGACCACCGCATCCTCAGCCGTTCGCCGGGTGACGGCCGCGTCGTCGCCGACCTCGCGACGGGCGAGGGTCTCGCGGACGCGCTGCGGGGCGCCGACACCGTGCTGCACCTCGCCACCTCCCGCTCGAAGGACATCGGGCAGACCCGCCGCCTGCTCGACGCGATGACGCCGCAGCAGCACCTGGTGTTCATCTCCATCGTCGGCGTCGACCGGATCCCGTACGGCTACTACCGCGACAAGGTGGCGAGCGAGCAGGCGATCGAGCGGTCCGGGATCCCGCACACGATCATCCGGGTGACGCAGTTCCACGGGTTCGTGAACGAGGTGCTCGAGGCGCAGCGGCGGCTGCCGGTCACGCTGGTGCTTCCGGTGTCAGCGCAGACCATCCACATGCCCGAGGTGGCCGAGCGGCTCGCCGACCTCGCCGGGGCGGGGCCGTCGGGCCGGGTGGCCGACCTCGGCGGCCCGCAGCAGCTCACGCTGCACGAGTACGCGCGCGAGTGGCAGGCAGCGCGCGGCGTGCGGCGGCCGATCTGGACCCTGCGGCTCCCCGGGCGCGCGATGGCGGCGTTCCGCGCCGGTCACCACATGTCCGGCCTGCCCGGCGCGGGGCGCGTCACCTACCGCGAGTTCCTGGCGGCCGGGGAATGACCGCCGTGCTGCGCATCGCGCTCGCCCTGCTCGCCGTGAACGAGCTCGTCGTCGGCGCCTGGAACCAGTTCGCGCCCGAGAGCTTCTACGCGAACTTCCCCACCGTCGACCAGACGCCGCCCTTCAGCGAGCATTTCGCCCGCGACTTCGGCGGCGCGACGCTCGGCATCGCGGTGCTGCTGGTGATCGGTGCGATCCGGCCGCGCGGGATCTTCCCGCTGCCCGCCGGCATCGCGTACACCGTGTTCGCGGTGCCGCATTTCGTGTTCCATGCCGGGCACCTCGAGCACGCGTCCGCCGCGGACGCCGCGTTCCTCATCGTCGGCAACGGTCTCGCGGCCCTGCTCGGGGTGCTCGTGATCGTGCTCTCCGTGCTACGAATGGGACGTGACCGGCGCGCTCTTCACGATCCCGCTCTGGGCTGACCTGCTCGCCGTCGGCATCGGCAGCCTGCAGGGCGCGTTGTTCGCGGCCCAGTTCCGGGATCGCCGGCTCGACCTGCTGGGGGTGGCGATCATCGGGATCGCGACCGGGTTCGGCGGCGGTATCGTCCGCGATGTGCTGCTCGGGCAGGTGCCTGCGGCGCTCCAGAGCAACTGGTACCTGCCGGTCGCGACCGGCTCCGCCATGATCGGGATGCTGCTGGAGCGCCTGTTCCACCGGCTGCGGCACCTGATCACCGCGCTCGACGCCCTCACCATCGGCCTGTTCGGAGCGATCGGCACCACAAAGGCGCTCGCCCTCGGGCTGCCGGAGATCCCCGCCATCTTCCTCGGCGTGGTGTCCGCCGTCGGCGGCTCGATCCTGCGCGATGTACTGCTCAATGTGCCGATCGCGCTGATGAGCGTGGGGTCGCTGTATGCGGTCGCCGCGCTGTTCGGGTCCGCGAGCCTGGTGCTGCTCGTGGCGCTCGGCGCCGACATCCTGCTCGCCGCTGCGGTGTGCGTGGCGCTGACGTTCGCCGTCCGCGTGCTCGCGGTGCTCTTCAAGTGGACCTTGCCCGAGCAGGTGGCGCTGCGTCGCCGGAACCGGGCCATCCAGCCCGGCACCGGCAACATCCCTCGACCGTAGGTTTCGACACGCGCCGTCGGCGCTACTACTCACCCAGCGAAAGCAGGCTCCCGCACCTCGGTGCGGATCGCGCGGTTCACCGCGGAGACGACCGCCTTGAGGGATGCCGTGGAGATGTCCGCGTCGATCCCCACCCCCCAGAGGCGCTTGTCGCCGACCTGCAGCTCGACGTAGGCGGCGGCGAGAGCATCTCCGGATGCGCTGAGCGCGTGCTCGACGTAGTCGTAGAGCCGGATCTCGTGGCCCTGCGCACCCATGATGCCGAGGAACGCGGCGACCGGGCCGTTGCCGACGCCGCTGACCTCCTGGATGTCGTCGCCGACGCGCAGCCGGGTGTCGAGCGTCACCGACCCGGTCAGCTCGCTGGCCGTGCGGGTGGAGAGCAGCTCGTACCGGCCCCACTTGTCGGCGGGCCGGTCTGCGGCGGCGGGCAGGTACTCGTCCTGGAAGATCGCCCAGATCTGCTCGCTCGTCACCTCCCCGCCCTCGGCGTCGGTCTTCGCCTGCACGACCCCCGAGAACTCGATCTGCAGCCGGCGCGGCAGGTCGAGCGCGTGGTCCGCCTTCAGCAGGTACGCGACGCCGCCCTTGCCGGACTGCGAGTTGACGCGGACGACGGCCTCATAGCCGCGGCCCAGATCCTTGGGGTCCACCGGCAGGTACGGCACAGCCCACGGCAGCTCGGAGACCGGCTTGCCCTGCTCGGCCGCCGCGGCATCCATCGCCTCGAAGCCTTTCTTGATGGCGTCCTGGTGGCTGCCGCTGAAGGCGGTGTAGACCAGGTCGCCCGCCCACGGCGAACGCTCGTGCACCTTCAGCTGGTTGCAGTACTCGGCGGTGCGGCGGATCTCGTCGAGGTCGCTGAAGTCGATCTGCGGGTCGATGCCCTGCGTGAACAGGTTGATGCCGAGCGCGACCAGGTCGACGTTGCCGGTGCGCTCCCCGTTGCCGAACAGGCATCCCTCGATGCGGTCGGCGCCCGCCTGGTAGCCGAGCTCGGCCGCCGCGATCGCCGTGCCCCGGTCGTTGTGCGGGTGCAGAGACAGGATGACGTTCTCGCGGTGCGCGAGGTTGCGCGACATCCACTCGATGGAGTCGGCGTACACGTTGGGGGTCGCCATTTCGACCGTCGCGGGCAAGTTGATGATCACCTTGCGCTCGGGGGTCGGCTCGAAGATCTCGAGCACCTGGTTGCAGACCTCGACCGCGAACTCGAGCTCCGTACCGGTGTAGCTCTCGGGGCTGTACTCGTAGAACACCGTGGTGCCGGGCACCGTCTCTTCGTACTGCTTGCACCAGCGCGCACCCTGCAGGGCGATGTCGACGATGCCCTGCTTGTCGGTGCGGAACACCACGTCGCGCTGCAGGATGCTGGTGGAGTTGTAGAGGTGCACGATCGCCTGCTTCGCGCCCCTGATCGACTCGTAGGTGCGGGCGATCAGCTCTTCACGCGCCTGCGTCAGCACCTGGATGGTGACGTCGTCGGGGATCAGATCCTCGTCGATCAGCTGGCGGACGAAATCGAAGTCGGTCTGGCTCGCCGACGGGAACCCGACCTCGATCTGCTTGTAGCCCATGCGCACCAGCAGGTCGAACATGATGCGCTTGCGCTCGGGGCTCATCGGGTCGATGAGGGCCTGGTTGCCGTCCCGCAGGTCGACCGCGCACCAGAGAGGCGCCTCGGTGATCACCCGGTCGGGCCAGGTGCGGTCGGGCAGGGCGATCGAGAACTGCTGCGAGTACGGCGTATAACGGTGGATCGGCAGGCCGCTGGGCTTCTGCGTGTTCTTCATTGGTCTGGGGCTTCCTTCGTGTGTTCGGTCTCGGAAACAGCCGACGACGAACTCCGCGACGAGGGAGGCCGTTGGATTAGACCTCGTCGCGGCAGCTAAGGAGGAGCGAGCCGAAACGCACGGCATCAGGGTAGCACTGCATCACCCGGCCGTCGCGCGGGCGATATGGGACCGCGCGTGCGCGACAGCGGGCTCCAGCTCCTCGAAGAGGTGGTTGGGATGCCGGAGCGCGCGGGTGGCGCCCACCTCGTGCAGCAGGCGCACGTGCTCCGGCCGGATGCCTTTGATCAGCACGGTGATACCGCGCCGCTCGAGCGAGCTCACCAGCTCGGCGAGGGTGTGCGCACCTGTCGCGTCGAGCAGTTGCAGTTGCGACAGCCGCAGGATGACGACGTCGATGCCGTCGTGGCTGGAGATCCGTTCGCTCAGCCGGTCGGCTGCTCCGAAGAAGAGCGCCCCGTCGAAACGGAACAGCGCGATCCGGCCGTCGCCGTCGGCCGCCTCGCCCGGCAGCTCCTCACGGTGCACGCCGCTGCGGGCGCTGACCGCCCGGAGCGCGAAGAACGCCGCCACGACGATGCCGATGCAGACGGCGACGACGAGGTCGAAGGTCAGCGTCACGAGAGCGGTGACCACGAAGACGGCGGCATCGGACCGGCTGGACCGGACCACGTGCCGCACCGCACGCGGTGACACCATCCGCGCGGCAGTGACCATCAGCACGCCGGCGAGCGCCGCCAGCGGGATCAGCGACACCACGTTCGCGGCGAGATAGACCACGGCGAGGAGTGCGACGGAGTGGACGACGGCCGACAACCGGGTGCGTGCGCCGCTCCGCACGTTCACGGCGGTGCGCGCGATCGCGCCGGTGGCGGGCATCCCGCCGAACAGCCCCGAGGCGATCGAGGCGAGACCCTGTCCCACCAGCTCGCGGTCGGGATGGTAGGGCCCGGTGTCCGAGAGCGAGTCGGCGACCCGGGCGGAGAGCAGCGACTCGATGGCGGCGAGCGCGGCGACCGCGAACGCCGGACCGATGAGCGTCACCAGCACCTCGGGCTGGACGAGCGGGAGCGACGGGGCGGGAAGGGATCGCGGCAGCTCTCCGATGGTGGCGAGCGGGAGTCCCGCGAGCGCGGAGACCACGGTGACGAGAGCGATCGCCACGAACGACCCGGGCACCTTCGGCACGCAACTCGCGAACACGATCATGTTGACGGCGACCACCGCGACCGTGACGAGCGGTGCGATCGCGGTACCCAGGTCGGCATCCGTCACCGCCTCGACCGCGGCAACCAGCGCATTCAGACTGTGCAGGTGCGAGGAGCCGCCGAGGGCGGCCGGCACCTGCTGCAGGAAGATGATGGCCCCGATCCCCACGGTGAAGCCCTCGATCACCGGCCAGGGGATCACGCCCACCACGCGGCCGAGCCGGGCGAGACCGGCGGCGAGCACCAGGATGCCGGCCATGACGGCCACAAGACCCACGACCCCGGCGCCGTGGGTCGCGACGATCGGCGCGAGCACGACGACCATCGCCCCGGTCGGACCCGACACCTGCACGTTCGACCCGCCGAACACGGCGGCGACGACTCCCGCGACGATCGCGGTGATCAGGCCGGCCTCCGCGCCGACGCCCGAGGTGACGCCGAAGGCGAGGGCCAGGGGAAGCGCGACGATGCCGACCGTGACGCCCGCGATGGCATCCACCCGCCAGCTGGTGCGCAGGGCCCGGTAGTCGGCGCGTGCGGGCAGCAGGGCCCGGATGCGGGGAAGCGGCGAGTTCACCGGGTCACCGGGGCGATCGGGGGCAGCGCCTCGATGGAGGTCAGCTGGTCGTGCGTCGTGCTGACGAGCTCGCCGAGCAGGGCGCGCGCGACCCTCAGCAGCTCGGCCACCTGGGGGTAGGCCAGCCGGTAGAACACGACGCTGGCGCGCCGGTCGGACACGACGAGGCCATAGCGGCGGAGCACGGCGAGATGCTGCGAGAGGTGCGACGCCTCGAGACCCGTCTCTTCGAGCATCCGGGTGACCGGCACCTCGTCGTCGCCCGCGAGGATCTCGAGCACGCGGATCCGCAGCGGGTGCGCCAGGCCCTTGAACAGGTTCGCCTTGATCTCGTAGAGGGGTCGCTGCGCCTCGACCGAATTCATGAATTGCACATTTCATCATATCGCATCGTCTGACGCGCGAATCGCGGAGAACGTTGGGTGGTGGGCGGAGCAGGTGGTTCGCAGACTGGAGCCATGAAGACGTTCGCCGTGCCCGCGCTCGCCGCCGCGCTCCTGCTGTCGGGGTGCGCTACCGGCCCCGCGGATCAACCACACAACACCGCCCCCTCATCCGGCGGCCTCGACACCATCGCCGCCCCCGGCGAGGTCGAGGGCCAGGGCACCGTCATCCAGATCGGCGACGCGAACCCGCAGTTCTGCCTCGGGCCGATCGCCGAGTCCTACCCGCCCCAGTGCACCGGTCCCGAGATCGACGGCTGGGACTGGGGAGCCGTGGAGAACACGTTCGAGATCTCCGGCGACGTCACCTGGGGCGCGTACGTCGTCTCCGGCACCTGGGACGGGAGCCGGCTCGGGCTCACCAGCGCCATGACCCTCGCGCTCTACGATCCGATGCCGATCGTCGACCCGCTGCTCGACCCCGACAACGCCGGCGACACCGACCCCGCCGAACTGGACCGCATCCGCACCGAGCTCGACGAGGCGGCACCGTTCACCGTGCTCACCTCGTCGATCGAGAACGGCTACCTGTTTCTGCGTGTCATCTACGACGACGGAACGATCCAGGCCTGGGCCGACGAGACGTACCTTCCCGACGCGGTGGCGGTCCGCCCCGCGCTGCGCGATATCGGTGACACGACATCTTGATAGCCCGCTCCCGAAACCGATAAGTTCTCGCGAGACGACCACCCCAGACACCCGGAGAGAGATGAACAGCACACTCCGTCGCGCCCTCGTGTGCGCGGCACTGGCCACCACCAGCCTGACCCTCACCGCCTGCTTCGCGCCCCCCGCGGTCACGCAGACGGCGAAACCCACCGCCGAGCCGATCGAGGCGGGCGAACCCACCTCCACCCCCACCGGCGTTCCCATCGAAGACGACGACATCGACGCGCCCGCCGGGTTCACCGCGGTGTTCGACGACACCCGCCACCTCGGGGCGCTCCTGCCCGACACCTGGACCGACACCAACGGCTCCGGATACCTCGACGGCGACGGCCGCGACTGGATCGCCCTGCAAGCGGCCGTCAACCTCGGCGACTGGGACCAGTACTGGGGCGAGCCCGGCGTCCAGCTCGGCGCCGCCGCGCTGCAGCCGGACTGGACCGACGACATCCTGCAGGCCGAGGTCGAGAACCTGCACGACTACATCATCTCGACCTTCGGATACGCGGAAGCCTGCACCACCGTCGATGACGCGGAGAGCTACACCGACCAGCTCTACACCGGCATCATCAGCACCTTCAGCGACTGCCCCTCGGACTCGATGGCGATCGTGCTCGCCACCTCCGACCTGAAGCGCACGCACGAGCTCTACATCGAGCTCACCCTGCCGGGCGGTCTCGACGACGACCAGAACTCCGAGATCATCGATCAGCTGCTCGGCTCGTTCCAGGCGTCGTTCGATTCCACGAAGGCCAGCAGGGGCTGACACCGGCTGACAGAGCGTGACAGCGGCGTGACAGAGCGCCGCTGTCACGCTCTCTGCATGACCAATGCGATCGAGGCCCACGGCCTCACCAAGCGATTCGGAAAGACCCAGGCGCTCGCCGGGATCGACCTCGAGGTCGCGGAAGGGCGGGTGCTCGGCGTGCTCGGCCCGAACGGCGCCGGCAAGACCACCGCCGTCCGCATCCTCGCCACCCTGCTCCGCCCCGACTCCGGCACGGCACGCGTCGCCGGGCACGACGTGCTGCGCGACCCTGCAGCCGTCCGGCGCTCCATCGGCCTCACCGGCCAGTACGCGAGCGTCGACGAAGACCTGACCGGCGTCGAGAACCTCGTCATGATCGGCCAGCTGCTCGATCTGAGCCGCGCCCAGGCACGAGTCCATGCGGACGAGCTGCTCGCAGAATTCGAGCTCACCGACGCCGGCAAGCGGCTGGCGAAGACCTACTCCGGCGGGATGCGGCGGCGGCTCGACCTGGCCGCCTCGCTCGTCGGACGTCCGAGCGTCGTCTACCTCGACGAGCCCACCACCGGGCTCGACCCCTCGAAGCGCGACGACGTCTGGGAGATGGTGCGCCAGCTCACCCGCCAGGGAACCACCGTGCTGCTCACCACCCAGTACCTCGAGGAGGCCGACGCGCTCGCCGAGGAGATCACCGTGATCGACCACGGCCTCGTCATCGCGCACGACACCCCGCACGGGCTGAAACGCCAGCTGGGCGGCCAGACCCTCGAGGTGCGACCCACACGCGACAGCGATCTGGATGCCGTCGCCGGCCTCCTCGCCCAGGTCGGCACCCGGGAACCCGACCGCGCCAACGGACTCGTGTCCGTCGCGGTCGCCGACGACTCCGCCCTCATCGCGACCGTGTCCCGGCTCGACGCGGCCGGCATCCCGGTCACCGAGCTCTCGCTGCGGCTGCCGTCGCTCGACGAGGTCTTCTACGCGCTCACCGGGCACGGCACCGCGTCGGTCCCGGTGGCCTCCACAGACTCGACCACCGGAAAGGCCGCCTGATGATCGCCGACTCTCTCGTGCTCGCCCGGCGCACCGTCACCAAGATGGTGCGCAACCCGGAGCAGTTCATCGACGTCACGCTGCAGCCGATCATCATGACGGTCCTGTTCGTGTTCATCTTCGGCGGCGCCGTCGCCGGCAGCACCGCCGACTACCTGCAGTTCGCGCTCCCCGGCATCATCGTGCAGACCATCATGTTCACCGCCATGACCATCGGGGTGAACCTCAACACCGACCTGAAGAACGGCGTGTTCGACAGGTTCCGCTCGCTGCCGATCGCACGCTCCGCACCGCTCTTCGGCGCCGTCTCCGGAGACATCGTCCGGCACAGCATCGCGGTCGGCGTGTCCCTGCTGTTCGGGGTCGCCATCGGGTTCCGGTTCCACACCCCGTGGTACTTCGTGCTGATCGCCGTCGTGCTGATGATCACGTTCGCCGTGTCGCTCAGCTGGGTCTCCGTGCTCGTCGGGATGCTCGCCCGCAGCTCGGGCGCCGTGCAGGGGCTGTCGTTCCTGTTCGTGTTCCCGCTCACGTTCGGCTCGTCCACGTTCGTGCCCGCCTCGACCCTGCCCGACTGGCTGCAGGGGTGGGTCGCGATCAACCCGGTCACCCACGTCATCGAGTCGATGCGCGGGCTGCTCGTCGGCACCTCCGTGATGGCGCCGGGCACGACGCTCGGGGGCGAGATCCTCTGGGTGGTCGCATCCTGCGTGGTGCTGGTCGCGGTGTTCTTCCCGCTCGCGACCTGGGCCTACCGCCGCAAGATCTGAGTGAGGGCGGCCGCCGCGCCGACACGATCGAGCCCCGTTCCCGCCCCGACGGCGGGGGCGGGGCTCACGCCGTCGAGGCCCAGTTCGGCGCGCAGCCCGGCCTCCATCGGCTCGTGCGGGTCGGGCGCGCCCCGCAACGCGACCGCGAGCTCGAGGGCGCGCTGGGCGTCGTCGCGATCACCCCGCGCCAGCGCGAGCGAGCCGACCCCGAGCGCCACCATCGCCATGATCGGGTGGTCACCGCTCGCCGTCGCCGCCTCCGCCGCGGACCGCAGACGCTCCTCGGCGCGGTCGAGGTCACCCCTGAGCCGGGCGAGGCCGGCGCGCGCGGCGTCGGTCATCGCCACGATCTGCAGGGGGACGCCCGGCCACTCCGCCAGCGCGACGTCGACGTCGGCGAGGTGCGGTTCCGCGGCATCGGCATCGCCGAGACCCAGGTGCAGCATGGCCAGACCCGCCTGCGCCAGCACGAGTGCGCGCGACGACCCGACCGCCCGCGCACCCTCCAGCTGCGCCTCGGCGCGGGCGATCGCCTCATCCACCCGGCCGAGCCGCAGCAGGATGCCGATCGACGAGCCCTGCTGCTGTTGCAGGTCCCACGACGAGGTGATCCGGCGCATCGTCTCGGTGGACTCGTCGTTCAGGCGCAGAGCCTCCTCGAAGTCGCCGTTCAGCACCAGCCACTCCGCGCGCATCTGCTGCGAGAGCGCCAGACCCCACAGGTCGCCGTTACGCCGGAACAGCTCGATCGCCTGCAGCGACGCCTCGCCGAGCAGGGCCGGAGCCCCGCTGTTGTGCGCCATCGCGGCCCGCATCACGGTGACCATGCCACGCGGCCAGTCCCCCAGCTCCTCCCCCGGCTCCGGCACCTCGATCGCCACCGGCCAGTTGCCCCGCTCCATCGCGGTCTCGAAGGCGAGCATCAGCACCGGGATGATCTGCAGCAGGTCATGCGCACGCCCCCGCGCCGCCTCGCGCAGCTCGTCCAGCTGGGCTCGCACCTCGTCACTCAGGGACGGGCCGGTGCGCGGGGCATCCCCGGTGTCCTCCCACGCCCCGCCGAACACCTGCTCCAGCACGAACACCGCATGCACGAGGAGCGCCTCATCCGAGGACAGGTCGGTCGCCATCGCCGAGGTGGCGGTGAGCCACATCCTGGCGTCGTCGTTGCGGTCCCGGATCACCCAGTACCAGGCGGTCGACGCTGCCAGCCGCACGCTGTCGGCCGCGAGACCGGCGTCCACCCCGTACCGCAGGGCCGCCGAGATGTTGTCCTCCTCGGCGTCGAACCACGCGATCGCGTCGAGCACCCCGGCACCGCGGATGATCGCATCGCGCTCCGCCGCCGCATCCGCGAGACGCGACAACTGGATGCTGCGCTCGGCATCCAGCTCGTGCGCCGCCTCCAGCCGCTCGCGTCCGTACTCGCGGATCGTCTCGAGTGCCCGGTACCTTCCTCCGATCCGCCGCAGGAGCGACTTGTCGACGAGGGCGTCGAGCTCGGCGACGCTGCCGCCGTGGGCGCGTGCCGTCTCCGCCGCATCCGCCACCGCGATACCCGCCGGGTACACGGCGGCGGCCATCAGCATCCGGCGCTCGGGCTCGTCGAGCAGATCCCAGCTCCAGTCGATGAGAGCGCGCAGGGTCTGATGCCGCGGAAGGGCGGTGCGCGGCCCGGCGGCGAGCAAGGCGAACCTGTCGTCGAGTCCGGCGTCGAGCTCATCGATGCCGAGGGTGCGGGTGCGGGCGGCCGCCAGCTCCAGTGCGAGCGGGAGCCCGTCGAGGCGGGCACGCACCCGCGCGGCCGCCGGCTGCTCCTCGTCGGTGATGGTCGAGCCGCGGGCGGCGAGCACGCGCTCCGCAAAGAGGCGCTCCGCGTCGGCATCGGTGAGCGGGCCGAGCGTCACGAACGACTCACCCTCCACCGCGAGGGGTTCGCGGCTCGTTGCGAGCACGCGCAGCCGCGGCAGGGCGATCAGCAGCTCGTGCGCGACCTCTGCGGCCGCATCGATTAGGTGCTCGCAGTTGTCGAGCACGAGCAGCACGTCCCGGCCGGCGAGCGCTCCGACCGCGCGGGCGTGCGGGCTGGTGAGCACCGACGGGGTCTCCGCCGTGCGCACCTCGCGACCGAGCACGCCGAGGAGCGCCGCCCAGATCTCGTCGTCGGTGACCGGGGCGAGCTCCACGAGCAGCGCGGACGGCACATGCCGCGCCACCTCGATCGCGATCCGGGTCTTACCGGCACCCCCCGGACCGAGGACCGTCGTCAGCCGTGAACGCCGGACGGCGTCGGCGACGGCCGCGATCTCCTCGGCGCGCCCGATCATCGGGGTGAGCGGGGCCGGGATGCCGGACACCGGTTCCGCGAGAGCGGCCCACGGTGCGCGTCCGCCCAGCTTCAGCGCCGTGTCGCGGTCGTCGCGGAGCGCACGCTCGAACCAGTCGTAGCCCTGCACCGGGGTCCACGGCTCGCCCGTCCACAGTTCGAGGGCCGCGGATGCCAGGGCAGCCGCCTGCGCGGGCGCGGCGGCCGCGGCGGCGGCCACGGCATCCTGGAACCGGATCGCATCGACCTCATCACGGCGCACCGCGAGCCGGTACCCGCCGGGCGCCGACTCGAGCACCCCGGCGGGGAGCTGCGGGCGAAGGCGGGCCACCAGCGACTGGAGCGCGGCCTTCGGGTTCTCGGGGAGGTCGTCGGACCAGAGGTCCTCGGCGAGCGCCCGGTAGCCGACCACGGTCCCCGGGTCGAGGGCGAGCCGGAACAGCAGCCCGCGCTGCCGGTCGCCGGTGACCTCGACCGGAGCCCCGTCGTGCTCGACGGACCAGCCGCCGAGCACGTCGATCCTCACGGATCGAGGATAGGCGTCCGCTACTCGACCGCCAGCGCCGTGATCGGCGACACGCGGGTCGCCCGGCGGGTCGGAGCCCAGCTGGCCAGCGCCGTGATCACCGCGCCGGAACCGACGACGACGGCGAGGATCACCCAGGGGACCACGGGCACGACGAGCCCGTCAGAGACGAACCCGAGCATCGACTGCGCACCCGCCCAGCCGTAGACGGTGCCGAGCAGGATGCCGAGCAGCACCGCCGTGAGGGTCAGCTGCGCGCTCTCCGACAGGATCATCTGCCGCAGCTGCCGCACCGAGAAGCCCAGTGCCCGCAGCAGACCCAGCTCTCGCGTGCGCTGCAGCACGCTGAGCGACAGGTTGTTGACCAGGCCGACCGCCGCGATGACGCCGCTGAACCCGATGAGGATCGAGAAGATGGTGACCATCGCGGTGACCATCTGATCCACGCCCTGGATCTCGGGATGCTCCTGCTGCGCGGTGATCAGCGTCTGCTGCCAGGTGGCCATCGCCACCCCGAACGTCATGAGGAGCGTGACGCCGATGACCAGCCCGATCGTGGCGCGCGAGCTGCGCTGCGGATGCCGGAGCGCGTTCTCGGCGGCGAGCCGGCTGGCGGCGGAGCGCCCGAGGATGCGGCCGACAAGCCGCAGCGCCGGCGGCATGATGCGGTCCGCGGCGAGCACGATCCCGGTGAACGAGACGATGCCGCCGACCAGTCCGATGAGCACGCCGCCCGGGTTGCCGAGGCCCACCAGGATCCCGAGGAGGAGCAGCAGGCCGCCGCCGATCACCGACAGCAGCGCGAACACGTTGCGCACGGGGCGGCGCATGACCTCCTCACGACTCAGCTCCTCGGAGCCGCGCAGCGCCTGCAGCGGGGTGACGCTCAGCACGCGACGCGAGCCGACCCACGACGCGGCCCAGGTGGTGAGCACGACGCCGACGATGGGAAGCACGAGCACCGGGTCGAGGTACCCGTACGAGGTCTCCGGCACGATGCCGAGGCCGATCGCGGTGCGCGCCATGAGGAACGCCGCGCCGGTTCCGATGAGGCCGCCGATGACGGTGCCGACGGCCCCGACGAAGAGGCCCTCGGTCGCGATGGCCCGGCGCTGCGCCCCCGCGCTCGATCCGAGCAGACGCAGCAGGGCGATCGACCGGGCGCGCCCGGCGACGATCGTCGAGAAGGTGTTGGCGGTGATGATCGCGCTCACGTAGACCGCGATGACGATGAACACGATCGCGACGATCTGCAGCATCAGGGCGACCGTCCCGCTCGACCCGGTCACATCATCCCCGCCCAGTACCGCGGCCATGAACCCGGTGATCTGCAGCAGACCCACGCCGAATGCGGCGCTCAGCGACGCGACCAGGATGCTGGGGAGATGCGACCTCATGCGGTCACCTCCATCGCGAGCATGTAGGTGCTGATCTCGGCGGCGTCCATGCGCGCGCGGTCTTCGACGACCCGCCCGTCCGCCAGGAACAGCACCCGGTCGGCGAAGCTGGCCGCGATCGGATCGTGCGTGACCATCGCGATGCTCTGGCCGTACTGCCGGCTGGCGTTCTGCAGCAGGCCGAGCACCTCTCGTCCGGTGCGGGAGTCGAGGTTGCCGGTGGGTTCGTCGGCGAACACGAGTTCCGGCCGGGTGGCGAGCGCACGGGCGATCGCGACACGCTGCTGCTGGCCTCCGGACAGTTCGTGCGGGCGGTGGCGCAGGCGGGCGGAGAGCCCGAGCGAGGATTCCAGCTCGTCGATCCACGCGCGCTCGGTGGTGTTCGGCCGCCGGCCGTCGAGCTCGAAGGGCAGCAGCAGGTTGCCTTCGACGTCGAGCGTCGGCACGAGGTTGAACGACTGGAACACGAAGCCGACCCGCCGGCGGCGCAGCAGCGTCAGCTGGGCGTCCGACATCCCCCCGATCTCGGCGTCGCCCAGCCAGACCCGCCCGCTCGTCGGGGCGTCGAGTCCGGCCATGATGTGCATGAGCGTCGACTTGCCGGAGCCCGAGGGCCCCATGATCGCGGTGAACTCGCCGCGCCGGATGCCGATGGTGACGTCGCGCAACGCGTCGACGCGGGTGCTGTCGGAGCCGTAGCTCTTCGTGAGGTTCTGAACGCGGGCGACGAGGCCCATGTCGGTCGTGGAGATGTCCATGCTTCGACGCTATGGACCGGGCGCGGGCGGCGGATCGGGCTGCGGTCGCGGTGCCGTCATCCTCGGGGATGAGATCCCGAGCCCTCTGGGAGGTGTGCGCGCGCAATTCAGGCGTTGCTGCGTCGCGTCGCGCTCAGACGCCCGTGTTTCGCGACCTCAGCGGCGACAACTCCTGAGTTGCGCGGGTCAGTCGACCAGGCGGTGCTCGAACGCGTAGACGACGAGCTGCACGCGATCGCGCAGAGCCAGCTTCGCCAGGATGCGGCTGATGTGCGTCTTCACCGTCGCCTCGCTGAGGAACTCGCCCGCGGCGATCTCCGAATTGCTCAGACCTCGGGCCGCGAGCAGGAACACCTCGCGCTCACGGGCGGTGAGGGTGCCGAACGCCTCCGGCTGCTCCGGCTCGGGGGCGCGCGAATCGAAATGGCGGAACAGCTCGCGCATCGCCGACGGCGCGACCACGGCGGTGCCCGAATGCACGGCGCGGATCGCCGCGAGCAGGAACTCCGGGTCCGAGTCCTTCAGCAGGAACCCGCTCGCGCCTCCACGGATGGCACGGATCGCCGCCTCGTCGAGGTCGAACGTCGTCAGCACGATCACGCGCGGGGTCGCGCTGTTGCGTGCCACGGCATCCCGGATGATGCGCTCGGTCGCCTCGATGCCATCCATGACGGGCATCCGGATGTCCATGAGGACCACGTCGGGACGCGCCTCGGCGGCAAGCTCCACCCCGTCGAGACCGTTGCCCGCCTCCCCCGCGAATGCAAGATCGGGCTGGGAGTCCACCAGCATCCTGATGCCGGTGCGGAACAGCGCCTGATCGTCGACCAGCGCGACGCGGATCGGCGCGCTCACTGCGCGACCTCCAGCGCGGCGGGCACCGCCGGCAGCCAGGCCCTGACCACATACCGGCCGTCATCGGGCCCGGCCGTGAGATGCCCGCCGACCAGCAGGGCGCGCTCCGTCATGCCGGCGACGCCGTGACCGGTGGATGCCGTGCGGATCGCCCCGGTGCGTCCCGTCGGCGGTTTGAGGGCGCTCGACACCGTGAGGTCGAGGCCGTGCGGGGTCCAGCCGAAGTGCACCACGACGGGGCGCCCGATGTCGGCATGCCGGAGCGCGTTGGTCAGCGACTCCTGCACGATGCGGTACACCGCGAGCTGATGCGAGGTGCCGAGCGGCAGCGGCTCCCCCGTCACCTCCTGCGCGACCATGAGGCCCGCCGCATGCAACTGCTCGTAGAGCCGGTCGAGGTCGACGAGCGCCGGCTGGGGGCCATCGCCCTGCGAATGCCGTAGCTGCGCCAGCAGCAGCCGGACATCGGCGAGCGCCTCCCGCGCCGTCGACGCGATCGTCACCAGCGCCGCCTCGGTCGCCGCCGGATCCTTCGAGGCGATGTACCGGGCGCCGTCGGCCTGCGCGACGACGACAGCGAGCGAATGCGCGACCACGTCGTGCATGTCACGGGCGATGCGGGTGCGCTCCTGCTCGGCGGCGACCTCCTGCTCGGCCGCCACCGCCTCCTGCCGGCTCTCGCGCGCCCGCCGCCAGGTGAGCACCGCGATGCCGAGCGTCCACGACAGCAGGAACGCCACCAGGCAGGACACGAAGACGATGAGCCCGCCGGCGACGACGCTGCGCAGGTTCAGCACGTTGGAGAGGTCGCCGACGACCAGCTGGTCGAGCACCTCGGGCAGGGCGATCGAGAGGGCGACGACGAACGCCCCCACGAACGTGGACGCGAACCCGATCCAGCGCACCGCGCGCGTGCCGTACGCCGCCGTCGAGTACAGGATCGCGAGCACCGCGAGGTTCGACACGTTCGGCGGGATGTCGGACAGCACCTGCCAGAGGCACACCGCCCACGCGATCCCGAGTGCCAGGATCGGGCTGAACCGGCGCGGGATGAGCGCGGCACCCATTCCGACGCCGACGAGCACGGGGCCGACGCCTGCGCTGCGCAGCAGCCCGTACCCGATCAGCACCAGCACCATCGGCACGACGATGTCGAACGCCAGCTGCCGGTGGGTGAGGGTGCGGAACATGCCGTCCACGCTAAACGCTGCGCCCACGCAGCGGATCAGCCTGCCGATGTAGCTAGAAGCCGAGCCGGCCGAGCTGTTTCGGGTCGCGTTGCCACTCCTTGGCGACCTTCACCCGCATGGAGAGGAACACCTGCCGGCCCACCAGCTCCTCGATGGAGCCGCGGGCGCGCGCCCCGACCTCCTGCAGGCGGGAGCCTTTGTGACCGATGACGATGCCTTTCTGGCTGTCGCGCTCCACCCACAGGTTCGCGTAGATCTCGAGCAGATCTTTGTCGTCGCGCTCCACCATGTCGTCGATGGTGACCGCCAGCGAATGCGGCAGCTCGTCGCTGACGCCTTCGAGCGCAGCCTCCCGGATCAGCTCGGCGATCCGCCCCTCCAGGGTCTCGTCGGTGGTGGCGTCCTCCGGGTACAGCGCCGGCCCGGGCGGCAGCAGCTCGATCAGGGCCTTCAGCAGCACATCCAGCTGGATGCGGCTGGTCGCCGACACCGGGACGATCGCCTCCCAGTCGCGCAGCTGGCTCACCGCGAGCAGCTGCTCCCCGACCGTGTTCTTGCCGACGGCGTCGATCTTGGTGACGATCGCGACCTTCTTGGCGCGCGGGAACGCATCGAGCGACTCGTTGATGAACCGGTCACCCGGCCCGATCTTCTCGTCGGCGGGGATGCAGAAGCCGATCACATCCACGTCGCCGAGCGTGCTGGTGACCACGTCGTTGAGGCGCTGCCCCAGCAGGGTGCGGGGACGGTGGATGCCGGGCGTGTCCACGATCACCAGCTGACCGGATGGCGCATGCACCACACCGCGGATGGCGCGTCGCGTGGTCTGCGGCTTCGACGACGTGATCGCGACCTTCTCGCCGACCAGCGCGTTCGTCAGGGTCGATTTGCCGACATTCGGGCGACCGACGAAGGTGGCGAACCCGGAGCGCGGTTCAGTCCCCATCGAAGGCCTCCTGGGCGTCCATGAGCGCCTGGTCGCGCTCCACGATCAGGGTACGCAGCAGCTTGCGGCGGCCCTCCACGCGTTCGGCCCGCAGGATCAGCCCCGACACGACGGCGCGCGAACCCGCGTCGGGGAGACGTCCCACTGCCTTGATCAGCAGGCCGCCCGCGGAGTCGACGTCGTCGTCGTCGAGCTCGATCCCGAACAGGTCGCCCAGTTCGTCTTTCGGCAGCCGTGCGCTCACCCGGAACACGCCGCCCCCGAGGTCCGTGACGTCGGGCGTCTCGCGGTCGTACTCGTCGGAGATGTCGCCCACGAGCTCCTCGATGAGGTCCTCCATGGTGACGAGGCCGGCGATGCCGCCGTACTCGTCGACGACCATCGCCAGATGGTTGGAGTCCAGCTGCATCTGCCGCAGGGTGTCGTCGGCCTTCTTCGATTCGGGGACGAACAGGGCCGGACGTGCGACGTCGCGCACCACCGCATCCATCGCGTTCTCGTAGACGAGGCGGGCGACGTCGCGCAGGTACAGGATGCCGAGCACCTCGTCCGCGTCTTTGCCCACGACGGGCATGCGCGAGACGCCGGTGGCGAGGAACTGCTTCATCGCGTCGCCGAGGGAGGCGTCGTCGTCGATGGTGATCATGTCGGTGCGCGGGATCATCACCTCGCGCACCACCGTGTCGCCCCACTCGAAGATGGAGTGGATCAGCTCGCGGTCGTCCTGTTCGAGCACGTCGAGTTCGGCGGCCTCGTCGACCATGCTGAGCAGCTGCTCTTCGCTCGAGAAGGTCTGGGTGCGGGGCCGGCCGGGGGTGACCCGGTTGCCGATGGCGACGAGTGCGGCGGCGAGCGGGCCGAGCAGCACGCGGGTGGCGTGCACGGGGAACGCGGCGACCAGCATGAGGCCCCGTGCGTGGGCGCGGCCGACCGAGCGGGGGCTGGAGCCGACGAGCACGAACGAGACGCCGGTCATGATGAGGGCGGCGATCAGCAGCACCCACCACCACTGGTCGATCAGCGTGACGAGGGCGAGGGTGACGAGCACCGCCGCCGTCGTCTCCGACGTGACCCGCAGGAAGTTGACCGCGTTGACGTGCGAGGGGACGTCCGCCGCGATGGCGAGCAACGACCGGCGCACGCGACTGCCGGATGCCAGCTCGATCAGGTCGGTGCGACTCAGCACCCCGAGGGCCGCGTCCGCCGCCGCCAGGAGGCCGCCGAAGGCGACGAGCACCACGGCGACGGCGACGAACACCCCGATCACCGGGTCACCGTCGTCGCTCGTCCAGGGTGAAACCGACGAGGATGTCGCGCTGGATGCCGAACATCTCTTTCTCGTCGTCCGGTTCCGCGTGATCGAAGCCGAGCAGGTGCAGGATGCCGTGGGCGGTGAGCAGCAGCATCTCGTCCAGCGGGGTGTGGCCGGCGCTCTCCGCCTGGGCGATCGCCACCTGCGGGCAGAGCACGATGTCGCCGAGCAGGCCGGCGGGAGTGATCTCGTCTTCGCTGCCGGGCCGCAGCTCGTCCATCGGGAAGCTGAGCACGTCGGTCGGACCGGGCTCGTCCATCCACTGCACGTGCAGCTGCTCCATCGCGGCCTCATCCACCATCAGGATCGCGAGGTCCGCGTCGCGGTGCACGTGCAGGTGGTCGAGTGCGTAGGTGGCGAGCCGCTGCAGCGCGCCCTCGTCGACCTCGGCGCCGGACTCGTTGTTGATCTCGATGCTCATCGGATGATCTCGACAGGCTCGATCACCGGCGACGCCCCTTGGCGGGACCGGGCTGCGGTTTGTCGGTCTTCTCGTGCGCGTACCGCTTCGCCTGGGTGACCTCGTCGAACTTCGTGTACGCGTCGACGATCCGCCCGACCAGGCTGTGCCGCACCACGTCGTCGGAGGTGAGGGTGGCGAAGTGGATGTCGTCGATCTCTTTCAGCACCTGCGTCACGAGCCGGAGCCCGCTGGTGCCGGTCGGCAGGTCGATCTGGGTGATGTCACCCGTGACCACCATGCGGGTGCCGAACCCGAGCCGGGTGAGGAACATCTTCATCTGCTCGGGCGTGGTGTTCTGCGCCTCGTCGAGCACCACGAACGCGTTGTTGAGCGTTCGCCCGCGCATGTAGGCGAGCGGAGCGACCTCGACGGTGCCGGCGGCGAGCAGCTTCGGCACGAGCTCGGGATCCATCATCTCGTTGAGCGCATCGTAGAGGGGGCGCAGGTACGGGTCGATCTTGTCGGTGAGGGTGCCGGGCAGGAACCCGAGACGCTCCCCCGCCTCGACCGCGGGCCGGGTCAGGATGATGCGGTCGACCTCTTTGCGCTGCAGTGCCTGCACGGCCTTCGCCATCGCCAGGTAGGTCTTGCCGGTACCGGCGGGGCCGATCCCGAAGGTGATCGTGTTCTGGTCGATCGCGTCGACGTACGCCTTCTGCCCGAGGGTCTTCGGCCGGATGCTGCGGCCGCGGCTGGTGAGGATCGCCTGGCTGAGCACCTCGGCAGGGCTGCCCTGTCCGCGTTCGAGGATGCGGGCGGAGCTGGTCACGTCGACGGGGCCGAGGTCGGTGCCGTTGCGCACCATCTGAATCAGTTCGCTCACCAGCCGTTCGGCCGCCGCGACCTGCTCCTGCGGTCCTTCGAGGGTCACCTGGTTGCCCCGGACGAGCACCGTCACCTCGGGGAACTGATGCTCGATGGTGGTCAGCAGCCGGTCTTGCGGACCGAGAAGCCGGACCATGGCGACGCCGTCGACCTGGAGCTCGGCGTGCGCATCAGAGTCTGCCAAGGGAGCCTTCCTCTTCGGTGCCGCCCGCGAGGACGTGGGCGTGCACATGGAACACGGTCTGGCCGGCGTCTTCGCCGGTGTTGAACACGAGCCGGAACTGTCCGTTCGCGTGCTGCGCGGCCAGGGTGCGAGCGGTGCCGACGATCTCGGCGAGCAGGTGCGGGTCGGCAGCGGAGAGCTCGCCGACGTCGCGGTAGTCGGCCGCCTTCGGGAACACCAGCAGGTGCACCGGCGCCTGCGGCTTGATGTCGCGGATGGCGAGCAGCCGCTCGTTCTCGAACACGATGTCGGCGGGCAGTTCGCGCGCGACGATGCGCTCGAAGACGGTGGGCTCGGTCGACATGCCTCTAGCTTAAGGCTCGCCGCTCACCATCTGCCGAGGCGGAGGTTCAGCACGGCGAGCGCCGCGGGACCCGCGGTGGACGTGCGCAGCACCTCCGGGCCGAGACGCACATGGTGCTCGAAGCGGGCGAGCTCCGCCGGCGACACCCCGCCCTCGGGCCCGACGACGAGGGTGATGCGCTCGTGCTCGCCGAGCGGCACCTCGCTGAGGGGGGTGGATGCCGTGGGCTCCAGCACGAGAACCAGACCCGGCAGGGTGGCCAGCTGCGCCGTCGTCGACGCGTCGGCCACGTCCGGAACCCATGCCCGGATCGACTGCTTGCTCGCCTCCCGCACGATGCTGCGCCACCGTTCGCGGCCTTTCGCGGCCTTCATCCCGTCCCATCGGGAGACGGAGCGCTCCGCCTGCCACGGGATGACGCCGCTCACCCCCAGCTCGGTGGCCGCCTGGATCGCGAGCTCGTCGCGGTCGCCCTTCGCGAGCGCCTGCGCCAGCCAGAGCTGCGGCACCGGTGCCTCCTCCCGCCGCAGCAGCTGCACGTCGAGTTCGAGCTCGCCGCCCTCCGTGGACGAGACGGTTCCTTCGACGATCAGGCCGGCGCCGTCACCGACGGCGAGCTGCTCGCCGACCCGCACCCGCGCGACGGTGATCGCATGCCGCGCCTCGTCGCCGATGATGCGCACCCGGCCGGTCGCGGCATCCTGTTCGCTCAGTGCGGGATCGAGGTAGAGCGACGCCATGCGGGTCAGATCCCGAGGAACCGGTCGCGCAGCTTCGCGAAGAGCCCTTGCTGGAAGCTGGAGAACTCGGGCGCGATCGGCGGCCGTGACGCCTGGAACTGCTTGATCAGCTCCGTCTCTTTCGAGTTCAGCCGCACCGGCATCACGACTTGGATGCCGATCTTGAGCTCGCCGCGGCCGTTGCCGCGCAGGCGCGTGACCCCGCGGTCTTTCACCGTGATGATGTCGGCGCTCTGCGTGCCCGGCTTGATGTCGAGCGTGACATCGCCGTCGAGGGCGGCGAGGGTCGCGGTGGTGCCGAGCACGGCATCCGCCATCTGCACCTCGAGCGTGGCGAGCAGGTCGTCGCCGTTGCGGCTGAAGACCTTGTGGTGCTTCACCTTGACCTCGAGGTACAGGTCTCCGTTCTCGCCGCCGGCGGGGCCCGCCTCGCCCTCGCCGGGCAGGTGCAGCCGCATACCGGTGTCGACGCCGGCCGGGACATCCACATGCACGGTGCGCTTCGCCCGGACGCGGCCCTGGCCGGCGCAGGTGGGGCACGGCGACGGGATGACGGTGCCGTATCCGCGGCAGGTGCCGCACGGGCTCGAGGTCATCACGTTGCCGAGCAGCGAGCGCATCGCCCGCTGGATCTGACCGGTGCCGTGGCAGATGTCGCAGGTCACGGGGTGGGTCCCGGGCGCGCAGCACGATCCGTCGCAGGTCTCGCAGAGCACGGCGGTGTCGACCTCGATGTCGCGCATCGTGCCGAAGATGATCTCGTCGAGATCGACCTCGATGCGCAACAGCGCATCCTGACCGCGCTCCCGACGCGACCGAGGACCCGTCGTGCGCCCGCCGCCCGCGGCGCCGAAGAAGGTCTCGAAGATGTCGCCGAACCCGAAGCCGCCCGCTCCCCCGCCGCCGAACGCGGCGTTCGGGCCGAGGTCGTAGCGCTCGCGCTGGTCGGGGTCGCTCAGCACGTCGTAGGCATGCGTGACCGACTTGAACCGCTCGGCGGCCTCCTCGCTCGGGTTGACGTCGGGGTGCAGCTCGCGTGCGAGCCTGCGGTACGCCTTCTTGATCTCTTCGGGCGTCGCGTTGCGGTCGACGCCGAGCACCTCGTAATGGTCTGCTGCCACGTTTTGCAGTGTCCTCGGTCTTCAGTCGGCATCGAGTAGCCGGGTCAGGTAGCGGGCCACGGCCCGCACGGCCACCATGTTGTTCGAGTAGTCCATGCGGGTGGGGCCGAGCACGCCGAGGCGCGCCACGCTCCCCCCGGATGCCGTGTAGCCCGAGGCGAGCACGCTCGTCTCCCCGAGGCCGAAGTCGGCATTCTCGCGACCGATCGAGGCGACCACCCGGTCGCCGTCGTCGTCGATCTCGAGCTCGCCGAAAAGTTTCAGCAGCGTGACCTGCTCTTCGATCGCCTCGAGCACCGGGAAGATGCTGCCGGTGAAGTCGCTCTCGGTGCGGGCGAGGTTCGCGGCACCCGCCATGACGAGCCGGTCGTGCCGGTTGGCCGCGACCTGGTCGCCGAGCGCGCGGGCGATCTCACCGGCCACGCCGCGCAGAGCGGGCGAGACCGAGCCCGCGACGGTCTTCAGCGTCTGCGCGGCATCGGCGAGCGTGATGCCGCCGAGGGCGGTATTGAACACGCGCCGCAGCTCCGCCAGGCCGGCGTCGTCGAGGCCGTGCGGCCCGTCGATCAGATGCTGGTCGACACGGCCGGAATCGGTGATGAGCACGCTCATGAGGCGCGTCGGGGCGAGCACCACGAGCTCGATGTGGCGTACGCGCGCGTTCCCGAAGGAGGGGTACTGGGCGAGGGCGACCTGGCTGGTGAGCTGGGACAGGAGGCGCACCGTGCGGGCCAGCACGTCATCCAGATCGACGGCCTCGCCGAGGAACGTCTCGATCGCCTGCCGCTGCGCCGAACTGAGCGGTCGCAGCTCCGTGAGCTGGTCGACGAACACCCGGTAGCCCTTGTCGGTCGGCACCCGGCCGGAGGAGGTGTGGGGTGCCGCGATCAGCTCCTCCTCTTCGAGTTGGGCCATGTCGTTGCGGATCGTGGCGGCCGACACTCCGAAGGAGTGCCGCTCGACGATGGTCTTCGACCCGACCGGCTCGCGCGAGGCGACGTAGTCCTGCACGATGACGCGGAGCACGGCCAGGCTGCGTTCGGAGACCATCCGGCACCGCCTTTCTGCCTTAGCACTCGCAAGTCGTGACTGCCAATTGTAGCGCGACACGCCGTTACCCCACCGTTGCACGCGGCGTTCCGCACCCGCTACCTTTAGGCCGTGCTTGCGCTCCCCCATCCTGGGGTACGCGGAGCGCGATCACCCCAGACCGAAAGGCATGCAAAATGACCGAACCCGCTTCCCAGCCCGCAGCCCCTCAGCCGGCCGCGCCGCTCACGGAGGCCGAGGACAAGCAGTGGGCGTCCTTCGCCCACTTCGGCAACATCATCCTGCTGATCCCCGCCCTCATCATCTGGCTCGTGTTCCGTGCGCGTGGCCCGAAGACCAACGTCGAGGGCAAAGAGGCCCTGAACTGGACGATCAACGTCACCGGCCTCTACATCATCATCCAGATCCTCGGCGCGATCCTGACCTTCGTGGCCGGCATCGGATTCCTCATCCTGCTCCTCGGATGGGTGCTCCTCATCGTCAACCTGATCTTCGCGATCCTGGGCGGCGTGAAGGTGAACGGCGGCGGCAGCTACCGCTACCCGGTCAACATCCGCTGGATCAAGTAAGTCACGCACGACACACGAGAGCGCCGGGCCTTCGGGCCCGGCGCTCTTGCTTTAATGACAGCCATGACCGACACCCCTCCCCCTCCTCCGCCCGCCGACGCCTACAGCGCGGCCCCGCAGCCGATGAGCCCGCAAGACGAGAAGCTCTGGGCGACCCTCACCCACATCGGCGGCATCCTGTTCTCCTGGATCGCGCCGCTTATCGCCTACCTGGTGCTGAAAGACCGCGGCCCGTTCATCCGCCAGCACACGGCGGCGGCGCTGAACTTCCAGCTGACCATGCTGATCGCGTATGTCGTGGGCGGCATCCTGAGCCTGGTGCTGGTCGGCTACCTGCTGATCTTCGCCGCCTGGGCCCTGACGATCATCTTCGGGATCATGGCCGCGATCGCGGCGAACAGCGGCCAGTACTACAAGTACCCGGTGTCGATCACGTTCGTTCAGTAAGAACTCGGACCACGAGGTCGGCGAGCAGGCGGCCGCGCAGCGTCAGCACGACGCGGCCGCCGATCGCCGCCCTCCCGTCGATCAGGCCGTCGGCGATGAGGCCGGCGACGGCGGTGCGCGAATCCTCCCCGAGCAGGCTGACCGGCAGGCCGTCGGACAGCCGGCTTCGCAGCAGCACCGCCTCGACCCGGCGGGTCTCGTCGTCGAGCGTCTCCCGCCCCGCCGCCGGCGACACGTCCGCGCCGACCCGCTCGGCGTAGGCCGCCGGATGCTTGACATTCCACCAGCGCACCCCGCCCACGTGACTGTGCGCTCCGGGGCCGATGCCCCACCAGTCCTCGCCCGTCCAGTACGCGAGGTTGTGGCGCGACCGGTGGGCGGCATCCGTCGCCCAGTTGCTCACCTCGTACCAGGCGAACCCGGCCGCCGAGAGGGTCGCCTCCGCCAGCTCGTAGAGGTCGGCGGCGAGGTCGTCGTCGGGCGCCGGCACCTCCCCGCGCGAGATCTGCCGCGCCAGCTTCGTGCCCGGCTCGACAATGAGCGCATAGGCGCTGATGTGATCGGGATGCTGCGCGAGCGCCAGGTCGAGCGAGCGCTGCCAGTCGGCGGCCGTCTCGCCGGGGGTGCCGTAGATGAGGTCGAGGCTGACCTGCAGACCGGCGGCGCGCGCCCACTCGACGACGAACGGGATGCGGTCGGGATCGTGCGTGCGCTCGAGCGTCGCGAGCACATGCGGCACCGCCGACTGCATCCCGAAGCTGACCCGCGTGAACCCCGCCTCGGCGAGCGCTTCGAGGGAGGCCGCATCGACCGAGTCCGGGTTCGCCTCGGTGGTGACCTCGGCATCCGGTGCCAGGCCCCAGGCGCTGCGCACCCCGTCGAGCAGGCGGGCCAGGTCGCGCACCGGCAGCAGCGTGGGCGTGCCGCCCCCGAAGAAGACGGTGGATGCCGGGCGGGCCGCCGCGCCCGTCGCACCCAGCACGCGCTCGGCCTGCGCGATCTCGAGCAGCGCCTGCCCGGCGTAGTCGCTCTGCCGCACCCCGCGGATCTCATCCGCCGTGTAGGTGTTGAAGTCGCAGTACCCGCACCGTACCCGGCAGAACGGCACGTGCACATACACGCCGAAGGTGCGCTCGTCCCACCCCCGCGCGACCGAGTCGGGGAGCAGGCCGTCGGCGGGTGCGGGGTCGGCGATCGGGAGGGCGGAGGGCACTACGTGACGGGCGTGGAGAAGGTGGCGACGTACGCGAACACGACCTGCATGATGTAGACGGTGAACGCGATCGAGATGATCAGACCGACCGCGAGCACGGCGATCGCGCCCCACATCGGCCAGATGCCGTGGCCGGTGCGCCGGCGGACGACGACCGCACGACCGATCGGATAGACGGGGTTCAGAAAGCTCCACGCCCAGTGGAAGGGCTGCGGGACGCCGTTGCACCCCAGCTGCCGGTAGTCGAGATACCCGAATACGACGAGGGCGGCGAGCAGCACCCACCCGCCGAAGGTCATGACGAGAAATCCCGGCTGGAACATGCCCGTCAGGGAGCCCGTGGCCGAGGCGACCGACGCCTGGATGTACGCGTTCCAGTCGACCGTGAAGATCGACAGGTAGCTGAGCAGGGGCAGGAACACGATCAGCCAGATCCAGACCGTGTTGGTCTTCGTCCCGGCGGGAGCCTTCAGATCCTCGGGCCGCTGCTGCAGGGGGGCGTGGTGATCGGTCCACTGGGCGCCGTCCCACCAGCGGGCGGTCGGGCCGCCGTCGGGGTCGGGGTACCAGCCGGCGGGGGTCGTGCTCGTGTCGGTCACGCGCTCAGTCTACGAATCCTCGCCCTCGATGGGACCGCTCAGCGCCCGCTCGTAGCGGCTGGTGTAGAACTCCTGCATCAGGCGCACCAGCGGGTAGCCGACCCAGAACACCCAACTCGATGGACGCGAGAACGCCCGGATGGTGAGCCAGACCGAGTCGTCGTCGCGCCATTCGACGAAGAACGCCTCCTCGCCCTGCTCGGGATGACCGGGCAGGCTCCCGTAGGCGAAGCCCTTGCGCAGAGGCTGATCGACGACGTACACGACGCGCGCCGGGATCTTCCCCGGGAACAGCGGGATGCGCAGGATCGCGGTGTCACCGGGTCGCAGCATCGGGCTGCCGTCCGGCGCGTACACCACCTCACCGGCGACGGATGTGGCGGCGGGCTGCACCGGTGTGCCGTCCTCGTCGAACGCGACCGGGACGTACGTGCCCGCCGTCACCTCGGCCGGGGCTTCGAGCGGAGCGACCCGGATGCCCGCGCGACGCTGGATTCCCCAGGTCATCGTCTCCACCCAGGCGTGCTCCCAGCGAGCCTGGCCGTGGCCGATGCGGACGCGCCGTTCGACAGGGCGGAAGCCCTTCGGCGGGTACCGCATCAGGTCTTTCGCCTGCGTGCCGCCGACCGCCCCGTAGGTGACGGGCACCTGCCAGAGTGCCGCGACATCCATGCCGATCAGTCTACGAGCGCGCGCAGATAGCGACCGCGCGCTGCGATCTGAAGGAGATACGGCCGTGTGAGAACCGAACGCGGGACTGCGAGTCCTGCAGAATGCGCATCTCCTGCATAACGCACCAGCTACTTCTTCTCTTTCGCCTTCTCGGTGTCGCCGGACAGCGCGGCGATGAACGCCTCCTGGGGGACCTCGACGCGCCCGACCATCTTCATGCGCTTCTTGCCCTCCTTCTGCTTCTCCAGCAGCTTGCGCTTGCGGGTGATGTCGCCGCCGTAGCACTTGGCGAGCACGTCTTTGCGCATCGCGGAGATCGACTCGCGCGCGATGATGCGCGCCCCGATCGCGGCCTGGATCGGCACCTCGAACTGCTGCCGCGGGATCAGCTTCTTGAGCCGCTCCGTCATCAGCACGCCGTAGGCGTAGGCCTTGTCGCGGTGAACGATGGCGCTGAATGCGTCCACCGGCTCGCCCTGCAGCAGGATGTCGACCTTCACCAGGTCGGCCTCCTGCTCGCCCGACGGCTCGTAGTCGAGCGACGCGTAGCCGGCGGTCTTCGACTTCAGCTGGTCGAAGAAGTCGAACACGATCTCACCGAGCGGCATCGTGTAGCGGATCTCCACGCGGTCCTCGCCGAGGTAGTCCATGCCGATCAGCGACCCGCGCCGTGACTGGCAGAGCTCCATGATCGTGCCGACGTAGTCCTTCGGCGCGAGGATCGCCGCCTTCACCATCGGCTCCTCGACGTGCGCGATCTTCGTGCCGGTCGGGAACTCGCTCGGGTTCGTCACCGTGTACTGCTTCTTGTCCTCGGTGGTCACCTCGTACGTCACCGACGGCGCCGTCGCGATCAGGTCGAGGTCGAACTCGCGCTCGAGGCGCTCGGTGATGATCTCCAGATGCAGCAGGCCGAGGAAGCCGCACCGGAAACCGAAGCCGAGCGCGACCGAGGTCTCCGGCTCGTAGTTGAGGGCGGCATCCGACAGCTTCAGCTTGTCGAGCGCCTCGCGCAGCACCGGGTAGTCGCTGCCGTCGATCGGATACAACCCCGAGAACACCATCGGCTTCGGGTCGGTGTAGCCCGGCAGCGCCTGCGTCGCCGGCTTCGACGCCGTCGTCACCGTGTCGCCGACCTTCGACTGCCGCACGTCTTTCACGCCGGTGATGAGGTAGCCGACCTCGCCGACGGCGAGTCCCTTGCTCGGGACGGGCTCGGGCGAGCTGACCCCGATCTCCAGGATCTCGTGGGTCGCCTTCGTCGACATCATCTGGATGCGCTCACGCGGATTCAGCTTGCCATCGATCATGCGGACGTAGGTGATGACCCCGCGATACGAGTCGTACACCGAGTCGAAGATCATCGCGCGGGCGGGAGCATCCTTGTCACCCGTGGGCGCCGGGATCTTCTCGACGACACGGTCGAGCAGCGCCTCGACACCCTCGCCGGTCTTGCCCGACACCCGGAGCACGTCGGCCGGGTCGCCGCCGATCAGCTGGGCGAGCTCACGGCTGTACTTGTCGGGGTCGGCAGCGGGGAGGTCGATCTTGTTCAGCACCGGGATGATCTCGAGATCGTTGTCGAGAGCCAGGTACAGGTTCGCCAGGGTCTGCGCCTCGATGCCCTGGGCGGCATCCACCAGCAGGATCGCACCCTCGCACGCGGCCAGCGAACGCGACACCTCATAGGTGAAGTCCACGTGACCGGGGGTGTCGATCATGTTCAGGGCGACGGCGCCGTCGGGGCCCTGCCACGGCATCCTGACCGCCTGGCTCTTGATGGTGATGCCGCGTTCGCGCTCGATGTCCATGCGGTCGAGGTACTGCGCGCGCATGTCGCGGTCGCTGACCACGCCGGTGATCTGCAGCATGCGGTCGGCGAGGGTCGACTTGCCGTGGTCGATGTGGGCGATGATGCAGAAGTTGCGGATGCGCGACGGGTCGGTGGCAGCCGGGGCGAGAGGCTGCAGGGCGCGCGGAGACATAGCGCCTCTATCCTCCCACGCGAGACGAGGGGCCGCGGTCTGTTCGACCACGGCCCCTCGGGATGCTGTGCGGACTAGAAGCCCCAGACCCCGGCCCACAGCGCGAACGGCAGGAACGCCGCGAAGCCCCACAGTGCGAGGAGGAGCCCGCCGAACGTGCCGACGAAACCGAGCACGAGGCCCCAGTTCGCCATCAGGCGGGCCTGCGGCTCACGGCCGCGGGCGACGAAACCGAACACGATCGCGCCGATCGAGAGGAGGCCCTGGCCGAGCGCGATGCCCGTGATGCCGAGGACGAGCGCGGTGATGCTGAAGCCGTTGGTGCCGGCCACGGGTGCGGGGGCCGGAGCGGGAGCCGGAGCGGCGGGGAGGACGGTGTCCACGACAGGGGCGGACTTCTTGGTGGTGGCTGCTGTTGTCATGCCCCCAGGCTAGAAATCCCCGGCGGGGGCGCCCATAGGGCTAACCCCCCGGTCGGTGCAGGATGTCCCGAAGCGCGGGCTCCAGCTCGGGGAACTCGAACCCGAACCCGGCGTCGAGCAGCCGCTTCGGCAGCACCCACCGGCTCTTCAGCACGAGCTCCGCCTCGGTGCGGATCGCGATGGCGCCGAGCTCCAGCGCGAAACGCGGCAACGGGATGCCGAACGGCACCCCCAGCACCGTGCGGATCGCCGCCATCACCTCGGCGTTCGTCACCGGACCCGGGCTGCTGAAGTTCACCGGTCCCTCGAGGTCGCTGGTCTCGAGGAACCGCATGGCGCGGAACGCGTCATCGAGATGGATCCAGCTGAACCGCTGGCGTCCGCCCGCCTGCGCCCCGCCCACCCCGAGCCGCGCCAGATTCACCATCGGGGTGAGAGCAGACCCGTCGCCCAGCACGATCGCCGTTCGCATCGCCACCTGGCGCACCCCGTCGCGGGGGGCGGCGAAGAACGCGCGCTCCCAGCCGGTCGCCACCTCGACCGAGAAGCCGTCGCCGAGTTCACCGTCCTCCTCGGTCTGCGGGCGGTCCTCCGCGTGCCGGTAGATGGTGGCGGTGCTCGCGTTCAGCCAGAGCGGCGGCGGGGTGCCCGCGCCGGAGACCGCCCGGCCGAGCTCGGCGGTGGTCTCCACGCGCGAGCGGAGGATCTCCGCCCGGTTGCGTGCGGTGTACCGGCAGTCGACACTTCGGCCCGCGAGATTGACGAGCACGTCGGCGCCGTCGATCAGGGCCGTGATCGCCGCCGTGTCGCCCCAGACGGCGTCGGCATCCCGGCGCCCGACGGTGTGGACGACATCGCCGTCCGCGCGATACAGGTCGGCGAACCGGGTGCCCATGAAGCCGTGCGCACCGGCGATGACGATCCTTCGCATCTCGCCAGGCTAACGTGGTCGGATGCCGACGCCGCCGTTCATCCAGGAACTGCGCGACCGGGTGGGGACGCATCCGCTCTGGTTGTCGGGGGTGACCGCCGTCGTGGTGCGCGACGACGAGGTGCTCATGATCCGGCGCGCCGACAACGGGCGCTGGGCGCCGGTGGCCGGGATCATCGAGCCGGGCGAGCATCCGGCGGCCACCGCCGAGCGCGAGGTGCTCGAAGAAGCCGGGGTGGTCGTCGAGGTGGAGCGGGTCGCCGGGATCGACGTCAGTGCGCCCGTCACCTACGACAACGGCGATGCCGCGCAGTACCTCGTCGTCGTGGTGCGGTGCCGGTGGCTGTCGGGCGACCCGCATCCGGCCGACGGGGAGGCGACGGATGCCCGCTGGGTCTCGATCGACGGGCTCCCCGCACTCGACCCCGCCCTGTCGGAGGCGTCGCTGCGGCGGATCGGCTGGGCGCTGCGCGACGACGGCGCAGCCGCATTCCGCCGCGCCTGACGGTCTGGTAACGTAGACCCTTGGTTTCGACATGCGTCGCTTCGCGGCGCTACTCAACCTGAAGGATTTGCGTGCGGTTCCCCCGCGCGAACGCCGTCTGAGTTCCTCTACCTCGTCGGCACGACACCCATTCGGCATCACGAACGAAAGACACCCATGGCGAACATCAAGTCGCAGATCAAGCGCATCGGAACCAACAAGAAGGCACAGGAGCGCAACAAGGCCGTCAAGAGCGAGCTCAAGACCGTCATCCGCGCCACCCGCGAGGCCATCGAGGCCGGCGACAAGAAGAAGGCCGCCGCCGCCCTCGCCGTCGCCACCAAGAAGCTCGACAAGGCCACCTCGAAGGGCGTCATCCACGCCAACAACGCCGCGAACCGCAAGAGCAGCATCGCCAAGCAGGTCGCAGCGCTGTAACCGCATTTCTCAGATCACCCCGGCTCCGGCCGGGGTTTTCTGTTTTCAGCCGCGGGCGGAGAGGGCTTCGACGAGTCGCTCGAGGGCATAGACGGGGTCGCGACCGCCGCCCTTCACCTGAGCGTCGGTCTCGGCGAGAGCCTCGATCGCGCGACCGAGGCCGGCGTCGGTCCAGCCCTGCAGGTCGCGCCGCGCCCGGTCGACCTGCCACGGGGCGAGGCCGAACCGCTGGGCGAGTTCGCCCGACGCGCCCCGCGCGCCGGCGAGCTTCGCCATCGTGCGGATCTTGCTGGCGATCGCGGCGATCATCGGCACCGGGTCGGCACCGGATGCCAGGGCGTGGCGCAGCAACCCGAGGGCCTCGCCGTGCCGCCCGGCGATGGCCGCGTCGGCGACCGCGAAGGCGTTGGCCTCCACCCGGCCGCCGTAGTAGCGGGCGACCACCTGCTCGGTGATCTCATCCTCCGTGTCGGCGAGGAGCTGCCGGCATGCGGCGGCCAGCTCGGCCAGATCTTCAGAGAAGGCCGAGACCAGCGCTCGCACCGCTCCCGGGGCCACGCGGCGGCGGGCCGTCGTGAACTCCGCCTGCACGAAATCGACCTTGTCGCTGTCGCGCTTCAACTCGGCGCAGACGACCTCGATGCCACCACCCGCACCGCCCCGGATCGCGTCGAGCAGCTTCTTGCCGCGCACACCGCCGGCATGGCGCAGCACCAGGTAGGTGTCGTCGGCAGGGGCCTCGAGGTAGCGGAGCGCCTCATCCAGGAACGCGTCGCTGGTCTTCTCCACCGAGTCCACCCGGATGTATCGCGGCTCCCCGAAGAGGCTCGGGCTCGCCAGCGTCAGCAGCTCACCGGGCGCGTAGTTGGCGGCGTCGAGCTCGGCGACCTCCAACGTCGGATCCTCCGCCTTGAGGATGTCACGCAGCAGCCGCATGGCGCGGTCGGCGAGCACCGTCTCGGTGCCGCTGACCAGCACGACCGGGGCGGGACGCACCGCATCCCACGCCAACTGCGGGATCGCGACCTTCGCCGTCGATGCCCGCCGCGCAGGTGCCGCCATGCCCGTCCTTCCGTCGCATTCAGACTACGCGGCGGGCGCGACATCGCGGGCCGTCCAGATGCGCAGCTCGCCCGGCCGCTCCCCCGGCGCGACGAGGACGAGCCCGTCGAGGTCGCTGCGGTACGGCGCGGTGCCGACGGCGGCCAGGATGCCGAGCAGGTCGGGTGTCGGGTGGCCGTAGTCGTTGCCGGCGCCCACGCCGATGAGCCCTGCCGTCGCACCCACCGACTCGTAGAGCGAGGCGGCCTGATCGCGCGATCCGTGATGCGCCACCTTGACGACGTCGACGCGGCCGGGCGGGTCGGAGCCGAGCAGGCGCAGCTGTGACTCCTCGCCGAGGTCCCCGAGGAACAGCCCGCTGAGGCACGCGCACCATGCGGGCCTGACCAGAAGGGTGACGCTCGCGGGGTTGCCGGGCTCGACGCCACGGGGTGGCGGCCACAGGACCCGCCAGGAGAGCCGGCCCAGCATCCCGTGCTCGCCGCGCGCGACCTGGTCGACGGCGGCTCCCGCGTCCCGGAAGGTCGCCGCGAGCGTGGCGTCGTGCGGGTCGGATGGCGGGCCGATCAGCACCCGGTCGACGCGCCCGACGACCGCCTCTGCCCCGCCGACGTGGTCGAGGTCGTAGTGGGTGAGCACCAGCAGCTGGATGCGCCCGATGCCCAGGTCATCCAGGCACGCCGCCAGCCGCGCCGGCTCGGGCCCTGTGTCGATCAGCGCCACCTGACCGGCGTCGCGCACCAGCACCGCATCGCCCTGCCCGACGTCGCACTGCGCGAACTGCCAGTCTGCGGGGCGGCCGAGCTGGGTCGCGACGCGTGTTCCGGCGAGGGTGCCGGTGTAGACGATGACCGCGAGCACGAGGCAGAGCCGCGCCGCCCGGCGCACCCGCTGCGATCCGACGATCCCCGCGACCACGGCAGCGCAGAGAGCGACCCCCGCCACCAGGCCGACCGGCCCGACGGGCCATGGGCTGCGGGCACCGGGAAGCCCGGCGGTGAAGGATGCAACCGCCGCGATCCAGCTCGCCGGCACCCAGGCGAGCGCCGCGACCGGGCCCGCCAGGGGCGGCACCAGGGTGGCGAGCAGGCATCCGGCAAGGCCGGCGATCGTGGCGAAGGGGGCGGCCGGTTCGGCCAGCACATTGGCCACGACCCCGTACAGCGGCAGCGACGGATCGAGCAGCAGCAGCACCGGCTGGCAGGCGAGCTGTGCCGCGACCGGCACCGCGATGACCACCGCGAGCCAGTACGGAAGCAGCCGGGCCAGCGAGCTCGCGATCGGAGCGGCCAGCACCACGAGGCCACCGGTGGCGAGCACGCTCAATGCGAAGCCGTAGCTGCGCGCCAGCCACGGGTCGGCGACGAGCAGCACGATGACTGCGGCGCAGAGCACCGGGATGCCGCGGCCGGGTCGCGACAGCCCCAGACCGACGAGCGCGATGGCGGCCATCGCCGCCGCCCGGATCACACTGGGTTCCGGGGTCACCAGCACCACGAAACCGGCGAGGCCCGCGAGCGCGACCACGATGCGTGCACCGCGCGGCATGCCGGCGGCGCCGGCGAGAACGAACAGCAACCCCACGACCACGGCGCAGTTCGACCCCGAGACCGCGGTGAGGTGGCTGAGCGAGCTGGTCTTCATATCGGAGTCGAGCTCTGCGGAGACGGCAGACGTGTCGCCGATCGCGAGACCGGGGAGCAGCCCGGCGCCGGGACCCGGCAGCCGGGCGGCCACGGCGGCGAACCGCGCCCGCAGCTCGCCGGCGGCAGCCAACACGCCGGAGGCGGGCCGCACGAGGCGCGGGTCGTCTCGCGCGAAGAGCAGGAACGCGACATCGTCGCCGGCCTCCGCCCGAACCGGGGTCGCGCGCACCGTCAGCACGTCGCCGATCCCGGCCTCGCCGAGGGCGTCGGCGAACAGCAGCACCGGCACCGTCCCCATGCGAGCGGCCACCCGCCCGCCGGCCGCGTGACCTGCGACCTCCACCGTGACATCCAGCGCACGGGAATGCGCCGCGGCGGTCAGCAGCTGCGGGGGCTCGCGACCGCCCGCGTGCAGCAGCACGGCACTCAGGACCACGGCGCCGGCGAGGAGGGCGAGCGCGGCCGGGGGTCCGAGGATCGTGCGCCGAGAGGACACGAGGACGACGGCGCAGGCCGCCCAGAGCGCGACGCATGCGACGAGGATCAGCGCCCCGGCATCCCGGACTCCGATCGCCGCGCCCGCCGTCAGCCAGGCGATGACCGCCGGCGGGACCAGTCGCAGGTCGCGGGCACCGGTCACACGGTCACCAGCTCGCGCAGCCCCTGGAAGGTGGCGTCGCCGATGCCGGGCACCTCGAGCAGGTCTTCGATCGCGGAGAACCGGCCGTTCTGCTCGCGCCAAGCGAGGATGCGGGCGGCGAGTGCCGGGCCGACGCGCGGGAGAGTGTCGAGTGCGGCGCTGTCGGCGGTGTTCAGGTTCACCTTGCCGTCCGCAGCGATCGGCCCCGCCGCGGTCTCGCCGATCGCGGGGACGACGATCTGCTCGCCGTCGCTCAGCACCCGCGCGAGATTGAGCCCCGCCGGGTCGGCCTGAGCGGTGAAGCCGCCCGCCGCGGCGACGATGTCGACAGCCCGATCGCCGTCGCGCAGCGTGTAGAGGCCGGGGCGCGCGACCTGACCGAGGATGTGGACGTAGATGACCGAGCCGGCCCCGGCATCCTGAACGACAGCGGATGCGGTGGGGCCCGGCGCGATCAGCGCCGTCGACCCGTGCGGCGTGACAGCCGTCAGGAGGACGGCGGTGCCGGCCCCGAGGAGGCCGAGCACCACCGCCGCACCTGCACCCACCCGCCAGCGCGCCCGGTGAGGGTCGGGCTGCGGGGAGGCGTTCACCCCCTCACGCTAGAAACGGCGGTGCACCGACGGGGCGGCGTCCGCCGACCTGGGGAGAGCCGGCGGCTGCGAGGGAACGGACGCTACGCGTCGGCCTCGGGGAGCTCGGAGAGCGCCACGGTGTGGCCCTTCGTGCAGCGGTACCCGGTGAGCACCGGGGCGTGGGCCGCCGGCTTGCCGGGCCGCGGGTTGCTGGGGGCTCCCATGATCGGCAGCAGGTGCCCGCCGTCGTCGCGCGGGCAATTCGGTGCAGCCATGGTTCAGCCTTTCGTGGCGACGTTGACCACGCGAGGTGCGCGGACGATCACATTGACGATCTCACGGTCTCCGACGGCGCGGGCGAAACCGGGGGTCGCGCGCGCCAGCGCCTCGAGCTCCTCGGCGCTGATCGTGGGCGGCACCTCGATCTTGTCGCGCACCTTGCCGTCGACCTGGACGATCGCGGTCACCGACTCCTCTACCAGAAGGGTCGCGTCGGGCTTGCGGAACCCCGCGGCCGACACCGAGCCGGTGTACCCGAGGCGCTCCCACATGTCCTCCGCGGTGTGCGGGGCGAAGAGCGACAGCAGCACCGCGACGACCTCTATCGCCTCCCGGACGGCCGGGTCGCCGGCACCGGGGCCGGTGTCGATCGTCTTGCGGATCGCGTTGACCAGCTCCATGAGGCGGGCCACCACGACATTGAACTTGAACGACTCCATCAGGCCCGGGGTGTCGGCCAGCAGGTGGTGGGTCTGGCGACGCAGGGCGACATCGCCGCCCTTCCAGTCCACCTCGGGCTTCGACGTCACCTCGCCGGAGATGCGCCAGGCGCGCGCCAGGAACTTCGCCGAACCGGTCGGTGAGACATCCGCCCAGTCGATGTTGTCCTCCGGCGGGCTCGCGAACGCCATCGTCACCCGGATCGCGTCGGCGCCGTGGGTGTCGAGCTCGGAGGCGAACTCGACCAGGTTGCCCTTCGACTTGCTCATCGCCTTGCCGTTCAGGATCACGCTGCCCTGGTTGAGCACGGCACTGAACGGCTCGGTGAACGAGATGTAGCCCAGGTCGAACAGCACCTTGGTGATGAAGCGCGCGTACAGCAGGTGCAGGATCGCGTGCTCGACACCGCCCACGTACTGGTCGATCGGCGCCCACTTCTCGGCCTCGGCGGGGTCGAACGCCCGGTCGGGGTCGTTCGGGCTCAGGTAGCGCAGGAAGTACCAGGACGAGTCGACGAAGGTGTCCATCGTGTCCGGGTCGCGGCGGCCACCGGGCACGGTGACCCAGTCGGTGGCGGCGCCGAGCGGCGAGCTGCCCTTCGGCTTCAGGTCGAGGCCGGCCGGGTCGGGAAGCAGCACCGGCAGCTGGTCCTCGGGGACCGGGATGAGCGAGCCGTCGTCGCCGTGGATGATCGGGATCGGCGTGCCCCAGTACCGCTGCCGCGAGATGAGCCAGTCGCGCAGGCGGTAGGTCTTCGCCGCCCGGCCGGTGCCCGCGGCCTCCAGCAGCTCGATGACGCGCTTGATCGCATTCGACTTGCTGAGTCCGTCGAGCGGGCCGGAGTTGATCATGCGGCCGTCACCGGTCAGCGCCTGGCCGGTCGCCACCGGATCGAGCGGCGGGGTCTCGCCGGAATCCAGCATCTCCGGGGTGATCACCGGCAGCGCGCCGGTGACGGGGGCGTTCGTGTCGACGACGACCCGCACGTCCAGGCCGTACTTCAGGGCGAAGTCCAGGTCGCGCTGGTCGTGCGCGGGCACCGCCATGACGGCGCCGTGGCCGTAGTCGGCGAGCACGTAGTCCGCGGTCCAGATCGGGATGCGCTCCCCGTTCACCGGATTGATCGCGTACCGCTCCAGCGGGATGCCCGTCTTCTCGCGGCCTGCATCCTGCCGTTCGATCTCCGTCGACTTCTGCACCTGCTCGAGGTACGCGGCGAACGCGGCCTGCACCTCCGGGGTCGAGCCGGCGGCCAGCTCGGCGGCCAGCTCGGAGTCGGGCGCGACCACCATGAACGTGGCGCCGAACAGGGTGTCGGGACGCGTCGTGAAGACGGTCACGGCATCCGCCCGCCCCTCGATCACGAAGTCGATGTCGGCGCCGGTCGACCGGCCGATCCAGTTGCGCTGCATCGCCAGCACCTTCGAAGGCCACGAACCCTCGAGCTGGTTCAGGTCGTCGAGCAGGCGGTCGGCGTAGTCGGTGATCTTGAAGTACCACTGGGTCAGCTTCTTCTTCACCACGACGGCGCCCGAGCGCTCGCTCGTGCCGTCGGGCAGCACCTGCTCGTTGGCGAGCACCGTCTGATCCACCGGGTCCCAGTTGACCCAGCTGTCCTTGCGGTAGGCGAGCCCCTTCTCGTACAGCTTCAGGAACAGCCATTGGTTCCACTTGTAGTACTCGGGGTCGGAGGTGTGCAGCTCGCGGGACCAGTCGAAGCTGTTGCCGTACCGCTTGAACGACGCCTTCTGCTGCGCGATGTTGTCGTAAGTCCAGCCGCGCGGGTCGATGCCGCGCTTGATCGCCGCATTCTCGGCGGGGAGCCCGAACGAGTCCCAGCCGATCGGGTGCAGCACGTTGAAACCCTGCTGGCGCCAATAGCGGGCCACGATGTCGCCGTACGCGAACGCCTCCGCATGACCCATGTGCAGGTCGCCCGACGGGTAGGGGAACATGTCGAGCACGTACTTGCGCGGCCGGGTGTCCGACG
>JBFWWZ010000027.1:0-38306 GCA_050245915.1 Microbacteriaceae bacterium
GAAGCGGGTGGTCAGGTTCACGGTCGCGGGCGCGGTGGTCTCGGTGAGGCCGTAGCCCTCGAGGATCATCACGTTCATGCTGCGGAAGAAGTGACCGAGGCGCGTGCTGAGCGGGGCAGACCCCGAGACGGCGTAGCGGACGTTGCCGCCCATCGCCGCCTTCAGCTTGCTGAGCACCAGTCGGTCGAACAGCGCGAACTGCAGCTTCAGGCCGAGCGGCACATGGCCGGCGTCGAGCGCCTTCGAGTGCTCGACCGCGACATCCGCCGCGCGGCGGAAGATCTTGCCCTTGCCGCCCGCCTCGGCCTTCTGCTCCGCCGAGTTGTAGACCTTCTCGAACACGCGCGGCACGGCCAGGAGGAACGTGGGCTTGAAGCTGCCGAGTGCCGGCAGCAGCTGCTTCGTGTCGGCCTGGTGGCCGACCTTCACGCCGCCGTGAACGGCCAGCACCGAGATGAAGCGCGCGAAGACGTGCGCGGTCGTGATGAAGAGCAGGGTCGACGACTTCGGGTTCACCACATCGGACATCGCGACCGCGGCGTTGCGGGTCAGCTCGACGAAGTTGGAGTGCGTGAGGATGCAGCCCTTGGGTACGCCGGTCGATCCCGACGTGTAGATCAGGGTCGCCAGGTCTTTGCCGACGGCGGCGGAGCGGCGCTTCTCGAGGTCGGCGTCGCTGACCTTGCCGCCGGAGCCGGAGAGCTTCTCGATGTCGCCGTTGCCCATCTGCCACACCTTCGTGACCTGGGGCACGTCGCCGGCGACCTCGTCGAAGCGGGTGAAGTGCTCGGGGGTCTCCAGGATGATCGCGGTCGCACCGGAGTCCTCGAGGATGTACTGGATCTGCGCGGGCGCGGAGGTCTCGTAGATCGGCACCAGCACCGCGCCCGCGAACCAGGTGGCGAAGTCGACCAGCGTCCACTCGTACCGGGTCTTGCACATGAAGCCGATCTTCTCGCCGGGCTTCACGCCGGCGGCGATGAGGCCTTTGGCGAGCGCGACCACCTGGTCGTAGAACTCGCGGGTCGTCACATCCGTCCAGCCGCCCTCGGAGGTGGGCAGGGAGAACAGTGCGCTGTCGGGCGTCGCGGCCAGACGGTCGACCAGCAGGTCGGTCACGTTGGCCTTCGGGTCGGCCTCGACGACGGCAGGGGTGAAGTACTCGTTCACGGCAGCTCCTTTGATACGCGTGGGCGGGTCGGATCCAGCCTATCCGACGCTTTAGACTCGGTCCCCGTGCATGCCATCGGGATCGATATCGGCGGGACGAAGGTCGCCGGCGCCCTGGTCGCCGAGTCGGGCGAGATCCTCCGGCTCGAGAAGCGCCCGACGCCTGCGGGCGACCCGGTCGCGATCGTCGACCTCGTCGTCGACCTGGTCACCACGCTGCGCGACGGTCAGGATGTGGCGGCGGCCGGGGTGGCGGCTGCCGGGTTCATCGACAACACCCAGTCGATCGTCTACTACGCGCCGAACATCAACTGGCGCAGCGAGCCGTTCCGGCAGCATCTCAGCGAACTGCTGCCCGGGCTCGACATCACGATCGACAACGATGCGAACGCGGCAGGCTGGGCCGAGTACCGTTTCGGGGCGGGCCGGGGCGCGACCGACATGACGCTGCTCACGATCGGCACGGGGGTCGGCGGTGCCGTCGTCGCGGACGGACGGCTGCTGCGGGGCGGCTTCGGCGCCGCCGGCGAGATCGGGCACCTGCGCGTCGTGCCCGACGGCCTCCCGTGCGGGTGCGGCGCGCGCGGCTGCATCGAGCAGTACGGCTCCGGGCGGGCCCTGATGCGCATGGCGAACGAGATCGCGGACGCGGGACTCATCGGCCACGGCCTGGCCGCCGCCCGTGACGCGAACGGCGGCGAACTCGACGGCCCGACCCTCGCCGCGCTGATCGACGACCACGATCCCGGCGCCCTTGCCGCGCTGCGTCAGCTGGGCTCCTGGCTGGGTCAGGCGTGCGCATCCATCGGGGCGGTGCTCGACCCGCAGCGGTTCGTGTTCGGCGGCGGTGTGGCGATCGCGGGGGAGCTGCTGCTGGAACCGGTCCGCGAGGCGTACCTCGCGAACCTCCCGGCGCGCGGATTCCATCCGGAACCGGAGTTCCTCACCGCGGAGCTCGTCAACGACGCCGGCGTCGTCGGTGCGGCCGACCTGGCACGCGTCCATCTGGCGACGAAGGCATAGGCTGCCACACGTGTTCTACTGGCTGCTGAAGAACCTGGTCATCGGGCCGTTCATGTTCTCGGTGTTCCGCCCGTGGGTCCGCGGCCGCGAGAACGTGCCCGAGAAGGGCGCCGTGATCTACGCGAGCAACCACCTCTCGTTCGTCGACTCGGTGTTCCTGCCGATCGTGGTGGACCGGCCGATCAGCTTCCTCGCCAAGAGCGACTACTTCACCGGCAAAGGTGTGATCGGCGCGATCGTCCGCTGGTTCTTCCTCGCCATCCACCAGCTGCCGATCGACCGGTCGGGCGGCAAGGCCTCCGAGGCCTCCCTCAACTCCGGGCTCGAGCACCTGGCCAAAGGCGGCCAGCTCGGCATCTACCCCGAGGGCACCCGCAGCCCGGACGGCCGGCTGTACCGCGGCCGCACCGGTGTCGCGCGGATGATCCTCGAGGCCGGCGTCCCGGTGATCCCGGTGGCGATGATCGACACCGAGAAGGTCATGCCGACCGGGACGAAGATCCCGAAGGTGCGCCGCGTCGGCGTCGTGTTCGGCGAGCCGCTCGACTTCTCCCGGTTCGATGGGATGGAGGGCGATCGTTTCGTGCTCCGCTCCATCACCGACGAGATCATGTACGAGTTGTCGAAGCTCAGCGGCCAGGAATACGTCGACGTGTACGCCTCGAGCGTGAAGAAGCCGGGCAAGCCGGAGAAGAAGAGCCGCACGCGCAAGGCCGCCGAACGGCGCCGGGCGACCGCCCTCCCGGCCTGACCCGGCGTCAGCGGCCGCCCAGCCGCGCCGGTAGGCTGGCTCGGTGGTTGACCCGTCCGAGACCGTCGTCCAGGCAGATCCCGAAGTGATCGCCGGCCTCGACTATTGGCGTCAGCTCCCGATCAAGCAGCAGCCGGTGTGGCCGGATGCGGCGGCCGCCGCCGCCGCGTCGGCCGAGATCGCGACCATGCCGCCCCTGGTCTTCGCCGGTGAGGTCGACATCCTGCGCGAGCGGCTTGCCCGCGCTGCACGCGGCGAGTCGTTCCTGCTGCAGGGCGGCGACTGCGCCGAGACCTTCGCGGGCGCCACGGCGGAGCAGATCCGCAACCGGGTGAAGACCCTGCTGCAGATGGCGGTCGTGCTGACCTACGGCGCCTCGATGCCGATCGTGAAGATGGGCAGGATGGCGGGGCAGTTCGCGAAGCCCCGCTCGAGCGAGTCCGAGACCCGCGGCGACATGACGCTCCCCGCCTACCGCGGCGACATCGTCAACGGCTACGACTTCACGCCGGAGTCGCGCGCAGCCGACCCGCGACGTCTCGTGCGGGGGTACCACACCGCGGCATCCACCCTGAACCTGATCAGGGCGTTCACGCAGGGTGGTTTCGCCGATCTGCGGCAGGTGCACAGCTGGAACCAGGGTTTCGCCCGCAACCCCGCCAACAAGCGTTACGAGGTGCTCGCCCGCGAGATCGACCGGGCCGTGAAGTTCATGGAGGCAGCCGGCGCCGATTTCGACGAGCTGAAGCGCGTCGAGTTCTACACCAGCCACGAGGGCCTGCTCATGGACTACGAGCGCCCGATGACCCGCATTGACTCGCGGAACGGCACGCCGGTCAATACCAGCGCGCACTTCCTCTGGATCGGCGAGCGCACCCGCGATCTCGACGGCGCGCACGTCGACTACTTCTCCCGCATCCGCAACCCGATCGGGGTGAAGCTGGGGCCGACGACGACGCCCTCCGACATGGAGAAGCTGATCGACAAGCTCGACCCCGACCGCGAACCGGGCCGCCTCACGTTCATCACGCGCATGGGCGCGGGCAAGGTGCGCGACGCGCTGCCGCCCCTGCTCGAGGCGATCGCGAGCTTCGATGCCACCCCGCTCTGGGTGACCGACCCGATGCACGGCAACGGCCTGACCACCCCGACCGGCTACAAGACGCGGCGCTTCGACGATGTCGTCGACGAGGTGAAGGGCTTCTTCGAGGCGCACCGCGCCGCGGGCACACATCCGGGCGGCATCCACATCGAGCTGACCGGCGACGACGTCACCGAATGCCTGGGCGGGTCGGAGCAGATCGACGAGGCGACCCTGGCGACGAAGTACGAGTCGCTGTGCGACCCGCGGCTCAACCACATGCAGTCGCTGGAGCTCGCGTTCCTGGTCGCGGAGGAGCTCGCGAACTCGAAGGATTGACTCAGTCGGTGAACTTCACCTTGATGGTGTCGCCGCGGTGGATCGTGGTGCCCGCCTTCGGGTCGGTGGATTTCACCGTGACGAGGTTCGGGGCCAGGTCTGCGCCCTGGTTGTAGTCGTAGCGGATGCCCAGCTCGTCGAGCTTCGCCTTCGCGTCGCGCCAGGTCCATCCCGCGATGTCCGGCACATCGACCGGCGCCGGGCCCTTCGAGGTGGTGAGCAACACCGTGTCGCCGGGCTTCAGCACCTGCCCGTCGGCCAGCTCGATGCGGATGACCGCGCCGGCGGGGATGTCGTCGCTGTAGTCCTCGCTGCCCTGGGATGCGGTCACCTCGGCGGCGAACAGGATGGTGATGGCGTCATCGAGCGTCTGACCGACGACATCCGGCACCGGCCCCGCCGAGACGACGAGCGTGAGCTTCTGCTCCTCGCCGTAGGTGGTGGCACCCGCCGCGATCAGGGATGCCCCCTCGGCGTCGAGCACGTCGACGATGGTGTCTTTCGGCTGGGTGGCGTCGAACTGGATGATGGGGTCGGTCGGCGTCCATGGAGCCGCCTCGATGGCGGCTTCGGCATCGGCGAGCGGCATGCCCGCCGTGATCGCGAACGGGATCGGCCTCGGACCGGTGGAGATGAGCAGCTGCACGGTCGCGCCCTTGGCGACGGGCTGCCCGATCGGCGGATCCGTCTCGGCGACCGCTCCGACCGGCACGGTCGGCGAGTCGATGGAGCCCTGCGTCGGGTCGACGGTGAAGCCCAGCTCGACGAGGGCGGCCTCCGCCTCGGCGGGGGTGGCGCCGCGGATCGAGTCGGGGATGGTCACCTGCGAACCGGGTCCGAGGCCGAACCACCATCCCGTGCCGGCGGCGAGCAGCGCCAGCACGGCGACGATGGCGATGAGGAGCGCACCGCGTCCGCGGCGCTTCTGCGAGGCGACGGCCAGCGCGGCGGTCGAATCCGGGACGGAGGCGGCCGCGGCGGCTCGGGCGGTGGCACGCGAACCGAGGATCTGCGTCTCGGCCTCGGATGCCGGCGTGGGAGCCTTCGCCGAGGGCGCTGCGGGCGCCGACGGCATCACCACGGTCCGCTGCGCCGACGTCGCACCGCCGGGCAGCGCGGTGCGCAGCAGCGCCTCGGTGTCGTGCAGCTGCTCGAGCATGGCGCGGGCGTCACGCGGTCGCTGCTCGGGATCGCGTGCCGTCGCCCACAGCACCAGCTCGTCGAGCTCGGCGGGGACGCGGGGGTTGCGGGTGCTCGGGGTGGGGACGGATTCGTTGGCGTGCTGGTAGGCGATCTGCATCGGCTGCTCGCCGGTGAACGGCTGCTCGCCGGTGAGCATCTCGTACATCATGATGCCGACCGCGTAGATGTCGCTGCGGGTGTCTGCGACGCCGCGGGTGACGAGCTCGGGGGAGAGGTAGGCGACCGTGCCGAGCAGCGCCGCCCCGGTCGCGGTGTTCGCGGTCGCCGCCCTGGCCAAGCCGAAGTCGCCGATCTTGATGCGACCGTCGTCGGCCAGCAGCACGTTCTCGGGCTTCAGGTCGCGGTGGACGATGCCGGATTTGTGCGCCGCTGCGAGTCCGGAGAGCACGGCTTCGGAGATGTCGAGGGTCTGCTCCGGCGTGAGCGAGCCGTACTCCTGCAGCAGGTCGCGCAGGGTGATGCCGGGGAGGTACTCCATGACCAGGTAGGCCGACTCGGCATCCTGACCCTGATCGAAGACGTTCACCACGTTCGGGTGCGCGAGGCGGGCGGCCGACCGCGCCTCCTGGATGAAGCGCTGCGTGAAGGTCTCGTCGTCGGCGAGGTGGCCGTGCATGACCTTGACGGCGACCCGGCGTTCCAGGCGCAGGTCGGTGGCGAGGTACACGGTGGCCATGCCGCCGCGGGCGATGCGTGAGCGCACCTGGTATCGGCCGTCGATGAGACGTCCGATCATCGGGTCCGTGGTGTTGACACTCACTCTCAAAGGATAGGCAGCGGTGTCTGGCAGAGTCCTCAGGCTCGCCGCCTCCTCAGCCGAGCTGCGCCAGCCAGGATGCGGCGCTGACCTCCCACTTGGCGTACGCGTTGGGGTACGCCGAGATCTGCACCTTCTGGGCTGCCTGGGTCAGGGTCATCGACTGCCACCCGGCGATGTCGAGCAGCCCGCGGGTCTTGCCCTTGTTCGGGTTGCCGGGGCCGCCGAAGAACAACCGTGCGGCGTGGGCGACATCGAGCAGCGCGTCGCGGGTGCCCCAGCCGGTGCTCGGCCGCTGCTGGAAGACCCCGACCGAGTCCCGGTCGCCATAGGTGATGTTGCGCAGGCTGGATTCCTGCATCGCGGCGGCGAGGGCGATGATGATGCCGCGGTCCGAGACGCCGAGCGAGCGGCCGACCTGGATGATGATGGCCGCGTTCGCCGCCATCTCCGCCGTCAGCGGGGTCACGGTCGTGCCGTCCTGGGCGCTGACCACCCCGGGGATGGTGAGCGACCGGCCCGCGTAGATGATGCTCGCGCGTGTGAGGCCGTTGGCGGTCAGGATGGCGTCGACGCTCACCCCGAACCGGGCGGCGATCGCGGTGACGGTGTCGCCGGTGCGGATCGTGTAGCTGTTGTTGATCACCGGGGCGGGCGCACTGGTCGGCGGTGTCGACGGGGGGTCGGACGGCAGCGGGGTCACGGACGAGACCGGCTGCGCGTCGAGCGAGGATCCCCCGAGGGAGATCACCTGGCCGGGGTAGATGATGCTGGTCCGCGACAGGCCGTTGAGGGTCAGCAGCGACTGGGTGCTCACGCCGTACCGGCCGGCGATGCCGCTGATCGTGTCGCCGCGCTTGATCGTGTATGTCACGGGCCGGGTACCGGTGACGGTTCCGCTCCCGGCTCCCGTCGCTGCACCGGACAGCTTCAGGGTCTGGCCGGGGAAGATCAGGGATTTCCAGCCGAGGCCGTTGAGGGCGAGCACGGACGCGGTCGACATGCCGTACCGGGCGGCGATGCCGGAGACGGTGTCACCGGCTTTCACGACGTAGCTGGCCGGAACGCTCGCGGTGACGGAAGCCGCGGACGGGGCAGCCGACGAGGTCGCCGCGGTCGTGACGGTGTGCGGGGTGGGGGACAGGGCGCTCTTCGGGCTCACCGGGCGTTTCGGGGCGGCGACGGCCCCCTCGACCGGGCCGGTGAGGTTCATGCCGACCATCGCGCCGGCGAGCACGATCGGCATGGTCGACATCAGGGCCTGCCGTCGGCGACGCCTCGCTTCTTCGTCGGCGCGTTCGGTGGCCAGGCGTGCACCCGCCGATGGCCGCAGCCCGGCGAACACGCTGCGCGCGTCGTGGCCCATGTCCGTCATGGCCGTCCTCTCTTCCCCCCGGAGGAGCAGTCGATCCACGCTGTCACAGTTGATGATTACTGTCAATCAATGGGGTACAAGTGACGTGAGTTAACACGTTCGTAACAAACGGACGTGCGAATCTAGTCAGGTGGCAACCTCTGCGGGCACGACCTGGCTGACCGTCCCCGATCTGGTCGAGTTGCTCGGCCTCACCCAGAGCAAGGTCCGCCGGCTCTTCGACGAGCGGATCCTGCTCGCCGTGCGTGTCGACGGCGTGCTCAAGGTTCCGTCGGACTTCATCCTCGACGGCGAGCCGCTCGGTGATCTGCGCGGAACCCTCATCGTGCTCGCCGACGCCGGCTTCTCCGACGACGAGGCGATGCACTGGCTGCTCGAGGAGGAGGAGAGCCTCGGCACCACCCCGATCGACGCGCTGCGCCATCGCCGCAAGGCGGAGGTCCGCCGGGTGGCCCAGGCTCTCGGCTTCTGAGTCCGCTAGCTCTGCCGCCGGGTGACCGTGTCGGCGAGCGTGGTGAGCTCGTCGCGCGCCGAGCGTGCCAGCGGGGCGTTCTGCAGGGCCGCGAGGGCGACTTCCACGTTGTGGGCGATGATCTTCTCCACCTGATCGACGGCGCCGCTCTCGCGGATCGCGGCCTGCAGCATCGCGATCTGGTCGGCATCCAGGGTCGGGTCGCCCAGCAACTCGTCGACCAGCCGGGATGCCGAACCCGGCAGCTTCTGCCTGGCGAGCGTCACCAGCACGGTGCGCTTGCCCTCGCGCAGGTCGTCGCCCGCCGGCTTCCCGGTCACGGCGGGGTCGCCGAACACCCCGAGCAGGTCGTCGCGCAGCTGGAACGCCACGCCGAGCGGGAGCCCGAACTCGCGCAGGGCGGCGATCTGGGCCAGCGACCCGCCCGCGAGCGACGCGCCGAGGGCGAGCGGGGCCTCCACGCTGTACTTCGCCGACTTGTAGACCACGACGCGGTGCGCCCGGCCGAGCAACTCGGCCTCCGGCCGGCCGCGCCAGGAGTGCTCCTCGAGCATGTCGAGGTACTGCCCGAGCATCACCTCGGTGCGCATGCGCCCGAATTCCACGCGGGATGCCTCCGCGGCATCCCGGTCGACGTGGGCGAGTCCCTGCTCGAAGAGGCCGTCGCTCCAGCCCAGCAGCAGGTCGCCGAGCAGCAGGGCCGAGGCCGTGCCGTAGCTCGCGCTCGATCCGGACCAGCCGCGGTCGCGATGGAGCGTCTCGAACCGCCGGTGCAGGCTCGGCTCACCGCGGCGCAGGTCGGAGTTGTCCATGATGTCGTCGTGCACCAGGGCGGCGGCGTGGAAGATCTCGAGGGCCGCCGCCACCGAGACCACCTGGTCCAGATCCCCGGATGCGTCGGCGGCCAGATCGAAACCGTCCCCTCGCGCCGCGACGGCCTGCCATCCCCAGTAGCAGAACAGCGCACGGAATCGCTTGCCTCCGGCGAGGAGTCCGCGGGCGGCGGCGTCGATGACATCCAGATCGGGGGAGATCGCACCGAGCTCGGTGGCGCGATCGTCGAGGAAGGAGTCGAGGCGCTGCTGGATCACGTCCACTAACCGCGTACTCCCAGCCATTTTCCTACCCTAGCCAGCCCGGCGGGCCTACAATGATGAGTCATCACCCACACCGGAGGACGAGATGCCGCTGTCAGAACATGAGCAGCGCCTCCTCGACGAGATGGAGCGCAGTCTCTATCACAACGAGGCTGACGACGTCACCACCGTCGGGGGCGGGCGCGCCCGCCCCAACTACACGGCGATCGCGCTCGGCATCATCGCCGGTGTGATCGGCATCGCGCTCCTGCTCGTCGGTGTGGTGTCCCGGCTCCCCGTCATCGGGCTGGTCGGGTTCGCGGTCATGTTCGCCGGTGCGATGCTCGCGTTCGCACCGCCGCGTCGCCTGACCACCCCCCGCGCGTCGCGCCGTCGCCCCGGATTCATGGACTCTCTCAACGACCGGTGGGAGCGCCGGAACGACGAGGAGTAGCGCTCCGCCCTCACCTCTCCGTCTCAGAGTCCGACATTTCAGAGGCCGATCTTCGGATCGGCCTCTTTCTTGTGCCCTGACGGCCGGGCCGATGCCATTCTTCCTCCCTTTTCCTCCACCAATGTTTCATTGGGGTGTTTGGGGCTGATACGCGCGTGGACCCCGAAAAGGGGCGGAAATGTCGGCGGTTTCTGCTTGCTGGGGGAGGAAAGTGGAGTAAGGTGGAGCCACCATTCATCTGGCCGGAGAGAAGTGGGGGTGATCGGCGATGCTGCTCGGCACGTTCGTCCCCAAACTCGACGACAAAGGCCGCGTCATCCTCCCGGCGAAGTTCCGCGACGAGTTCGCCGCCGGTCTGGTGATGACTCGCGGACAGGAGGGATGCGTCTACGTCTACAGCCAGCGCGAGTTCGAGGCGCTGCACGCCCGGATGGCCGAGCAGGCGCCGAGGCTCGGCAAGCAGGGCCGCGACTACCTCCGCATGTTCCTCAGCGGCGCCGCGCAGGAGATCCCGGACAAGCAGTTCCGGGTCACGATCCCCCCGATGCTCCGCGACTACGCGGGACTCGACCGCGAACTCACCGTGATCGGCGCCGGCACCCGCGCCGAGATCTGGGACACCCCCACCTGGAACCGATACTCCGAGACCGCCGAAGCCGGCTTCTCCGACGCCGACGGGGAGGTGATCGCCGGACTCTTCTGAGCGCCTCGCGCCCGACCCTCAGCCGCGCACCCTGCCTCCTCTTCCCCGGAGGCAGGTCGCAGCGGATGGGGATCCGGTTCGAGGGGCACGAAGCGCGAGCAGCTATGGCCACCCACTCCGAGCACACCCCCGTCTTCCTCGATCGCACGATCGAGTTGCTGACACCCGCCCTCGAGCGTCCTGGCGCCGTCATGGTCGACGGCACCCTCGGTCTCGGGGGGCACGCCGAGGCGATCCTCGACAGGTTCCCCGGCCTCCGCTACATCGGTCTCGACCGCGACCAGAACGCTCTCGCCCTCTCGGCCGAGCGGCTGGCGCGGTTCGGGGACCGGGTCACACTCGTCCATTCCGTCTACGACCGCATCGGGGAGGTGCTGGAAGAGCTCGAGATTCCGGGGGGAATAGCGGGCGTGCTCTTCGATCTGGGCGTCTCCTCCATGCAGCTCGACCGCGTCGAGCGGGGCTTCTCCTATTCGCAGGACGCCCCGCTCGACATGCGGATGGACGACACCGCCGAGCTCACCGCCGAACGGGTGCTCGCCGAGTACCCCGAGGCGGAGCTCCGGCGGATCTTCTTTCAGTACGGCGACGAGAAGCTCGCCCCGCGGTATGCGCGGAGGATCGTCGAGTCGCGCGCGACCGAGCCCCTCACCACCTCGGCGCAGCTCGTCGCCCTCATCGATGCGGCAACCCCCGCCGCCGCGCGCCGTTCGGGCCATTCGGCGAAGCGCGTGTTCCAGGCGCTGCGTATCGAGGTGAACCAGGAGCTCGCCTCCCTGGAGCGGGCCATCCCGGCCGCGCTCGACGCGCTCGAGGTGGGCGGTCGCATCGTCGTCCTCGCCTACCAGTCCCTCGAGGACCGCATCGTCAAGCGGGAGTTCGCGGAACGCACCACCTCGACCGCCCCCCGCGGCCTCCCGGTCGAACTCCCCGAGCACGCCCCCACATTCCGGCTGCTCGTGCGCGGGGCCGAGCTTGCGGGCGAGGACGAGCGGGCCCGCAACCCGCGATCGATCCCGGTGCGGCTGCGCGCGGCGGAGAGGCTGCGTGCCGCATGAGCTCCGTCCACGGCAACCTCGCCCTCGCGAGGCCGCAGCGCGCTCGCCCGGATGCGCCCGCGCCCCGTCGGCACCTCGAGATCGCACCGACGCGAGCCCAGCTGCGTGCCCGCCCGCGGGTCGCCCACGTCGTCGTCACCGTCGGCGGCATCGCCGCGATCCTCGTGGTCCAGCTGCTGCTGAGCTTCGTGCTGGCCGACGGCGCCTACTACATCTCCACCTTGCAGGGGCAGCAGCGCGACCTGCTCCGCGAGCAGCAGGCGCTCGACGAGCAGCTGGAAGTGCTCGGCTCCACCCAGAACCTCACCGCGAACGCGGAGGCGCTCGGCATGGTGGCGAGCGGTAACCCGATGTTCCTCGACGTGTCGAGCGGCGGCGTCAGCGGGTCGGGCTCGGCGGCCGGAGCGCTCCCGCAGAACCTGGTCGCGAACTCCCTGCTCGACGGCTCGACCGTGATCGACCCCGCGGCGCTGGCCGCTGCGCAGGCGGCCGAGGCGGCATCCGGTGACACCGGAACCCACACTCTGACCGGCGCAACGACGCCCGCCACCACGCCCGCCACGACGCCCGGCACCGCGCCCGGCACGATCCCGTCCCCGACGACCCACTGAGCCGGCCCACCGACATGGTCATCAATCAGCGCGGATCGACCCGGCGTCTCGCCCTCTCGGTCATCATCGTCTTCGCCATCGTCGGCGCGTTCATCATCCGGCTCATCGACTTCCAGGTGGTCCGTGCCGCGGAGCTGACCGAGGCCGCCGACCAGCGCCGCGTCATCCCGGTGACCAGCTACGGCGTCAGGGGGTCGATCGTCGACGCGAACGGCGATGTGCTGGCCGACAGCGTGGAGCGCTTCGACATCACCGCATCGCCCAAGAACGCCCAGCTCGACACCACCTGGATGACGAAGGACGGCGAGCGGGTGGAGGTGCCGACGACGGAGGCGATCCAGGCGATCGCCGACCTGACCGGCGCCGACCCGAACGAGATCTTCCAGACCCTGGCGAACGAACGTGACTCGGACTTCGCCTACCTGAAGAAGGCGGTCACGCTCGAGGTCTTCACGCAGGTGAAGGCGCTGCAGATCCCCTGGGTCTACAGCAACCTGCATCCTGCGCGCACGTACCCGAGCGGTGCGATCGGCGGCAACCTGGTCGGCTTCATCGGCACCGACGGTCCTCAGGCGGGCATCGAGATCAAGGAGGACGCCTGCCTCGGCGCCACCAACGGCACGTCGACGTACGAGTCCAGCGCGGACGGCGTCCGCCTCCCCGGATCGACGATCGTGCAGGAGGAGGCCAAGGACGGCGGCACCATCCATCTGACCATCGACGCCGACCTGCAGTGGTACGCCCAGCAGGTCCTCGCCCAGTACGGCACCGAGCTCGGCGCCGACAGCGGAACGGCGATGGTGGTCGAGACCCGGACCGGCCGCATCATGGCCGCCGCCGACTGGCCGTCCGTCGACCCGAACGACGTGAACGGCGTGGGGGTCGGCGACCTGGGTGCCCGGCTCTTCTCGACGCCGTTCGAGCCGGGGTCCGTGATCAAGGTCGCGACGTTCGCCTCGCTGCTCGACCAGGGCGTGATCGCCCCCGACACCCAGCTGACGGTGCCCGGCATCTACACGGACGGCCTGCCCGAGGGCAGTTCGATCAAAGACGCCTGGGCGCATGGCGACATCAATTTCACGGCGACCGGCGTTCTCGTGCAGTCCTCCAACATCGGGACGGCGATGCTCAGCAAACGGCTGAGCTCCGAGAAGCGCCGCGCCTACCTCGAGGCCTTCGGGTTCGACGAGAAGACCGCCGTCCACTTCCCCGGCGAGTCGGGCGGAACGGTGCTGCCGCCGAACGAGACCGACGCGATCACCGACGTCGCCCGCCAGTTCGGCCAGGGCATGACGGCGACCAGCGCGCAGGTGGCGGCGCTCTATCAGACCATCGGCAACAACGGCGTGCGCATGCCGCTCACCCTCGTCGACGGCTGCGAGTGGCCGGACGGCACCTGGACCGAGAGGCCGTCGCAGGAGGGCGTCCGTGTGGTCAGCGAGTACGCGGCCGACACCACCGTCCAGATGATGGAGATGACGGCCCAGCTCGGCGGCATCCGCGATGTCATCAAGATCCCCGGTTACCGCGTCGCGGCGAAGACGGGAACGGCGGAGGTGGCGGAGAACGGCAGCTACGGCGACCAGCGCATCGTCTCGGTCGCGGGACTCATCCCGGCCGGGGATCCCCAGTACGCCGTTGTCGTGACCTTCATGAAGCCCGATACGATGAGGACGTCCGCAGCCGCGGCGCCCGCGTTCAACGCGATCATGAAGCAGGTCATCAAGACCTTCCGGATCACGCCTCAGCCGGACGGAGCGCCGAGTCTGCCCACGAACTGGTAGGAGGAACGGCCACGTGAGTGCGCGGATCCCCCCGGTCCTGCGACCCGAGCACCCTACGCCGCGCTCCCTCGCCCGGCTGGTGGAGGACTTCGGTCTCGAGCACCGGGGCGACCTCGACGGCGTCGAGGTGACCGGCGTCACGGTGCGTACGAACGAGGTGCAGCCGGGCGACCTGTTCGCCGCGCTGCCCGGCAAGAACGTGCACGGCGCCTCCTTCGCCCAGGATGCCGGGGCGGCCGGCGCGGTCGCGATCGTCACCGACGCCGCGGGCGCCGATCTCGCCGACAGCTCCGGCCTGCCGATCGTCATCGTCGACGATCCGCGCTCCGCCCTGGGCGACATCTCGGCCTGGGTGTACCGCACCCAGGAGAGCCCCCCGTTGCTCTTCGGCACCACCGGCACCAACGGCAAGACGTCGACCTCGTACCTGCTCGAGGCGATCCTGCGGCAGCTGGGCTATGTCACCGGCCTCAGCTCGACCGCCGAGCGGCACATCGGCGACCTGACGGTGGTCAGCCGTCTGACCACCCCCGAGGCGAGTGAGATGCACGCCCTGCTGGCACGGATGCGCGAGTCGGCCGTCCGGGCGGTGGCCGTCGAGGTGAGCGCACAGGCCCTGCGCTGGAAGAGGGTCGACGGGATCGTCTTCGACGTCGCCGCGTTCACCAATCTCAGCCACGACCACCTCGACGAGTACTCCGGCGACATGGAGGCGTACTTCCGCGACAAGCTGGCGCTGTTCCAGCCCGATCGCGCGAAGCGGGGCGTGGTCTGCCTCGACAGCGCATACGGACGCCGCGTGGTGGAGGAGAGCCGCATCCCGGTGACCAGCATCGCGACCCTCGGGCACGCGACGGCCGACGATGTCGCATCCGCGGAATGGGTCGTCGAGATCCTCGACGAGACGCCGCTGTACACCGAGTTCCGGCTGACGGGGCCGGAGGGCCGGTCGCTCGTCACGCGGGAGCCGGTGATCGGCTGGCACATGGGCGCCAACGCCGCCCTGGCGATCGTCATGCTCGTCGAGGCGGGGTTCGAGCTCGAGGCGATCGGCGCGGCGCTCGACGCCGACGGCGGCATCCAGGCGTACCTGCCGGGCCGCACCGAGCGGGTCTCGGGCGACCGCGGCCCGAGCGTGTACGTCGACTTCGGGCACAGTCCCGACGCGTTCGAGAACACCCTGGGCGCCGTGCGCAAGTTCACCACGGGTCGCACGATCATGCTCTTCGGCGCGGACGGCGACCGCGACCCCAGCAAGCGGCACGAGATGGGACGGGTCGCGGCGCAGGGCAGTGACATCCTCGTCATCACCGACCACCACCCCCGGTTCGAAGACATCGCCTCGATCCGCAAGACGCTGCTCGAGGGCGCGGCGCTGGCCGAGGATCAGCCGCAGGAGATCTACGAGGTCAGCCCGCCCGAGGAGGCGATCAAGAAGGCCGTCTCGCTGGCGCGCGAAGGGGATTCGATCCTCTGGGCGGGCCCCGGCCATCAGGACTACCGCGACATCGAGGGCGTGCGCACGCCGTACTCGGCGCGCGATCTCGCCCGTGCGGCGTTGCGCGAGGCGGGCTGGTGATCTCGCTCGCTCTCGCCGAGGTCGCGAGCGTCCTCGGCGGTTCCCTGGTGCTCGCCCCCGGCACGACGGCCGAGACGACCGTCTCCGGCTCCGTGCAGACCGATTCCCGGCTGGTCGAGCCGGGTTCGATCTTCTTCGCACTGCCCGGCGAGCACACCGACGGGGCGCTCTTCGCCGCCGCCGCGGTCGACGCCGGAGCCGCCCTCGTGGTCACGGAGCGCGAGCTCGAGCTGGGTGCACCGCAGATCGTCGTCACGGACGGCGTGGTGGCCCTCGCCGATCTGGCGCGCGAGGTGGTCGCGCGCGTGCGTGCGCTGGGGAGGCTGCGGGTCGCTGCGGTCACCGGATCGAACGGCAAGACCACCACCAAGAACCTGCTCCGCGCCGTTCTGGAGGCGGAGGGCGCCACGGTGGCACCGCAGGGGTCGTTCAACAACCACGTCGGAGCCCCGGTGTCGATGCTCGGCGTCGACGAGCGCACCCGGTACCTGGTCGTGGAGATGGGCGCGAGCCACGCCGGCGAGATCGCCCGGCTGATCCGCATCGTCACCCCGGATGTGGGCATCGTGCTCAAGGTCGGCCTTGCGCATGCGGGGGAGTTCGGCGGGGTCGACGCCGTCCAGCGTGCCAAGGCCGAGATGGTCACCGACCTGCCGGCGTCCGCAGTGGCGGTGCTGAACCGCGACGACTCCCGCGTGGCGGCGATGGCGGCGCAGACCGCTGCACGCGTGGTCTGGTTCGGCACGACCCGGGACGCCGACCTCCGCGCCGACGAGGTCGTCGCCACCGCGACCGGCACGGCCTTCACGCTGGTCGCCGACGGGCAGCGGTTCCCGGTGCGTCTCCGCATCCTGGGCGAGCATCACGTCTTCAACGCGCTGGCCGCCCTCGCCACGGCGCGCGAGTTCGGCATCCCTCTGGAGCGCGCCGTCGCCGCCATCGAGACGGTGCCGCGTGCCGAACGCTGGCGCATGGAGGTGCTGCCTCGCCCCGACGGCATCGTGGTGATCAACGACGCGTACAACGCCAGTCCCGACTCCACCGCCGCCGCGATGAAGACCCTCGCGCAGATCGCGGAGCCCGGTCAGCGCACGGTCGCCGTTCTCGGCGAGATGGCCGAGCTCGGGGAGTTCGCCGACGAGGAGCACGACAGGCTCGGCCGCCTCGCCGTGCGGCTGAACATCGGCAAGCTGGTGGTCGTCGGGGAACGCGCCCGTCACATCCATCTGGCTGCCGGTCTGGAGGGTTCGTGGGACGGGGAGTCGGTCCTCGTCCCCGATGTCGACGCGGCATACGATCTTCTGCGTGAAGAACTCCGGCCCGGAGACGTGGTGCTCGTGAAGTCGTCGAAGTCCGCGGGGCTGCGCTTCCTGGGTGACCGGCTGGGTGGCGCGGAATGATCGCCCTTCTGGTCGCGGCCGCGTTCGCCCTGTTCTTCACGCTGTTCACGACCCCGCTGTTCATCCGGCTGTTCAAGCGCCTCAACTGGGGTCAGTTCATCCGCGACGACGGCCCGCAGACCCATCACACGAAGCGCGGCACGCCGACGATGGGCGGGATCGTCTTCATCACCGGCGCGATCCTCGGGTACCTCGTGGGGCATGCCGTCTCGGGCGTGCCGTGGACCATGGTGGGCGTGCTCGTCATCGGGATGATGGGCGGCATGGGGCTCGTCGGGTTCCTCGACGACTTCCTGAAGACCCGCAAGCAGCGCAGCCTGGGTCTCGGCGGCTGGTCGAAGATCGCCGGTCAGGTGATCATCGGGTCCGTCTTCGCGGTGCTGGCGGTGAGCGAGGTGTTCCGCGATGAGAACGGGCTGACGCCGGGGTCCCACTTCATCTCCGTGGTGCGCGATGTGCCATGGCTGAACCTGTTCGCGTTCGGCGTGCCGATCGGGATCGCGCTGTTCATCATCTGGGTGAACGTGATCGCGGTGAGCGCGTCGAACGGCGTGAACGTCGCGGACGGCCTCGACGGCCTGGCCAGCGGTTCGGCGATCTTCGCGATCTCGGCCTACATCTTCATCGGCTTCTGGCAGGCCAATCAGTCCTGTTTCAACAAGCTCAACGAGAGCATCGACCGGGCGACCTGCTACGACGTCCGCGACCCCATCGATCTCGCCGTGATCGCGGCCGCGATCTGCGGCGCGCTGATCGGGTTCCTCTGGTGGAACACCTCGCCCGCGCAGATCTTCATGGGCGACACCGGGTCGCTCGGCCTGGGCGGCGCCCTCGCCGCACTGGCGATCCTCAGCCGTACCGAGCTGTTGCTCATCCTCATCGGCGGGCTGTACCTGATCGTCACCGGCTCGGTGATCCTGCAGCGCGCGTACTACAAGCTGAGCGGCGGCAAGCGCATTTTCCTGATGAGCCCCCTGCATCACCACTTCGAGCTGAAGGGGTGGGCGGAGGTGACGGTCGTCGTCAGGTTCTGGCTGATCGCCGCCCTGTTCGTCGCCGCCGGGGTCGGGTTGTTCTACCTCGAGTGGATCGTGCTCGACTCGTGACCGATCCGGACTCGCTGACGAGCTGGAGCTCCGACTGGTCCGGGTTGCGGGTCGCCGTGCTGGGGCTGGGCGTGACCGGGTTCGCGGCCGCCGACACCCTCGCCGAGCTGGGCGCGGACGTCCTGGTACTCGCCGACTCGGCCGACGACGACAGGCTGCGCATGCTGCAGGTGATCGGCGCCCGGTACGTGCCGACCTCGGAGGCGGAGCTCGCCGCGTTCGATCCGGAGCTGGTCATCGCCTCGCCGGGCTACCACCCCGACCACCCGCTGCTCCTCTGGGCTTCCGGGCGCGGCATCCCGGTCTGGGGCGACATCGAGCTCGCCTGGCGCGTGCGCGACAAGGTTACGCGGCCCGACGGCTCGCCGGCGGACTGGATTCTCATCACGGGGACCAACGGCAAGACGACGACGACCCAGCTGACCGCGACGATGCTGGTCGCCGGCGGGCTGCGGGCGGCGCCCTGCGGCAACATCGGGGTGCCGGTGCTCGATGCGGTGCGGGATCCGGGCGGGTTCGACGTGCTCGTCGTCGAGCTGTCGTCGTATCAGCTGCACTGGACCCATCCGCACGGCGCGGAGGCCGGACGCATCGCCCCGCTGGCATCCGTCTGCCTCAACCTCGCGGACGACCACTACGACTGGCACGGCAGCGCTCAGGCGTACCGGGACGCGAAGGCGAAGGTGTACGAGAACACCCGCGTCGCCTGCGTCTACAACCTGGCCGACGAGGCGACCCGCACCATGGTCGAGGAGGCGGAGGTGCAGGAGGGTGCGCGGGCCATCGGGTTCGGCGTCGGCGTCCCGGGCCCGAGCGATGTCGGCATCGTCGAAGGCATCCTCGTCGACCGCGCGTTCCTCGACGACCGCCGCAACTCGGCGCTCGAGCTCGCGACGCTCGACGATCTGCGCGAGGCGGGGCTCGACGCACCGCATTCGGTGCAGAACGTGCTGGCGGCCGCCGCGCTGGCGCGTGCGGCCGAGGTTCCGCCCGCGGCGATCCGGGATGCCGTCCGCGGCTTCCGCATGGACGCCCACCGCACCGAGCGGGTCGCCGACGCCGGCGGCATCCTGTGGGTCGACGACTCGAAGGCGACGAACGCCCACGCCGCTCACGCGTCGCTGTCCGCGTTCGACTCGGTGGTCTGGATCGCGGGCGGGCAGCTGAAGGGCGTCGATCCCGCACCCCTGATCATCCGCCATGCGGGTCGCCTGCGCGCCGCGATCCTGGTCGGCGCCGACCGCGCGGCGCTGCGCGAGGCGTTCGGGCGACACGCGCCCGGCGTGCTGCTCATCGAGGTCGACGAGGCTGAGACTGAGGGGGTGATGCCCGCGGCCGTGCGTGCCGCAGCATCCGTCGCCCAGCCGGGCGATGTGGTGCTGCTCGCGCCGAGCGCGGCATCGTTCGACCAGTTCACCGGATACGAGGATCGCGGCCGCCGGTTCGCCGACGCGGTCCGCAGGCAGTTGGAGGGGAGCGCCGATGACGACGACCCGCCCTCCGCACCCCCGCTCTAGGCGCCCGGAGCCGGAGCCCCAGCATCCCCGCACCGTCGTCGTCGCGGTACGCCGGCTGTTCGACGCCGAGACCCCGGAGTACTTCCTGCTGCTCGGCACCACGCTGTTCCTCGTCGCGTTCGGTCTCATCATGGTGCTGTCGTCCTCCTCGATCGAGTCGCGCGCGGCCGGCGGCGACTTCTTCGCGCAGGCGTCGCGACAGGGCCTCTACGCCCTAGTCGGCATCCCCGCCATGCTGCTCGCCGCCCGTGCCCCCGCCGCGTTCTGGCGGCGCTGGGCGGGCATCGCGGTGGTGCTGGCGATCGGGCTGCAGCTGCTGGTGTTCCTCCCGGGCCTCGGCTACGAGCGCGGTCAGAACCGCAACTGGATCAACCTGGGCTCGTTCACCGCGCAGCCGTCCGAGCTGATCAAGCTGGCGCTGGTGATCTGGCTCGCCTGGGTGCTGTCGCGCAAGGGTGACGCTCTGCACGAGTGGCGCGAGGTGGCGCTGCCGATCTTCCCGATCACCATCGTCGCGACCGGCCTGGTGCTCGCCGGAAACGACCTCGGGACCGCGACCATCATCCTGGCGATCGTGTTCGGCGCCCTGTTCTTCGCGGGGGTGCGCCTGCGGCTGATCGCGGCCGCGGTCGCGGTGGTGACGATCATCGGCCTGCTGTTCATCCAGCTGAGCGACTCGCGGTCGAACCGCATCCAGGCCTGGCTCGGCCAGTGCTCCGACCCCGACCTGTACTCGACGGACTGCTGGCAGTCGATCCACGGCTGGGAGGCGCTCGCGCACGGCGGCATCTTCGGCGTCGGGCTCGGCAACTCCTCCGGCAAGTGGTCGTGGATCCCGGAGGCCGCGAACGACTTCATCTTCGCGATCATCGGCGAAGAACTGGGTCTGCTCGGCGCGGTGCTGGTGCTCGCCCTGTTCGTGGTGCTGGCGGTGTGCTTCGTGCGCATCGTGCGGATGAACCGCGACCCGTTCGCGAAGCTCGCGGTCAGCGTCGCGATGGTCTGGATCATCGGCCAGGCCCTCGTGAACATCGCGGTGGTCCTGGGGCTGCTCCCGGTGCTGGGGGTGCCCCTGCCGCTGGTGTCGGCGGGAGGCTCCGCCCTGATCACGACGCTCACCGCCATCGGGATCGTGCTGTCATTCGCCCGGCGGCGCCCGCTGCAGGTGACCACGCGATGACCACCTACCTTCTCGCCGGCGGGGGAACCGCTGGTCATGTGAACCCGCTTCTGGCCACCGCCGACCGGCTGCGCGAGCGCGACCCCGGCGCCACCGTGCTCGTGCTGGGCACGGCCGAGGGCCTCGAGGCGCGCCTGGTCCCGCCGCGCGGCTACGAACTGCTCACGATCCCGCGCACGCCGTTCCCGCGGCGTCCGGACGCCGACCTGCTGAGGTTCCCGGCGCGCTGGCGCGCCACCACGCAGGCGGCACGCGCCCACCTGCGCGACAGGGGCGTGGATGTCGTGGTCGGCTTCGGCGGCTACGCCTCGGCCCCGGCATACCGGGCTGCGAAGCGCGAGGGCGTGCCCATCGCGATCCACGAGGCGAACGCCCGCCCCGGTCTGGCCAACCGGCTCGGCGCCCGGCTGACCCGGTTCGTGGGGGTCACGTTCGCATCCACCCGGCTGCGGCACTCGCGGGTCGTGGGCTTCCCGTTGCGGGTCGAGATCGAGCGACTGGACCGCGCCGCCTCACGTCGCGATGGAGCCGGTGAGTTCGGGCTCGATGCTTCCCGCCCCACCCTCCTCGTCACCGGTGGATCCTCGGGCGCGAAGCGGATCAACGACACCGTCGTCGCCTCGGCCGCCCTGCTCACGGGCGCCGGGTGGCAGGTGCTGCACCTGAGCGGCGGGCTGCGAGGCGCGATCGACGATCCGGGCCTGCCCGGCTACCGGGTCGTCGAATACACCGACCGCATGGACCTGGCGTTCGCCGCGGCGGATCTGGCGATCTCACGCGCCGGGTCGGCGACCGTCAGCGAGCTCTCCGCCGTCGGCCTGCCCGCGGTCTTCGTGCCGTATCCGGTCGGCAACGGCGAGCAGGCCCTCAACGCGCGGGACGCCGTCGATGCCGGGGGAGCGCTGCTGGTGCACGATGCGGCGTTCACGCCCGGCTGGGTGGCGGAGACGCTGCTGCCCTTGCTGAACGACCGGGCGGCGGTGGCCGGTATGGCCGCGCGCATCGCCACCGTCGGCCACCGCGACGGCGCCGACCGCATGGCGGACCTGGTCGGGGAGGCCCTCGCCTCGCGGCGCGGCAGCCGCGGCACGGGTAGCGTTGAACGGTGATCAAGCCCGACCTCACGATGCCGCTGCCCGACGAGCTGGGGGCGCTGCATTTCACCGGCATCGGCGGTTCCGGGATGAGCGGGATCGCGCGCCTGTTCCTCGATGCCGGGTACACGGTGACCGGGTCGGACCTGCGTGACACCGACGCCATCGGCGAGCTGCGCGCAGCGGGGGCGACCATCGCGATCGGGCACGACGCGGCGAACGTCGGCGACGCCGACACCCTGGTCGTCACCGGGGCGCTCTGGCAGGACAACCCCGAGTACCAGTACGCCCTCGCCCACGGGATCCCGGTACTGCATCGCTCCCAGGCTCTGGCCTGGCTGATCAACCGTCAGCGGCTCATCGCGGTCGCGGGGGCGCACGGCAAGACCACGTCCACGGGCATGTTCGTCACCGCACTGCGTCAGCTCGGGGAGGATCCGAGCTTCGTCAACGGCGGCGTGATCGCCGGACTGGGGCGCAGCTCCTCGTACGGCACCGGCGAGCTGTTCGTGGTGGAGGCGGACGAGTCGGACGGCTCGTTCCTGCTGTACGACACCGCGGTGGCGCTGATCACCAACGTCGACGCCGACCACCTGGATCACTACGGCACGCAGGAGGCGTTCGAGGACGCCTTCGTGGCATTCGCCCAGCGGGCCTCGGAGTTCGTCGTCGCCTCGAGCGACGACCCCGGCACCCTGGCCGTGACGGCACGGCTGACGGACAAGAAGCTCCTGACATTCGGCACGGCGGCCGGCGCGGACGTGCGGGTGTCCGACGTCGGCGACGAGGGTCCGGTGGGATTCACCCTCCGCTACGAGGGGGTGGACCGGCGCGTCCAGCTCGCGGTGCCCGGTGCACACAACGCTCTGAACGCCGCGGGTGCGTTCGCGGTGCTCGCGGGCCTCGGTCACGACCCGGACCGCATCATCCTGGGGCTCGAGACCTTCACCGGCACCGGGCGGCGGTTCGAGCTGCACGGCACGGTGCGCGGGGTCCGGGTGTACGACGACTACGCGCACCACCCGACCGAAGTGGAGGCGGCCCTGCAGACCGCGAGGTCGGTGGCGGGTTCCGGGCGCGTCATCGCCGTCCACCAGCCGCACCTCTACAGCCGCACGCAGTTGATGGCGGGGGATTTCGCCGAGGCCTACGAGCGACTCGCCGATCACACCGTCGTGCTCGACGTCTACGGTGCGCGCGAGGACCCGGTGCCGGGCGTCACGGGCGCCCTGGTGGCCGACCGTTTCGCCGATCCCGCCCGCGTCGCCTATTTGCCCGACTGGCAGGCTGCGGCTGACCACGTGGCCGAGTTCGCCCGTGAGGGCGACCTGGTGATGACCCTCAGCTGCGGCGACGTGTACCGGATCATCCCCCAGATCCTGCAGGCGCTCGAGAAGTAGGGTGCCGCACTCGTGAAGCGCCCGGAACGGTTCGACGGTGCGCGGCAACAGCCCTCACAGCCCGCGTCGCGGCGGGCGCCGCGGACACCCCGGCCTGCAACGCCCAAGCCGGCCGCACCCAAGCCGGCCCCGGCATCCCGCCCCCGCACCGCCCGCGCGGAGGTGGCGGCCGCCGAGCGCCGCCGCCGGCGTGAGGAGCGGGCCGAGGTGCGCCGGTTCACCCGGACGACCCGACGCCGTCGCCTCGGCTGGCTCGCGGCGGGCGGACTCGTCGTGCTCATCGCCGGTCTCGTGGCGACCGCGGTGTTCTCACCGGTGCTGGCGCTCCGCACGGTAATCGTCGACGGCACCAGCCGTCTCGACCCGTCGGCGATCGCCGACGCCGTCGACGGACAGCTCGGCACCCCGCTGGCGCTGCTCGACGACGCCCGGATCCGCGAGGAGCTCGGGCGCGTCAGCCTGATCCGCAGCTACGTCACCGAACTCGTGCCGCCGGGGACGCTGGTGATCCACATCGTGGAGCGTTCGCCCGTCGGGGTGATCCAGGCCGCGGACGGGTTCCGGCTGGTCGACCCCGCGGGGATCGTGATCGAGACCACCCCGACACAGCCGGAGGGATACCCGCTGATCGAGGTCGGCGCCGGCGAGGACATCAGCGGGGCCGGTTTCCGGTCGATGGCAGAGGTGCTGCTCGCGTTGCCGCCGTCGGTGGCGAGCCAGGTGCTGTCGATCTCCGCACGGACCCGGGACGATGTGACGCTCACGCTGGCCGGGTCGTCGCAGCGGGTGGTCTGGGGCAGTGCCGAGGCCTCGGACCAGAAGGCGGCCGTGCTCGCCGCGCTGCTGCCGCTGCATCAGGGCGACGGACCGGGGGAGTACGACGTCAGTGCCCCCGGGATCGGCGTGTTCCACGCCGACTAGCTCCCGATCGGCGTGTTCGACGCCGACCAGCCGGGTTCCCTGGGAAGGGCGCGACACGCGCGACGGCTTGCGGGCCGTGCGGGGTGCCCGGCCGTACCGTGAGGGCGAACGATAGTACTGAGAAAGATACTCAACTTCAAGTAGAGGTTGAGACTTTCCCCAGATTTTCCACCGCACGGAGGCCGGCGTGACATCGAATCAGAACTACCTCGCGGTGATCAAAGTCGTCGGCATCGGCGGCGGCGGGGTCAACGCGGTGAACCGCATGATCGAGCTCGGCTTGCGCGGGGTGGAGTTCATCGCGATCAACACCGACGCGCAGGCGCTGCTGATGAGCGACGCCGACGTCAAACTCGACGTCGGCCGCGAACTGACCCGCGGCCTGGGAGCCGGCGCAGATCCGGAGGTCGGACGTCGCGCCGCAGAAGACCACGCCGAGGAGATCGAAGAGGCCCTCGCGGGCGCCGACATGGTCTTCGTCACCGCCGGCGAGGGCGGCGGCACCGGCACGGGGGGCGCCCCCGTCGTCGCCCGGATCGCCAAGTCGATCGGCGCGCTCACCATCGGCGTCGTCACCAAGCCGTTCGGATTCGAAGGCAAGCGCCGCTCCGCACAGGCCGAGATCGGGGTCGCCGCGCTGAAGAGCGAGGTCGACACCCTCATCGTCGTCCCCAACGACCGGCTGCTCGAGATCAGCGACCGCGGCATCAGCATGCTCGAGGCGTTCGCCACCGCCGACCAGGTGCTGCTCGCCGGCGTCCAGGGCATCACCGACCTCATCACCACCCCCGGACTCATCAACCTCGACTTCGCCGACGTGAAATCCGTCATGCAGGGTGCCGGCTCCGCACTGATGGGCATCGGCGCCAGCCGGGGCGCGGACCGGGCGATCAAGGCCGCCGAGCTCGCCGTCGCATCCCCGCTCCTCGAGGCGAGCATCGACGGTGCGCACGGTGTGCTGCTGTCGGTGCAGGGCGGCTCGAACCTCGGCATCTTCGAGATCAACGACGCCGCGCGCCTCGTGCAGGAGGCGGTGCATCCCGAGGCGAACATCATCTTCGGCGCCGTCATCGACGACACCCTCGGCGACGAGGTGCGCGTCACCGTCATCGCGGCGGGCTTCGACGGCGGCGAGCCGACCATGCGCCCCTCGCGCGAGCGCCGCAGCAACTTCGTGGAGGCTCAGGTACCGGTCGGCGTCGGTGCCGAGGTCGCCGGGTCCGAGGGATCCGGGGGAGCGGCGGGCTGGTCCGCCGAGCCCGACCTGCCGATGACGCAGCCGATCGCGCCCCTCGACCGCGAATTCGACGACGACGACGACCTCGACGTCCCCGACTTCCTGAAGTAGTGCATCCCGAGCCGTCTCTCGCCGACCGGCTCGCGTCGGTCGACGCGGCGATCGCCGACGCGGCGCGTGGCGCCGGACGCGATCCGGGGGAGCTCACGCGCATCGTCGTCACCAAGTTCCACCCGGCGTCGCTGGTGCGCGAGCTGCACGCGCTCGGCGTGCGGGACGTGGGGGAGAACCGCCACCAGGAGGCCGCGGCCAAGGCCGCCGAGCTCGCCGACCTCGACCTCGCCTGGCACTTCGTCGGGCAGCTGCAGAGCAACAAGGCCAAGGCGGTGCGCCGCTACGCCGCCGCGGTGCACTCCGTCGACCGCGTCTCGCTCGTCGACGCCCTCGCCGGCGACTCCCCGCTCGACGTCTTCATCGAGCTCAACCTCACCGACGACCCCGCCCGCGGCGGGGTGGCCCCGGATGCCGCGGACGCCCTCGCAGAACGGGTTGCGGCGACCAAGGGGCTGGTCTTGCGCGGCGTGATGGCGGTCGCGCCCCTCGGTGCGGAGCCCCGGCCCGCGTTCGCCCGCGTCCGCGCGGTGTCCGACCGCATCCGGAGCATCGTGCCGCACGCGACCGCTATCTCGGCGGGCATGTCGGAGGACTTCGCCGACGCGATCGCGGAGGGTGCGACACACCTTCGCATCGGCACCGCAATCACGGGGAAACGTTCAACCACAGGTTAATGTCCAAGGGAAGCATCGATCCCGGAGGACATGATGGCGAATCCGCTGCGCAAGACCATGGTCTACCTCGGCCTGGCCGACGAGGAATGGGACGACGTCGTGCCGTCGGCGCCGGTCGCCCCCGTCTCGCGACAGGAGCGGCAGGAGCGGCACGAGCAGCCCAAACGCGCGGAGGTGACCCCGCTCCGGCGCCCCGCCGCCACCCGCCACGCCGCCCCGGCCGGGATGAACGAGATCCTCACGGTGCACCCGCGCCAGTACAAGGACGCGCAGATGATCGCGCAGACCTTCCGTGAGGGCGTCCCCGTGATCATGAACCTGTCCCAGATGACCCCGCCGGATGCCAAGCGCATCATCGACTTCGCCTGCGGGCTCACCGAGGGCCTGTACGGCCGCATCGAGCGGGTCACCACCCAGGTGTTCCTGCTCTCGCCCGAGCACGTCGCCGTCAGCGGCGAGCAGGGCGAGGTCGAGGCCGAGGTCGAGGCCGGCTTCTTCGGCCAGTAGCCGATGGGTGTCATCGCGACGATCCTCTTCGTCGCGCTGGCGGTGTTCGTCGTACTTCTCTGGGTGCGATTGATCCTGGACTGGGTGCGAGCGCTGCGACCGCGCTGGCGACCGCGAGGCGCGGTCCTGGTGCTGGCGGAGGCGTGCTTCACGATGACCGACCCCCCGATCCGGATGGTACGGCGGGTCGTGAAACCCATCGCGATCGGAGGCGCCCGGATCGACTTCGCGTGGAGCATCGTGCTGATCGTGACCCTCGTGCTGCTCTACCTTGTCGGCCCTTTGCGGGACTGACACCTCCGCGACGCTCAGGTAACCTGACGGTTCAGATGTAATCTGGGACTCTTACCCTGAAGGTGAGGCCTGGAGTCAGGCTCCAACCCCCGATACGCAGTACCGATCTACAACAGAGGTGAGTCATGGCCTTGACGCCGGAAGACGTGGTCAACAAGCGCTTCAACCCGACCAAGTTCCGTGAGGGCTACGACCAGGACGAGGTCGACGACTTCCTCGACGAGGTCGTCGTCGAGCTGCGCCGCCTCAACCAGGAGAACGAGGAGCTGCGTCAGCGTCTGATGGCCGCCGATGCGCGCATCAACGAGCTGCAGGCAGGCGGAGCGGTCGCCCCCGTCGCGGCCCCGGCCCCCATGCCCGTCGCCGCCCCGGAGCCGGCCTTCGCGCCCCAGGTCACCGGCGACCCGTCCGACCCGGCCAACACCAACAACCTCCTCCAGCTCGCCCGTCGGCTCCACGAGGAGCACGTGCGCGAGGGCATGGAGAAGCGCGACGCGCTCATCGCCGAGGGTCACGCGGCCGCGGCGCGCGTCGTCTCCGAGGCTGAGCAGGCGCAGCGCGCGCAGCTCGGCGCCCTCGAGCAGGAGCGTGTCGCGCTGGAGCGCCAGATCGACGAACTGCGCACCTTCGAGCGCGAGTACCGCTCGAAGCTGAAGGGGTACATCGAGGGTCAGCTGCGTGAGCTGGAGAGCGCCAACGCCCTCGCCACCGGCACTCCGGCGCCGCAGGCCGTGACGGCCGGGCCGCCGCAGGAGCAGCAGTACGCGCAGCAGGTCGCCCCGGCGGCCGCGCCCGCGTACAACGGACCGCAGCCGAGCGACTACTCCGCGTTCCCGCAGCCCGACGCCTCCGCGGCGCCGGCCGCCCCGGCACCGTACCCGGGCTTTGGCCAGGGCAACTGAGTCGCCCGCGACCGATCGCGAGCATCCCGCGCGGCGCATCAACGCGCGTGCGCTGGCCCTGCTCGCCGTCATCGCGGCGGCCGTCTACGGCGTCGATCAGGGCGTCAAATACCTGATCACCCAGAACCTCCAGGTCGACGAATCTGTCCCGGTACTCGGGGAGTTCCTGCGGCTGCACTACCGCCTCAACTCGGGGGCCGCGTTCTCACTCGCGACCGGCTTCACCTGGATCCTGTCGATCGTCGCGACAGGCGTCGTGGTGTTCATCGTGATCTTCGCACCGCGCATCCGATCGCTCGCGTGGGCGACCGTGTTCGGCCTGGTGCTCGGTGGCGCGATCGGCAACCTCAGCGACCGGCTGTTCCGGCCTCCGGGATTCGGAGTCGGGCACGTCGTCGACTTCATCCAGGTGACGGGCTTCCCCGCGGTCTTCAACGTCGCCGATTCGGCGATCGTCATCGGCATGGCGTTGTTCCTGCTGTTGTCCCTGCGCGGGGTGGCCCTCGACGGCACCCGGACCCCCATGGTGAAGACCACTCCGCCGCCCGAGCCCGAGCACGGCACCGACGCGAAGGCCTGACATGGAGCGCCGCAGCCTGCCGGTGCCCGACGGCCTGGCGGGGGAGCGCGCGGACGCGGGGCTGGCGAAACTGCTGGGCTTCTCGCGCACGTTCGCCGCCGAGGTGATCGAGGCGGGTGGCGCGACCCTGGATGCCTCCCCGCTCGGCAAGTCCGACCGGCTGACCGCGGGCGGCTGGCTCGAGGTCGAGTGGGCCCCGAAGACCGCCCCGGCGATCGTCCCCTCCTTGGTACCCGGCTTCGAGATCGTCCACGACGATGACGACCTCGTCGTGATCGACAAGCCCGTCGGGGTGGCTGCGCACCCCGCGAGCGGCTGGGACGGCCCGACGGTGCTGGGCGCCCTGGCAGGCGCAGGATTCCGCATCTCGACGTCCGGCGCGGAGGAACGCGCCGGGATCGTCCATCGCCTCGACGTGGGGACCAGCGGGCTCATGGTGGTCGCGAAGAGCGAACGCGCGTACACCGAGCTCAAGCGCCAGTTCCACGACCGCGAGGTCGACAAGATCTACCACGCCGTCGTCCAGGGTCACCCCGATCCGTTCTCGGGCACCATCGACGCGCCCATCGGCCGGCACCCCAGCTCGGCCTGGAAGTTCGCGGTCACCGCCGACGGCAAGCCGAGCGTCACCCACTACGACACGCTCGAGGCGATGCGCAGCGCGACCCTGCTCGAGATCCGCCTGGAGACCGGGCGCACCCACCAGATCCGGGTGCACATGGCCGCACAACGCCACCCCTGCGTCGGCGACATCCTGTACGGGGCGGACCCGACGCTCGCGGCGCGGCTCGGCCTCACCCGGCAGTGGCTGCACGCGACGCGGCTGTCGTTCACGCATCCGGGCACCGGGCAGCGGGTCGAATTCGAGACACGCTATCCCGAAGACCTGCAGCACGCTCTGGACGTCCTCCGAGCGGATTAGTCTGTGGGGGAGATGCCCTCCGATTCCTTCGTCCACCTGCATGTCCACTCCGAGTACTCGATGCTCGACGGCGCCGCGCGGGTCGGCGATCTGATCAAAGCGGTCGTCGAGCAGGGCATGCCGGCGGTCGCCGTCACCGATCACGGCAACAACTTCGGCGCATACGACTTCTGGAAGCAGGCGACCGAGGCCGGCGTCAAGCCGATCATCGGCACCGAGGCCTACGTCACCCCCGGTACGCATCGCAGCGACAAGACGCGGGTGCGGTGGGGCAACGGCGGCGAAGATGATGTGTCCGGGTCGGGCGCCTACACCCACATGACCCTGCTGGCCGAGAACACGGCCGGGATGCACAACCTGTTCCGGCTGTCGTCGCTCGCCTCGATCGAGGGCTACTACTTCAAGCCGCGCATGGACCGCGAGCTGCTCAGCGCCTACGGCTCCGGCATCATCGCGACCACCGGGTGCGCCAGTGGCGAGATCCAGACCCGGCTGCGGCTCGGCCAGTACGCCGAGGCGCGGCAGGCCGCATCCGACTACCGCGACATCTTCGGCAAGGACAACTTCTTCGCCGAGCTGATGGATCACGGCCTCGGGATCGAGAAGCGGGTCATGTCCGACCTGCTTCGCCTCGCGAAAGAGCTCGGGCTCCCGCTGCTGGCGACCAACGACCTGCACTACGTGCACGCGCAGGACGCCACGGCACAAGAGATGCTGCTCGCCATCCAGTCCGGCTCCACGCTCGCCGACCCGAACCGGTTCAAGTTCGACTCGAACGAGTTCTATCTGAAGACTCCCGCGCAGATGCGGCAGCTGTTCCGCGACTACCCGGAGGCGTGCGACAACACGTTGCTGATCGCCGAACGCTGCGAGGTCGAGTTCGACACCTCGGCGAACTACATGCCGCGCTTCCCGGTACCCGAGGGCGAGACCGAGGGCACCTGGTTCGTCAAAGAGGTCGAGCGGGGACTGCAGAGCAGATACCCCGGCGGCGTTCCCGACGAGGTGCGCAGACAGGCGGACTACGAGATCCAGGTCATCCTGCAGATGGGATTCCCGGGCTACTTCCTGGTCGTCGCCGACTTCATCCGCTGGTCGCGCGAGCACGGCATCCGGGTCGGCCCCGGCCGCGGCTCCGGCGCGGGTTCGATGGCCGCCTACGCGATGCGCATCACCGACCTCGACCCGCTCAAGCACGGCCTCATCTTCGAGCGGTTCCTCAACCCCGACCGCGTCTCGATGCCCGACTTCGATGTGGACTTCGACGAGCGCCGGCGCGGCGAGGTGATCAAGTACGTCACCGAGAAATACGGGGAGGAGCGCGTCGCGCAGATCGTCACCTACGGCACCATCAAGGCCAAGCAGGCGCTCAAAGACTCGACGCGGGTGCTCGGGATGCCGTTCTCGGTGGGCGAGAAGCTCACCAAGGCCTTCCCGCCTCCGGTGATGGGCAAGGACATGCCGCTCGGCGATGTCACGGATCCAGCCTCCGAGCGCTACAAGGAGGCCGGAGATCTGCGTCAGCTTCTGCAGAGCGACCCGGAGGCGGCGCAGGTCTTCGAGACGGCGCTCGGCATCGAGAACCTGAAGCGGCAGTGGGGCGTCCATGCGGCGGGCGTCATCATGTCGTCCGAGCCGATCGCCGACGTGATCCCCATCATGAAACGCGAGCAGGACGGCCAGATCGTCACCCAGTTCGACTTCCCGGCCGCCGAGGCGCTCGGGCTGGTCAAGATGGACTTCCTGGGCCTGCGCAACCTGACGATCATCGACGACGCCCTCGACAACATCGAGAGCAACCGGGGCTTCCGGCCGGTGCTCGAAGAGCTCGACTTCGACGACCGTGCCGCCTACGAGCTGCTGGCACGCGGGGACTCGCTCGGCGTGTTCCAGCTCGACGGCGGCCCGCTCCGCAGTCTCATGCGGCTGATGAAGCCCGACAACTTCGAAGACATCTCCGCGCTCATCGCGCTGTACCGCCCCGGTCCGATGGGCGCGAACTCCCACACCAACTACGCGCTCCGCAAGAACGGCTCGCAGCCGATCACGCCGATCCACCCGGAGTTCACCGAGTCTCTCGCCGAGATCCTCGACACCACGTACGGCCTGATCATCTATCAGGAGCAGGTGATGGCGATCGCGCAGAAGGTGGCGGGGTTCACGCTCGGCCAGGCCGACATCCTGCGCCGGGCGATGGGCAAGAAGAAGAAGAGCGAGCTCGACAAGCAGTACGAGGGCTTCGTCGCCGGAATGAAGGCGAACGGCTACTCCGATGTCGCCATCAAGACGCTGTGGGACATCCTGGTGCCGTTCTCCGACTACGCCTTCAACAAGGCGCATTCGGCCGCCTACGGCGTGCTGAGCTACTGGACGGCGTACCTCAAGGCGCACTACCCGGCGGAGTACATGGCTGCGCTGCTCACCAGCGTCGGGGATGCCCGTGACAAGCTCGCGCTGTACCTGAACGAGTGCCGGCGCATGGGCATCAAGGTGCTGGCGCCCGACGTGAACGAGTCGATCGGCTACTTCGCCGCCGTGGGCGACGACATCCGCTTCGGGCTGGGTGCTGTCCGCAATGTGGGCTTCGGGGTGGTGGAGCAGATCCGGGCCGCACGCGAAGAGAAGGGGCGCTTCACCTCGTTCCACGATTTCCTGCGCAAGGTGCCGCTGCAGGCCGCGAACAAGCGCACTGTCGAGTCGCTGATCAAGGCCGGTGCGTTCGACTCGCTGGGGGCCACCCGGCGCGCGCTCATCGAGATCCACGAGGGAGCCGTCGAGCGTGCCGTCAGCGACAAGCGCGCCGAGGCGAACGGTCAGGTCGGCTTCGACTTCGACAGCCTGTGGGACGAGCCGGAGCACGCGGTCGAGGCGATCCCCGAGCGACCCGAGTGGCCCAAGCGCGAGAAGCTCGCGGCGGAACGCGAGATGCTCGGGCTCTACGTCAGCGATCACCCGCTCGCCGGGCTCGAGGCGCAGCTCGCCCGCCACGCCAGCATCGGGATCGCGGAGCTGCTGACGGGGGAGTCCGCCGCCGACGGCGAGACCGTCACCGTCGCGGGGCTGGTGACCAGCGTGCAGCATCGCACCGCCCGCAACTCGGGAAATCCCTACGGCATGGTGCAGCTCGAGGACTTCGGCGGCGAGATCACCGTCATGTTCATGGGCAAGACCTACCAGGAGTTCGCGCCGGCACTCGTCGGCGACTCGATCGTCGTGGTCAAGGGCCGCGTGAGCATGCGCGACGACGGCATGAACCTGCACGCGGTGTCGATGTTCCAGCCGGACACGGGGACGAGCCTCGGGTCGGGTCCGCTGGTGATCTCGGTGGCCGAGAGCAGGGCGACGACCGAGGTGATCGGCGCCCTCAACGATGTGCTGATCCGGCACGCCGGCGACAACGAGGTGCGCCTGCGCCTGGTGCGCGGAGAGAACGCGCGTATGTTCGAGATCCCGTACCCGGTGGCGGTGACCGCCGACCTCTATGGCGAGCTGAAGAGCCTGCTCGGGCCCAACTGCCTGGTGTAGATGCCGTCAGGCCCGGTCGCCGGGGCGCCAGTACGCGCGCTCGTGGTACAGCAGCGGGATGTCGTCCTCGCCGAGTTCGCCGTCCTCGATCCGGACGGCGACGATGGCGCTCTCCTCGACGGGGTAGCGGCCGATGATACGACCCAGCATCCAGGCCGGCACGTCATTCAGCAGCGGCAGCCCGAGCGGCCCGGGCGCCCAGTGATCGCCGGCGAAGCGCTGGTCGGCGTCGAGGCTGAGCGTCTCCGCCGCCGCGCGGTTGCGTACCCCGAGGATGTGGATGATCACGTGCTCGGTCTGCTCGATCGCCGGCCATGCGGATGCCTTCCGCGCCATGTTGAAGGTCGCCATCGGCGGGATCGCGGCGAGCGAGGCGAGGGAGGTGGCGGTGAAGCCGGCAGGCCGGCCGTCGGGGTGCAGCGCCGTGACCACCGAGACCCCGGCCGCGAGGCGGCGGAATGCGGCTTTGAAGGCGTCGACATCGTGCACGTCCCCATCCAACACCGAGGGGGAGGACCCGCGCTGACCCGTAGCATGGTCACGCGATGATCCAGACCCTCGACCTCCGCGGCCGCCGTCCGACCCGAGCCGAACTGGTCGACCTGGTCCCGCGCGCAGCGACCGATGTCTCCGCGGCCACCGAGGTCGCGGCGACGCTCATCGCCGAGGTGCGCGAGCGGGGCGAAGCCGCACTGCGTGATCAGGCCGAACGGCTCGATCGGGTGCGACCGGATGCGGTGCGGGTCGATCCCGCCGCGATCGGTGCCGCGGTGGAGGCGCTCGCGCCGTCCGTCCGTCGCGCCATCGAGCACGCCGCCGACCGGGTGCGTGCTGCCAGCGAGGCCCAGGTTCCGCCGCCCGCCGTCACCGACCTCGGACCCGGCGCGCAGGTGGTGCAGCGCTGGAGGCCCGTCGGGAGAGCCGGGTTCTACGTCCCCGGCGGCAAGGCGGTGTACCCGTCGAGCGTGGTCATGAACGTGGTCCCCGCGCAGGTCGCCGGTGTCCGCTCGGTCGTGCTGGCATCGCCGCCGCAGGCCGACCACGCCGGGAGCGTGCACCCAGTGATCCTGGGGGCGGCCGGCATCCTGGGCATCGAGGAGGTGTACGCGATGGGCGGCGCCGGCGCGATCGGCGCCCTCGCGTACGGAGTCCCGTCGCTGGGCCTCGACCCCGTCGACCTCATCACCGGGCCGGGCAACGTGTACGTCGCTGCGGCCAAGCGCCTGGTGCGCGGGGTCGTCGGCATCGATGCCGAGGCGGGGCCCACCGAGATCGTCGTGATCGCCGACGAGACCGCCGACCCCCGGCTGGTCGCCGCCGATCTGGTGAGCCAGGCCGAGCACGACGAGCTGGCCGCCGCCGTGCTGGTCACGGACGCCCCCGCGCTGGCCGATCGTGTCCTCGCCGAACTCGACCGGCTCGCCGCGGACACGGCGCACACCGAACGCGTGCGTCAGGCACTCGGCGGCCGGCAGTCGGCGATCGTGCTCGTCGACGACATCGCGGCCGCGGCGGCGTTCAGCAACGCCTACGGCCCGGAGCATCTCGAACTGCAGACCGTCGACCCCGGTGCGACGCTCGACCTGATCGAGGACGCCGGTGCCGTGTTCCTCGGCGCGGACGCCCCGGTCAGCCTCGGCGACTACCTCGCCGGGTCGAACCATGTGCTGCCGACCGGCGGGCAGGCGCGGTTCTCGGCAGGGCTCGGGGCGGCGACGTTCCTGCGGTCGCAGCAGATCATCCGGTACGACCACGAGGCGCTGCAGGCGGTGCGCGCTGACATCCGGGCGCTCAGCGACGCCGAGCAGCTGCCCGCGCACGGCGACGCGGTCGACGCCAGGTTCCCAGCCGGATAGCCGTTCGCGGTCTACCCTGGTCGCACCATGTTCTGCCCGTTCTGCCGTCACCCCGACAGCCGGGTCGTCGATTCCCGCACCAGCGACGACGGCCTGGCGATCCGGCGCCGCCGGCAATGCCCCGAGTGCGGCCGGCGCTTCAGCACGACCGAGACCGCCAGTCTCAGCGTGATCAAGCGGAACGGCATAGTCGAGCCGTTCAGCCGCGAGAAGATCGTCACCGGCGTGCGCAAGGCCTGCCAGGGGCGCCCGGTGAGCGACGCCGACCTGGCGCAGCTCGCGCAGAAGGTGGAGGAGGCGATCCGCCAGACCGGGGTCGCCCAGATCGACGCCAACGACATCGGCCTCGCGATCCTGCCGGAACTGCGCGAGCTCGACGAGGTCGCCTACCTGCGGTTCGCCAGCGTCTACCAGGGCTTCGACTCCCTCGACGACTTCGAGGCGGCGATCACGCTGCTGCGGGTCGAGGACGCGACGAAGGCGGACGCGGCCGACCGCTAACCTGGGCGGGATGGCTGATTCCCGCGGCGTCTACGGCGCGCTCTTCCGGCTGTTCCTGTCGCGGCTCGACGCCGAACGCGCACACCATCTGGCGTTCGCCGTCATCCGGGCCCTTCCGCTGGTCGCCGCGCCCGTGTGGGCGGTCACACGTCCCGACCCCGGACTCGTCGTGCGCACTCTCGGCATCGAGTTCCCGACCCCGTTCGGCGTCGCGGCGGGCTTCGACAAAGATGCTCGCGGCATCCGGGGCCTCGGCCTGCTGGGGTTCGGGCATGTCGAGATCGGCACCGTGACGGCGCGCGCCCAGCCGGGCAACCCGCGGCCGAGGCTCTTCCGGCTGATCCCCGACCGGGCGGTCGTGAACCGGATGGGGTTCAACAACGGCGGCGCGGAGGCGGTGCTCCCGCGGCTGCGCCGGGCTTCCCGCCGCCGGTACCGCCCGGTGATCGGCGTGAACGTCGGCAAGTCGCGCGTGGTCGAGGTCGACGACGCGATCGGGGACTACCTCACGAGCACCCGGCTGCTCGCCCCGCACGCCGACTACCTCGTCGTCAACGTGAGCTCGCCGAACACTCCGGGCCTCCGCGGCCTGCAAGAACTCGACCGGCTCACGCCGCTGCTCGAGGCGGTCCGGGATGCCGCGGGCGGCACGCCCGTGCTGGTCAAGATCGCGCCCGACCTGACCGACGATGCGGCGCGCGGGATCGCCGCACTCGTCGTCCGTCTGGGGCTCGACGGCATCGTCGCCACCAACACGACGCTCTCGCGCGACGGACTGCGATCACCCGCCGCCCTGATCGAGCGCGCGGGGGAGGGGGGGCTGTCCGGCGCCCCGCTCGCCGCCCGCTCCCTGCAGCTGCTCCGCGTGCTGCGCGCCGCCGTGCCGCCCGGCATGTGCATCATCTCGGTCGGCGGCGTCGAGACGGGCGCCGACGTGGCGGAGCGGCTGGCGGCCGGTGCGACGCTGGTGCAGGGCTACACGGGGTTCCTGTACCGCGGACCCCTGTGGGCGCGGCAGATCAACCGCTACCTGGCGGCGCAGCGCCGCCTGAGGCGCGACCCGCGCCCCTAGCTCGGGAACTGGCCCCGTTTGACCTGCGGCTTCGGCAGTCGCAGGATGCGCATCTGGATCATGCGCATGAACGCGTACCACCGCACGCCTTTCTCCACCTTGCCCTCACCGAACTTGGCGGCGAGCTTGCGCCGCAGCACGAAGCCGACGATGACGCCCTCCACGATGAGAATCGCGATGACGCCCCAGACGGCGATCAGCACGTACGGAGCGATCGACTCGAAGAAGTAGCTGAGGATCGTGAGCACCAGCAGCGGCAGCAGGATCTCGCCGAGGCTGAACCGCGCGTCGACGTAGTCACGCACGTAGCGCCGCTGCGGGCCCTTGTCGCGCTGCGGCAGGAACTTCTCCTCGCCGTTGGCCAAACCGATCCGCGCACGCTCGCGCTGCGACTGGAGCTGGCTGCGTGACTGCCGCGCCGCCTCCCGCCGGTCGCTCGGCACCAGCGGCCGCTTGCGCGCCGCCTCGCGCTCTTTGCGGGTCGGAGTGGGTCGCCCCTTCGTCGCGGGGGCTTCGCCGTCGTCCTCGACGGGCTGGGGGGAGGCGGGCTTGGCCATGAAAAGATCATCCCATGTCTTCACAGAGTCCCCACGCCGCAGAACTCGCCGAGGCGGTGCAGGCCTCCCTGCCCGCGTCGATCGCCGACCTGTCGGATCTGGTCCGCATCCCGTCGGTGTCGTGGGACGGCTTCGACCACGACCACGTGATCGCCAGCGCCGAGAAGGTGGCGGACCTGGCGCGTGGCACCGGGGTCTTCGAGGAGGTCGAGGTGGTGCGGCTGCCGATCCCCGTGACGGGCGCGCTGGGCCTGCCCGCCGTGATCGCCACCCGAGCCGCCCGCAACGGCAAGCCGACGGTGCTGCTGTACGCTCACCACGACGTGCAGCCCCCCGGCGACGACGACCACTGGGACTCGAAGCCCTATGAGCCGACCCTCCGCGGTGACCGGCTCTACGGTCGCGGCGCCGCCGACGACAAGGCCGGGGTGATGGCGCACATCGGCGCGATCCGCGCACTCCTCACCGTCGACCCCGACCCGGAGGTCGGGATCGTGCTCTTCGCCGAGGGGGAGGAGGAGTTCGGCTCCCGCTCGCTCCCCGCGATCCTCGAGCGGTACCACGACAAGCTCGCCGCCGACGCGATCGTGGTCGCCGACTCCGGCAACTGGGACCTCGAGACGCCCGCCCTCACCGTGGGCCTGCGCGGGGCGGTCGCGTTCAACCTGCGCATCTCCACCCTCGACCACGCCTCGCACTCCGGCCAGTTCGGGGGAGTGGTGCCGGATGCGATGCTCGCCGCCATCCGGCTCTGCGCCACCTTCTGGAACCCCGACGGCTCCGTCGCGGTGGCCGGCCTCCACAGCCACCAGGCGGACACGCCCGAGTACGACGAGGCGCAGCTGCGTCAGGAGACCGGGCTGCTGGAGGGGGTGGAACCGATCGGCACGGGTGACCTGCTGTCGCGCACCTGGTACCAGCCGTCTATCACCGTCACCGGCATCGATGCCCCCAGCGTCAAGAACGCCTCGAACACCCTCGTGCCGAGCGTCAGGGTGCGGGTGAGCGCACGGGTCGCTCCCGGCCAGACCTGGCAGGACTACTTCGCGGCACTCGAGGCGCACATCGCCGAGCACATCCCGCACGGCGCACAGTGGCAGATCGAGGACCTCGACTCCGGGCAACCGTTCCTCGTCGACACCAGCGGCTGGGCAGCCGAAGACGCCCTGGATGCCATGCACGAGGCGTTCGGGACGGCACCTGTCCTCATGGGGTCGGGCGGCTCCATCCCCTTCATCGCCGATCTCGTGGAGCGGTATCCGGCGGCGCAGATCCTGATCACCGGGGTCGAGGACCCGGACGCGAGGGCCCACAGCCCGAACGAGTCCCTGCACCTGCCGACGTTCCAGCACGCGATCCTCGCCGAGGCGCTGCTGCGGTCCCGGCTGAACGCACGGAGCGGGGAGTAGAATGGGTGACATGACAGACACCGCCACGGCATCGACAGAACTGGCATCGCACGAGGTCGCGCTGACCTCCACCGCCGCCGACAAGGTGCGCTGCCTGCTCGT
>JBFWWZ010000028.1:0-37644 GCA_050245915.1 Microbacteriaceae bacterium
GCTTCACCACCGAGACCCCTGCGGAGGAGGCGCCCCGCGCACCCCGTCAGGTGCTCAGCGTGCCCGGCTCGGCCGTCGGCCGCCGCAAGGAGGCGATCGCCCGCGCGCGCATCACCCCCGGCACCGGCACCTTCACGGTGAACGGCCGCACGCTCGAGGAGTACTTCCCGAACAAGCTGCACCAGCAGCTGATCAACGACCCCTTCAAGGTGCTCGACCTGCTCGGCAGCTACGACGTGGTTGCGAAGATCACCGGTGGCGGCCCCTCCGGTCAGGCCGGCGCCCTGCGTCTCGCGATCGCGCGTTCCCTGAACGAGATCGACCGCGAGAACAACCGCCCCGCCCTCAAGAAGGCCGGCTTCCTCACCCGTGACGCCCGCGTCATCGAGCGCAAGAAGGCCGGTCTGAAGAAGGCGCGCAAGGCGTCGCAGTTCTCGAAGCGCTGATCCGACCGGGCATCATGCCTCGTCTGTTCGGTACCGACGGTGTGCGTGGCCTCGCCAACGGCGAGGTCATCACCGCCGACCTGGCGCTGCGTCTCGCGCAGGCTGCCGCCTACGTACTCACGAGCGGACGGCACGCGGAAGAGCTGCGTGCGGCGGGCAAGCGCCCGACGGCGGTGCTCGCCCGCGACCCGCGGATCTCGGGGGAGTTCATCTCCGCCGCCGTCGCCGCCGGGCTCGCCAGTTCGGGGATCGACGTGCTGGATGCGGGCGTCATCCCGACTCCGGCGGCCGCGTACCTGGTCGGCGCCATCGACGCCGACTTCGGCGTGATGGTCTCGGCCTCGCACAACCCGGCGCCCGACAACGGCATCAAGTTCTTCGCCATCGGCGGCACGAAACTGCCGGACGAGGTGGAGGACCGCATCGAGGCGGCGATGTCGTCCCAGAAGCTGACCCCGACGGGCGGCGATGTGGGGCGCATCCGCCGGTTCTCCGACGCGGAGGACCGCTACGTCATCCACCTGCTGGGCGCGCTCGACGTGCGGCTCGACGGCCTCCACGTCGTCATCGACGCGGCACACGGGGCCGCCGCTGCGGTGTCGCCGCAGGCGTTCACCGACGCCGGAGCACGGGTGACGGTGATCGGCGCCGACCCGAACGGCGTGAACATCAACGACGGTGTCGGCTCCACGCATCTCGAGCCGCTGCGCGCGGCGGTGCTCGAGCACGGCGCCGACCTCGGCATCGCCCACGACGGCGACGCCGACCGGTGCCTGGCCATCGACGCGAACGGCGAGGTCGTCGACGGCGACCGCATGATGGCGATCCTCGCGGTCTCCCTCCGCGATCGGGGGATGCTGAAAGACGACACCCTGGTCGCCACCGTCATGAGCAACCTGGGCTTGCGCGTCGCGATGGCGGAGCAGGGCATCTCGATGATCGAGACGGCGGTCGGCGACCGCTACGTGCTCGAAGCGCTCACCGAGAAGGGCCTGTCTCTCGGCGGCGAGCAGTCGGGTCACATCATCTTCACGTCGCACGCGACGACCGGAGACGGCATCCTGACCGGTCTGATGCTCGCGGCGGAGATGGCCCGCACCGGTAAGACGCTCGCGGAGCTGGCGTCGGTGATGACGGTCTACCCGCAGGTGCTGGTCAACGTGCGCGGTGTCGACCACCACGGCCTCGCCTCCGACGAGCAGATCGCCGCCGCCGTCACCGATGCGGAGCACCGCCTCGGCAGCGCCGGCCGGGTGCTGCTGCGTCCGTCGGGCACCGAACCGCTGGTGCGCGTGATGGTCGAGGCCGAGGACGCCGCCATCGCCGAGGAGGTCAGCGAGGCGCTGGCCGCCATCGTGCGGGAGCGCCTTTCCCACTAGGGCTCCACGCCGCTAGCCTGGGCCGCATGAGGCGCAGGCTCGCGATCGCGTCCGTGGTCGCGCTGGCCGTGGCCGCGTTCGGACTCGGTGTCCTGCTGTTCATCGGTGGTCCCGCGATGTCTCCCCTGGCGTGGACCGTGGCGTTCGCCGTCGCACTGCTCGCCCTCATCGGCGGGGTGATCACCGGCGTGTTCGGCATCATCCTGCCGGTCTTCGGGCGCGTCCCGCGGGCGTCCGAGGTGGCGGAGGCCGCGGCTGCCGGGCGTGAAGGACTCGCGCGCGTGCTCAGTGCCACCCCGACCGGCGCTCGGATCAACGGCGCGTACGTCTACGACGCCGACCTGGTGGTGAATCAGACGCGGGTGCGCGATGACGCCCCCACCGTCGCGGTCACGACCGGGCCGGCGCGGGTGGCGCAGGAGGCCCTGGTGCCGCAGGACGCTCCGCCGTGGGTCTCGTGAGGATCCTGTTCGGCAAGGTCATGCAGCTCGTCTTCGGCGGGCTGATCGGATGCGTCATCGGCGGGGTGATCACCGGCAACGAGAACTACTGGATCGCACTCGTGGTGGCGCTGCCGGTGCTGCTGACCGTGGGCGGCATCCTGGGTTCGCGCGGGGTGCGTCAGTCGAAGGCCGCCGGTGTGACGCCGTTGCGCCCCGGCATCATCTCGACCATTCCCGGCATGCGCCCGACGCCGCTGCGCCAGGAGGCGGTGCTCAACCCGGTGTCGACGGTCGAGCCCTCGGCGGGCGTGGTGCTCAACGGCGAGGTCGTCGACGCGCCGAAGCCGGAGCGCCTGCCGCTCTGGTGGCGCGTGCTGTCGATCCTGACCATGGTCGTCGGCGCCGCCCTCGTGCTGGTGCCGTCGCATCAGACGATCGGGTGGTTCGTCTCCGACGTCGGTCAGGGCCGCCCGTTCGATGGACGCGACATGATCACCGGACTGCACCAGCAGGACGCCTTCGACCAGCTCGCCGGTGTGATGGGTGGCACCGAGGTGATCAGCATCAGCTTCTTCTCCGACAGCCTGGAGGTCTCGGCGCCGAGCGCGCCGGGAGCGCGCACCATCGACCGCTACCGGTGGCAGGCGGGTGTCGCATCGAACGTGGGACCCGACTTCTCGCAACCGAGCGATGTCGATGCGGAGATGTTCGACGCCGGCACCATCGACCTCTCGATGGTCGCGGTGCTCGTGCGGCAGTCGCTCGACGACGCCGACCTCGAGGGTGTCGAGTCGGTCTACCCGTCGATCCGGCGGTCGGCCGGCGAGGAGCCGATCATCAGCATCCCGATCAGCGGGGCGTACTTCTCCGCCTACTACTCCTACTCGGTGACGGGGGAGCTCATCCAGCGCACGGGCACCGCGTTCGAGTAGACAGGGTGGATGCCGTTGGAGGGATGCCAAGTACCAAAAGAAGACGCCGCGTGAGATCTGCGTCGCCTGCCGCGCGCTCGAGGGGGTGATGTCGCGTCCCCGATCGGGTGAATTCCGCCTCACGTGAGGCGCAGCTCACCCGAATGCGGAGCAGACGTCTCCCCGTGCTCGCCGACGGAATCGCACGGATTCGGAGGGCTAGACCTTCCGCAGCAGCACGGAGGCGACCCCGTGGTGCGAGGCCTTGCGCAGCACCAGGTCGGCGCGGGCGCGGGTGGGCAGCACGTTCTGCTCCAGGTTGGGGCCGTTGATCTCGTCCCAGATCTGGCGGGCGCGGGCGATCGCCTCGGGCTCCGTCAGGTCGGCGTAGCGGTGGAAGTACGAGTCAGGGTCGGTGAACGCCGACCGCTGCAGCCGCAGGAACCGCTCCACGTACCACCGCTCGATGTCGCTGGACCTGGCATCGACGTAGATGGAGAAGTCGAACAGGTCGCTCACCGCGAGCGCCGCCGTGGTGGGTGGCTGCAGCACGTTGAGCCCCTCGACGATGAGCACGTCCGGGCGGCGGACCACGATCTGCTCGCCCGGCACGATGTCGTAGGTCAGGTGCGAGTACACGGGCGCGCGCACCTCGGCAGCTCCGCTCTTCACCTGCGACACGAACCGGGTGAGCGCGCGCCGGTCGTACGACTCCGGGAACCCTTTCCGCTGCATCAGCCCGCGGCGCTCCAGCTCGGCGTTGGGCCACAGGAACCCGTCCGTCGTGACGAGCTCGACGTGCGGGGTGTCCTCCCAGCGCGCCAGCAGCTCGGTGAGCAGGCGGGCGATCGTCGACTTGCCCACGGCGACCGACCCGGCGATGCCGATCACGAACGGGGTGGGCTGAGGCGTGCGGCGCAGGAAGGCGTCCGTGGCATCCCGAGTCGCCCGGGCGCCGGCCACGTACAGGTTCAGCAGACGCGAGAGCGGCAGGTACACCTCGGCGACCTCGGTCAGGTCGAGGGCGTCGCCCAGACCGCGCAGGCGCTGGATGTCGGCCTCGTCCAGCGCGACCGGCATGCGGGGGGCGAGCTCCGCCCAGTCGCCGCGGTCGATCTCGACGAACGGGGTGGGGTCGGACACCTGGCAAGCCTCCCACAGCCGCCCCAGCCTAGAATCGACCCCATGTGTGGAATCGTGGGATACGTCGGCCCGAACAGCACCATCGACGTGCTGCTCGGCGGTCTCAAGCGGCTCGAATACCGCGGATACGACTCCGCCGGGGTCGCCGTCCTGACCGACGACGGGCACCTCGGCACCCGCAAGCGCGCCGGCAAGCTGGGCATCCTCGCCGAAGACCTCGGGGAGGAGCCGCTCGCCGACGGCCACACCGGCATCGGCCACACCCGCTGGGCCACCCACGGTGGCCCCACCGACGGCAACGCCCACCCGCATCTCGGCGACGACGGCAAGCTCGCCCTCATCCACAACGGGATCATCGAGAACTTCGCCGAGCTGAAGCAGGAGCTGCTGGATGCCGGGGCCGCCTTCACGAGCGAGACCGACACCGAGGTGGCCGCCCTCATGGTCGGCGAGGTGTTCAAGCAGACCGGCGACCTCACGCTCGCCATGCAGCGGGTCGTCGCGCGCCTCGAGGGCGCCTTCACCCTGCTGGTGATGCACCAGGACCGGCCCGGCGTCGTCGTCGGCGCCCGCCGCAACTCGCCGCTCGTGATCGGGCTCGGCGAGGGCGAGAACTTCCTCGGCAGCGACGTCGCCGCGTTCGTCGAGCACACCAAGCGCGCGATGGAGATCGGGCAGGACGAGATCGTCACCATCCGCCCCGACTCGGTCGAGGTGACCGACTTCGCCGGCAACCCGGTGACGGCCCGTGAGTTCGAGGTCGCCTGGGACGCCTCCGCCGCCGAGAAGGGCGGCTGGCCGTCGTTCATGAAGAAGGAGATCAGCGAAGAGCCGGAGGCGGTCGGCAAGACCCTCCTCGGCCGCGTCCACGACGGCGCCGTGACCCTTCCCGAGCTCGACGGCATCGCCGATGTGCTCGCCGACATCGATCGCGTGGTGATCCTCGGCTGCGGCACCGCGGCCTACGCCGGCATGCTCGGCAAGTACGGCATCGAGACCTGGGCACGCATCCCCGTCGATGTGGAGCTGTCGCACGAGTTCCGCTACCGCGACCCGGTGCTGTCCCCCCGCACCCTCGTGGTGAGCGTCAGCCAGTCGGGCGAGACGATGGACACCCTGATGGCGGTCAAGTACGCGAAGGAGAACGGCGCCCGCACACTGTCGATCTGCAACACGCAGGGCTCCACGATTCCGCGCGAGAGCGACGCCGTGCTGTACACGCATGCCGGGCCGGAGGTCGCGGTGGCATCCACCAAGGCGTTCGTCGCCCAGGTGACCGCGCTCTATCTGCTCGGTCTGCACCTCGCCGCGCTGCGCGGAGCGATGGAGCCGGCTGCTGTCTCGCACCAGCTGGAGGAGCTGCAGAACATCCCCAACAAGCTCGACCAGCTGCTGGAGTCGACGGCGGACCGCATCGCCGATTTCGCGCCGTGGCTCGGCGACACCCAGTCGGTGCTGTTCCTCGGCCGGCACGTCGGCTACCCGGTGGCGCTCGAGGGTGCGCTGAAGCTGAAGGAGATCGCCTACATCCACGCGGAGGGCTTTGCCGCGGGAGAGCTGAAGCACGGGCCGATCGCCCTGATCGAGCCGGGCCAGCTGGTGATCGTCCTGGTGCCGTCGCCGCGGCACGAGAACACGCTGCACCCGAAGGTGGTGTCGAACATCCAGGAGATCCGCGCGCGCGGCGCCCGGGTGATCGCGATCGCGGAGCTGGGGGACGTCGCCGTGGTGCCGTTCGCCGACGAGGTGATCCGCATCCCGTTCGCCGGGCCGCTGTTCGAGCCGCTGCTCGGCGTCGTGCCGCTGCACATCTTCGCGATGGAGCTGGCGAGCGCGAAGGGCCTCGATGTCGACCAGCCGCGCAACCTCGCCAAGTCCGTGACGGTCGAGTAAGTGAGCATCGCCGGGATCGGCGTCGACGTGGTCGACCTGAAGAGGTTCGAGCATGCCCTCGTCCGAACCCCGGCCCTGAAGGAACGTCTGTTCGCCGTGAGCGAACGTGACCTGCCGCTCCGCTCGCTCGCCGGACGGTTCGCGGCGAAAGAGGCGCTGATCAAATCGCTGGGCGACTCGTCCGGCGTGCAGTGGCACGACATGGTCATCGTCACCAACGAGCTCGGCAATCCCTCGTTCGAGCTCTCCGGCGGCACCGCCGAGATCGTCGCCCGGCTCGGCATCACCGACATCCACCTGTCGATGTCGCACGACGCGGGCATCGCGGTGGCCCAGGTCGTGACGGAGCGCGCGTGACCCTCCGCGAGGCGCGCATCGATCTCGGCGCCGTCCGGTCCAATGTGGCGACGCTCGCCGCCCTCGTCGCGCCCGCCCAGACGATGGCCGTCGTGAAGGCGAACGCGTACGGGCACGGCGCGGTCGAGGTCGCCCGCGCTGCCCAGGATGCCGGGGCCGCCTGGCTGGGCGTCGCCGACCTGGATGAGGCGCTCGCGTTGCGTTCCGCCGGCATCACGGCTCCGATGCTGGCGTGGCTGCACGGCGCCGACACCGCGTTCGCCCCCGCCGCCGCGGCGGGGATCGATCTGGGCGTCAGCACCCTCGACCAGCTAGAGCGCGCTGCTGCGGCCGGAGCGACGGTGCAGCTGAAGCTCAATACCGGCCTCAGCCGCAACGGGTTCCAGCCCGCGGACGCGCCGGCCGCCTTCGCCCGCGCGGTCGAACTGGGCGTCCACGTGCGCGGCATCTTCTCCCACCTGTCGAACACGTCCCGCACCGACGACGACCTGCAGCTGACGGTCTTCACCGATCTGCTCGAGGCGGCCGCCGACGCCGGACTCGAGCCGGAGCTGCGTCACCTCGCCGCGACCGAGGCGGCGATCGGCCGGCCCGAGCTGCGCTTCGACCTGGTCCGCGCGGGGATCGGGGTCTACGGGCTCCCCGCCGCCGAGGGGATCGACGCGGCCGCTCTGGGCCTCCGCCCCGTGATGACCCTCGCCGGCACGGTCGCCGCGGCCCGCCGGGTGCCGGCGGGAGCCGGGGTGAGCTACGGGTTCACCCACCGCACCTCGAAGCCCACGACGCTGGCGCTGGTGCCCCTCGGCTATGCCGACGGCGTCCCGCGCGCGGCGTCCGGCCGTGCCCAGGTCATGATCGGCGGCCGCCGCTTCCCCGTGGTGGGCCGCATCGCGATGGATCAGTTCGTGGTCGACGTCGGGGATGCGCGGGTCGCCGTCGGCGACGAGGTGATCCTGTGGGGCGATGGCGCGACGGGGGCGCCGACCGCCGAGGAGTGGGCGGCGTGGGCGGACACCATCAACTACGAGATCGTGACGCGTGTCGGCGGACGGGTGCCCCGTGTCGCTGTTTAGGCGGCGCACGCCCGAGGAGCGCGCCGAACTCGAGCGCCGGCGCTTCATCGCCGCGACGACCCGTCGGCTCGAGCTGCCGGTCCCGCACGACCAGGCGCTCGCACTCCTCAAGGAGGCGGTGAAGCGCCGCGAGCCGTCGATGAAGCTGCAGCGGTACACGCGCGAGAACGCCGTCGTCACCGTGGCGGGCGGCGGGATGGGGATCCCGGGTCTCAGCGGCAACCTGTCGGCGGCGAGCACCCTGATCGGCGGCGGGATGGGCGTGCCGCTCACGTGGGTGCCGTTCGGGGAGGGGACGCAGTACGTCGCGTCGGCGAAGTCGATGGGCGAGATGTACCTGCTGCGGTCGGAGATCCAGGCGTTGTGGCGCGCGCTGATCGACGCGTGGGATGCGCGGGAGCGCTGGGAAGCGCAGAAGCAGCGGTGATCGAGCTCGTCATCCCGGATGCGGACGCGATGGAGGCGCTGGGCGCGCGCCTCGCGGCCCTGCTGCGCGCCGGCGATCTGGTGCAGCTCGACGGCGAGCTGGGGGCGGGCAAGACGACGCTGACCCGCGGCCTCGGTGTCGCCCTGGGCGCGCGGGAGGCGATCACCAGCCCGACGTTCGTCCTGGCGCGGGAGCATCCGACGACCGCGGGACCGCCGCTCGTGCATGTGGACGCGTACCGGCTCGCAACGGCGGCGGAGCTCGACGACCTCGACCTCGACTGGGAGCATGCCATCGTCGTCGTCGAGTGGGGCGCGGGGAAGCTCGCCGATGCCGGCGACCGGCTCGAGATCGCGATCGAGCGTCCGGCGGGCGGTGACCCGCTCGCCGAGGCAGCGCCGCGCATCGTGCGCATCACCCCGGTCGGCGAGCGATGGGCCGGTGTCGAGGGCGTCCTAGGCTCGTAGGATGCTGCTCGCCATCGACACCTCCGCAGGCACCAGCGTCGCCCTCGTCGACGCCGGGCGCGTGCTCGCGCAGGCGGACGAGCCCGACACCCGCGGGCACGCCGAGGCGATCGGCCGGCTGCTCGAACGGGTGCTGCAGGATGCCGGGGCGGCACCGCGGGACGTCACGGCGGTGGTCTCCGGCATGGGCCCCGGTCCGTTCACGGGCCTGCGGGTGGGGATCGCGGCCGCGCGTGCCTTCGCCGCCGGCCGCGGCATCCCGGTGCACCCGGTCGCCTCGCACGACGCCGTCGCCTACGGCACCACGGGCGAGCTTCGCGTCATCACCGACGCACGACGGCGCGAGATCGCGTGGACCCGCTACCTCGACGGGGAACCGGTCGACGGTCCCCACCTGGCGCCCGCCGACGGCACCCCCGTGGTCGCCCGGATCAGCGCCGCGAACCTCGCGCTCCGTGCCGCGCAACTCCTCGCCCGCGGCGATGACACCGGACCCGCGCAGCCGCTGTACCTGCGCGCCCCCGACATCACCCCCAGCGCCGGCCCGAAGCGGGTGACCGGATGACCTGGCACCTGCGGAGCGCGACCCCCGCCGACCTCGACCCGATCATGGCGCTCGAAGACGTCATCTACCCCGACGACGCCTGGTCGCCGCTCAACATGGCCGCCGAGCTGCAGAACCCGCACGGCTACTACCTGGTCGCGGTCGACGCGGACGACATCATCGTCGCCTACGCCGGGCTGCTGGCTCCGATCGGGACAGGGCAGGGCGACATCCAGACCGTCACCGTCTCCCCGGAGGCACGGCGACAGGGGCTCGGCCGCACCCTCCTGCTGCAGCTGCTCAACGAGGCACGGCGACGGGGGGTCGAGGAGGTGTTCCTCGAGGTGCGGGTCGACAACGAGCCCGCACAGACGCTGTACCGCGAACTCGGGTTCGAGGTGATCAGCGTCCGCAGGGGCTACTACAAGGGCGGAATCGACGCCCTCACGATGAAGCTGGTCGTCCCGGCGGCACGGACCGGTCTCGCGTGAGCGCCGCACCGCTCGTGCTCGGCATCGAGACCAGCTGCGACGAGACCGGCATCGGCATCGTTCGCGGCAGCACGCTGCTCGCCAACGTGATCGCCAGCTCGATGGAGGAGCACGCCCGCTACGGCGGCGTGGTGCCCGAGGTGGCCGCACGCGCCCACCTGGAGGCACTGACCCCGACGCTGGATGCCGCGCTCGCCGAGGCGGGCGTGTCGCTTGCCGACATCGATGCGATCGCCGTCACGAGCGGCCCCGGTCTCGCCGGAGCCCTCATGGTCGGCGTCGGCGCCGCGAAGGCGCTCGCCGTCTCGCTCGGCAGGCCGCTCTACGCCGTCAATCACCTCGTCGGTCACGTGGGCGCCGACCTGCTCGACGGCGAGCCCCTCGAGCTGCCCGCCGTCGCGCTGCTCGTCTCCGGCGGGCACACGTCGCTGCTCCTGGTGCGCAGCCTCACCGACGATGTCGAGCTCCTCGGCGAGACCATCGACGACGCCGCCGGGGAGGCGTTCGACAAGGTGGCCAGGCTGCTCGGGCTGCCCTACCCCGGCGGGCCCGAGATCGACCGCGCGGCCGAGGGCGGTGATCCCGACGCGATCCGGTTCCCGCGCGGGCTCACGGCGCCGAAAGACCTCGACCGGCATCGCTACGACTTCTCGTTCTCCGGTCTGAAGACATCGGTCGCCCGCTGGGTCGAGGCCGCCCGCGATGCCGGAGAGGAGGTGCCCGTCGCCGATGTCGCCGCGAGCTTCCGGGAGGCGGTGGTCGACGTGCTGGTCAGCAAGGCGCTCGCCGCGTGTGCCGACCACGGCATCCCGCGCCTGCTGCTCGGCGGAGGCGTCGTCGCCAACGCGCGCCTGCGTGCCGTCGCGACGGAGCGCGCCGCCGCCGCGGGGGTCGCCCTCCGCATCCCGCCTCTCGCCCTCTGCACCGACAATGGGGCGATAATCGCGGCGCTCGGGGCGCGGCTCATCTCCGCCGGCCACGCGCCGAGCGGCATGGGGTTCGGCGCCGACTCGACATTGCCGGTCACTACCGTGCAGGCTTGAGCCATGACCGACTCGCAGCCACCCGCCCCGAACGCCCCGGCCCCGTACCCGGCGGGCCAGAACGCGCAGTACGCGCCCTACGGCACCACCCCGTACGGGGCGCCGCTGGCTCCGCGCACCAACACCCTGGCGATCGTCGCGCTGGTGCTCGGGCTGACGGTCCCGATCGGCGGCATCATCTGCGGCCACATGGCCCTCGCGCAGATCAAGCGCACCGGCGAGAGCGGCCACGGTCTTGCGCTCGCCGGCACCATCCTCGGCTACGTGTTCACCGGGTTCATCGTGCTGTACGTGATCTTCGTGATCGGACTGGTGCTGCTGAGCCTCGGAGCCGCCGGCACCACGTCGCTCTTCACGTAACCCGCCGCGCAAGTCGTTGACACCCCCGTGAACGGCTGAAAGCATCGATTCGCACCACGATCCCTAGAGGAGCTCAGAACATGACCGACACACCTCCCACTCCGCCCACCCCGGCGACGCCGTCCGCGGCCCCCGCGGGCGCCTACCAGCCGGCGCCGGCCGGTCCGAAGCAGACGCAGAGCCTGGTCGGCTTCCTGCTCGGCATCGGCTCGATCGTCTTCGCCGGCCTCGGCATCATCGGCATCGGCCTCGGTGTCGCCGCGATCATCGTCAGCAACAAGGCGAAGAAGTCCGAGCCGGGCGCCCCGACCTGGATGCACACCGCGGGTGTCATCACCGGCATCGTCGGCATCGTGCTCAGCATCATCGCCGGCATCGCGGTGCTGGCGTCGTTCATCATCCCGCTGATGATCGCCAGCCAGTACGGCTACACCTACTGATCCGATCTCGAGGGCCGGGCTTCCTGCGGGGGCCCGGCCTTCGGCATCTCTACACCCGCTCGGCGAGCAGGGCGACCCGGTCGCCCGCGATACGGGTCAAGATCAGCGTCGCGCTGCGTGACCCGCGCAGACCGAGCCGCTGCCGGAACGCGGCAGGATCCACGTCGACCCCGCGCTTCTTCACCTCGAGGGTGCCGATGTCGCGCGCGCCGAGCTCGCGCTTCAGCGTCTTCACATCCAGCGGGAAACGCTCCAGCACCTCGAACCCCTGACCGAACGGCGTGTGCGGCTCGTCGTCGGCGGTGATCCAGGCGATGGTCGGGTCGAGCATGCGGCCGCCGACCCGGCGTGCCAGATCCCCGATCAGGCGGGCCCGGATGACGGCGCCGTCCGGCTCGATCAGGTACCGGCCCAGCGGCCCGGCCTCGGCATCCTCGGAGTCCGTCTCGGCGGTGAGCTCTGCGCCGCCCCCGTCGCTCAGCACCAGCGCCGCCCGCCCGACGCCCTCGCGCGCCACCGCGCCGAACCAGAGGACGAGCTCGACCACCTCCCGGTCGACCGAGACCCACTGCGCCTCGCAGTCCGCGGGGATGAGGTCGCGGTCGATACCCGGCCCGAGTTTGATGCCCGTCGGCTGGTCTCGTGCGATCCGGAACGCCCAGTCGAGCGAGGGCGACCAGCGCGCGGGGTCGTCGAGGCGCTTGCCGCCCTCCCGGCGGGCGGGGTCGAGCCACACGCCGCCGACCGCGGCGAGGTCGGTGCTCTCGGCATCGCCCAGTTCGACGCGGGCTGACGGGAACGGCGCCAGGTTGTAGCTCGCGACGGCCGCGGTGAGCTCGTCCCGTTCCACCGCGAGGACCGCCAGGTCGAGGGCGGCGAAGGCCATCGCGTCGGCGCCGATGCCGCAGCCGAGGTCGGCCACGACATCCACCCCGGCCTCGTCGAACCGGCCGGCGTGCATGGCGGCGACCCGGAGCCGTGTCGCCTGCTCGAGCCCGTCGGGGGTGAACAGCATGCGCGCGGCGAAGTCGCCGAACTTCGGCACCGCCTTCGCGCGGAGGCGGGCCTGGCCGAGTACCGCGGCCACCAGGGCGCCCGAGTGCCCGGCCTCCCGGAGCCGGGAGACGATGCGCACCACATCGGCGGTGGAGTCGATGGGGCCGACCTCGTCGAGCAGCCGCAGGCCCTCGGGCGAGAGCAGCTCGCGCAGCTCGTCGACATCCATTGGTCGAGGGTATCCCCATTGGCACTCGCATTGAGCGACTGCTAATCAGGGCCTATAGTTGTCACTGGCACTCTCGAAGGGAGTGTGCCAACCGGAGTTTCAGAAAGAGGTCATCCGTGTCGGTCTCCATCAAGCCGCTCGAAGATCGCATCGTCATCAAGCAGCTCGATGCGGAGCAGGTCACCGCGTCGGGTCTCGTGATCCCCGACACCGCGAAAGAGAAGCCCCAGGAGGGCGAGGTCGTCGCGGTCGGGCCGGGCCGCATCGACGACAACGGCAACCGCGTCCCGCTCGACGTGAACGTCGGCGACACCGTCATCTACTCGAAGTACGGCGGCACCGAGGTCAAGTACGGCGGCGACGACCTGCTCGTGCTGTCGGCCCGCGACGTGCTCGCGGTCGTCGTCAAGTAGGTCCCGCAGCCCTCACAAAGCTGCCGAAATGCCCCGTGGTCCTGCCACGGGGCATTTCCGTGTCGCCGGGCGTCCTACGCTGAGCAGGTGACCGACCGCCCCGCCCCCGCGCGGGGCTTCGGCGCAGGCCTGGCGTTCGCGATCGCCGCCTACGGCCTCTGGGGCTTCCTCCCGCTCTACTTCCTGCTGCTGTCGCCGATCGGGCCGTGGGAGATCGTCGCGCTCCGCATCCTGCTCGCCCTGGGGTTCTGCGCGATCCTGCTGACGGTCACGCGGACCTGGCGGCCGTTCCTGGCCCTCGCCCGGCAGCGGCGGGTGCTCGGCATCATGTCGATCGCCGGCGTGCTGATCTACATCAACTGGCAGACCTACATCCTCGCCATCCTCACCGGTCACGTGGTCGAGGGTGCGCTCGGGTACTTCATCAACCCGGTGGTGACCGTGCTGCTCGGTGTCTTCGTGCTGCGCGAGCGGCTGCGCCCCGCGCAGTGGGTCGCGATCGGCATCTCGGCCGTGGCGATCCTGGTGATCGCGATCGGCTACGGCAGCTTTCCCTGGATCGCGCTCACGCTCGCCTTCTCGTTCGGCTTCTACGGCTACATCAAGAAGCGGGTCGGACCGCAGGTGGATGCCGTCAGCGGCCTGACCCTGGAGACCGCGGTCCTGACCCCGGTCGCCATCGTCATCCTCGTCGTCGTGGCGATGACGAGCGGACTGGTCACCGGGACCACCGGCGTCCCGCAGCTGCTGGTCGCGCTCGTGGCGGGGGCGGTGACCGCCACACCGCTGCTGCTCTTCGCCGCGGCCGCCCGGCGCATCCCCCTCGTCTACCTGGGCCTCACGCAGTATCTGGCGCCTGTGATCCAGTTCCTCATCGGCGTGGTGGTGCTGCACGAGGACATGCCGCTCGAGCGCTGGATCGGATTCGTGCTGGTCTGGGTCGCGCTGATCGTCCTGACGGTCGACATGCTCGCCACCGGGCGGGCGTCGCGTCGCGCCTCCCCGGAACTCGTCTGACCCGCGGTTAACCTCGGGGCATGCCGCGCGCGCAGCTCGTCGTCGCCCTGGCGCTCGCGGCGTCCGCGGCCCTCGCCGGGTGCACCGGGCCGGAGCCCATGCCGACGCCGACGGCCACCATGCCCGCGCCGAGCGGGGACGGCATCCTGCGGATCGGCACCGTGTTCTCCACCAGCGGCGGTGACGCGGTCGCCGCCGCGCAGACCGCCGCGGTCAACGCGGCGGTGCGCGAGATCGGGATGTCGGCCGGGGCCATCCCGGTCGAGGTGATCAACCGCAACGGCGGCACCGCCGGCGATGGGCTCGCCGAAGCGGCTATGGCCGACCTGCTGGCCCGCGGGGTGGACGCGATCATCGGCCCGTCCTCGGCGGAGGTGGCGGCGATCGTGGTGCCGCTCGCGGTGTCGGCGGGGATCCCCGTGATCTCCGCGTCGGCGACCGGGGACAGGCCGGCCGGATCGAGCCCCGGATACTGGCGCGTCATCCCGTCGCTCAGGCAGCAGGCGGCCGACCTGGCCGCAGCGCTCGACGCGCCGGAGGTGGCCCTGCTGCGGGCGGACGACGCCGAGGGCGCCGCCTGGGCGGCCGGCCTCGCACCCGCGACCGACGTGGTCGTCGGCGCCGACCCTGCCGCCGACGCCGCGACCATCGCCGGGGCCGAACCGGATGCCGTGGTGGTGTCCACCGTGGATGCCGGCGACGCCACCGCCGCGGCCCTCAGCGCCCTCCTCGCGGCCGGGATCCCCGCCGACCGGCTCTGGATCACCGGCCGCAGTCTGGCGTCCTACCCGGCTGTCGGCGCCGCGCTGGAGGGGGCCGAGGGCATGAGCTGGGGCTCCACGCTCGACGCGGGGTTCGTGGACCGCGTCCGGCTCGAAGATCCGGGTCTGGCCGCCTCGCAGTACGTGGCGGAGGCGTACGACGCGGTCATGCTCGTCGCCCTGGCTGCCGCTCTCGCCGGAGACGACGGCGCCGCCTCGATCGCCGCGACCCTCTCGTCGGTGCCCGACGCCGGCATCCCGTGCAGCAGCTACGGCGCGTGCCTCGATGTGCTCGCCACCCAGACCGACATCGCCTACACGGGCCCGTCGGGGCCGTTCCGGTTCGACGACGCGGGTGACCGGGTGGGTTCGTCGTCCCTGCGGTACCTCTACGACGCCACCGGGTCGCTGACGCTCGCGGAGCCCCCGCAATAACGATTGGCCCCTGTTACAAGGCCGTAATCGGGATGAATCGTATTCGTGCCATTAGTTGGCTAGTGTCTGTCCCAGGCGTCGGCCCCACCGACGCCGCTGTCCTGTTAGTCAAACAAGGAGCGACATGAGCAACACTCGTTCGCGGTCCCTGAAGGCAGTCATCGGAGCAGGCGTCATCGTGACGTCCGCTGCGCTGGTCCTCAGCGGCTGCTCGACCCCTAGCACCGGCGGAGACGGGGGCGGCAAGCAAGACCTCGCCCTCAAGATCGGCACCGCGCTGCCGCAGACCGGTAACCTCGCCTTCCTCGGCCCGCCCGAGGAGGCCGGCGTGGCCTACGCCGTGTCGCAGATCAACGACGCTACTGCTGACACCGGCCTGAGCCTCGACGTCGTCTACGGCGACTCGGGTGACACCGACAACAAGGCATACGAGACCGAGATCCCCCGCCTCCTGGGCGAGGACGTCTCGGCGATCATCGGTGCTGCGTCGTCCGGTACGTCGCTTCAGTTCATCGACCAGGTCGTCGGCGCCGGCGTGATCCAGTTCTCGCCCGCCAACACCTCGGACGCGTTCAGCACCTACGACGACGACGGTCTGTACTTCCGTACCGCCCCGTCCGACGTGCTGCAGGGCCAGGTGCTCGGCAACCTGATCGCTGAAGACGGCAACCAGACCCTCGGTCTGATCGTCCTCAACGACTCGTACGGCACCGGTCTGGCCAAGTACGTCACCGAGGCCTTCGAGGCCGCCGGTGGCTCGGTCGTCGCCGCGCCGACGTACAACACCGGTGACACCGTGTTCACCAGCCAGATCAGCGAGGTCCTGGCCGCCGCTCCCGACGCGATCGCCCTGATCACGTTCGACGAGGTGTCGACCATCCTCCCGAGCCTCTTCGGGCAGTTCCCGGCCGACAAGCTGTACTTCGTCGACGGCAACCTGAAGAACTTCGGCGACGCGTTCCCCGCGGGTTCGCTCACCGGAGCCAAGGGCACCCTGCCGGGTCTGTCGATCGACTCGATCGGCGACTTCACCAGCCAGCTCAACGACTTCCTTGCGTCGTCGGGTGGGGACCCGCTCGAGGACTACAGCTACGCTGCCGAGTCCTTCGACGCGACCGTCCTCATCTCGCTCGCCGCTCTCGCCGCCGGTTCGACCGACGGCAAGGAGATCGCCGCGAAGCTGCAGGAGGTCTCCGGTGGCTCGGGCGATGGTGAGAAGTGCACCAGCTACGCCGACTGCGCCGCGATCATCGTCGGAGGCGGCGTCGCCGACTACGACGGCATCTCCGGCCCGATCACCTTCGACGAGGTCGGCGACCCGACCGAGGCGTCGGTGGGCATCTACGTGTACGGCGAAGACAACAACTACTCGGCCTACGAGGGCTAAGTAGCGGTCTGACCCACACAGGGGCCCCGGTTCTTCGGAACCGGGGCCCTTTCCCGTCCCCTCCCCGGCCGAGCGGCCACAGAACGTTGTTCCTCCTCTCCGAGACACCGTTTTGTGGCCGCTCGTGCACATGACGAAGGGCCCCGGCGCGAACGCCGGGGCCCTCCAGAACGGGATGCGGTGCGGGCTACGTGCCCAGGGTGCCGAGGTAGAGCTCCGTCACCTTCGGGTCGTTCAGCAGATCGCGTCCGGAACCCGTGTACGCGTCGCGGCCCTGATCGAGCACATAGCCGCGGTCGCAGATCTGCAGGCACCGCCGGGCGTTCTGCTCGACCATGATCGTCGTCACGCCGGCCTTGTTGATCTCCGAGACCCGGATGAACGCCTCGTCCTGCCGCACAGGCGACAGGCCGGCGCTGGGCTCGTCGAGAAGAAGCACCTTGGGGTCCATCATCAGGGCCCGCGACATCGCCACCATCTGACGCTCACCGCCGGACAGGGAGCCCGCACGCTGCTTGAGGCGCTTGCCCAGCTCCGCGAAGATGCCGGTCACGAACTCCAGGCGCTCCTTGTAGGCTCTGGGACGCTGGTACAGGCCCATCTGCAGGTTCTCCTCGATGGTGAGCGAGGGGAACACGTTGTTGGTCTGCGGCACCATGCCGACGCCGCGAGCCACCAGCTTGTTCGCGCGCAGACCCGTGATGTCCTCGCCCTCGAGCATCACCGAGCCGCTGCGGATGTTCACCTGCCCGAAGATCGCCTTCAGCAGGGTCGACTTGCCGGCGCCGTTCGGGCCGATGATGCCGATCAGCTCGCCCTGCTCGGCCACCAGCGAGCATCCGTTCAGGATGTTGACGCCGGGCAGGTAGCCCGCCACCACGTTGTCGATGTGGACGACGGGGGTCTGTGTCTTCGTCGAACTGCTTGTCGCGGTCGCAGCGCTCACTTGTCTTCGCTCTCCAGCTCGGCGAGGCCCTCGGCCTCGATGTCGGCCGCCGTGATCTTGGCCTTGCTGCCGTCGTCGTAGCGTCCTGTGACGACGCCGAGGTCGACATCCTGATGCGCACCGAGGTACGCGTCGATCACCGCGGGGTCCTTCATCACGCTGACGGGGTCGCCTTCGGCGACGACCTTGCCCTCGGCCATCACGATCACCCAGTCGGCGATGTGGCGCACCATGTGCATGTCGTGCTCGACGAACAGCACCGTCATGCCCTCGTCTTTCAGGTCGAGGATGTGGTCGAGCAGCGACTGCGTCAGAGCCGGGTTCACGCCGGCCATCGGCTCGTCCAGCATCACCAGCTGCGGCTCGCTCATCAGGGCTCGCGCCATCTCCAGCAGCTTGCGCTGACCGCCGGAGAGGGATGCGGCGAAATCGTCCGCCTTCGTGTCGAGCTTGAACTTCTTGAGCAGGGCCATGGCCCGCTCCTCGATCTCCTCGTCCTGCTTGCGCCAGACGCCGGGGATGAGGCTCTGCCAGAACTTCTCGCCCTTCTGCCCCTTCGCGCCGAGCTTCATGTTCTCGACGACCGTGAGCAGGCCGAGCGCCTTCGTCAGCTGGAACGTGCGGACCTGGCCCATGCGTGACACCTTGAACGCCGGGACGCCCGACAGCGAGGTGCCGTCGAAGATCCAGGTGCCGGCGTCCGGCTTGTCGAAACCGGTCAGCAGGTTGAACAGGGTGGTCTTGCCCGCCCCGTTCGGGCCGATGAGGGCGGTGATCGCGCCGCGGGGGACCTCGAGGTGCTCGACGTCGACGGCCGTCAGGCCGCCGAACGTGCGGCGCACGCCGTCCGCGATGATGATCGGGTCCTTCTTGGCGACGCCGGGCGCGGCCGGGCCGACCGTGAGATCCGTGGTCTTGGCGCGTGCCGTCGGAGCCGAGGGCATGGTGCCGGTCCCGGTCTCCTCCGTGGTCGCCGCCTTCTTCGCGGCCGGCTTGCGCTTCTTCGGTGAGCTATCGGACAAAGGTCAGCTCCTTCTTGTTGCCGAGGATGCCCTGCGGCCGGAAGATCACCAGGAGCATCAGGCCGATGCCCACCAGGATGAAGCGCAGCGTGCTCGCCTGGATCTGGGTCATGAACGGCAGGATGCCCGCCGCCACCATCGCGGGGAGGACGTTGCTCAGGAAGGTCTGCAGCACCCAGAAGATCAGCGAGCCGATCAGGGGGCCGAAGACGGTGGCTGCACCGCCGAGCAGCAGCGCCGTGTACACGAAGAACGTCAGCGACGTCACGTACACACCGGGGCTGACCGCGGAGGGCAGAGCGTAGACGATGCCGCCGACGGCGGCGATCACGCCGCCGAGCACCAGCGCCTGCATCTTGTACTGGAACACGTTCTTGCCCAGGGCGCGCACGGCATCCTCGTCTTCGCGGATGCCCTTGAGCACGCGACCCCACGGGCTCGCCATGAGCCGCCACACGGTCAGCGCCGCGAGGGCGAGGGCGACGAGGCCCAGGATGCGCACCCACCAGTCCACGTTGTTGTACGTGAACGGGCCGAAGCCGTACGTCCCCGCGGGGATCGGGTTCGAGGAGCGGAAGCTGGTGTGGTAGCCGCTGAGGCCGTCCGCCGAGCCGGTGACGGCGTCGAACGTCGTCGTCAGGAACAGCAGGCGCACCACCTCGGCGGCCGCGATCGTCACGATCGCGAGGTAGTCGCCCCGCAACCGCAGGGTCGGGATGCCGAGCACCAGTGCGAAGAGCGCCGCGGCCGCCATGCCGACCAGCACGCCGCCCCACCAGGGGAAGCCGAACGTGAGGATGGAGATCGCGTACCCGTATGCGCCGAGGGCCATGAAGCCCGCGATGCCCATGTTGAGCAGGCCCGCGTAGCCGAAGTGCACCGCGAGGCCGAGGGCCGCCAGGGCGTATGCGATCGTCGCCGGGGAGATGATTGACGAAGCCGAGTTGCTGAGGATCTGAAGCCAGTCCATGGGGCGCCTAACCTATTCTCTCGCGACGACCGAGGATGCCCTGCGGGCGGAACAGCAGGATCACGATCAGGACGACCAGCGCTCCCGCGTACTTGAGGTCGGAGGGGATCCAGAGGGTCGAGACCTCGACCAGCAGACCCACCACGATGGATCCGACGAGGGCTCCGAACGCGGTGCCGAGACCACCGAGGGTGACTGCGGCGAACATGAGCAGCAGCACCTGCGCACCCATGTCCCACTTCAGACCCGGCCGGTAGTAGGCGTACAGGATGCCGGCGAGGCCGGCCATCGCGCCGGCGACCGTCCAGACCACGCGGACCACCGCATCCACGTCGATGCCGGAGGCGGCGGCGAGCGAGGAGTTGTCGGAGATCGCGCGCGTCGCCTTCCCGGTGCGGGAGTAGGTGAGCCAGAGGGCGAACCCGACGATCACCGCGATCGAGATCGCGATGCTCGCCATGTCGACGAAGCTCATCTTCACCACGCCGAACAGGGGGAGCTTCTCCTGCGTCGAGAACGGCAGCTGGGTCGTCCCGCCGCCGATGAAGAACTGGAAGATGTACCGCAGCGTCAGCGAGAGGCCGATGCTCACGATCATCAGCTGGACGACGCCGACCCGGCGCCGACGCAGCGGACGCCACAGGATCACGTCGAGCAGCAGACCGAAGACGGCGCTCAGTACCACCGCGAGCGGGATGGCCACCCAGATCGGCAGGGCGAACGTGCCGACGCCGATCAGGCCGGAGAAGGCGGCGACGATCACCGGGCCGAAGGTCACCATCTCCGCGTGGGCGAAGTTGGAGATGCCGGTCGTGCCGAAGACGAGCGACAGACCGACGGCGGCGAGGGCGAGCATCAGGCCGAAGGCGATGCCGGTGACGACGCGCTGCACGAGCTGGTCCCAGAAGCTGGTGACGTTGCGCTGGCCCTCGCCGATGAAGAAGTTCACGGTGATGCGGCCGCCGGCGCCCATCTCGGCCTCTTTGACGTTCGGGGTGTCGTCCTCGGGGTCGACCACCGCGATGCCCGCGGGCAGGGTCTCCTCGTCGAGCGTGATGGTGTACGTCGTGTTCTTCTCGGGAACACTGACCTTCCACTGCCCGTTCGCGTCCGTCTCGACCTCCTGCTTGCCGCCGGGGCCGTCGATGGTGAGATGGACGCCTTCGAGGGGCTCCCCGTCGAGCTGCACGTTGCCGCTGACGCGGTACGGGTCTCCGTCCGCGGACGGCGCTGCTGCGACGGGGCCCGCTGTCATCAGGACGAACGCGAAGAGCGCCGCGATGAATGCGAGCATCACCCCGATCGTCCGGGGCGCTCGTGCGGCGAGCGCCGTTCGGGTGGTGGACACCGAACCTCCAAGATCATCGGGTAGGCGCGACGACACCTGGTGGGGATCGTCCGCATTGACGTTACCTGCCGAGTGTTGCCGTGGTGTTTCCATCGGCGACACTTTCGACCTCGTAAGTATGGAGCGGAATGCGTCAGGTGCAAAGTCGCTTAAGATTGATCACCGGGCTTCATCGGCGCAGCCGGGTTCACATCTCTTCCCACCCGTGACGACGTGGAGCGCACATGGACCAGCCCGACCCCTTCGGATTCGTCGGCCTCACCTACGACGATGTGATGCTGCTGCCCGGTCACACCGACGTCATCCCGAGCGAAGCCGACACGTCATCCCGGCTCACCCGGCGCATCATCGTCGCCGCGCCTCTCGTCTCGTCGGCGATGGATACCGTCACCGAGTCCCGCATGGCCATCGCGATGGCGCGTCAGGGCGGCCTCGGCGTGCTGCACCGCAACCTCTCCATCGAGGATCAGGCCGCGCACGTCGACAAGGTGAAGCGCTCCGAGTCGGGCATGATCTCGAACCCCGTGACCACCACTCCCGATGCCACCGTGGCCGAGGTCGATGCCCTGTGCGGCCAGTTCCGCATCTCGGGAGTGCCGGTGGTCGAGGGCGACGGCAAGCTGGTCGGCATCATCACGAACCGCGACATGCGGTTCGTGTCGTCGTTCGAGGCGGCCGAGACGCTGGTGCGCGATGTGATGACGAAGGCCCCGCTGATCACCGCCCCGGTCGGGATCGACCCCGATGACGCCGTGGCCATCCTGGCGCAGCACAAGATCGAGAAGCTTCCGCTGGTGGATGCCGAGGGGCGGCTTCGCGGGCTGATCACCGTCAAAGACTTCGAGAAGACCGAGAAGTACCCGCACGCCACGAAAGACGATTCCGGGCGGCTGCGGGTGGGTGCCGCGATCGGGTTCTTCGGCGACGCGTGGGACCGCGCGGGCGCTCTCCGCGACGCCGGCGTCGACGTGATCGTCGTCGACACCGCGAACGGCGACTCCGCCGGGGTGCTCGACATCATCCGCCGGCTGAAGGCCGACCCGGCGTTCGCCGCCATCGACGTCATCGGCGGCAACGTCGCCACCCGCTCCGGCGCGCAGGCCCTGGTGGATGCCGGGGCCGACGCGATCAAGGTGGGTGTCGGCCCCGGCTCCATCTGCACGACCCGCGTCGTCGCCGGGGTCGGCGTGCCGCAGGTGACCGCCGTGTACGAGGCGTCGCTGGCCGCTCGCTCCGCCGATGTTCCGGTGATCGCCGACGGCGGGTTGCAGTACTCGGGCGACATCGCCAAGGCGCTGGTCGCCGGTGCGGACACGGTGATGCTCGGGTCGCTGCTCGCCGGAACCGACGAGGCGCCCGGTGACCTCGTCTACGCGAACGGGAAGCAGTTCAAGAACTACCGCGGCATGGGGTCTCTCGGTGCGCTGTCCGACCGCGGCAAGAAGACCTCGTACTCGCGAGACCGCTACTTCCAGGCGGATGTGCCGTCGGACGCTCAGCTGATCCCCGAGGGGATCGAGGGACGAGTGCCGTATCGCGGAGCGCTCGGGGCGACCGTGTACCAGCTCGTGGGCGGGTTGCGGCAGTCGATGTTCTACGTGGGCGCGCGCACCATCCCCGAGCTGAAGTCGCTCGGCAGGTTCGTCCGCATCACGGCCGCCGGGCTGAAGGAGTCGCACCCGCACGACATCCAGATGACGGTGGAGGCGCCGAACTACTCGCGCTGAGCGCGCCCGCCGGCCGCGCCCACCGGTCGCCGTCCCGCCCGCGACTCGGGCGAGTTCTGCTATTCGGGGCGTCCGTGGACGCCCGCCTGGTCCGGGCCCGCCCGGCTTAACCCTCCTCCACGCACCGCAGCCCCGTACCGCTCTCCCCCGTGAGCGGCTCGACGCCAACCACACTCCGTGGAGTGGGCATGCTCGTGCCGTGCATCTGGATGGGGAAGAGATCTCGCTGGCGCGCGAGATCGTGTGGCGCGGCGAGCAGCTTCGCTCGTACAGCAGGGCTGTGGAGCGCGGACGGCTGGTCCGGCCGCACCGCGGAAGCTATGTCGATGCTGACCGGTGGCGGGAGCTTTCGGACGCGCAGCGGTACACGTTCTCCGTCCTCGCCGCCGTCGTCGCGAGCCGAAGCAGCCCGATCGTCAGTCACGTCTCCGCTGCGGCGTTGCACGGCGCTCCGCTGATCGGACCGCGTCCCACCTTGATCCACGTCCTCGCGACGTCTGCCGCCGGAACCCGCACCGAGCACGGGTTCCGCAAGCACGCGACGGACCACCTCCTCACGGACCTTGAGAGGCGCGGCGAACTCAGGCTGACCAACCTCGTCCGTACCCTGGCCGACATCGCGGTCGACGCCCCGTTCCTGACGGCGATCGGCATCCTGGACTGGGGCATGCGCGAGCACGGGGTCGCGCCCGCCGAACTCCGGGACAAGCTCGACCGGCTCGACATCCGCCGCGGTCGCAGTCGTGCTGTTCGCGCGATCGAGTTCGCCGACAGCCGCGCGGCTTCACCCGGGGAGAGTCTCAGCCGGGTGCGGCTGCTCGAGCTCGGATTCCCGGCACCGGTCTTGCAGCAGGAGTTCCGTGACCGCCGCGGCCTGATCGGTTTCGCGGACTTCTGGTGGCCGGCGCACGGCCTGATCGGGGAGTTCGACGGGATCGCCAAGTACGTGAGAGAGGAGTACACCGACGGCAGGTCGACTGCCGAGGTGGTCATCGACGAGAAGCTGCGGGAGGACCGGTTGCGGGCGTTGGGGCATCGGTTGGTCCGATGGGGCTGGCGCGATGCACGGGAGCCGTACGGGCTCAATCCCGTGCTGCTGCCGCTGCTTCCTCGCGCTGTTTCACGTAAGCGGGCCAATCCGGCGCCTCCGGGCGACCGCGGACGCCCGTCATGACCGCATCCGCCCGGAATCCGCGCCGGAGGGCGCTAACGTGCCGCGGCCAGACGCCGCACCGCCTCCCTCAGCACCTCGGCGGAGCACGCGAGGTTGAGGCGCGCGAACCCCGCGCCCGACGGGCCGAACGTGCGCCCCGAGTTCAGCGCGACGCGTGCGACCTCGAGGGCGCGCTGCGCCGGGTCGTCGCCCCAGCCGAGCGCCCGGAAGTCCAGCCAGGCGAGGTAGCTCGCACGCGGCGGCGTGAATGTCACCTCCGGCAGCTGCTCGGCCAGCAGCTCGCCGAGCAGTTCCGACGATGCGGTGATCGCGCGCACGGCGCCCGCGAGCCATTCGTCCCCGTCCGTGAACGCCGCGATCGAGGCGTGGAAGCCGACGATGCTGGTGCGGAAGAAGACCTCGTCCGGCATGCCGTCCAGCACGGCGAGACCCCGTTCCGACGCCGCGATCATGAGCGCGCACTTGAACCCGGCGAGGTTGAAGGCCTTGCTCGCGGAGGTGACCGTCACGCCCCACTCCCGTGCCGCATCCGACACCGACAGGAACGGGACGAACGCACCGGCGTCATGCACGAGCGGTCCGTGGATCTCGTCGCTCACCACATGCACCTCATGCCGCGCGGCGACCTCCGCGAGCCGTTCGAGGGCGTCGCGCGTGTGCACGAAACCGAGCGGGTTGTGCGGGTTGCTGACGAGCACGGCCCGCGCGCCCGCCGCCAAGGCCGCATCGATCGCCTCCGCGTCGATGCCGTCCTCGCCGAGCGGCACGTCCACCACGACGCCGCCGGCCTCGGTGACCATGTCGAAGAACGGCGCATACACAGGGGAGCAGATGACGACGCCGTCGCCGGGGCGGATCACGCGACGCAACGTCTCGACGATGCCGACGCTGACATCCGTCGTGGCGCGCACCGTCGACGGGTCGAGGCGCCAGCCCCAGTGCCGCTCGGCGAACCCGGCGAACGCGGCGCCGAGGGCGGCGGGGGAGGACACGTAGCCGGAGTCGCTGAGATCGATCAGGTCGTGCAGCCGGCGGGCGACGACGGGGGCGAGCGGGTAGTCCATCTCGGCGACGAACAGCGGCAGCACGTCCGGCGGGTACGCCCGCCATTTCTCGGAGGTGCGCAGGTGCAGGCGGTCCAGTGGCTCGGCGGAGACGTCCATGACATCCATCCTGTAGCCTGGTCGGCTTTGCGCAGAGAGGAGGGCCCGGTGGGATACATCGACGTGACCAACGTCTCGCTCACCCTGCCGGACGGCCGGCCTCTGCTCGACGAGGTGACCTTCCGTGTCGGCGAGGGCCGCACGAGCGCGCTGATCGGTGCGAACGGCGCCGGCAAGTCGACGCTGCTGCGGATCATCCGCGGCGACCAGAAGCCGGACTCCGGCACGGTCTCGATCGACGGCGGCCTCGGCGTGATGGACCAGTTCATCGGGCACCTGCGCGACGAGTCCACGGTGCGCGACCTGCTGGTGGGCGTCGCGCCTCCGGCGGTCCGCGCCGCCGCGGCCGCACTCGATCGCACCGAGGAGGCGCTGATCGAGACGGACACCACCGAGAACCAGATGGCCTACGCGACCGCGATCGCCGACTATGCCGATGCCGGGGGATACGACCACGAGACCCTGTGGGACCAGTGCACGATCGCGGCGCTCGGCATCCCGTTCGAGCGGGCGAAGTACCGCGCGGTGACGAGCCTCAGCGGCGGCGAGCAGAAACGGCTCGCGCTCGAGGCCCTGCTGCGGGGCACCGACCAGGTGCTGCTGCTCGACGAGCCCGACAACTACCTCGACGTGCCGGGGAAGCGCTGGCTCGAGAACGCCCTGCGCGAGACCCCGAAGACGGTGCTGCTCGTCAGCCACGACCGCGAGCTGCTGGCGCAGGCGGCGGACCGCATCATCACCCTCGAGCTCGGCGCCGCGGGTAACACCACGTGGACGCACGGCGGCGGGTTCGCCAGCTACCACGCCGCGCGGGACGACCGGATGAGCCGGCTCGACGAGCTGAAGCGCCGCTGGGACGAGCAGCACGCCAAGCTGAAGCAGCTGGTCGCCACGCTGAAGGTGAAGGCGACCGCGAACGACGGCTTCGCGAGCCGCTATCGCGCCGCGCAGACCCGTCTGCGCAAGTTCGAGGAGGCGGGACCTCCGCAGGCGCGGCCGCTCGACCAGGAGCTCGCGATGCGACTCACGGGCTCGCGCACCGGGCGCCGGGCGCTGGTGTGCGAGCACCTCGAGCTGACCGGGCTGATGCAGCCGTTCGACGTGGAGGTGTGGTTCGGCGAACGGGTGGGGGTGCTCGGCAGCAACGGTTCCGGCAAGTCGCATTTCCTGCGCCTGCTGGCCGTCGGCGGCACCGACCCCGAGTCGCTGCACCTCACCACCGTCGGCCGCACGCTCGCCCCCGTCCCGCACACCGGTATCGCGAAGCTGGGCGCACGGGTGGTGCCCGGCTGGTTCGCGCAGGCGCACGAGCATCCCGAGCTGCTCGGACGCACCCTGCTCGAGATCCTGCAGCGCGGCGACGATCATCGTGCGGGCCGCGGCCGGGAGGATGCCAGCCGCGCGCTCAACCGGTACGGGCTGGTCGATCAGGCGGAGCAGGTGTTCGAGTCGCTGAGCGGCGGCCAGCAGGCGCGGCTGCAGATCCTGCTGCTCGAACTGAGCGGCGTCACGATGCTGCTGCTCGACGAGCCGACCGACAACCTCGATCTGGTGTCGGCCGAGGCGCTGCAGGATGCCCTGGAGCGTTTCGAGGGCACGGTGCTCGCCGTGACCCACGACCGGTGGTTCGCGCGCAGCTTCGACAGGTTCCTGGTCTTCGGCCAGGACGGCAGGGTCTATGAAGCAGACGAACCGGTCTGGGACGAGGGAAGAGTCACCCGGGTAAGGTAAGTGCACGTGAGCGACATCGAGATCGGCCGCGCCAAGCGCGCCAAGCGCGCCTACGCCTTCGACGACATCGCGATCGTCCCCAGCCGCCGCACCCGCGACCCGCAGGACGTGAGCGTCACCTGGACGATCGACGCGTTCACGTTCTCGATGCCGGTGATCGCGGCGCCGATGGATTCGGTGGTCAGCCCGGCGACGGCGATCGCGATCGGGCAGCTCGGCGGCCTCGGCGTGCTCGACCTCGAGGGGGTCTGGACCCGGTACGACGACCCCGAGAAGGTGCTGAAGCAGATCAGGGGCCTGTCGGATGCCGAGGCGACGAAGCGCATGCAGGCGATCTACGCCGAGCCCATCAAGCCCGAGCTGATCAAAGAGCGCCTGGCCGAGATCCGCGCCAGCGGCGTGCCGGTGGCGGGCGCCCTCAGCCCGCAGCGCACCCAGGAGCACTACAAGACGGTGGTAGATGCCGGGGTCGACCTGTTCGTGATCCGCGGCACCACGGTGAGCGCCGAGCACGTCTCCAAGACGGTGGAGCCGCTCAATCTCAAGAAGTTCATCTACGAGCTCGACGTGCCGGTCATCGTCGGCGGCGCGGCGACCTACACCGCCGCCCTGCACCTGATGCGCACCGGCGCCGCGGGCGTGCTGGTCGGCTTCGGCGGCGGCGCGGCGTCCACGACCCGCAGCACGCTCGGCATCCACGCCCCGATGGCCACCGCGGTGGCGGACGTGGCGGGGGCCCGCCGCGACTATCTCGACGAGTCCGGCGGGCGCTACGTCCACGTGATCGCGGACGGCGGGCTCGGAACCAGCGGCGACATCGTGAAGGCGATCTCGATGGGCGCCGACGCGGTGATGCTCGGCTCGACGCTCGCCCGCGCGACCGAAGCTCCCGGCGGCGGCTGGCACTGGGGTTCCGAGGCCCACCACTCGGAGCTGCCCCGCGGCACCCGCATGCAGGTGGGCGCGGTCGCCCCGCTCGAGCAGTTGCTGTTCGGCCCGGCCGAGACCTCCGACGGACGGGTGAACCTGATCGGCGCTCTGAAGCGGTCGATGGCGACCACCGGCTACTCCGACCTGAAGGAGTTCCAGCGGGTCGAGGTCGTCATCGCGCCGTACCACCAGGTCTGATCGGGCACGCGCGCCTAGGCTGGATGCCATGGCTGCGCCCCGCAAGTCCGTCACCCGTTCGAACAAGCTCGGCCCCGCGGAACGCGAGGCGGCGCTGCACAGCATGCGCCACAAAGAGCTCGATGTGCTCGTCATCGGCGGCGGCATCGTCGGCACCGGCGCGGCGCTCGACGCGGTCACCCGCGGGCTGCGGGTCGGGATGCTGGAGGCGCGCGACTGGGCGTCCGGCACCAGCAGCCGCAGCTCCAAGCTCGTGCACGGCGGCATCCGCTACCTCGAGCAGCTCGACTTCCGGCTGGTGCGGGAGGCGCTGATCGAGCGCGGCCTGCTGCTGCAGCGCATCGCCCCGCACCTCGTGAAGCCGGTGCGCTTCCTCTACCCGCTGACGAAACCGGTGTTCGAGCGCCTCTACATCGGTGCCGGCATGACCCTCTACGACCTGTTCAGCTACACCGGGCTCCGCCCGCCTGGCGTTCCGCATCACCGCCACCTCACCCGCCGTCAGCTGCTGCGCGCGGCGCCGTCCCTGCATCCCGATGCCTTCACCGGGGGACTCACCTACTGGGACGCGCAAGTCGACGACGCCAGGTACGTCGCCAACCTGGCCCGCACCGCCAGCTTCTACGGCGCCCACGTGGCGAGCCGGGTGAAGGTGGAGGGCTTCGTGAAGGTGGGGCAGCGGGTCGTCGGCGTGAAGGCGCACGACCTCGAGACCGATGAGCACTTCGAGATCCTCGCGAAACAGGTCGTCAACGCGACCGGCGTGTGGACGGATGAGACGCAGGCGATGGTCGGCGAGCGCGGGCAGTTCAAGGTGCGGGCGTCGAAGGGGGTGCACCTGGTGGTGCCGCGCGACCGGTTCCAGTCGAAGGTGGGGCTGCTGCTGCGCACCGAGAAGAGCGTGCTCTTCGTCATCCCGTGGGGCAGGCACTGGCTGATCGGCACCACCGACACCGACTGGCATCTCGATAAGGCGCACCCCGCCGCGACCGCCGCCGACATCGACTACCTGCTGGAGCGGGTCAACGAGGTGCTGGCGGTGCCGCTGACCCGGGATGACGTGGAGGGCGTGTACGCGGGCCTGCGTCCGCTGCTGGCGGGTGAGAGCGACGAGACCAGCAAGCTCAGCCGCGAGCACATCGTCGCGCACTCCGTGCCCGGCCTCGTGGTCGTCGCCGGTGGCAAGTGGACCACGTACCGGATCATGGCGAAGGACGCGATCGACGAGGCGGTCGCCGCGCTCGACGGCAGGATCAGCGAGAGCGTGACCGAGAACATCGGACTGCTCGGCGCCGAGGGCTACGAGGCCGCGTGGAACAAGCGCAGCAAGATCGCGAAGGCCTTCGGCGTGCACAAGGTGCGGGTGGAGCACCTGCTCAACCGCTACGGCGTGATGACCGACGAGCTGCTCGACCTGCTGCGTGAGCGCCCCGAGCTGATCGAGCCGCTGCCGGGAGCCGACGACTACATCCAGGCGGAGGTCGTGTACGCGGCGACGCACGAGGGCGCCCTGCATCTGGAGGATGTGCTCGCGCGCCGCACCCGCATCTCGATCGAGGCGTGGGACCGCGGCGTGAGCGCCGCCCCGATCGCCGCGCGTCTGATGGGCGACGCCCTCGGCTGGGACACGTCCCGTATCGCCGCGGAGACCGAGAACTACATCGCGCGGGTCGAGGCGGAGCGTGCCTCGCAGGAGGAGCCGGACGATGCCGGTGCGGACCGCGTGCGGCTGCGGGTGCCCGACGTCGAGACGCTGCGTTAGTCGGCCGGCTCGAACAGCTCCGGGGCGACGGCGGCGATCCGCGCCGCCAGGTATGGCGCGTACGACCGCGAGAACTCGTCGGTGATGTGGGTGAAGTCGCGGTGCGTGATCACACCGCCGACCACCGCGAAGCAGGTGGTGTCGTCGCAGAACAGGTCGGTGAGGTCGATCACCGATGCGCCCGGCATGGTGGCCGCGGTCTCCGCGAACGTGTCGGGCAGGAACGCCTCGCTGCGCGGCTGATCGCATGCCGAGGTGTCGTCGAGGTGGTCGACGATGCAGGCCAGGATGTCTTCGCGCATGTACGGGTTGTCGTGCACGACCATGAGTCGCGCGCCGGCGTCGATGAGAGGCTGCCAGACGGCGCGGTATCCGTCGGCGGCGCCGTCGCCCCCGGTCGCGTGCGCGGCCCCGGTGGTGATCACCATGTCCCAGGGCCCGTCGGTGGTGAGCCGGTCGGCGACCGATGCGCGCCACTGCTTGCAGGCTTCGGTGCCCTCGAACTCCGGCACGGTGAACTCGCACTGCGATCGCAGGTACGTGGTCAGTCGCCACCCCTGTTCCTCGGCGATCGCCTTCAGGGCCTGCCAGAGCTTCATCGCGTGCGAGTCGCCGACCAGGGCGACGCGCACCGTCCCGTCGGGGTCGCCGAAGTCGCAGGAGTGGACCTCTGCGACCACGTTGTCGGTGGCGCACCCCATCCCGTGCAGCACCGACACGTCCTCCCACTCGCCGAGAGGATCGGGGGACAGACTCGCGTACGGGCCGTCGACGCACTCGGCGTCGGGTGCCCGCGCCTCGGCGCCGTCGCAGAGGTCGCCGGCCGGCACCTGGGCGACCGCCTGGTAGAGCTCGGTGGTGCGCTGCATGACGGTGCGCACCGAGATCGCCGGGATGGCGACGGCCGAGATGGCGAGGGCGCCGACGACCAGCGTCGCCAGCGGCCGCGATCAGGCGAGCGGACCGAACCGGATGGGACGCTCGACGAGCACCGTCGTGCCCCAGCCGAGCAGCAGGGAGGCGACGACGATGCCGAGCTTGTCGGGAGTGGTCAGCGGGTGGCCGAGTGCCCGGTCGGCGAACACGAGCAGCGGCCAGTGCCACAGGTAGATCGCATACGAACTGTCGGCGAGGGTGCGGGTGACCGCGTTGTCGGTCAGCCGGCGCAGCCGCGGAGCGTCGTGCGAGACGCCCGCTGCGATGACCAGGGCGGCACCGGCCACGGGCAGCAGCGCCAGGTATCCGGGCCACGCCATCGACGGGTTCAGCAGCACGAACGACAGACCGATCAGCACCCAGCCGACCGCCGCCACCGGCACGCCCACCCGCAGCGGCGGGATGCGGCGCACCAGCACGGCCAGCAGCCCGCCGGCGGCGAGCTCCCAGATCCTCGTCGCCGTGGACAGGTACCCCGACGTCGGGGCGAGCGTGCACCAGACGACGGAGACGATGAACGACGCCACCAGCACCACCGCGATGCCGGCGATCCCGGCCCGGCGGCGGCGCGGGCTGAACAGGGCACCGCGCCCGAGCAGCAGCATGAGCAGCAGCGCCCAGGCGACATAGAACTGCGCCTCGACCGCGAGAGTCCAGTAGTGCTGCAGCGCCGTCGCCGTGTCCGGCGCGGCGTATGCCAGGTCGGCGGCGATGAGCGCCCAGTTCTCGACGAACAGCGCCGAGGCGAACAGCTCACCCGATGTGCGACCCCAGTCGGTGATCGACACGAACAGGAACATCCCGATCAGGCAGGCGACCAGGACGGTGATCGCGCTGGGGAGGATGCGGCGCGCGCGCCGCGCGAGGTAGGTCCAGAAGTCGATGCCGCCGCGCTCCCGCATCCCGAACAGGATCCCGGTGACCAGGTATCCCGAGATGACGAAGAACACATCGAGAGCCGCGAAACCGCCCGGCAGACGCCCCTGCCAGAGGTGGTGCACCAGGATCGCGAGCACGGCGACCCCGCGCAGCACGAGGATCTCGGGCCGCGTCTCGCCGGTGCTGCGGGCCGGCGACGTCACTTCGGCTCGATCGCGGCGATCGGCGGCGCGCCCTGCCCGGACAGCCGGCGACGCAGGAGCGTGCGGGCGGGCAACTCGACCGCGAGGTGGGATCCGATGGCGACGAGGGTGGTGAGCAGGAACGCCAGGATCCAGGTGACCGCCCAGGCAGTGGTGCTGACGGCGACCTCCTCGCCGGCCACGAATCGCACGATCGCCTGATGCCACAGGTAGAAGGCGTACGAGCTGTCGCCGAGCAGCACCATCGGGGGTGTGGACAGGAACCGCGACAGCCGCGTCCCGGGTGCCCAGACCAGCCCCAGCATCAGCAGGGCGAACGGGATGGTGTTGGCGGCATCCAGCGACCAGATCGTGAACGGCAGCACGGGCACGAACATCAGGCCCATGACCGTGATGCCGCCGACCGCCTGCAGCACCCGGCCGGGGCCGCTGAGATCGCGGCCGCGGGTGTGGGTCAGCAGGTAGCCGATGGCCATGCCGAGCACGAAGTCCGGGACGCGGGTGAGCGGGGTCCGGTACAGCCAGCGGTGCGCCGACCACGGATCCTCGCGCGGCAGGTCGGCGGTACCCATCAGGAACGCGACGACGACGAACGCGAACGTGAGGGCGACGCTCACGGTCGCGACGACGACGAGCGCGCGCGGGTTGGAGCGGATCCGCTGGAACGGGATGATCAGCAGTGGGAACAGCGCGTACAGGAAGAGCTCCACCCCCACGGACCAGCCGGGACCGTTGTACCCGTACGCGACCGACAGGTCGCCGCTCCAGGTCTGCACGGCGAAGACGCTCGCCCACAGCGACGGATCCCTCACCAGGTCGAGCACATCGGACGGCAGGCGCACCGTCGACAGCGCGACCACGATCAGCACCAGCAGGTACAGCGGGTAGATGCGGGCGAACCGGGCGACCAGATAGACCCGGATGCCGTGGGCGTCCCGGCGGCGACCGAGGACCTCGTCGTAGTTCCAGGTCAGGACCAGGCCCGAGAGGATGAAGAACATCGTCATCCAGTCGTGGCCGGCGAGACCGACCCCGTCGAGCACGTCCGGTCCGCCCGGCAGGTTGTTGGCGTGCGCGTTGAACACGAAGATCGCCGCGATGAACCGGATGCCGGTCAGCGACGACAGGACGGGTGCGCGGTCCTGTGTCACCGCTTCCTCCATCCGGTCTGCTGTGCACGCTGCAGTTCGTCTCTGACGTCGATCAGCTGCAGAGCGAGCAGCGTCCACTCCTCCAGCTGCCGGACGGCGCTCGTGCCGACCAGGCGGTCGAGCTCATCCTGCCCGGTCGGCGACCTCATGGTCGTCGCCCAGCGCTCCAGCTCGGCCTGACGCTCCGCGGGCGACCAGGCGTCGCGCCCGCCCCGGCTCGTCGGCAGGCCGATGACCGTCATGCGCTGGGAGGTCGCGCCGCGCACCTGTCCGCCGCTCTGCAGCATGCGCCGCCACTGGTGCTGGTCCGGCGGTATCCCGGCTGGCGTGGTCTGCCACGGCGTACCGGCGCGGTCGTAGAACGCGCGGGTGTGCGCGGTCCCGGTGATTCCCACGAAGTTGTAGAGGCGGTCCGTCCCGCACAGGCGCGCGACGTAGGCCGGGTCGTCGAGGCGGCCGCTGTAGATCAGGACGCGCCCGTCGGGGTCGATGACGCCGTTGAGGCACTGGGCCAGATCGTTGTCCGCGAGCAGCGCGACCAGGTCGGCGAGGTGCTCGGGCATGAACAGGTCGTCGTCGCACAGGTAGGCGATGATGTCGCCCGTCGACTGCTCGATGGCCGTGTGCCGGTTCACCTCGCCGTGGTGCGGCCCTTTCGGCAGATCGAGGAAGCGCACGCGCGGGTCCGACTGCTCGAGCGCGGTCGCCGCAGCGCGCACCTCCGATGTGACCCCGTCCCCGACGATGAGCACCTCGATGTCGCGGACCGTCTGCCGCAGCGCGGATTCGACCGCGAGCGCCAGCGTCGACGCGTGGTCGTGGGTGGGGATGAGCACGGACACGAGGGTCACGAGGCGTCCCCCGTGCGCGGCTGGTAGGGGGCCTCCGCGAACACCAGCACCACGGCATCCGGACCCGAGAGTCGGTACTGCACCCACACCCCGGCCGGCAGATCGACGGCGTCGCCGGGTTCGGCCAGCTCGTCCACCCCGCTCAGGTCGTCGGCCGACGTCCCGGTGCGGACGGTCGCGCGCCCGGACACCAGCACCATCAGCTGGCGGCACGGGACGAGGTGGTCGCCCCGATCGACCCCGGCGGGTGCCGCGGTGATCGCGAACGCCCTGCGCACCGCGAACCCGATGTCGGCATCCTCGGCGACCAGCAGGCGACCACGATCGTCCGAATGAGTGGGCAGCGTACGGACGGTCATCGGTCCGCCCAGGAACTCAGGGCGTCGCAGACCGTGTCGACCTCGTCATCGCGCAGCTCGGGGGTGCAGGGCAGGCTGATCACCTGCTCGGACAGCACTCGGGCTGCGGGTGTCGTCGCCCCGCGCAGGTCGAGGCCGGGCATGTCGCGGACCGCGACCGGGTAGTGGATCGCGGTCGCGATCCCCCGCGCATCCAGATGCGCCGCGAGCCGCGCGCGATGCTCGGACCGCACGACGGCGTGGTGGGCGACGGAGGCATCGCCACCGACGAACGGGAGCTGAGGGGCGGCGGCCCGGTAGCGGTCGCGGACCTCGATGCGCCGGGAGTTGCGCCCCTCGAGGAACGGGAGCCGCGCGCGGAGGACCGCGGCCTGCAGCGGGTCGAGGCGGGAGTTGCGCCCGCGCGGCACCTGCACGTCGTAGCGCTCGCCCCAGCCGTACTGCGCGAGCGAGCGGGCTCGGGCGGCGGCGGCCTGGTCGGCGAAGACGACCGCTCCGGCGTCGCCCATCGCCCCCAGGTTCTTGGTCGGGTAGAAGCTGTAGGCCCCCGCGTCGCCGATGGTGCCGACGGCGCGGCCGGCGGAGCGCGCGCCGTGGGCCTGCGCGCAGTCCTCGATCAGGAGCAGCCCGCGGTCACGGCGCCACGCATCGATCGGGGTCAGATCGACCGGGTCGCCGTGCAGGTGGGTGATGATCAGGGCACGGGCCCCGGATGCGATGGCGAGCGCCGCATCGAGCGTCGCGACTGTCGGGCCCGCCGTCGCGGCATCCACATCCACCGTCACCGGGACCAGTCCGGCGAGCCGGGCCGCGGTGGCCGCGTACCCGCCGTCATGCCCCGGAACGAGCACCTCCGCGCTCGTCTCGATATCGAGAGCGGTGAGCGCCAGGACGAGCGCGTCCGTTCCGTTCGCGCAGCCCACGACAGCCGGTGATCCGAGGTACTCGCCGAACTCCTGCTCGAAGCCGGCGACCTCCGGTCCGCCGATCCAGGGCCCCTCGCCGAAGACGCGGCGCACCGCCTCATCGACGGCCCGGCGCTCCGCGGCGGACATCCGCGTGGGCGTCGCGGCGGGCACCCCGGAACTCATGCGGCGGCCAGCCGCTCGCGGAGCATCGCGGAGGGCATGACGTCGCGCCCGGCCGCCGCCAGCATCCTGTGCACCTGCTCGACGAGGCCCGGATTGGTCGCCAGGGTCTCTCGGGTGCCGTGCGGGTGGATCGAGTCCTCCAGTCCGGTGCGCACGCCGCCGCCGGTCGCGACGGCGAGCAGTTGCGCGGCGCCCTGGTAGTCGCCGAGACCGCCGCCCGACCAGATCGCCCCCTGCGGGAGGCGCTCGACCGCCACGCCGACCTCGAGGGCGGTCGGCTGCAGTCCGGCGAGATTGCCGAAGAAGAGGTTCACGAGCACCGGCTCCCCCGCCAGGCCTTCCGCGATCAGGCGCTTCATGACGTTGATCATGCCGAGATCGAAGATCTCGAACTCGGGGACGATGCCGCGGTCGCGCATGATCGTCGCCAGCCCGCGCACCACGGACGGCTCGTTGACGGAGGCGGAGGTCAGGAAGTTCAGCGACGACGGCGTGAGCGATGCGATGTCGGGGGCGAGGTCGCCGTCGAGTGCGAGGGCGTCGGCGCGCCGTTCGAGCTCCGACCAGGTGCGTCCGCTGGTGCTGACGTTGATCAGCACCTCGGGGGTGCGTTCGCGGACGGCGCCGACCAGCCGCTCGTACACGTCGCGCCGCCAGGTCGGCTGCCCGTCCTCGTCCCGGGCGTGCAGGTGCACCGACGTGATGCCGATCTCCCAGCACGCGGCCACGTCGGCGGCGACCTCGGCCGGTGTGAGCGGAACGTGCGGCGTCATGGCGCGCGTGGGAACCATCCCGGTGGGCGCGAGCACCACCGGGGCGGGTGCCTTCAGTGCATCGAGGAGTGCGGGCACACCGTCTCCCAGTCCTCGATCGACTGCGTGCGCAGCACGCGGGCGGGGTTGCCGGCGACGACCGTGCCGGGCGCCACATCGGCGGTCACGACGGCGCCGGCGCCGACGATCGCCCCGGTTCCGATGGTGATGCCGGGCAGGACGGTGGCTCCCGCGCCGACGAACGCCTGCGCCTCGACGGTCACCCCGCCGGTGAGCACGGCGCCGGGTCCGACGGAGGCCGCGAAGCCGAGCACGGTGTCGTGGCCGACCGATGCAGACCGGTTCACGTTCGCGTGACAGCCGATGCGGGAGTTCGACGCGATGACCGCCCCTGCGTTGATGTACGCGCCGTGCGCCACCTCCGTCGTGCCGGCGACCACCGCGGTGGGGTCGATGAGGGCGACCGGCCGGCCGAGTCCGCGGGCGACGGCGTCGGCGGCGGCGAGTGCTCGGCCGTGAGCCGACGAGAGGCCGAGGGTGAAGTCCCGCCCGGCGGCGTCGGCTAGGGCCACGGTCGGCAGGCGCTCGTCGGCCCCGCCGTAGTTGTCGACGCACCGGGCCTCGAGGTGCGAGCGCGTCGCGGACTCCAGCACGTCCCAGGCATACGGGGACGCGACAGCGAAGATCGTCACGCCCCGAACGCCCACGCCCGCAAGCATAGAGCCGGAGCCCGGATCGGCGGCCCGGTAGAATTGACGCATGGTCGATGTCCGCAGGGTGAAGCTCCCCGGCGTCGGTGTGCTGCACACCTTCGTCACCGACGATGGCGGCAAGGTCGGCGTCATCACCCACCGGTCGGGCAACAGCGACCTCATCACCTTCGCCGACGCCGAAGACACCGAGCACGCGCGCAAGGTGTCGCTGCGTCTCGACGAGGACGAGGCTCACACTCTGGCCGAACTGCTCGGCGGCACCCGCATCACCGAGTCGCTGAGCGGGCTCGACCAGATCCCGGGGCTCAGTATCGACTGGTTCCACGTGGACTACGACGACCACATCGCCGGCCAGCCGCTCGGCAGCATGACCGCGCGCGGACTTCCGGGCGTCACGGTGGTCGCGATCGTCCGCAACGACACCGCGAACCCGGCGCCGGACGAGGACTTCAAGGTCTTCCCCGGCGACACCCTCGTCGTCGCCGGCGCTCCCGAGAAGGTCGCGAAGGCGTTCCAGTTCTACCGCACCGGTGAGTTCAAGGCGAAGGCGCCGGCTGACTCCGTGAGCGCGCCGCCCGGGAGCTGACCGTGGAGCACCTGGGCACCGATCTGCTGGAACTCGGCGTCCTCTTCGTCGTCGCCTATGTGCTCGGCCGTCTCGGCAAGCTGATCGGCCTGCCGGCCATCCCGGTCTACATGCTCGTCGGACTCATCGCCAGCCCGAACACCTCGGCGATCCCGATCAACATCCCCACCGAGCAGGTCTCGCTGGTCGCGACCTTCGGGCTCATCTTCCTGCTGTTCAACCTGGGTCTCGAGTTCGATCAGGACGCGTTCATCGGCAATGCCCGCGCGCTGCTGCTCTCCGGAGGCTCGCGGATCGTCATCAACATGGCGGTGGGCATCGGTCTCGGCGTGTGGGTCGGCTGGGGCTGGCGCGAGACGCTGGTGATCGCGGGTATGACGGCGGTGTCGTCGAGCGCGATCATCACAAAACTGCTGATCGAGCTGCGGCGCCTGGCGAACCGGGAGTCGCCGACGATCCTCGGCATCGCCGTGGTG
>JBFWWZ010000029.1:0-37348 GCA_050245915.1 Microbacteriaceae bacterium
AAGGACGCAGCCGACGCGAGATCCGCCGCTGCATCAAGCGCTACCTCGCCCGACACCTCTATCGGACCCTCAACGCCCTCTACGCCGCACCCGAGACAAGTTGACAAACATAGAAGCGTCGAAAGCCGGGCACGGAGCCCGCGCAGCGAACTACGATCGGCGGACCGGGAGCAACTCGATCGGGAACGCCAGCTAGTCCAGCTCCAGTCGCTCGATGTTTGTGATCATGTGCCGCGAGAGTCTGGGCGGACCGGTCTCATGGCGGTCCTTACACCGCACTGAATGTCGGCCCCATCAGATATTGATGGCAGCGACGGAAGGGCTCACCATTACTCAACAGCCAGAGCACAACGAAGTCGCGGAAGCGATCGATGAGTTCCTGCTACGCGATCGCTTCGACGAACTGGCGCTTACCGACCAGCGCAAGTACGAAGCCTGGTACGCGACCTACCTGACGAGCGCCGCGCTTGCCGCCGGTGGCGAACCGGTCGAGTACGCCTACGCGAACTTCGCGCCCTCGATGTCGGACATCCGGATCACCGTGTTCACACCCAAGCTTGTAATGGTCGCGCACATCGATACCGAGTTCGACGGCGTTCCGGTGGTACGAACCATTCCCCGCCGCAGCTTGCAAACGATGGAACTGAGCGCGTCCGAGCGCATCGACTCGAGGGACCGTCGGTCCCACGAGTGGCCCGGCTCGATCGTGCTAAAGCTCCACTACCAAGATCTCAAGGATCCCATCGAAATAGTCGGCGAAGGGGTGAACGTCTACCGCGTCAGCGAACCGTCCGCGCTTGTCAGACTCGTCAAAGCACTGAGCGCGGACTTGAGCTAATCGGACTCCGGTCGCTCGATTGGCTGATGGCTCGCAAGCGCGGACGCTCTGATCTCGGCCTCGGTGTCGCCGGCGAGTTGGTCTGCTCGGGAGATGAGCAGGTCGATCGCGACCCTAATGAGCGTGTTCTCAGTCAGTCGTGGGCCGCTGCGGGTGGCGCGACGACGGGCGAGGATCCGAACCAATCGGGATAGGGCGATGAACTGATCATCGCGGAGCCGCGCTTCTTTTCGGGCCAGACGCCGGTAGAGCGGGGGGCGGGTCGCGGTCGTGATCAGGTGCGAACTCGCTGCACGCGGCGGGTGCGTAGCGAACGGCTTGTTGCTCGCGTCGGTCGGTGTCATTGGGGTTCCTCGGTGTAGCGCTGCAGCCGCCGGATGAACGCCTGCCGGTTCGCGTTCGGGTCGGTGATGAGGTCGGAGATGTACTGGCGGAGCTCTCGCCGATGAAGGTCGGACAGTTGCCGGAGCGGGCGCATGCACCAGTCGAGGTCTTCGTCGAGCGTGTAGCCGGGTTCGCGGTTGGCCTTGTCCGGGTAGTAAGTGAATGCCGCTACGGCGACGCGGAAGACGGTGGCGTCGATCTGGGATCGGTCGAGCATGGTGCGGATTCCCTTCGGTGGATGCTGGATGTGATGTTCCGCGACGTGGGCCGCGGTCGCTGTTAGCGGATGGAAGTTGGGGGGTTGGAGGCTGTCGCTCCGGTTGGGAGGGGCGGGCCACGCGCGCCGTCGTCGCGAGTGCGGGCCGGGGCTGATCGGAGTGTTCACAGGCTGAGTCCTTCCGCTGACGGCGCCGAGATGGGCGGGAGTTGAGGAGCGGGGTTTCGTGGCGTGCGCGGCGCGACGCGGAGTCGCCCGTTGATCTGGCGGGCGATGGCGTCCATGCGTTCCTCTTCTACGTGGTTGCGGTTGACGACGTGCGTGCCGGTCTCTGGGTTCCGCAGCGCGTATTGGGTGGCCCGGATTCGGGCGGTTTCGCGGTGAAAGGCGTCGATGAGTTCGGGCGGGGTGCGCAGTTCGGCTTCGAGCTGCTCACGGAGTTGGGGTGTCAGCGGGCGCGAGAAGAACGCATCTGCCGCACGTGCGTTCTCACGGCGATCGGCCGGGGTGAGTCGATGCAGTCGCTGCACGGGCAGCCCGACGGTGATGCGGCGCTGTTCGCGTTGACGCCAGCGGCGCTGCTTGATGAGCAGTTCGTCGCGGTGCTCCTGGTGGTATCGGCGCGAGTAGACGCGTCGTTCTTCGGCATGCCGCTGGTAGTACCGCTGGGCTGCAGTTTGCTTCTTGGTGGGGTCGATCCGGTTCTTCTCGCGCAGGCGGGCGTTGATCTGGTCGCGGTTGCGGTCGCGCCATGCTTGCTTCTGCCTGCGCCTATGCTCCCGGTACCCGTCGGGATCGGCGGCGCGCCGCTGTGCATTGCGTTCGCGCGCTTTGGCCCGACTTGCTTCGATATCGGCGTGGTATCGCTCGCGCGAGTATGCGGCCTTCTTGATTCGGCGTTCTTCGGCGGTCCGTGCCTCGGCTGCCTTGCGGCGCATGTGGTCGCGATTGGCTGCACGCGCCTGCTCGAGATTCTGTTCACGCCAGCGCCGCCGGTATGCGGCGATCTCGTCCGCGTGCTCGGCGCGGTACTTCCGCGTGTACTCGGCCCGCTGCTCGCGATGCTCGTCGCGATACCGGCGTCCGTAGGCCGCCCGTTGCTTGGCGTGCTTCTGCCGATAGCGACGTGCCGACTCCAGTCGGCGCGCTCGGTCCGCGTCCTCCTGCGCCATCGTCACCTCCAATTGCTATTCCATGTCTGTAATTGACACGAGCGAACCAGAAGTGTAGAACTGTGTCAAGTAATCGCAATAGCGATACCGTGACGCGGAAAGGCATACTGAGGAGGTGAAGATCGACGTGCGTACACCCGACGGCCAGCGCATGACGTGGAAACACGCCACGCTGCCGCTCGGGTCCGCGTTACGGATCGCCCCAGCGTTCACCGCCACCGCGACCGCCAACGACATCTCCGTCGAGACCACGATCAGCGCGATCTATGCGGCCGCTGTCGGCCGCTACCGGATCACAACTACCTCGCACCGCGCAGTCGGCACTGACGGGGAGATCACCTCCGCCGTGCTTCGTCAGGTACGACTCGGCGAACTGCTCTCCGCCGCTGTTCCGTTGTGCGTGACCGTGGAGTTCGAGGGCAAGCAGCGCAGCGTCCACGACCTGCTCGAACAGGATGGTCGGGTCCTGCCCGCATGGATGGCGACGGCCGCGGCCAAGGCGGGTCCGACCACAGACACGCTCGAACTCGTACAACTCGTCTACGGAGTCTCGGCGCTCGCCGCCGTGGCCCCGATGCGCGCCGTCGCCACCGAGTTCGCTATCCCCGAGCGCACCGCAACGCACTGGATCACCAAGGCCCGCAAGGCTGGCCTGCTCGACGGAATTTCGTACCCCGTCGGTCGCCAGCCAGATGAGCAGCCCCGAACCCACTAACCCCGGAACAAGCCATCCGCCCATCGAAGGGCGCAACGGCAGCCTCTTCTACTCCGAAACCGAGGCGGCCGCACGCCTCGGCCTTCACCGCACAACCCTCCGCGCACTCGCACTCGCCGGCCGGGCACCCGTCGAGCCGATCCCGCTGACCGAGCATCGCCGTGTCTACCGGCGCACCGACATCCACCGTCTTGCCGGCCTCCAACCCTGACGCGGGAACATCAGCATGGGAAGCGTCAAGCCATACGAGACGGCGAAGGGCCGCCGGTACCGCGCCCAATACCGCCGCCCCGACCAGCGCCTCACTCAGAAGCGGGGATTCAAGACCAAGCGCGAAGCCGAGCTATTCCTCGCGACGGTGGAGGTCGATGTCGCCCAGGGGCGCTACATCGACCCGTCGGTAGCCCGGGTGACTGTTGCGGATTGGATGCAGATCTGGCTTGCCGCGCGGGGCGACTTACGGGCGACAACCCGAAGCCGGGTGACGCAGATCATCCAGAAGCACATCGAGCCCGAGCTGGGTCGGATCCAGATCGGCAACCTGACGCGGCTAAAGGTGCAGGAATGGGCGACCGCGCTGCCGGGCGCGCCGGCAACCGTGCGCAAGACCGCGAATGTCCTGTCCGGCGCCCTCCGCTTCGCCGTGGAGGACGGGCGGCTGCCCTCGAATCCGGCACAGCGGTTGAAGCTGCCGAAGGTCGTCAAGGCCGCGAAGCTGTACCTCTCCCACGAGCAGGTGGCGGCGCTCGCCCGTTCGGTCGGCGAGATCTCCGGCGGCTTCCAGCACGGCTACCATCTGATCGTTCTCGTGCTGGCCTATTGCGGGCTCCGCTGGGGCGAGCTTTCTGGGCTCCGGGTATCCGACGTGGACCTCGCCAAGCGGCGCCTGACCATCCGGCAGACCGTGGTCGCCGACCGCGGCTACCAGCGGATCGAGGCGCCGAAGGACTACGAGCACCGCTCGATCCCGATTCCCCAGTTCCTTTGCCGCCCAATCGCCGCACAGATCGCGGCCCGCGGACCCGACGAGCCCGTGTTCTACGGGATCCGCACGAAGACCTGGCTGCGCAACCACGTCTTCCGAGTCGGTTGGTTCGACCCGGCGGCCGCAGCAGCTGGCCTCAAGGGACTCACCCCGCACGAGCTGCGGCACACGGCCGCCAGCCTGGCGGTCTCGGCGGGCGCGAACGTTAAGGCCGTGCAGCGCATCCTCGGCCACGCTTCTGCCGCCGTGACGCTGGATGTCTACGCGGACCTCTTTGACGAGGACCTCGATACGGTCGGGGCGTCGCTGGACCGCGCCGCGATGCAGACCTCGATCGCGGACGTGATCGCGGATCGACGTCCGCCCTCCTGGGAGCATCTGCCTTCGCTGCCCGACCCCCAGCCGCCCCTGGCAGGGCCAGGGATATGACCTGAACCGTCTCGGTTGTGGGAGCGGGCGGACTAAAGAAATCGGCGCAGTTCCTCGGCGACGCGGTCGGACTCGCCGGAGTTGTGGGGGCCATGTGAAACCGTCACAGCTGTACTCTCCGATTATGCCGATGGGCGTCGACTTGGATCGCCTACGCGGGCTGCTCGCGCGCGGCGCAGAGGCGGATGATCTCGATTTCAAGGCGACGTGGGATCCGCGACCGAAGTCCGACCTCATCGAGCTGTGCAAAGACATCGCCGCGATGGAATCCCTTCCCGACGGTGGCTACATCGTCGTAGGCGCTGACGATCACGGGTCGCCGAGCGGCATGTTCGCACCCGAAGCTGCCCGCGACTTCGATGAGCAGAAGGTCCGATCCAAGGTGGCCGCTGTGCTGGGCGAGCCCATCGACCTAAGCGCAGCCCTCCACCGCATCGAGTCCAACGACTTCCTCTTGATCGGCGTTGGCCCGAATTGGGATGGCATGCGGATCATGTCGAAAGACGGCGAGTACGAGAACAAGACCGTCTGGCGCGCCGGCGATGTGTTCGTGCGTCGCGGCACCTCCAGCGTTCGATGGAATCAGCACGAAGCACGCGGCATCATCGAGCGAGTCATCGCGGCCCGCAAGGAGGAATGGCGACGAGACATCTTCGAGACGATCCGCGTCGCAACCCCCGCCTTCGAGCCGGGCGGGTTCGTCAACGTGAACGTCGAGATGCCAGCTGAGTCGTTCGGCGCGGCAGTCACGGAGCTGATCCGCCGCGGCGACGAAGTCGGCCTCGATCTCCTCCTGCGGAAGACGATCAGCAACGCCGTCACTGTCGTCGATGCTGCCACGGGGAAGGACGCTAGGGCTGTCGCGTCTGAACTAGGTCATCAGCTCGACCGGCTCGACATCATCGCTGCGCTCACCGCGCGCTACTCAGCAGGCACAACCTTTTCCCGAGCGATCGAGGGTTGCCGGGAGATCTACGAAGCGGCCGATGAAGACTTCGTCAGCCAGCCGCGCCGGTTCCCGCTCGGCCACAAGGAAGTGCTGATGCACCTCTATGCCCTCGGCGCTGTTCTCGTGCAGGAAAAGCAGTGGGAGAACTTGGCGGCCCTGGTCCGCCTCACTCCCATTAGTACGCACAATGGCTACTGGACGTCGCTGCTTCGGAAGGCCGAAGTCATGGTCGCCCGAGCTGAGCTCCTGAAGGACGAAGAAGGCACGCGAAGCGGCGTCATCGAGGCCGCCAAACCCGTAGCCGCCCACCTCTTCGACCTGCTCGGCGACGGTCAAGCGCGAGATCTCACGAATCTGCTGGTTGAGTTCGACGTCTACCGCGGCATCGCTAACGCCGGCAAGGACGAGAACGACAGGCTCGGCGCGTACACCAACTTCGCCCTCTACCACTCGGCAAGGGCCGAGCCCGCGTTCCTCACCCTGCTGGATGACCCCGTCGCGCGCACAGCGCTCTTTGACGGCACCGACGATCAACTCTCGGCTGTGTACCGGCACATGAACAGTGCGGCAATACGTGAAGCCTTCGCCTACAACGGCTGGGACGGCTTCGAGAATCCACGCCTCGTATCCTTCGCAGGGAAAGCCGAAGACTAATACGTCGCCCGGCACCAGGGGTCAAACGAGTCTGAGCGGCGCAACCCAAGTGGGCCGACGTCGTGCAAGACCGATCACCTCCCACTACCTGCGATGCGAGGATGGCATTCGGGCGATGCCCAGGAGCGCGGAAGGAGGCACCCTCGATGACCGCGATTCCGTGGACCGTCGTGGACCCTGACACGATCGAGCGGATGATCGCAGTCGGGCTGTGTCGCCGACACCAGCACGCGCGGCGCATCAGACCCTCCCAGGGCGACGGTGGATTGGACGTCCTGGTACCCGCCGGGCATTCGCAGTTCCACGTCGAGGACTACGAGGTCAAGAAGTTCGCGGACGGACTCGATGATTCGCGGAAGAGCCAGATCAAGAAGTCTCTGAAGACGGCGATCGCGACCCACCAGGACACGACATCTCGGTACACCATTTCCAAGTGGTATCTGACGCTACCCATGGATCTCACCCGCGAGCAGGAGACGTGGCTCGCAAACCTTGCTAAGGAACTCAATGCACCGTTCCCCGTCCAAGTTTTCGGGCTCACGCAGATCGAGGATCTGTTGCTTGAATCCCCCAACATCCGCGAGTACTACCTCGGCGACGGCATGGAGAAGGTTCGCGAGATCTTGAACCAGATGAGCAGCCTCACCGGGCTGCACAATCTCACGACCGATCCGACAAAGATCGAACCTGGTGACGCGGCGACCGCCCTGGAGGACCTTCATAGGCACATCAACGCGGCGGACCCGCACTACAACTACGACTACCAAGTAACGACAGACCTGCCCGTCATCACGCCCTGGCCCGGACTCGTCGCCAGCGTGATCGCACGAACGAGCCGTGAGGCGCCACACGTCACCTGGCATGTCTCCACTAAGTACGACAGCGCCCTGGAGGACCGTCCCATCCCGGGCAGCTATACCGTGTATCCCGAGCGTATGACTCCCGAGCAGCGCGAGGCGTGGGAACAGTGGCGGGATTACGGCACGCCCCTCACCCTAGAGGGCGACGTCGTCGACAAGCTCACTATCGGCCTCCCCGGGGGCCTCGGCGGTGACCTGCCCGCCGGTGACCACGTGGTGCGAATCGGCCCGGCTTTCGGTGAGTTCGACGATGAACCGACGGCCCGGTCCCTCTGGGTCATCGAAGACTCCGACGGCACGCGCCTGGCCGAACGGCTCTTCTCGCTGCGCCGAACAGGACGCGGGATTGCAGGTGGCGAACATCTCCACGGGACCGATGCCGAGGGATACATCGGCGTCGATCTGTACGTGATGCTCAACACCCCGAACGGCAACTCGATGAAGGTGAAGCTCGACATGCGCGGCGACCGCTGGGTGGGTGAACCCGTGCAACGCGTCCTGCCCGCGCTGCGTTTCTGCGCGGCGTGGGGGAACAACAACATGCTGCGCCCGCAAGACGAGTTCGGCCTTCGAGTCGCCGACCAGACGCTCACTCTCACGGGTGACTCGCCGATCCCGCCTGCCCTGGTCGCAGCTGTCGAGGACTTGGCCCGCATCAGCACTGCGGCCAAGCGAGCCATCGCACTGCCCGAGAGCATGAAGGTTCTGGCAGATCAGAAGGGAGTAGGTCTCCGCATCATCGCGGACACCGTCGCCGGGCTGGAGCCTGATGTCGGCATCGGTGAGCTCGTCGTCTGGTACGAGGACACACCCGAAGCGCTCGACGGTCTGATGGCACACGCCGAAGCCGGGAAGCTCATCGTGCCCTGGACGATCCCCTTTCCCCTGCTCGGCGACGATTTCGAGTTCGCGTTCAGTCTCGAGATCACCGGCGGCATAGAGCTCGTGCCTGAAGAACCGAGCGGCGTCCACGCGCAGACTCGGAAGGCCGTTCGTCTCATTCCCGCTGCGACGACCCGCGGACGTCTGCGCTGGGATTCTCCTTCGTAGGAGTGCGACGTCCTCGCTCGCATCCACACGACCTGGCTACGAGGTGGCATGTGGTATTCGCGCTATCCCACCTCGGTCTGCCCGCCTGCGGTCAGACCGGTGGGACCTGGGGGCGCCCGAGGCTGCGGCTCGATTCCGGCGCTTGTAGCCAATTTGTAGCCAAACGGCGTTTTCGGCCGTTGGAAACCGTTCGTTAGAAACGCAAAATCCCTGGCTTGACCAGGGATTTTGAGATTGTGACCCCAGCGGGATTCGAACCCGCGTTACCGCCGTGAGAGGGCGGCGTACTAGGCCACTATACGATGGGGCCGTCACGACAACTTTACGAGTATGCCACACCGGCAAGGTCGCGACAAAAGCCGCGCGTCAGGCCGTGTGCACCGAGTGCGGCCCCGGCTTCGGCGAGAGCACGTGGACCGCTCCGGGCACCACCTCGACATCGATCGGCAGCGGTCCGATGCGCTCCCCGTCCCCGTAGGCCGAGAGGCCGTCTGCCTCGATGCGCACGTGCTTCGCGCGCTCGATGGTGACGCGGGGGTCCGACAGGTGCTCCCCCTTGAACACGCGGGGGAAGATGCGCAGGAACGCGGTCCGCGACAGCGGCTTCACGATGAGCACGTCGAGCAGACCGTCGTCGAGCTTCGCGTCGGGCGTGATCTTCATGCCCCCGCCGAGCGACACCGCGTTGCCGAGCGACACGAGGCTCCCCTCGGTCTCGATCACCCGGCCGTCGAGCGTCAGCCGGTACGGGATCCGCTTCAGCTTCGCCAGCTCGATCACGAGGGCGACGATGTAGCGGCTCGGGCCTTTCGGGTGGCGCATGTTGTTGGCGCGCTCGTTGACGATCGCGTCGAAGCCGGCGCTGAGCGCGCAGAGGAACCAGCGCTGCTGCGTCTCGCCATCCTCCGTGAAGGTGACCCGTGCCGCGTCGATGATGCGCGGGCCGTCACGCAGGGCGGTGGCGAGCACGTCGATCGCCGCCTCCGTGTTGTCGTACGGGATCCCGAGGGCGCGGCACATGTCGTTGCCGGTGCCGGACGGGATGATGCCGAGCGGAACCTTCGTGCCGGCGACGAGGTTCGCACCGAGGTTCACCATCCCGTCGCCGCCGACGACGACGAGGGCGTCGGGCTTCGACTTCACGGCCGCGCGGGCGGACGCCAGCAGCTCCAGCCACGACGGCTCGGTGAGCGACTGCACCTCGTGCCCCTCGCCGCGCAGGGTCTGCACGAGCGCCGGCCCGATCGCCGCCTTCGCCCCGAACGAGGCGGACGGGTTGATCGCCACGACGACGCGTTTCGGCTTGATCTTGTCGCTCACGGTCGGGCCCTTCGTCGCGCCTGGCAAGGTCGGACCAGCGTATTCGCTCAGGGGCGCTGATGCGTGACCGCACCGCTCGGCCGGCTGAACCGCAGCCGTCGCAGCAACTGCGCGTTCAGCGCCACCACGATCGTCGAGATCGACATCACCGCCGCGCCGACCGCGGGCGGCATCAGGAACCCGACGCCGGCGAGCACCCCGGCCGCGACCGGCAAGCCGATCGCGTTGTACCCGGTCGCCCAGGCGAGGTTCTGCAGCATCTTGCGATACGAGGCGCGCGACAGCGTGATCGTGTCGGCGACGCCACGCGGGTCGCTGGATGCCAGCACGACACCCGCGGACTCGATCGCGACATCCGTCCCCGCCCCGATCGCGATGCCGAGGTCGGCTCGGGCGAGAGCCGGAGCGTCATTGATGCCGTCGCCCACCATCGCCACCCGCTTCGCGCCTTCGGCCTGCAGCTTCGCGACGACGTCGGCCTTGTCACCGGGCAGCACGTCGGCGAACACCTCGTCGATGCCGAGCTTCGCGGCGACGTGATCCGCCACGGCCCGCGAGTCGCCGGTCAGCATCGCGACCCGCACCCCGCGTTCCCGCAGCAGTGCGACGGCCTCCGCCGACTCGGGGCGCACCACGTCCGAGATGCCGAACATCGCCAGAGCGCGGTCTCCCTCCAGCAGATAGACGAGGGTCTCGCCCGCCGCCTCCCGCGCCGCGGTCACCAGCTTTGGCTCGAGCCGGATGCCGCGCTCGGTGACCAGCCGCGCGCTGGCGACGGTGAGCGCGCGGCCGTCGACGACGGCGCTGACGCCGCGACCGGCGAGCGACTCGAAATCGGTGGATGCGAGGGCCGGGCCGGATGCCGCAATCAGGGCGCGGGCGATCGGGTGCTCCGAGCGGGATTCGACGGCCGCGGCGAGCGCCAGGTTCTGTGCCGGTTCGGTCCCTTCGGCATCCACCTGGCTGGCGAGCGCCTGCCGGCCCTCGGTGAGGGTTCCGGTCTTGTCGAACAGCACCACGTCGACGTCGCGCGCCTGCTCGAGCGCGGCGCGGCTGCGCACCAGGATGCCGCGGCGGGCTCCGATGGCGGTCGACAGCGAGGCGACCAGCGGGATCGCCAGCCCGAGGGCGTGCGGGCACGCGATGACGAGCACGGTGACCACGCGCTCCAGCACGAACGCGGGGTCGCCGGGCTTCAGGATGAGCCAGGCGATGAGGGTGATCACGGCGGCGGCGAGCGCCACATAGAAGAGGAGTGCGGCGGCGCGGTCGGCGAGCAGCTGGGCGCGACCCTTGCTCGCCTGGGCGTCGGCGACGAGGCGCATCACCCCGGCAAGGGCGGTCTCTCCGCCCGTCTTCGTCACCCGCACGGTGAGCGCGCCGACCGCGATGCTGCCGGCGACGACCTGGGCCCCCGCCTCTTTGCGCACCGGCACGGACTCGCCGGTGAGCAGCGACTCGTCCACCTCGGTGGCGCCCTCGGTGACCTCGCCATCGGCGGGGATCGCCGCGCCCGGGCGCACGAGCACGAGGTCGCCGACGTTCAGGTCGGCGACGGGCACCGTCATCACGTGGTCGCCATGCCGCACCTCCGCCTCGTCGGGCAGCAGTTTCGCCAGCTCGCCGAGCGCGTTCTGCGCGCCCATCACGGCGCTCATCTCGATCCAGTGGCCGAGCAGCATGATGGTGGTGAGGGTGGCGAGCTCCCACCAGAAGTCCATGCCGGGCAGCCCCAGGGTCACCGCCAGCGAGTAGCCGAACGCGACGATCAGCGCGAGCGAGATCAGCGTCATCATGCCGGGCGACTTGGCACGCAGCTCGCCGGCGGCGCCGCTCAGGAACACCCGCCCGCCGATCAGGAAGATCAGCACGCCGAACACGGCGGGGATGAACTGGCTGCCCGTGAACCGGGGGCCGCCGAGACCCAGGATGTCTTGCAGGCCCGTCGAGAAGACGAGCGTCGGGATGGTGAGGGCCAGGTTCACCCAGAACAGCCGGCGGAACACCGCCGGGTCGTGGTGGGAATGGTCGTGGTGCTCATGACCTCCGGTGGTCGAGCCTGTCGAGACCTGGTGCTCGTGGTGATCGTGATCCATCACGCCCCCCTGATGTTCTGCAGTTCGTACACGTTCAGCAGTTCGTCGACCGCGGCATCCCGACGCGCGCCGCCCTCGTCGAACATGTCGGCGACGTGGGTGCGCAGGTGGTTCTCGACCAGCAGCTTGTTGAGGCTGCGCAGCGACTTCTGGATGGCGAGGGTCTGCGTGATGATGTCGACGCAGTAGTCCTCGTTCTCGATCATCTTCTCCACGCCGCGCAGCTGACCTTGCAGGATGCGCGAGCGATGCAGCGCTCGCTTCTTGAGATCGTCGATCATGGTTGTCAACCCTATACCCCCCAGGGGTATAACGCTGGCGTAGCGTGTGCCACATGAAGGTCACGAAGTACGAGCACGCGACGCAGATCCTCTCCATCGGCGACGACACCCTGGTGATCGATCCCGGGGTGTTCCTGTCGGCGGTCGATTTCGGCAACGTCGCCGCCGTGGTCATCACCCACGAGCATCAGGATCACTGGACCCCCGACCAGCTGGCACGCATCCTCGACAAGAACCCGCAGGCGCCCATCTACGGTCCGGCCGGGGTCAAGACCGCCGCCAGCGGATTCGAGGTGACCGAGGTGAAGGCGGGCGACACGGTCGAAGCCGGGCCGTTCACGCTGACGTTCTTCGGCGAGAAGCACGCGGTCATCCACGAGAGCGTTCCGGTGCCGGACAACGTCGGGGTGCTCGTCAACGGCGAGATCTACTACCCCGGCGACTCGTTCACCATCCCCGACGTCGAGGTTCCGACGCTCGCCGCGCCGATCGGAGCCCCCTGGCTCAAGATCGGCGAGGCCATGGACTTCGTCCTCGCCGTCAAGCCGAAGCGCGCGTACTTCGTGCACGACATGACGCTCTCGGCGGCGGGCAAGAAGATGCACTCCGACCGGCTCGAGTGGGCCACCGAGCAGAACGGCGGCGTCTTCACCCCGCTCGACATCACCGAATCGCTCGACGTCTGATCCGGCCATGAGCGTTCGCGTCGTCCCCGTCACCGATGCCCCGTGGGATGACGTGCGCACCGTGTTCGGCACGCGCGGCGACCCCGCCGGCTGCTGGTGCCAGTACTTCAAAGTCGACGGCGCCACCTGGAAGGCGGGAGACGTCGCCGGGTTCGAACGCGGGCTGTGCGAGCAGATCGACGCCGACCGGGCGGGCCGCGGCGCCGGCCCGGGACTGCTGGCCTACGACGGTGCGGAGCCGGTGGGCTGGGTGGCGGTCGAGCCGCGGACGGCGTACCCCCGCATCCTGAACTCGCGGATGATCGGGCTGAGCCGCGACCCGGCGGACGCCGACGACGTCTGGTTCGTCTCCTGCTTCGTCGTGCGTGTCGGGCATCGCCGGTCGGGCACCGCGACCGCCCTGCTCGCCGCCGCCGTCGAGCACGCGCGGCGGCACGGAGCGCGGGTGGTGGAGGCGTTCCCCGTCGAAGCGCTGCCCGGTACCTCGAGCGCCGACCTGTACCACGGGCCGCTCTCGGTGTTCGAGAAGGCGGGGTTCGAGATCGTCGCGCGGCCCTCCGAGTCGCGCGCGGTGGTGCGGCTCGAGCTCTAGTTCGCCCCCGTGTTGGGGCCGCGCCGGAGGCGGATCGCCCGCACCGCGAGCTGGATCGCGATCAGCAGCATGAACACGCCGAAGACGATCGCGGACACCCGCGGCGGCAGCAGGAACGCCAGCGCCACCCCGCCGAAGCTCGCGAGCACGGCCGCGGCACCCATGATCAGGCCCTCGCTGACCCGCACCATGCCGGCGCGGGCGTTCGCGACGGTGCCGGTCGCCGCCGTCGGGACCATCGCGAGCAGCGACGTCCCCTTCGCCACCAGGTCGCTGACCCCGAACACGGTGACGAGCACCGGCACGATGATCACGCCGCCCCCGATGCCGAACAGCCCCGCCGCGATGCCGATCACGAGGCCCAGGCCGATCAGGCCGGCGATGATGCCAGGGTTCAGCTCGAGGTCGGCGCCGCGCGACGGGAGCACGAAGAACATCCGCACCGCGACGAGCACGAGCAGCGCGATGAACATCCAGCGCAGCCAGCCGAGCGGCAGGGTGCGCAGCAGCCGGGTGCCGATCAGGCTGCCCACGATGCCGCCGACCGCGATCAGGATGGCGGCGGCCAGATCCAGCTCGCCGTTCACCAGGTAGCCTGCCGAGCCCGCGATCGCGGTCGGCACGATCGCGGCGAGCGAGGTCGCGGCGGCGCGGCGCTGATCGAACCCCAGCAGCCAGATCATCAACGGCACCATGATCGTGCCGCCGCCGACGCCGAGGGCGCCGGACAGCAGACCGCCGCACGCTCCGACCAGCAGAAGCAGGAGGACGCGACGCGGGGTGAACGGCTCGCGGTTCATTGCTGGGGTACCTGGACTCGAACCAAGAACAACTGAACCAGAATCAGCCGTGTTGCCAATTACACCATACCCCAAAGAAAACGCCTGATCAGAGGCGGTTTTCTGGATGGGCCGCGCGATCCGGGATCAGCGAGGGCCGCGGACAAGCATACGCGATTCTCAGGGCCGCCCCACCACATGGGCCCGGATGCCGTCCCCGTCCTCCGCGATCCACCCCTTCGAGCGCGCCAGCCCGAGCATCGCCTCGAAACCGGTCTGCCACTCGGCGTCGTCGTCTTCGCGCTCGGCCATGACATCCCGCACCCACGCCGCCGACACATACGCGTCGTCCCCCGCAGGCCGCCCAGCGCCCGCCACCGTGAGGGCCTCCGCGAGGTCGACGCCCTCGGCCAGCTCGACGTGGAACTGCGTGAAGTCACGCGCGTCACGAAGCGCGACCCCCGCCGCTGTCACCTCGATGATCATGCTGTCATCGTGCCAGCATCCCGCCCAGTACGGTGGAGGCGTGACGGCGGAGCGTGAGCGCGGCATCCCGGTGCTCGTGCTCCTCGTCCCCGCCGCCGGGGTCGCGGCGGTCATGGCGGTGCTGTTCGCGCGGGCCCTGTTCGAGATCCCGGTCACCGCCGCCTTCTTCGAGACCTACCCCGGGGATGCCACCCCCTGGCCGGGCACACCCGCCGGCTTCCCGGCGTGGCTGAGCTGGACCCATTTCCTCAGCGCGTTCCTGCTGCTGTTCATCGTGCGCTCCGGGCTGCTCATCCGCGGGAAGAAACGACCCTCCGCGTTTGTGACGCGCCGCGCCGCCGGCGCCGCCCGGCTGCCGCTGAACACCTGGTGGCATCTCGTCGTCGACGTGCTCTGGGTGCTCACCGGCGCGGTGTACCTGGTGCTGCTGATCGCGTCCGGCCACTGGAAGCGGCTGATCCCCGCCTCGTGGGACGTCGTGCCGAACGCGATCTCGGCCGGACTGCAGTACCTCTCGCTCGACTGGCCGAGCCACGACGGCTGGACCCACTACAACGCACTGCAGCTGCTGCTCTACGGGTTCACGGTGTTCGTCGCCGGGCCGGTCGCGGTGCTCGCCGGAGTGCGGCTCTCCCCCATCTGGCCGCGCGCCCTTCGGCGGGAGACAGGTGTGCTCGGCGACCGGTTCGCCCGCACCGTGCACTGGCTGACGGCGGTGTACTTCATCGGGTTCACCGTCGTGCACGTCGCCCTCGTGCTGCTCACCGGCGCGCTGCGTAACCTCAACCACATGTACGCCGGGCGCGATGACGAGACCTGGATCGGCGCGGCGGTGTTCGCCGCATCGCTCATCGTGACCGTGGTTGCCGCCGCGCTGCTGCGACCGCCCGCTCAGACACGGATCGCGGAACTCGCCCGCAACGACGTCAGGAGGATGCCGTCATGACCGAGCCGGACGAGCTGCGCGACGCCGACGACAGCCCGCGCCCGCCGCGCCGGAGCCTGCGGATCGGCGCGATCGTGATCATCGTGGTGGCGCTGATCCTCGCGGTGCTGCTGCCGATCGCGCAGGTGCTTGGGCGCTGATTTCGATACGCCGCTGACGCGGCTACTCAATCAGCAGAGCGCTGACGCGGCTACTCAATCCGCAAGACGCTGCCGCAGCCGTTCGAGCCGCGCGAGCGTCGACTCCTTGCCGAGGATCTCCATCGACTCGAAGAGCGGCGGGCTGACCCGGCGGCCCGAGATCGCGGTGCGCAGCGGCCCGAACGCGCCGCGAGGTTTCAGGCCGGCGCCGTCGATGAGGGCCGCCCGCAGTGCCGCCTCGATCGCGGCGGCCGAGAAGTCATCCAGGGTCTCGAGCGCCGCGTAGGAGGCGTCGAGCACGAGCTGCGCCTGGTCCGCGTCGTCCGGCAGCGCGTCGAGCTCGTAGTCGAGCTGGTCATCCGGGGTGAACAGGAACGCCAGCATCCCGCGCGCCTCGCCCAGCAGGTTCACGCGCTCCTGCACGAGCGGCGCCGCCTCGCGCAGGATCGCCTGCTCGGCGGCGGTCGGCGGATCGCTCACCAGACCTGACAGATAGGGCACGATGCGCGCCGTGAAGTCCTCCACCGCGAGCAGCCGGATGTGGTCGCCGTTGATCGACTCCGCCTTCTTGAGGTCGAAGCGGGCCGGGTTGGGGTTGACGTCGTGCACGTCGAACGCGTCGATCAGCTCTGCCTGGCTGAACACGTCGCGGTCGGCGGCGATCGACCAGCCGAGCAGCGACAGGTAGTTCAGCAGACCCTCGGGCACGAAGCCGCGCTCGCGGTGGTGGAACAGGTTCGACTCGGGGTCGCGCTTCGACAGCTTCTTGTTGCCCTCCCCCATCACATACGGCAGGTGCCCGAACTGCGGGATGGCATCGGTCACCCCGATCGCGATCAGCGCGGTGTAGAGGGCGATCTGCCGCGGCGTCGACGACAGCAGATCCTCACCGCGGAGCACGTGGGTGACGCCCATCAGCGCATCGTCCACCGGGTTCACGAACGTGTACAGGGGCGCGCCGTTGGGGCGCACCACCACGAAGTCGGTGGTCGACCCGGCGGGGAACGTGATCGGCCCGCGTACCAGGTCGTCGAAGCTGAGGTCCTCGTCCGGCACGCGCAGCCGCAGCGCCGGCTGCCTGCCCTCCGCGCGGAACGCCGCACGCTGCTCCTCGGTGAGGTCGCGCTCGTGGTTGTCGTACCCCTGCTGCCGCGGCCGGCCGTTGGCGTCGTTGCGGGCGTCCATCTCTTCGGGGGTGACGTAGCTCTCGTAGAGGTAGCCGGCGTCCTGCAGCTTCTGGATCAGGCCGAGGTAGATGCCGGTCCGCTGCGACTGCCGGTACGGCTCGTCGGGGCCGCCCTTCTCGACGCCTTCGTCCCAGTCGAGTCCGAGCCAGGTGAGCGCGTCGATGAGCTGCAGGTAGCTCTCCTCGCTGTCACGGGCCGCGTCGGTGTCTTCGATGCGGAAGATCAGCTTGCCGCCGGTGTGCCGCGCGTACGCCCAGTTGAACAGGGCGGTGCGCACCATCCCGACGTGCGGGGTTCCGGTGGGGCTGGGGCAGAACCGGACGCGCACGTCGGCGCCCTGTGCGTCCGAGAAGCGGAGTGCGGTCGAGAAGGGGAGGCTCATAGCGCCTCCCAGCCTATGGCCGGAGGTCGAGTGCCGCGGAGCGGCGTATCGAGACCACCGCCGCGATGGTGGCGCCGACCGCGACCACCGCTCCCCCGACCGCGAACGGCGCACTCGGCGTCACGATCGACTCCCCGCTCAGCGCCTGGAACGTGACCAGGGCGATCACCGCGAGGTAGGTGACGGCGGCGACGAGCACCAGACGTGTCCGCACGACGACGCCGACGAGCGCCGGCACGCGCCGGGCGAGCAGCTCGAGGGCGATCGCGAACAGGGGCAGCACCTGCAGAGCGTGCATGCCGATGAAGTGGGGGATGCGGAGGTCGCCGGCGACGGTGCTCCAGCCGAGCAGGGGCAGGCCGGGCCCGCCGTCCGCGACACCGACGGTGTGTGCGCCGACGATGCCCTGGTAGTTCGAGATCTGGTCCCCCTGCGGACCGGTCATCAGGAACGCGAGCCCCATCCCGAGGAGCGCGATGAGCGCGCCGGCCCGGATCGCCCAGGTGCGCGCTCGGTCGCCCACCCGGTTGCGGAACAGCGCCAGCGCCACGATCAGCGTCATCCCCCAGACGACCGAGATCGACACGGCCATGACGGACCATGCCGCGGTGTGCAGCGGGGTGGTGATGTTGAAGTGGCTGGTCTCCCCGGCTGCGGCGAATCCGGTGATGATGATCAATTCGATCGCAAGCCCCGCCGCTGCCACGGTGCCGGCGATCCAGGCGGCCCGCCGCATCCGGTGCAGCTGGCCGATCAGCCACGAGAGGGTCACCGAGTAGACGGCGGTCGAGATCGCGAACTTGAGCGGCTTGAGCCAGAGGTTGAGACCGGTGACCTCGCGCGGGTCCACGAACGCGGCGACGGTCGCGAACGCGGCGAGCAGCACCATGGCGGCGGCGAGGGCGAGCAGCGGCCGATGCCAGACGACGGGGCGCAGACCGAGGGGTCCGGATGCGGTGGGGGCTTCTGCGGTGAGCGTCACGATGTCTCCTGAGTGTTCGTTGATGCGGGGTCGTGGTGGTCGTAGTGCTGCGCGATCTCGGGCGGGACCGGGAACAGTTCGCGCGAGCGGTTCTCGTGCGCCATGCGGCGCAACCCGGCGAGCAGCGAGTCGCCGAGCACGGTGCCGATGACGACGGTCTCGGTCTTCTGGTCGCGCCCGTCGGCGTCGACGACGGTCTGCAGGTCGACGCGGGCGATGTCGTCGGCGGCGTCGGCGTAGGTGTCGAGGGTGGTGATCAGGTCGTCGCGGCCGAGCGCCGCATAGTCGTCGATCACCCGTGCGGCGAGGGCCCAGCCGGGGTTCCGCGGGTCGACCGTCCAGCCGCGCCGCTCGATCAGTGCGCGGAGATCGGTGTCGCCCCGACCGGGGGTCCCGTCGCCGCCGGCGGCCGGGAGGGCGTTGGATGCGATGCCGGCTGCGACGCCGAACGGGAGGCTCTCGTCGTCCATGACCGCGAGGACGCGCTTGGCCGCCGCGATCGACAGGCCGCCCACCTCGAGGAACGCCCGGATCAGCCGAAGTCGCGCGACGTGCGATTCGTCGTAGCTCGCCTGCGTCTGGCTGGATTTCTCACCCGAGGCGAGCAGTCCCTCCCGGAGGTAGAACTTCACCGTCGCGACCGGCACGCCCGTGGCGGCACTGAGCTCGGAGATCTTCACAACCGGATAGTAACACTATCGATAGTGCCACTGTCTAGTGCTTACGCGCCGAGAACCGTGACCCCGTAGGGGCCGAACCTGGTGTCGGCCGTGATGATCGTCAGACCCTCGTCGAGCGCCTGCGCGATCAGCAGCCGGTCGAACGGATCCCGGTGGTGGAGGGGCAGCTCGGCGAGCGTGCGCGCATGCCGTGTGCTGAGTGGAAGCGGTGACATCGCCTGTTCGGCCAGAAGGTCGTCGGAGATGAACGGGGCGCGCAACTTGCCGAGGTTCTGCTTGATCGCGATCTCGGCGAGAGTGAGCGCCGAGACGAACGTCTCGTTGGCCGGGTCGGCGATCGCCGCCCTCGCCTCGACCCCGAGCGACGAGTCGTCCGCGAACCACCACAACACCACGTTGGTGTCGAGGAGAAACCTCATTCGCCGTACCAGTCGTGGTCGTCGGCCGCCGTGAACTCGTCGAAGTCGGGCGCCATCCAGATCTGACCGGCCAGCGCGCCCGGCATCCGCCGCTCGCGGGTCGCGGTCGCCGGGACCAGGCGCACCGCCGGCCGTCCGTGCCGGGAGATCACGATCTCCTCGCCCGCCTCCGCCCGTGCGATGAGGGCGGAGAACTGCGCCTTCGCGTCGAACACGCTGACGGTCGTCATCCCGCGATGTTACCGAATATGGCCAGATCTGGCCAGATCCGGCCGGACCGCGCTAGACCACCTGGCGCGCCCGGCGCGCGGTGCGCAACCCGACCGCGGCGAGCACCACGACCACGAGGCCGATGGCGAGAACGCCGAGTCCCTCGTAGGTGAGGGCTGCGAGCGCCGGACCGGCGAGTGCGCCGCCGACCGCTCCCGCCGCGCTCATCAGCAGGTCGGCACGGCCCTGGATGACGGTGCGGCGCAGCGGGTCCGCTGACTCCGCGATGAGGGCAGACCCGGCGACGGTGGATGCGCTCCACCCGAGCCCGAGCAGGATGAGCCCCGTCATCACCGCGCCCTGGTACTCGCCGCCGATCGACACGAAGAGCAGAGCCGCCAGCAGCACCACCTGGCCGATCACGATCACCCGCTCCCGCCCGATCCGGTCGGACAGCCAGCCGAACACCGGCGACAGGCCGAACATGCCGGCGACGTGCAGGCTGATCGTGAGGCCGACGATGACGAGGGTGGCGCCGTGATCCACCAGGTGCACGGGCGTCATCGACATGATGCTCACCATCGTGGCGTGGCTGAGCGCCAGCGCGATCAGGCCGGTGCGTACACCCGAGGCGTCCGATGTCGGGAGGCCGACCGCCGCCACCTCCTCGGCGGTGCGTTCCCGGGCGATGCGGTCCGCGATCTTCAGGGGGTCGGGCCGCAGGAAGATCAGGTAGATGAGTGCCGCCAGCACCTGCGCGGTGATGGTGAAGAGGAACGGGCCCGACAGCGGCGGCAGGCCGATGTTGCGCCCGAGCGCATCGGCGGGCGCGATGAGGTTCGGTCCGAGCACGGCGCCGACGGTGGTGGCCCATACGACGAACGCGAGATCCCGGCCGCGCGTGCCCGGTTCGGACAGGTCGGTCGCCGCGAACCGCGACTGCAGGTTGACGGCGGTGCCGACGCCGATCAGCACCAGGGCGACGAGCAGTAGGGGCAGGTTCACCAGCACGGCCGCGAGCAGGCCGACGCCGGCACCGCCGGCCGCGATCAGAGCACCGGTGGCGAGAGACGGCGCGCGTCCGGCCCGGCGGGCGAGGGCCGCGAGCGGGATGGCGGCGAGCGCGGCCCCCACGGTCGTCCCGGTTGCCGCCATGCCCGACAGCGCCTCCGACCCGGAGACCTGGGTGACGAGCAGTGCCCCGGCGGAGAAGGTGGCGCCCATCCCGACCCCGGCGAGCGCCTGCCCCGAGATCAGGACGATGTGCCCGCGCCGTCGCGCGGAGCGGATGTCGTCGGCGGTGAGCGTCACGAGCCGTCGCGGCTGCGGGCCGGGTTCGACAGGGTGCCGATGCCGTCGATCGTGATGTCGACGGTCTGGCCGGCGAGGAAGCCCCCGAGGCCGGACGGCGTGCCTGTCATGATGATGTCGCCGGGGAGCAGGGTCCAGACATCGGAGATGTACTCGATCAGCTCCGGGATCTTGTGGATCATGTCGCGCGTGTTGCCGTGCCGGCGGGGCTCGCCGTCGACGGTGCTCGAGATCTCGAGGTTCGTCGGATCCAGTTCCGTCTCGATCCACGGCCCGATCGGCGCGAACGTGTCGTAGCCTTTCGCGCGCGCCCACTGGCCGTCGGCGAACATCTGGTCGCGGGCGGACACGTCGTTGCCGATCGTGTACCCGAAGACGTAGTCGGCCCAGTTCGCCGCCTTCACCTGTTTCGCGATGCGGCCGATGATCAGCACCAGCTCGCTCTCGTGGGTGATGCGCCCCTCGACCGGCGGGATCTGAATGGCATCCCCCGGCCCCACGACGGCGGTGTTCGGCTTCAGGAAGATCAGCGGATTCTCGGGCGCATCGACCCGCTCGGCCATGTCGGCGCGGTGGTCGGCGTAGTTCAGCCCGACGCACACCACCTTCGATCGCGGGATCACCGGGGCCAGCAGCTTCACGCTCGCCAGCGGCACCCGCTCCCCCGTCGTGCCGAGCCCCTGGAACATCGGGTCGCCCGCCAGCACCACGAGCTCGTCGTCGTCGATCACCCCGTAGCGGGGGTCGTCGCCGTCGACACTGAAGCGCGCGATCTTCACCGTCCTAACCTATCCCCGTGACACAGTTGCTCTGGTCGGGTCCGGAGGGTGCGGCGACCACGCTGGTGCTGGCGCACAGCGCGGGTGCGCCGATGGACTCGCCATGGCTCACGGCGATGTGCGGGATGCTGGGCGAGCGCGGCATCCGGACCGCCCGTTTCGAGTTCGCCTACATGGCCGCACGCCGCGAGGGGGTGCGCCGCCCGCCGCCGAAGGCGGAGCTGTCGATGGGCGAGTTCCGGGATGCCGTGGCCGCCGCCCGCGAGCAGGTCACCGGGCGGCTGCTGGTGGGTGGCAAGTCGTATGGCGGGCGGGTGGCGAGCATGATCGCGGATGAGGTGCACGCCGACGGGCTCGTGTGCCTGGGCTACCCGTTCCACCCGCCGCACCGGCCCGATCAGCTGCGCACGGCGCACCTGCTGACCCTGCGGACCCCCGCGCTGATCTGCCAGGGGGAGCGTGATCCGTTCGGCGGCCGCGACGAGGTCGGCCGTTTCGGGCTGCCGGAGGCGATCACGGTGCAGTGGTTCGCGGGCGACCACGATGTGCAGCCCCGGTCGCGGCTCGCGCCGGTCGCGGATGCGGTGGCGGCGTTCGCGGAAGCCCTGTAACTGTCGGCGAGCTACGGAGCCGCTCCCGCACCCGAGTTGCCGCTCACCCCGTTGGTGCCGGACATGTTGGTCTGCAGGATGCGCCACTGCTGGTCCATGCATCCGGCGAGGGTGGAGGTGCCGGCGAGCTCTTCGACGGATTGCGGGCCGACCATGTTCACGCCGCCGATGCCGGCGTCGTAGAGCCCGTATCCGATGCTGGCTGCAGCCCCCGCGATGCCGAGCGCGCCGATGTTCTGCACCAGCACGTCTTTCGAGGTGAACACCGCAGTACCCACCGTCTTGCCGGTGGAGATCATCGCGCCGATGTTCTGCCCGCCGGGGCTGCCGGGTTTGGTGAAGCCCCAGCGCGCGATGCACGCGGAGATCTTCGAGGGGTTCAGCAGGTCGAACACCGCCGCGGCCTTGTCGGCACCGGGGATGAACCCGGCGATCCCGGCGGCGGTGCCCATCGCGGCGAAGAAGATGCCGACGGGCGGGAAGAACATGCCGAGCACCACCGGCGCGACGACCGCCGTGAACGCCACGACCAGCTTCATGCTCTTCGCGATCTCGGTGCCGATGCGCTGGGTGCGGTTCTGCCAGAGCGCGGCGACCTTCTTGTCCGAGTCGACGTAGGCGTAGGTGACCCAGTCGAGGTTCGCGGGGTCTTCGTAGATCTGCCCGCCGACCACGCCGGAGGTGAACTTCTCGATCGACTTGTCGCCCAGCCAGTACTGCGCGCGAACCTTGATGGCGGTGCCGGCGATGAAGGAGTTGTCGGCGGGGCTCGATCCGGGGCAATAGGGCGCGTCGCCTTCGATGCTGATGCCCTCGGCGAAGGTGACCGTGTGGCAGACCACCTCGTAGGAGATGCCGGTGTGCAGCTCGGCGTCGGTGGAGGTGGTGGTCCTCAGCCTCGGGCTGTCGCCGGTGGCTTCGCCCTCGTCGACGTCGGTCCAGCCGGTGAACGAGAAGCCGTTCGAGGGCGCGCCGGCGTAGAGCAGGATGTCGGTGTCCGGCGGCATCAGGTTGCCGGTGGCTCCGCAGGGGCCCGACAGGGCGGTCGCGATGTAGCCGATGTCCGTCTGGCGGACGGGGATCGCCTGGCCCCACGCGAAGCCGGTCACCTCCTGCACCATGCCGTCCTGGCCGGTGAGGTAGAAGGTGCGCGGCATGCTGTCGGCGCCGTAGGTTCCGGCGCGACCCTTGACGGTGAAGACGGGATCGGTGACCACGGGCTGGCAGACGTCAGCCTGCACCTTCACGTCACCGGCGGCTTTGCAGTCGAGCCGGCCGGTGGTGTTGAGCCCGAGGTTCTCGAAGCCCTCCGCATCGACGGCGCCGGTGCAGTCGGGAGTGTCGCCCTGGATGGTGACGTAGACGCCGAGCGGTCCCTGCCTGTTCACGAGCGCGGAGATCGTCGAGTAGGTCTTGGCCGCGGTGAGCGTCTCCGGGTCGACGCCCTCGAGGCCGGCCGTCTGCTTGCGCGCGTCGAAGTAGTAGCCGGGGCCGCATCCGGTGCTCTGGAAGGTGAGCAGGCCGGGGCTGCCGGCGTCGGTGAGCCGCGAGCAGGAGTCCGCGTCGAAGAATCCGGCGATGATAGTCACGTCGCGGTCGAGCTTCTCGATCACCCGGGCGGCCGCGGTCACGTCACCGGTGCCGGCGCCTCCCGGGGCGATCGGGGCGATGCGGGTCTCGTTCCAGCCGTTGAAGACGGTACCGGCGACGAGCACGCGGGGGGTGAGGGTCACGGTCGTGCCGCCGAGGTAGCGGTCGCTGCCGTCGGGGCAGTCCGTGGCGTCGACCCGGACCTCTCCGGCGGGTTCCCCGAAGCGATCGGCGACCCCGTCGATGGTGACGTCGACCGCGTAGCAGTGCACTGTGGTGGCGACGTACGCCGGCATCGTCGGGTCGATCGTGATCGTCAGGTCGTCGGCGGTGCCGAGTTCGGGTGCCGCGACACCGTCGAGAGACCAGCCGCTGATCGCCGCCGCCGGGTCGCCGGGCGTGACGTGCGCCGTCACCTTCGTGTACCGCAGGTAGCCCCCGCCGGTGGGCGACGAGCAGTTGTGCGGCAGGTCGTAGCCGACCGTGTCGGCGTTGTCGGCCGGGTCGAGCAGGATGCTGGGCTCGCGGCAGACGGGCCCGAAATAGACCGGGATGGTGGTCGCCTTGGTGACCGTGAGCCGCACGAGCGGGCGGCCGGCGCTGTCGGTGCCCTGCACGGCACCGGGCGGCAGCGTGCCGAACGCCCAGAACGCGTCGGGTTCGTCGTAGACCGGGTCGTAGTGCCCGTCGGGGTAGACGGTGACCGGGGTGCCGTACAGCCAGCCGGCGGCGCCGGCATCCGTGCGGCAGTTCGAGGCGGGGTAGACGCTGATGCCGCCGTAGCCGAGCGCGTGGGCGCTGACGGGCGAGCACGGCATCCGGAACTGCGCGACCCGCACCCAGGTCTGCGTGTCGGCGGTGACGACCCAGCGGGTGGTGGCGGCGGAGTCGACGAGCACCAGGCCGGGCGCCGGCGGGCGGTAGCCGGTCCAGTACCCGAACTCGCCGGGGGCGATGGGCTGGGCGGTGACGCTCACGATCGTGCCGGGGAGGTATCCGGTGGCGCCACAGTTCGGCGCGGTGTCGACGCGAACGCTGCCGAGCGTCGCATCGTTGCCGCGCACGTCGAGGAGGACGCAGCGGGTCACGCGGATCGTGCGAACCTCGTCGGCCCCGTACCAGTTCGCGTCGCCCGGGTACACGACGTGGATGTCGACCAGGCCGCTCGTCGTGGTGCCGAACCGGCCGGTGCAGGTGTGCGTCGCCACCGCGACGGTGCACCAGACGGACCCGTCGGCGACGACCTGGATGTCGCCGGTCATCGACGGGTCGGAGCTCCAGGTGACCGTGACATCCTCGCCGGCCAGGGCCGACGTCGGGACGACTGGTGCGAGCGCCGGCGTGCCCAGCGCGGTGCCGACGGTGATCGGGGTGGCGGTGGCGAGGACGGGCAGGTAGACGACGTCGCCGGTGTACGAGGCGGTGACGGTGTGCGGGCCGGACGTGGCCCAGGTGAAGGGGCAGCTGACCGCGCGCTGGCCGGGGGCGCTGAGGTAGCGGGTGCAGGTGTCTCCGGTGTCGGAGGCGATGGTCACCGAGCCGCGGTAGTCGGCGCTGGCCCCCGGATCGTGCGACACAGTCACCTCGACGTTCACCGCGACCCCGACGGATGGGGAGACGGGTGTCACGGCGAGGCTCGTGCCGATCCTCCCGAGGGTGATCGTCTCGGCCGCGTTGCTGCCTTGGAAGAATGCGCCGTCCGGCTGGTAGACGGCCTTCACCGCGTTCTGCGGCCAGCGCAGGCCAAGGCCGGTGCCGTCGCCCGACTGGGTGTCCAGCTCCGCCACCCCGGCCGTGAGGGGCACGTTCCCGATGAACGCGAGCGAGCCGTCGGGGTCCACGCCGTAGAAGCTGACCGACCCGGTGGGGCTGAACCCGGGCGAGGTGACGGTGGCTTTCAGGTGCACGCCGCTGCCGTACGGCACGTTCGCCGGGGTGACCTCGAGCACGGTCGTCGTCACCGGCTTCGAGGGGCGGTACTCGTAGGTGTCGTCGGCGGCCAGGTTGACGCTCGACTCGCCGTAGCTGGCGACGATGTCGAGGTCGCCGCTTCCGAGCACGACATCGGTCGGCTGACAGCCGTATGCGGCGGCGCCCGCGCAGAACCACACGCTCGCGTTGCCCGAGACCGGGTTGACGGCGACGGAGCCCTTCAGCACCGTGCCGGTCGAGGTGACGAAGTCGACGCCGTGCTCGGCCGGGATGTTCGCGGCCCCGACCTTGACGTTCGCCACCAGCAGGAATCGGTCGCCCCACGCCACCGGGCTGGGGTCGGTGATCGCGACCGTGACGGTGCCGCGTGCGGAGTTGATCTGCAGCGAGCTCGAGCTGGCGGCGAAGTTCGCGTTGCCGGCGTGACTCGCGGTGACGTAGGTGACGGTGGCGATCGGCGACCACGAGATGCTGGCGGCACCGCTCGAGATGGGGGTGCTGCCGAGCGTCGCGCCGGTGGAGTCGGTGAACGTGACGCTGCCGGTGGGCCCGGCGCCGATATCCGCGAAGGTCGCCGTGAGGGTGACGGCGTCGCCGATGTCGGCGGGGTTCGGCGTGTAGGTGATCGTGGGCGCCGCGGTCTCTTTCACGACGTCGAGCGTGACGGAGGTGTCGTCGGCGGGAGCGTGGTCGGCGTCGCCCGCATAGTGCAGCAGCACGGGTCCGCTGCCGACGCCGAGCTCGTCGGACGAGATCGAGTACCTGCCCGCCCCGGTGAGGGTCGCGGTGGCGATGAGGGTGCTGTTCCACCAGAGTTCGACGTCGCCGGCGGGTGTGGTGCCGGTGGTCGTGTAGACGCTTCCCGTGAAGAGCTGCGCGGCACCGTACCGGATGCTGCGCACCGCATCGCCCTCGACCGTGATGACCGTCGGGATGCGGGGCACCGTGTACAGCGTCGACCCGGGCACGTACGACCCGTCGCCGTTGTATCGCACGAGCAGCTCGCGGGTGCCGAGCCCGGCGAGGTCGACCGGGATTGTCGCGACCCCGCTGACGTCGACCGCGGTCGGACCCCAACTGGTGGCGCCGGCGCTGAGCGTGACGGTGCCGCCGGGGGTGCCGTACGACAGCGGGCCGGCGGTGAGGGTGACGCTCACGGTGGCGGTGTTGCCGCCGCCCTGGGTCGAGGTGACCGCGATGTTCGCCGTGCGGTCCCGGTAGGTGAAGTCGAGCGGGGCGGAGTCGGCGGCGGCGTTGCCCGCATCGCCGAGGTAGTGGGCGATGAGCTGGTAGTCGCCCGCGGGCAGGGTCTCGCCGACGTAGGCGTCGAGGTGCCCTGCCGCGTCGATCGCCTGGGTGCCGAGGTCGACGGTTCCCCCGGCGGACGGGAGCGCCTCGATCCGCACGCTCCCGGTCGGCGTCGTCCCGGTGACATCGATGCTGAGTGCGACGAACTGACCGGTCAGCGATTCGGTCGCGGGTGCCGTCATCGTCACCGTGGTGCCGGGGGTCGCGGTCGCCGCACTGCCGGGCGTCACGGCGACGATCAAAGGCAGAACCAAGCTGATGGATACCGCGGCAGCCACCCGCGCACGCCGGCTCACCGGCGGGGCCGGCTGCTCCGTCGCCGGCTGGTCGCGTCTGTACAGCACCGCCTGCGCGACGAACGGCAGCCCGCCGACCAGCACGAGCGCCGCGAACCGCACCGCGACCTGGATGCCGGGGTCGGGCACCAGCAGCGCCGCACCCTCGCTGACCCCGGCGGTGACGCCGACTGCGGCGAGCAACGTGATCGCGGTGGCGGGACCTCTCCCCCGGACGCGCCGCGAGCTCTCGCGGAGAGCCGCGCGCGGTGTCAGTCCGTCGAGCCACACCGCCGCGAGCGCGAGCGACCAGCGGACGAGCACGAGCACGGCGACGCCGAACGGGATCGCCATCGCGATCGTGCGCTCGGACCGGTCTCGGCGGGCGATCAGCCTCACGAGGCCGACAACCAGGAACACGGGGGCGGCGATGATCGAACCGAGCGCGGCAGCGAGAATCAGGATGACGACGGCGACGGCGCGGGGGGCTCGCGTGACCGACCTGCCGACGGCGGACGGCATCCCGATGCGTCGTCTGTCGAGGGCGGCGGATGCCGCCTGGCTGACCGTGCCCGCCCAGGTGAGGGTCGCGAGGATCGCGAGCAGCACGAGGGGTGACAGGATCGCCGCGGCCGTCGCGCTCCAGGTCTCGAAGGAGCCGAGGGATTCGACGAGCGACTCGTAGACGGCGACGCCGACGAGGCCCGCGTACCCGATGGTGATGGCGAGGATGGCGAGGCCGCCCGCCAGCACGGTCAGGCCGATCGGCACCAGGGTGCGCAGGTGAACGCGCAGGATCCCGCGGGCCGCGGCGAGAGCCCGGCGTGCGCGCGAACGGATCTCTGCCATCACGGTCCTTCGGTCCCATCCGGCGCTCGGGCGCGCTGGACTCGGCGAATCGGGTTCGCTGAAAAGTGAGGGTATCCCCGTGTCGGAACTGTGAGCGATACCCGGTTCGGGGGTGGGGGTACGCGTGTCGGGGTACAGATCAGCCGGCCCGCGAAGGGGCGTACCCTCGGTGACATGACATCGATCGGTTCGGAGGTTCCCGGCGCTCACGCCGGAGGCAGGTAGCGGGCGTCGCCGCTCTGCCCGCCTGAACACCTTCGACTGGGACCGACTCGACTTCCTCGGCTGGCGCGATCCGAAAGCCGCCCGCCGCGCCTACGTCGTCGTGCCGTTGGAGTCCGGCCCGGTCGGCATCCTGCTGTGCCAGGCCGAGGCGGCGCCCCGCACCCGCGCCCAGTGCTCCTGGTGCCAGGACGTCGAGCTGCCGAACGACGTGGTGTTCTACTCGGCCCGTCGCGCCGGACCGGACGGGAGGAAGGGCGACACCGTCGGCACGCTCGTCTGCGCGGGGTTCGAATGCTCGGCCAACGTGCGGCGCGTGCCCTCGACCGCGTCGATGGGCTTCGATCCGGATGCCGTGCGGACGTCGCGCATCGAGACGTTACGTGAGCGGGCGACGGCGTTCGCCGGCGTCGTGCTGCACGGGACGTAGTCAGGCGGCGTCGCGCGACTGCACCGTTCCGATGCTCCCGGTGACCGGCGCGATCCGGTCGCCGAACAGCATCCTCGACAGCGCGACCCGCACCCGGCGGCGCAGGGTGATGCGTCCGCGCGAGTCCGGCCGCAGCTGCAGCGGCGCGTAGCCTCCGGCCGGCACGGGCAGCCGCGGCTCCGCGTGCACTTCGACGTACTCGCCGCCCGGGAGTCGCACGATGCGGCCCGTCTCGTACCCGTGCCGCTCGACCTCGCGGTCGCGCCCCTGCAGACCGAGGCAGATGCGCCGGGTCACCGCGAAGGCGATCAGTGGTCCGGCGAACAGCAGCACCTGGAAGGTGACAAGCACCCCTTCGAGCGAGAGGCGCAGCAGGTGCGCGAGCAGGTCCGCGCTCGCGGCGCCCCAGAGGATGCCGTAGAACGTCATCCCGGCGACCCCGATCGCGGCGCGGGTGGGCACGTCGCGCGGCCGGTCGAGGTACGGCACCCCTGTGTCGCGCCGCACCCGGTTCTCGAGGAACGGGTACACCGCGATCGCCAGCAGGAACAACCCGACGACGGCGAGCGGCACCAGCACCGCGAGCGTCAGCGTGTAGCCGCCGACCTCGATCTCCCATCCTGGCGGCACCAGGCGCAGCGCCCCGTCGAGGAACCCGGTGTACCAGTCGGGCTGGCTGCCGGCCGAGGCGTTGCCGGGGTCGGACGGGCCGTACAGCCAGACCGGGCTGATGGTCACGGTCGCCGAGATGAGCAGAAGCAGAGCGGTGACGGTGACGAAGGTGCGGCCCGCCCGTCGCGCGGCGGCAGGCAGCACCGGGACGGCATCCACCCCTCTGCGCGGCAGCGCCGGGACCCGCCACTGCAGCCGCGCCCGCACCGCGATGACGGCGAGCAGCCCCGCGGACGCGACCAGGTGCAGCACCCAGATGTTCTCGATGATGCGGCCCGGGAAGCCGCCGCCGAACAGCAGGTTCGCGATCCAAGTTCCGACGATCGGGATCCCGAGCACGATGCCCTCGACGATGCGCAACCCGGTGCCCGACAGCATGTCGTCGGGGAGGGCGTACCCGCTCCAGCCGGCGGCGAGCGCCGCAATCAGGGTGAGGAACAGCAGCACCCAGGCCCACTGGCGCTTGCCGCGGAACGCGCCGGTGAAGAACGCGACCAGCAGCTGCCCGATGATGCTCGCCGGCAGCAGCAGCGCAGCCCAGTGGTGCGCCTGCCGGATCAGCAGCCCGCCTGGGACGTCGAAGCTGACGGCGACGGTCGAGGCGAACGCCTTCGACACCTCCGTGCCGTGCAGCGGCGGGTAACCACCCTGGTAGGCGACCGTCTCGCTGCTCGGCACATAGAAGACGGTGAGCACGATGCCGGTCAGCATCAGCACGACGACGGATGCGATGGTGACGACGCCGAAGACGTCTGTCCAGTGGCGCTGGTGCGTGCGCCGGCGCAGCGCCTCGATGAACGGCAGGGTCTGGAGTTTCGCGGTGATCCTCACACCAGTTAAGACTGAGCAGCCCGACCGGTTGTGACACTCTGGACGGAATGGATATCGAGCCGCTGCGACGCCGGTCGTTCGCGATCGCGTACCGGATGCTGGGCTCCGTCTCCGAGGCGGAGGACGTCGTGCAGGACGCCCTGCTGCGGGTCTCACAGACCCCCGACATCGAGAATCCGCTCGCGTTCGTGACCACCGTGACGACGCGGCTCGCGATCACCGAACTGCAGTCGGCGCGGCGGCGGCGCGAGACCTATGTCGGCTCGTGGCTGCCGGAGCCGGTCATCACGTCCGACGACCCCGCCGTCGTCTCGGAGACCTCGGAGGGTGTCTCGATGGCGCTGCTCACCGCGCTCGAGACGCTGACCCCGGAGCAGCGCGCGGCGCTGATCCTGCACGACGTCTTCGACTACGGGTACGACGAGGTGGCGTCGATTCTGGATACCTCGGCGGCGAACGCGCGGCAGCTGGTGTCACGGGCACGCGGTTACGCGACGGCCGGGTCGTCGCGGTTCACGGTCGAGCCGGGGGCGCATGCGGCGCTGGTGGCGGCGTTCTTCGCGGCTGCGCGTTCGAGCGACATCGAGGGGCTCGAGAGGCTGCTCGCGGAGGATGTCGCGATGACCGGCGACGGCGGCGGCGTGGTGCCCGCGCTCGGGCGGACGGTGTCGGGGCGCTTCAGGGTCGCGAAGACTCTGGTCAACGGGATGCGGGAGTGGGGCCGGTACTCGGGGATCACCTGGCGCGATGTGCCGGTGAACGGCGGGCCGGGGCAGGTGTTCACCGATGCCGCCGGGCGCGTGCTCGGGGTGTTGGCGCTGACCGTGGTCGACGGGGTGGTGACCTCGGTGGATGCCGTGGTCAACCCCGCCAAGCTCGCTCACCTCGGCGAGGTGGGCGATCTCGAGGCGATGCAGCGCGCGCCGCGGGACTAGGTTCAACCGAGCGTTAACGATGTATCGTTAGATATCGCTCGGAAAGGACCGCCGATGTCCACGACCAGTTCTCCCGCCTTCGACGTGTGGGAGGTCATCTCTAGCCTCCGCGACTCGTTCACCTCGCGACCGCCCGGCCGGATGGGGCGCGGCGACATCCGCACCGCGATCCTGACGGCGCTGGTCGCCGAGCCGATGCACGGGTACCAGATCATCCAGGCGATCGAGAAGCGCACGCTCGGAGCCTGGAAGCCGAGCCCCGGATCCATCTACCCGACCCTGCAGCTGCTCGCCGACGAGGGTCTCGTCACCGCCGAGCAGGTCGGCGAGCGCAAGGTGTACTCGCTCACCGACGCGGGGCGGGCCGCCGCGGACGAGGCCGGCGCCATGCCCGGCGACGCACGACCCGGGATCGATCACAGCCGCGCCCGCCTCCCGAAGTCGGGGGCGAAGCTCGCGCAGGCCGCCGCACAGGTCATGCAGAGCGGAACCGCCGACCAGCGTGAGCGCGCCGCCGACCTGCTCGACGAGACGCGGCGCAAGCTCTACGCGTTGCTCGCCGAGAGCTGAGGGTGGCGGAAGCGAGCGGGCTGCTGGCGGCCCGCTACCGCCGCATCATGCGGTTCGCGACGCGCGCACTGGTGCAGGCGTGGTGGTTCGAGCTGGTGCTGCCGCGCATCGGGCTGCGCCGCTTCGCGGTGCGCGGACGCATCCCGCGCCTGCAGCGCCTCGCCCGCCGGTTCCATGTGCTCGCCGCCGACCTCGGCGGTCTGATGATCAAGATGGGGCAGTTCATGTCGTCCCGTCTCGACATCCTGCCGCCCGAGATCACGCGCGAACTCGAGGGGCTGCAAGACGAGGTCGCCGCGGAGGACTTCGCCGACATCCGCCGGCTGCTCGAACGCGAGCTCGGCCTGCCGCTGGATGCCGCCTACGCGTCGTTCGATCCGCAGCCGATCGCCGCGGCATCCCTCGGTCAGGCGCATCGCGCCCGACTGACCGACACGATCGCGGGTGACGTCGGGTTCACCGATGTGGTGGTGAAGGTGCAGCGACCGGGCATCGAGGATGTGGTGGCGACCGACCTGGCGGCGTTGCGCCGGGTGGGTGGCTGGCTGTCCCGGGTGAAGCTGGTGGCGGACCGCGTCGACGCTCCCGCCCTCGTGGAGGAGTTCGCGACCACGAGCCTGCAGGAGATCGACTACCTGCACGAGGCCGCCAACGCGGAGCGGTTCGCCGCGTCGTTCGCCGATGATGCGCGCGTCTCGGTGCCGGAGGTGGTGTGGGATCGCACCACCCTGCGCGTGCTCACCCTGTCGGATGTCACGGCGATCAAGATCACCGACGTCGCCGCCCTGCATGCGGCGGGCATCGACCCGGTCGAGGTGGCGTCCGAGCTGGCGCGGGTGACGTTCCAGCAGATCTTCGTGCACGGGGTCTTTCACGCCGACCCGCACCCGGGCAACATCTTTGTGACGCCCGTCGCCCCCGCCGCCACCGCCGGCGGTCGAGGAGCCGCCTCTGGCGGCGTGTCGAGACCCGCCCCACCCTGGCGCCTCACCTTCGTCGATTTCGGGATGATGGGCGAGATCGACGACACCCTGCGTGCGGGTCTGCGCGACTTCATCCTGGCCGTCGTCGCCCGCGACGGCCGCGCCCTCATCGCGGCCATGGAGCGCCTCGGCGTGCTGCTGCCCTCCGCCGACACGGACGAGCTCGAGGTGGCAATGCGGGCGTCGTTCGACCGTTTCGGCGGGATGGGTGTCGCCGAACTGCGTGCCATCGACGAGCGCGAGCTGGAAAAGTTCGCCCGCCAGTTCAGCGAGACGATGCGGTCGATGCCGTTCCAGCTTCCGGAGAGCTTCCTGCTGCTGATCCGGGCGGTCGGGCTGCTGTCGGGGGTGACCAGCGCGCTGAACCGCGAGTTCAACATGTGGGATGCGGTGGACCCATTCGCGCGGACCGTGCTGTCGGGTGGGGCGGCGGGTTTCGTGCGGGACCTGCCGCAGCAGGCGCTCGGGCTGGCGACAACGCTGGCGCGGTTGCCGCGGCGCGTGGATGAACTCGCCGATCGACTCGACCGTGGCGAGATCGCGGTGCGAACGCCCGAACTCGACCGGCGGCTGCGGTCGCTGGACCGCTCGGTGAGCCGGCTCGTGTCGGCGGTGGTGTTCGCGGCGTTGCTGGTTGCGGGGGTGCTGCTGCGGGGTGCGGATGCTGTGCTGAGTTGGGTGCTCATGGGTGCGTCGGCGGTGCCGCTGCTGCATGTCGTGGTGACCTGGAGGCGGCGGTAGCCCTCTAGAGTGGGCGCCACATCCTCAGAGGCTGGAGGCGTCATGACTCGTTTCGTCACGTGGCTCGGAAGTCTGGGAGTGGTGGTGTTCGTGCTCGTCGGGCTGAACGCCGCCGACATGCTGCTCGTCGCCTTCGGCAACATCACCGACTACGGCACCAACTACGCGTTCGTGCAGCATGTGCTCTCGATGGACACCACCAACTTCGGCCAGAAGGAGGGCGCCGACCTCGATCCGGACGTGATGTGGCGCGCGATCGACAACCCCGTGCTGTGGAACATCGGCTACATCGCGATCATCGCCGCGGAACTCGTCGCCGGCCTCGCCTGCGCCGCGGCGCTCGTGCTCTGGCTGCGCCGCCGGGACGCGGTCGCGAAGAGCGTCGCGTCGATCGGGCTGCTGCTGATCGTGCTGATCTTCATGGGCGGCTTCATCGTCGTCGGCGGAGAGTGGTTCCAGATGTGGCGGTCGACCGCGTGGAACGGGGAAGACTCGGCGCTGCGCAATGTACTGCTGGCAGGGATCGCGCTGGTGCTGCTGCATCTGCCGCGCGGGGCGGGTACCGGGACCCTCCGGTCAGACGATCGCTGACAGGCGACGTATGGCGCGAGGGCGAGCACGACCGCCCAGACGAGCAGATCGGTCCGGGTCACCAATCTCTCGTGGGGGCCTTTCCCGATTTGGGCAGATACATGAGTCCTGCGACGAGGAGGAACTCTCCTCCCGCGATGCCCGCGGGAACCACCCGTCCGGGGACGAGATCCAAGAGCCCGGTGCGCACCGCCGCAACACTCGCCAGACCGTCACGATCCTCGATGCAGCGACTCGGCACCCTCGATCGGCCGAGGACGGTGCCTGACGTGGTGTTGCGGTTTGCTGGAATCAGGTCAGGCTGAACGGGCCGATCGCCAGGTGATCCGCAGCGGGTAGCGTTCCTCATCTGTGCCGCTGGAGGGGATTCGGCCTAGCCCCAAGACTCGATTTCGACTTGCAGGTACGAATACGACTGCTCTGCGGCCGTAGATTGGAGCCCTAGCATGCGGCCTCGGGGGGCGGTATTCATGGCACCCGGTCCGCTCGGAGCTAGCCTCTGCTCACGCCGACCATGAAAAGCGAAGCGCGAGTCTCCGCATTTGTGCGGTGTCGTGGCCTGCCTCAGTTCATCGGCTTGACCCGCGACTCGATGAAAGCAATCTCCATCTCATCAAGGCCATACTTCGCATAGAGTTGCTGATCGATCTCGGCGGTCGTCTTCGACCAGTCGATGTCAGACTTCCTCGTGAAGTCCTGGTTCGGCACGTGCTGCCACTTCACCGCGGAGTTGTGCTGGGTGGTCTTTAGGGTCGACAGCATCGCGCGAGCGAACTTAGTCTTCACAAACTTGGCGGCGGCGTCGGCTTCACTCGCGCTCTCGAAGAGACCGATCGCCATGAAGGTCTGTGTGAATCCAGTTCCTGGGGCTTCGACGGATGGGGAGCCGATGACGCGGCCGGACTTCACTGCTGCCCCATCCGCAGCTGCAAGTATCACCTTGAACTTATCGACTACAGGAGGCGTGACAAGGTAGTCACGGCGAATCCAGCGTTCCGCACGCTGACGGCGCACCAGCCCGAGGACGCGGACATATTCATCCTGTTCGCCGGATGTAGCCTCCAGACAGACTTCAACCATTCGTTCGAAGGTGTTGGTCTTGAGGCGCAGACCGCTCGACTCGGGAATGCGTCCGCGCAACTCGGGGTGGTCAGAGAAAACCTTAGGGTTCCATGAGCAGGGGTGCTCGGTGATGATCGAGGACATTGGAGTGCGGATCTGAGGTACCACTCGATCGACGAGGGCCCTGGCCACATCATCCATATGTGAGTTGCGCCCGATCGGGCCAATCACAGCCGAAGCGTCGCGGTACGTCACGACGATGCCCCCGTCGATCAATGTGCCCGGGAAGATGGCCGATGACTGCGGTGCGAACAGAGCGATCTTCAGATGCTCGTCGCTCAGTACCTTCTGGTTCCAGGCCTTGGGCGTCTGGCCGGCATTCGAAAGGAAGCGAGCTGGAGTGATGAGGACTGCGCGTTCGGATACTTCGAATGCCGCGTCCATGAACTCGTGATAAATCGGCTGAGCTTTGGCGTTGTTATCTCCAACCCGCTCATCCTGGTACGGGGGGTTGCCGATGACGACATCAAACTTCTTCGCCATTGCCCACTTTGCCCATCATCTCGCTGATTGCCCGCTGACGTTCTTCCGCGCTCATCTTGGCCAGATTCCCGACCATAAAATGGCCCGAGTCGATCATCCACCGTCTGCGGTCCGGATCACCACCTGAGACTGCTTCGACCGTGATGCGGTGGAGGATCTCGCTGTGGCTCATCTCGAAAAGTTGTTCCGCAAGAATGTGCCGAATGCGCTCATCCGGGTCCGTGATGGTCTCCGCGAGGCCGCTGTCCAGGCGTCGAACGAGTTCCATCAGGAATAGTCCGGCGGTAGAGAACAGATCGGCGAAGGTCTTCCCTGGGTCGGTGAAGATGTCAGGGTTCTCGGTCTCAAGTACGTCCACCATCTCGACCACGACAGACTTCGGGGTAAAGACGAGCGACGTCTTCTGCTGCGGGATGTACGCGAAGATATCCTCAGTCAGTGAGCCGTCAAAGTAGTCGGCGAGTGCTTCCTTCTTGTTGAGAAACTCCTGGATGGCCTGATCGAAGACCGCCTCGTCGAACAAGCCGGGGACGTTCACGACCGTGCCGTCCTCACCCTTCACCTGCTGCCCGTCGCGGAGGAGTCGGAATTCGGCCTCGGTGATGCCGGTTACCTCTTCGAAGACATCGTCCTCGGTGTAGTCATCAAAGTTCGCGAGCCGGATGCCACGGTCACCGTAGGCCATCAGGAACATCGGGATAGTCCGGGCGAAGCCCCGCAGATGCGCTCGAGTCTCGTCCATGGTCGCGTTCGCCCGTGTCTGCTCCTTCTTAGTCTCCTCACGGGTGACGACCTCGGGGACGATCTGCGTCATCACGGCGTCAACGATGTCTAGGATGCTCTGCTTGAAGGCCACCTCCTGCTCCGCCTGCCGTTGCACGACCCCCTCGGCCTCGGCCTCCGTCGCTGCCGCCCTGAGCTCGTCGTCCAAGTGCTGGGAAGCGATCTCGTGCTCTTTGTAGGCACGCTCGACGTTCACCTGCACGGTCCGTTCCGTACGCTTCTCATCACGCTCGATCTGGCCGGCCGTGAGCCCGTAGGTTGTCCTCAGTTCCTCACGCTTCTCATGCGCCTTTGCTGTGATCGCGGCCGCGATCTTTTTCGCCATCTTGGCCGCTGGCAGCGCCGGGTCGATCTCCGGAATGTCTTCGACACTCCACACCGGCTGACCGAGCCCAGCGACCTTCGGATTGATAACCGTCTCGATGCTGACCTGTACGTTGCCATCGCGGTCGGTTATAGGCGGGGGCTGCGGGAGTTTGAGCTTCTCGCCATCCCGAACCTTCCCCTCCTTGGCCGTTGGCAACTTCTCCAGGATGTCCTTGATGTGATCCGAGTAGCGGAAGATCCCAGCTACGTTGTCGAACAAGAGATTCGACAGAAACCCACGGCGGACAACTTCACGCGCCTTGAATACTTGCGGGAAGGTGAGTACCTGCGCGGCGTCGAGCTCCATCATCCGGCCTTCGGAGTCCTCACCGAGTACCGGGAAGAAATTGAGGAGACGACGAATGTTGTCCTGCCGGACGCCCGGATCGCCGGACGGGTTAGTAGTGCCCCGTAGAGTGGTGTAACGAACCCCGAGTAACAACGGCCCCACTGAAAGAACAGCGTGGCCACCGGGGACACCTTCGAGAAGCCTTCTAACTCTCACTCGAAAGGGCATCACACCGA
>JBFWWZ010000030.1:0-36900 GCA_050245915.1 Microbacteriaceae bacterium
ACAACCCGAAGGCGACCGCCGAGGTCATGGACGGCGAGTGGTTCAAGACCGGTGACCTGGGGGCACTCGACGACGAGGGCTACCTGACGATCACGGGTCGCAAGAAGGAGATCATCGTCACCGCCGGCGGCAAGAACGTCGCGCCTGCCGCGCTGGAGGACCCGATCCGGGCCAACCCGATCGTCGGCCAGGTCGTCGTGTGCGGCGACCAGAAGCCGTTCATCTCCGCGCTCGTCACCCTCGACTCCGAGATGCTGCCGGTGTGGCTGAACAACAACGGCGAGGCCGGCGACATGAGCCTGGAGGACGCGGCGAAGAACCCGAAGGTGCTCGCCGAGGTGCAGCGCGCCATCGACGCAGCCAACGCGAAGGTGTCGCGTGCGGAATCGATCCGCAAGTTCGTGATCGTGCCGACCGAGTTCACCGAGGCGAGCGGGCACCTGACGCCGAAGATGAGCATCAAGCGCGACCCGATCCTGAAGGATTTCGCCGACGTCATCGAGGGCATGTACGCCGACGCACCCACGCAGGGCCAGTCACTGGTGCACTAGGGGCAGGTCACCCCGCTGCTCGGAACCACTCCGACTGGCGGACGGCACGCATCGCCTCACGCTTGGTCTCGGGGTCGAGTCCCTCGATGTACAGCTTGCCGTCGAGGTGGTCGCACTCGTGCTGCAGCGCCTGCGCCATCAGGCCCTCCCCTTCGAGGGTGACCGGGTTGCCGTCGAGGTCGACGCCGGTCACCTTCGCGCGCGGGTACCGCAGCCGCGGGAAGTAGAAGCCGGGCACCGACAGGCACCCTTCGTCGACGAGCTCCGGTTCGCCCTCGACGGTGAGGACCGGGTTGATCACATAGCCGACGACGTCGTCGACGTTGTAGCTGAACGCGCGCAGCCCGACGCCGATCTGCGGCGCCGCGACGCCTGCACGTCCGGGCGGTGTGACGGTGTCGATCAGGTCGTCGACGAGGGCCGCGAGGCGGGCGTCGCCCGGCTCGACGACGACCGGGTCCGCGACCGAGCGGAGCACTGGGTCACCGAAGAGCCGGATCTGACGTTCGGTCATGCGGCACGCTCCCGCGGGACGCCGTCGATCACCTTCGCGGCCAGGTCTCGTGCGGCGTCACGGGTGTCGGGCCGCAGAGCGCCATAACGCACCGGGGTGCCGGCGGTCAGCTCCTCGTCGTACGGGATGCGGACCACGTCGCGCACCCGCGCCTGGAAATGCGCCTCGATGGCGTCCAGGCTCTCGTACCGGGTGCCCGGCGTCGCCGTGTTCAACGCCACCACGGCGTTGCGTGCCAGGTCGCCGAGGTCGTTCTCCTCCAGCCAGCTGACGGTGGCCGAGGCCATTCGAGCCTGCTCCGAGGTGCCTCCGGAGACCAGCACCACGCAGTCGGCACGACGCAGAGCCGCGCTCATGGCGGGATCGTGCACACCCGTTGCACCGTCGGTAAGCACGACCGCGCAGTCCTCGGTGCCGTGCAGCAGGGCCGATCGCCCGCGCACCTCGAGCGGCGAACCCTGCTCGACCATCCCGGCGAGCACGGGCAGGTCGGCGTTGGCGTCGACCGCCAGCACGCGATCGTCGCGCACGTCGGCGAGGGCCATGCCGAGCAGGGTGGTCACGGTGGACGCGCCGACGCCCCCCTGCCTGCTGATGATCGGGATGTGGCGGGGCCCGCCCGAGATCGGTGCGGCGATGCGCGCCTCCAGTGCGCGCCGGGCGCGGGTCGCGGGACGATTCAGCCGCGAAGCCTGACGTGCGACGGCGCGGTAGGCGCGAACCGCTCGCGGAGGCCGCGCGTACCACGTCGCGTGCAGGGAGCGGGGGGCGATCTCGATGGGGAGCGGCGGGACAGCCGAGTCCGCCTCGGCCGCGGCCTCGGCAGCGGCCCGCAGCTCGTGCTCCTGGCCCGCCGCGAGGACGGCGGAGGTGGGGAGCACGATGGAGGCGGTCCTCGCCAGGGGCGCCGCGGCATCCGGGGTCGCCAGGGCGAGCTCCACCTCGAACGTCTCGTCGTCAGCCACGACCGACCAGCTTACCTCGGACGCTGCCCCGCGACCCGCGGCCGGTCGGCTCAGGCGGCGGCCTCCATCACGGAGGCGGCGAGGTCGCGCGCCGTTTCGCGCGTGAACGGCCGCAGGGCTCCGAAGCGGATCGGCCCGGGCGAGAGCTCCTCGTCGTAGGGGATCCGCACCACGTCGCGAACCCGTGCCCGGAAGTGCGTCTCGATCTGCGGCAGGAGCTTGAGATCCGTGCCGGGGGTGGCCGTGTTGAGGGCGACGACGGTCCTGCCTGCCAACGCACCCAGACCGTGCGCGTGCAGCCAGTCGACCGTCTCGGAGGCGAGGCGCGCCTCGTCCGCTGAGCCCCCGGAGACCAGCACCAGCCCGTCGGCGCGCTTCAGCGCGGCATGCATCGCCGGCTCCAGCAGCCCGCTCGCCCCATCGGTCAGCACGACCGAGGAGAACCTGCCCGCGACGTCGGCGACCGCGTCGTAGGCGTGGGCGGTGAGCGGGCGGGACGGTGCCGTCCCCGCATCCGAGGGCAGCACCGTGAGCCCGGTGGCGTCATGCGCGGCGAGCTCGCTGAGGTCGGCTGCGGAGCGGATGCGGGAGGCACGGCGGGCGATCTCGCGCACGTTCGCCGACGCGGCGGCGGCGACGCGGTCTCCGAGGGTGCCGCGCTCGGGGTGGGCGTCGACCGCGATCACCGGGCCGCTGTGCGCGTCCGCCAGCGCCATGCCGAGCAGCGCGGTCACCGTGGTCGCACCCACGCCGCCCTGGCGGCTGACCACCGGCACGAAGCGAACGGGTCCGCCGTCGGCGCCGGCGCCATGCGCGTCGCGTTCATCCGGCTGGCGAGGGTCGCGGGAGCGCCGAGGGCGCCGGCGGTGCGCGCGGCGCTCCTCGGGTCCGCGGTAGCGCCTCCCGTAGCGGGATCTCGGCCGAGATGCGGTCGGCAGCGCCGGGATGGGCGGATCCTGCATGGTGTCGAGTTCGCTGCCCGGGGCGAGGGCGAGCGCCGAGGCCACCACATCGATCGACGTGCTCATCGTGTGGACGAGTTCGATGGAGTCGGCGGGGACGGCGACATCATCGAGCTCGTACTGACGTTCGTGGGTCACCGCGATACCGTAGTTTTCAACCCTGGACGCGCCGTGGACACGCCCTGGACGCCGCCTGGGCGCCGGTCACTCCACGACGACGAGCAGATCCCCCGCATCTACCTGCTGCGTCGCCGGGATCGCGAGCCGTGTGATGGTACCGCCGACCGGGGTGGTGATCGCAGCCTCCATCTTCATCGCCTCGATCGACGCCACCTGCTGACCCGCCTCGACCCGGTCGCCCTCGCCGACCTTCAGCGACACGACACCCGAGAACGGCGCGGCCACCTGGCCGGCGACCGCCGGGTCGGCCTTCTCGGCCGCCTTGCTCTCGACGGTGATGCTGCGGTCGCGTACGAACACCGGTCGCAGCTGCCCGTTCAGCGTCGCCATCACCGTGCGCATGCCCCGGTCGTCGGCCTCGCCGATCGCCTCCAGGCCGATCAGCAGCGTGACACCGGGCGCGATCGGCACCTCGTGCTCGGCGCCCGTCTGCAGGCCGTAGAGGTAGTCGGGGGTGTCGACCACGGAGAGATCGCCGTAGGTCTCGCGCACCTGCTGGAAGGCCTGCGTCGGACCCGGGAACAGCAGCCGGTTGAGACCCGCCCGGCGGGCGGCGGAATCTCCGGCCAGCGCCGCGCGATCCTCATCGGTGAGCTCCTCCACGCCGATCTTCACGGAGCGGCCCTTGAGCACCTTCTCGCGGAACGGCTCCGGCCAGCCGCCCGGGAGGTCGCCCAGCTCCCCTGCCATGAAGCCGATGACCGAGTCCGGGATGTCGTACTTCTGCGGGTTCTGCTCGAAGTCGGCCGGGTCGGCGTTCGCCGCCGCCAGCGCGAGCGCGAGGTCGCCCACCACCTTCGACGACGGCGTGACCTTCGGCGGCCGACCCAGGATGTCGCTGGCCGCCGCATACAGGTTCTCGACGACCTCGAAACGATCGGCGAGCCCGAGGGCGATCGCCTGCTGCCGCAGGTTGGAGAGCTGACCGCCGGGGATCTCGTGCCGGTACACGCGTCCCGTCGGGCCCGGCAGACCGGACTCGAACGGCTTGTACACCTTGCGCACCGCCTCCCAGTACGGCTCGAGGTCGCTGACGGCCTGAAGGCTCAGCCCCGTGTCGCGCTCGGTGTGCGCGGTCGCGGCGACGAGTGCGCTGAGGCTCGGCTGGCTGGTCGTGCCTGCCATCGGGGCGCTGGCGGCGTCCACGGCGTCGGCGCCGGCCCGGCTCGCGGCCAGGAGCGTCGCCAGCTGGCCTCCCGCGGTGTCGTGCGTGTGCACATGCACCGGCAGGTCGAAGCGCTCGCGCAGGGCGCCGACGAGCTTCTCGGCGGCACCCGCCCGCAGCAGACCGGCCATGTCCTTGATGGCCAGGATGTGGGCACCCGCGTCGACCATCTGCTCGGCAAGGCGCAGGTAGTAGTCGAGGGTGTAGAGGCGCTCGGACGGATCGAGCAGGTCGCCGGTGTAGCAGAGCGCGACCTCCGCCACGGCGGTGCCGGTCTCGCGCACGGCGTCGACCGCGGGGCGCAGCTGGTCCACGTCGTTCAGCGCGTCGAAGATGCGGAAGATGTCAACACCGGTCTCCGCCGCCTCGCGCACGAACGCTTCCGTGACCGCCGTCGGATAGGGCGTGTAGCCGACCGTGTTGCGGCCGCGCAACAGCATCTGGATGGCGATGTTCGGCAGCGCCTCGCGCATGGCCGCGAGCCGATCCCACGGGTCCTCGCCGAGGAACCGCAGCGCGACATCGTACGTTGCGCCGCCCCACGCCTCCACGCTGAGAAGTCCGGGGGTGAGGCGCGCCACGTGAGGAAGGACGGCGACCAGGTCTTTGGTGCGCACGCGGGTGGCGAGCAGCGACTGGTGGGCGTCGCGGAACGTCGTGTCGGTGACCGCGAGGGGCGTCTGCGCGCGCAGGGCGGCGGCGAAGCCGGCCGGGCCGAGCTCGAGCAGGCGCTGGCGGGACCCGGCGGGGGCCGCGGCGCCGAGGTCGACGGACGGCAGTTTCACGGCGGGATCGAGCTGACCCTCGCCCGGCCCGTTCGGCCGGTTCACGGTCACGTCGGCCAGCCAGTTGAGGATCTTCGTGCCACGGTCCTTGGACACGTGACCCCGCACCAGCCAGGGGCGCTCCTCGATGAACGAGGTCGACACATCGCCCGCCAGGAAGTCGGGATCGTCGAACACCGCCTGCAGGAACGGGATGTTCGTCGCCACACCGCGGAGGCGGAACTCCGCGAGCCCGCGGCGGGCGCGGCGCACGGCGGTCGGGAAGTCGCGACCCCGGCAGATCATCTTCACCAGCATGGAGTCGAAGTGCGGCGAGACCTGGGCGCCCGCGGCGACCGTGCCCCCGTCGAGCCGGATCCCCGCGCCGCCCGGGGAGCGGTAGGTGGTGATCTTGCCCGTGTCGGGACGGAAACCGGCAGCCGGGTCCTCGGTGGTGATCCGGCACTGGATGGCGAACCCGCGCAGCTGGATCTCGTCCTGCCTCAGGCCCAGCTCGGCGAGGGTCTCCCCCGCCGCGATGCGCATCTGCGACTGGACCAGGTCGACGTCGGTGACCTCCTCGGTCACCGTGTGCTCGACCTGGATGCGGGGGTTCATCTCGATGAACACGTGCTGCCCCGCGCGGTCGCCTGCCGTGTCGAGCAGGAACTCGACGGTGCCGGCGTTGACATATCCGATCGACTTCGCGAACGCGATCGCGTCGCGGTACATCGCCTGGCGGATCGAGTCGTCGAGGTTGGGCGCCGGGGCGATCTCCACCACCTTCTGGTGGCGGCGCTGCACCGAGCAGTCGCGCTCGAACAGGTGGACGGTCTCGCCGGTCGCATCCGCGAGGATCTGCACCTCGATGTGCCGCGGGCGTACCACCGCCTGCTCGATGAACATCGTCGGGTCGCCGAACGCGCTGTCGGCCTCGCGCATCGCGGCCTCGAGGGCCTCGCGCAGGTCGTCCCGGCTGTCGACCCGCCGCATCCCGCGACCGCCGCCGCCGGCTACCGCCTTCGCGAACACGGGGAAGCCGATCTCGTCGGCGCCGGCCAGCAGCGCCTCGATGTCGTTCGATGCCGGCGTCGACTTCAGCACGGGGACGCCCGCCGCGATCGCATGCTCTTTCGCGGTCACCTTGTTGCCGGCCATCTCAAGCACGTGGCTGCCGGGACCGATGAAGGTGATGCCGTTCTCGGCCGCGGCCTGCGCCAGGTCGGGGTTCTCGCTGAGGAACCCGTAGCCGGGGTAGATGGCGTCGGCGCCGCTCTCTTTCGCGACCCGGATGATCTCGGCGACGTCGAGGTAGGCGCGGACGGGGTGACCCTCTTCGCCGATCAGGTACGCCTCGTCCGCCTTCAGCCGGTGCAGCGAGTTCCGGTCCTCGTAGGGGTACACGGCGACGGTCTGCGCACCGAGTTCATAAGCGGCGCGCATGGCCCGGATCGCGATCTCACCTCGGTTGGCCACCAGGATCTTCCGGAACAAACGGGGTCCTCTCGCAGGGGTCGCGTCGGTTGGGTTCTCTCAGACTACTGACGGTAGGCTCCCTGTTCGTGCATGTGCTCAGCGTCAGCTCCCTCAAGGGAGGCGTGGGAAAGACCACGGTGACGCTCGGCCTCGCCTCGGCCGCATTCGCGAAAGGCATCTCGACCCTCGTCGTCGATCTCGACCCCCAGTCGGACGTCTCCACCGGCATGGACATCGCCGTCGCCGGGCATCTCAACGTCGCCGATGTGCTCGCTTCCCCGAAAGAGAAGATCGTCCGCTCGGCGATCGCCCCGTCCGGCTGGACCCGCGGGCGGCCCGGCACCGTCGACGTGCTCATCGGGTCGCCGTCGGCCATCAACTTCGACGGACCGCACCCCAGCATCCGCGACATCTGGAAGCTGGAAGAGGCGCTCGCCCACGTCGAGAAGGACTACGAACTCGTCCTCATCGACTGCGCGCCCTCGCTCAACGCTCTGACCCGCACCGCGTGGGCCGCATCCGACCGGGTCGCCGTGGTCACCGAACCCGGTCTGTTCTCGGTCGCCGCCGCCGACCGCGCACTGCGGGCGATCGAGGAGATCCGCCGCGGCCTCTCTCCTCGTCTCCAGCCGCTGGGCATCATCGTGAACCGCGCCCGGGTGCAGTCGCTCGAGCATCAGTTCCGCATCAAAGAGCTGCGCGACATGTTCGGGCCGCTCGTGCTGTCGCCGCAGCTGCCCGAGCGCACCTCGCTGCAGCAGGCGCAGGGTGCCGCCAAGCCGCTGCACATCTGGCCGGGCGAGAGCGCCCAGGAGATGGCGCGCAACTTCGATCAGCTGCTCGACCGGGTGCTGCGCACCGCCCGACTGGCCGAAGACCCGGAGGCGGCGATGACCGCGGAGTCGTTCATGGCACCCGCGGCGCCGGTTTTCGAGGCGCCGGTGTACGAGGCGCCGGTGGTCGTCGAGCCGCAGCAGCCCGTCTACGAGCCGGCGCCCCAGCAGGCCCCGGCGCAGCAGCCTCCCGCCGCCCAGCCGCCGTACCAGGCTCCTCCGGCTCAGCAGCCGTTCCCGCAGCCGCCTGCCGCCCAGCCGGGCGCCGCACCGGTGGGCTACCCGCCGCCGCAGGCGCCGCAGCAGAACCCGGCGACAGTGACGAACCCGGGCATCGGGATCCCGGGCTTCTAGACGGGTCTGTCAGCGGGCTACGCGCTGCGCTGCGCGCGACGCGCGGCGAGCTCGTCGGCCGGGTCCTCGGCCGAGGTGGCGTCGAGCTCGACGAGCTCCGCCTCGACCTCGCGCAGCACCTTGCCGACGGCGATCCCGAACACGCCCTGCCCCTGACGCACCAGGTCGACGACCTCGTCGTCGGAGGTGCACAGGTACACGCTGGCGCCGTCGGACATGAGCGTGGTCTGGGCGAGGTCGTTGATGCCGGACTCGCGCAGCTGGTCGACGGCGACACGGATCTGCTGCAGCGAGATGCCGGTGTCGAGAAGCCGCTTCACGAGCTTCAGCACCAGGATGTCGCGGAAGCCGTAGAGGCGCTGCGAGCCGGAGCCGGCCGCGCCGCGGATCGTCGGCTCGACGAGCTGCGTGCGGGCCCAGTAGTCGAGTTGCCGGTAGCTGATGCCGGCCGCGCGGGCGGCGACGGCGCCGCGGTAGCCGGAGGTGTCATCCAGGTCGGGCATGCCGTCGGTGAAGAGCAGGCCGAGGTCGTAACGCGCTTCTTCGTTACGCCGCGCTCCGGAGATGTTCCCCATCTCAGCCATGCCGCTCCCCTAACCTTCAACCTGAAGTTGAAGTTTGAACTCTGGTGTGGTCTCACGGTACCCGCCCGCACCTGGCCGCACCATCACATCCGGGCGTGTCGCGACCGGATTTCGCACCCGACCGGCGGTCACCCGCGTCAGAGCCTGGTGAGCGCCGAACGGATCAGGCTCGACCGGACCACCTCGAGCTGGCCCGCGATCTCACGGGCCATCTCGACCGCCTTGGCCCGGCTGGACGCGTCTTTGCGACGCGCCACCGGGATCAGTGCGCTCTCGATCAGCCCGAGCTCGCGCTCCGCCGACGCGCGGAAACCGCGCAGGTGCCGGGGCTCGATGCCCGACTTCTGCAGCTCGACGAGAGCGCGCAGCACGGTCAGCGTGTCCTCGGAGAAGTGATCCGCCGCGACGATCAGCGATGCGCTGACCGCGTCGTTGAGGAGCATGGGCGTCGCGCCCGCCTCGCGGATCAGTTCGTCGCGGGTGAGCCGGCGGTCGCTCGCGAGCATCGACGGAGCGGTCACGCTCGCGCCGCCCGGCAGCACCGGCTCGCGCCCGGCGTCCAGCTCGTCGAGGTAGCCGCGGATCACCTTCAGGGGCAGGTAGTAGTCGCGCTGCATCGACAGCACGAAGCGCAGACGCTCGAGGTCGGCCGGCGAGAACTTGCGGTAGCCGGATTCGGTGCGCGACGGCGTGATCAGCTGCCGCTCCTCGAGGAAGCGCAGTTTGGACGGCGACAGGTCGGGGAACTCGGGCGACAGGCGCGCGAGCACCTGCCCGATGCTGAGGAGCTGAGCCTGCGAGGAACCACCCGGCAGTCTCGCCGGAACCGCTGCGCCCGCCATCAACGGCTCTGCGCGGCGAGATCGTGACGCGAGGCGTAGAACGTGAGGCGGAACTTGCCCACCTGCACCTCCGCGCCGTCGGACAGCAGAGCGGACTCGATGCGGACGCCGTCGAAGTAGGTGCCGTTCATCGACCCGAGGTCGCGCACCTGGAAGGCGGTGCCGACGCGGACGAACTCCGCGTGGCGACGGGAGACGGTGACGTCGTCGAGGAAGATGTCGGCGTCGGGATGCCGCCCCGCGACCGTGAGGTCGGCGTCGAGCAGGAACCGCGCGCCGACATTCGGGCCGCGACGGACGATCAGCAGGGCGGAACCGGACGGCAGCGCCGCGATCGACTCCAGCTCCTCCGGGGAGATGCCGGCCTCCATCGCCTGCAGCTGCGCGACGAAATCGTCGGTGAAGTGCGCCGTCGTATCTCCCGACGCAAAGCCCCCCTGTTGTTCAGGTGCGGGGCTCGCGTCGGCGGTGGGCTCGTCGCCGGCGTCGACCATCGTCAGTCCTCCCTCAGAGCGTCAAGGCTATCTGATGCGGTGACCGGTTCGTCCCTCGGAATCCGGATCAGGCGCCCGGCTTCGAGCGCGTACAGGATGCCGGCCCACCAGTACAGGAACACCCCCCACAGGGCGGCGGCCCAGCCGACCGGATTCGCCACCGCATCGATCTGCGGGAAGGCGGCGCCGAGCACCAGCAGCGGCATCGCGGTCAGCAGCGCGAACGTCCCCATCTTGCCGAGATGGTGCACCGGCAGGGGTCCGTAGCCGAAGTTCGCGAGGATCACCCCCACGATCAGCAGCAGGAGCTCCCGCCCGAAGATCACGCCGGCGAGCCACCAGGGGATGAAGCCCGTCCAGGCGAGGCCGATCAGCGTCGAGAAGATGAAGAGGCGGTCGGCCGCGGGATCGAGCAGCTGACCCACCCGCGTCACCTGGTTGAAGTGACGCGCGACGTAGCCGTCGACGAAGTCGGTGAGGCTCGATGCCACCAGCACCAGGAGCGCCCACGGGTACTGCTCGTTGACCAGCAGCACGAGGAAGACCGGGATCAGGAGCAGGCGGAACAGGGAGAGCAGGTTCGGGATCGTCACGATCCGTGTGCTCACCGTCGCCATCGAGGCCTCCTTCCGTCGCCCGAGTCTAGCCGTGGCCTCGGTAGGCTCCCCCCATGGTTCCGCTGCTCATCGTGATCCTGCTGGCGGTCGCCGTGTGCGCCTTCTGCTGGATCGCCTCCCTCATCTCGCACGACAACTCCTGGGTCGACCGGCTGTGGTCGATCGTGCCCGTGGCCTATGTGTGGGTGTTCGCCATCGCGGCGGGACTCTCCGACGCCCGGCTGGACGCGATGGCCGTGCTGGTGACGCTGTGGGGCGCCCGGCTCACCTTCAACTTCGCGCGCAAGGGCGGGTACTCGGGGCACGAGGACTACCGCTGGCCGGTGCTGCGCGCCCGCATGACGAAGACCCAGTTCGCGATCTTCAACCTGCTCTTCATCGTCCTGTACCAGAACGCGATCCTGGTGCTCATCACCCTGCCGGCGCTCACCGCGTACGAGCACCAGGGCGGTTTCGGCGTGCTCGACGTGGTGCTCATCGTGCTCTTCCTCGCGCTGCTCGGCGGCGAGACGATCGCCGACCAGCAGCAGTGGGAGTTCCACCGGCGCAAGGCCGCCGGCACGGCCGAGGGACGCTTCCTGACCACGGGGCTCTTCCGGTTCTCGCGCCATCCGAACTTCTTCTTCGAGCAGGCCCAGTGGTGGGTGCTGTTCCTGTTCGGCGCGGTGGCGGCGGGCTCGCTGCTGCAGTGGACGGTGCTCGGCGCCCTGCTGCTCACGCTGCTGTTCGTGGGGTCCACCCGGTTCACCGAGAGCATCACGAGGGGCAAATACCCGGAGTACGCCGACTACCAGGCGCGCGTCTCCGCGGTCATCCCCTGGTTCCCGCGGCGTGCCCGGGCGGAGGTCCCGGCCTAGCGGCGTAGCCTGGCGCCATGTCGTGCATCCGGTTCAACACCCCCGCGCAGCGCGCCCAGCTCGCCGCGATGGCACCGAGCATGCTGACCGCCGCGGAGGCGGCGCGGCTTCATCCCGCTCCCCCGGTGACGGCGAGCAAGATCCACCGGCTGAGGGTGCTCGCCGCCGATCCGAACCCGAAGATCCGCGAGAGCGTGGCGAGCAGCTACCACGCCCCCGCCGAGGTGTACGAGGCGCTCGCGCACGACCCCGATGAGGGGGTGCGCGCCTGCCTGGCCCGCAACGAGAACACACCGTGCGACCTGCTCCGTGAGCTCGCCCGCGACGACTCGGAGCTGGTGCGCGGGTTCGTCGCCGTGAACTTCTACGTGCCGGCCGACGTCATGGAGGAGCTCGCCTCGGACGAGAGCTCAGTGGTCCGCGGCCTCGTCGCCTGGAAGGCGGGACTCGCCGGCGAGCGCGGCGCCGAGCTCGTCGTCGAGTCCCGCTAGAGCAGCGCGCAGCTGAGGCCACGCGGCCTGGAATCCGGGGTGCAGCGGCAGCGCGCCGACGCTCTCGAACGGCACCCAGGCGAGCTCCGCGCTCTCCGCATCCCCCATCACCGGGTCGAAGAGCCGGGATGCCTTGGCCAGCACGGTCGTGTACGTCCAGTACCCGAGATCGAGCACCTCGGTTCCGAGCACGGTGACCGCCTCGGGAGGGACCCCCGCCTCCTCGTCGGCTTCGCGGATCGCGGCCTGCTCGGGCGTCTCGTCCGACTTCCGGGCCCCACCGGGGAGCCCCCAGGTGCCGCCGAAATGACTCCAGTGCACCCGGAGCTGCAGCAGCGCTCCCGCCTCCGGATGCGCGAGAAGGAGTCCGGCGGCGCCGTAGCGTCCCCAGTACCGGCCGTCGGGTCCGTCGACCCAGATGTCCTCGGGTCCGTGGGGGCGGCGCGCCGTCGGGTCGTGCTCGGGTCGCGCCATGACCTCAGCCTAGGACGGTACGGTGAGCGGCATGTCCGAGGGGCGCATCGACAGCTGGATCTGGGCGATCCGGCTCGCGAAGACCCGTTCGGCGGCGACCGCGCTGTGCAAGGCGGGGCACGTGCGCCTAAACGGCGACCGGGCGAAGCCCGCCCAGACCGTCAAGGTCGGCGACGAGGTGCGGGTCGTGCTGCCGGGTGCGAACGAGCGGATCGTCGAGGTGCGGCAGATCCTGCAGAAGCGCGTCAGCGCGGCCCTCGCGGCGCCGGCGTACATCGATCACACGCCTCCGCCCCCGCCGCGCGAGGAGCGGGTCTACATCGCGACGCGCGATCCCGGCGCGGGCCGCCCCACCAAGCGCGACCGGCGCGAGATCGACCGCCTCAGGGGCTACTGACTCGGAGGCCGGCGGCCCGGAGGGCGGCTACTTCGAGACGTTGACCAGGCCATTGAAGCCCTCCGGCACCACCACCAGGTTGCCCGCCTGCGCGAGCTCCTTCAGCGTGTCGAGGTAGCGCTGCTGCAGGATCGCGGGGGTGAGCGAGGCGGCCAGGATCGCGTTCGCGTCTGCCTCGGCCTGCGCCTGCACCACCTTCTGCTGCGCCGAGACCTTCGCGGCCTCCAGCTTCGCCTGCTCGGTCTCGACGTTGATCTGCGCCTCCTGTGCAGCGGCGTAGGCGTTGGTCACCTGCTCGCCGTACCGGATCTCCTGCAGGGCGACGTCTTCGACGATGATGCCGTCGTCCTTCCAGCGGGTCTGCAGGGCCTCGAGGATGTCCTGCTGCACCGAGTTGCGGTCGGTCAGCATCTCGATCGTCGTGAAGCGGCCGGGGACGCTCCGCACCACCGACCGGATGTCGTTGAAGATGAGGCGGGTGCGCAGGTTCTCCTCGTTGTAGTACGCGCTGTAGATGTCGATCACCGCGTCGGGGTCGAGGCTGTAGCGCACGGCGATGTCGATGTTCGCGGTGACGCCCTCGGCATCCTGGACGGTGATCTGCGGGCCGTCGGGCGCACCGCCGATGTTGTCGCCCTGGCCGGGCTCCTGCTCGCTCACGAACACGGCGCGCTGGTTGCGCACATCGAAGGTGACGACGTCGACCCACGGCGCCTTGGGGTGCAGGCCGCTGGCGGTCTCGTAGCCGACGATGGCGCCGGTCCAATCGCGCAGCACATTGGCCTGGCCGACGTCCTGCCGGAAGAACGAGGAGAACACGATCAGCAGGGCGGCCACGAAGAACAGCGCGACCGCTGCCCAGCGCGCGGCGCGCGAGATGATCACGTTGGTCCCGCGGCGGAAGGCGCTGCCGTTGGGGGTGTCACCGGATGCGACGACGCGGGCGCGGGCGTTGGACGCCGCGACGATCAGCGCGACGACGCCGATGAGGACCAGGATGAGCGCGAAGATGAACACGCCCACACCCTAGTGATTGCTAGGCGGCCGACGCATCCTCATCGAGCCCGGCCTCGATCGCGGCGATCACGGCGGGGTCGTCCGGCTGGGTGGAGGGCCGGAACCGCGAGACCGTTCCGTCGGGCGCGATGACGTACTTCTCGAAGTTCCACTTGACCTTGCCGGCCTTGCCGTCGTCCGCGACGACCTGGGTCAGCTCGGCGTACAGCGGGTGGCGGTTCTTGCCGTTGACCTTGACCTTGTCCATCAGCGGGAAGGTGACGCCGTAGGTGGTGGAGCAGAATTCCTGGATCTCCTCGTTGCTGCCCGGCTCCTGCCCCATGAACTGATTGCAGGGGAAGCCCAGCACGGTGAACCCGCGGTCCTCGTACTGCTTCTGCAACTGCTCGAGCTTCTCGTACTGCGGGGTGAGCCCGCAGCGGGAGGCGACGTTCACGACCAGGACGGTCTTGTCCGCGTACGCGGCGAGGCTGGTCTCGGCGCCGTCGATCGTGGTGAGTGATATGTCACGAATCCCCATGGCTCGCAGCATACGTCGAAGAGCCCGGGTTAGCCTGGGGACATGGCAACCGAGTTCTTCCACGAGCCCGACACGCACCGCTACACGATGCATGTCGACGGCGAGTTGGTGTCGGTGGCCGAGTATCTCGACCACGGCCACGGGCTCGTCTTCAACCACACGGTGACGATCCCGAGGTTCCGCGGCAGGGGGTACGCCGACCAGTTGGTCGCCTACGCGATGGACGACGTCGAGCGCCGCGGCGCCGGACCGGTGCGCCCCACCTGCTGGTACGTCGGCGAGTGGTTCGACCGGCACCCGGAGCGCGCGGGTCTTCTTGCCTCCTAGCAGCCCTCCGCCGCCCAGCTTCTCCGTCGAGCAGATCCGCGCTGCGGAGCGGCCGCTGCTCGAGGCCGGGGTTCCGCTGATGCGCCGGGCGGCTGCGGCGCTCGCCGAGCAGCTACGTGCGACCGGCCGCTCCCCCGTGATCGTGCTCGCCGGCGCGGGCGACAACGGCGGCGACGCGCTCTACGCGGCCGCCGAACTCGCACCTAGCCGCGAGGTGGTGGCGGCCCGCGTCGCCGACCGCGTGCACGAGGACGCGTGGGCGGCGGCCCTCGCCGCCGGCGTCCGCGAGATCGCCCCGGATGCCGTGGCCGGTGTCGCGAAAGGCGCTGTCCGGAAAGACGGCGCGGTGATCGTCGACGGGATGCGCGGCATCGGGGGCGCGGGAGCGGGACTGCGAGAGGTCGCCCGCGCGACGGCGCTCGGCATCCTGAACCTCACCGAACCGCCGTTCGTGGTCGCCGTCGATGTGCCGAGCGGCATCGACGCCGACACCGGGGCCGCTGACGAGGCGGTGCTTCCTGCCGACCTGACGGTGACGTTCGGGGCGCTGAAGCGCGGACTGACCCGCGAGCCGGCACGTTCGCTCGCCGGGCGCATCGTGGTGGCCGACATCGGGCTCGGCCTGAGAGGCTGACTCCCGTGCCCCTGGCGATCGAGGACTACGCGCTCATCGGCGACTGCCATACGGGCGCTCTCGTCGGCGCCGACGGCAGCATCGACTGGCTGTGCCTGCCGCGATTCGACTCGCCGTCGATGTTCGGGGCGCTGCTCGGCGACGAGGATCACGGGCACTGGCGCGTCGCCCCGGTCGGCGGAGGACGCTGCACGTCGCGGCAGTACCTGGAGGACACGTTCGTCCTGGTCACCCGGTGGGAGACCGAGTCGGGGGTCGCCGAGGTGGTCGACCTGATGCCGCACGGCGACCGGCGTGCGGATCTGGTGCGACGGGTGCGCGGCATCAGCGGCACTGTCCGCATGGAGCAGGTGCTGCGGATCCGGTTCGACTACGCCGATGCGGTGCCCTGGGTGCGGCGCCTCGACGACGGGCTGCTCGCCGTCGCCGGGCCGGACGCGATCGTCGTGCGCGGCCCCCGGATGACAGCCGACGGGATGGCGCACCGGCTGGAGTTCGACGTCGCCGCTGGCGAGGTGGTCGACACCACCCTCACCTGGTTCCCGTCGCACCGCGAGACGCCCGTCGCACTGGACGTCGGCTCCCGCATCGACGACACGGTGGCCTGGTGGCGCACCTGGGCGCAGGGCTGCGCGCAGCTCGAACGCTACGGCGCGGAGGTGCGGCGGTCGCTGCTGGTGCTGCGTGCGCTCACCCACGAGGACACCGGCGGCGTCGTCGCCGCGGCCACCACGAGCCTGCCGGAGCAGGACGGCGGCGTGCGCAACTGGGACTACCGCTACGTCTGGCTGCGGGATGCCGCGCTCACCCTGACTGCGCTGATGGGGCACGGCTTCGCGACGGAGGCGGCCGAATGGCGCGGCTGGCTGCTGCGCGCGATCGCCGGCGACCCGGCAGATGTGCAGATCATGTACGGCCTCGGCGGGGAACGCCGACTCCCCGAGTGGGAGCCCGCGTCGCTGCCCGGCTACCGCGGCGCCGCACCGGTGCGGGTCGGCAACGCGGCGTACCTGCAGTTCCAGGGCGACGTCTTCGGCGAGGTCATGCTCGCCCTCGAGAAGGCACGCGTCATCGGCATCGCCGACGACGCCTTCTCGTGGCCGCTGCAGGTGGCGCTGCTGGACTTCGTGGAGCACAACCTCGACCGCCAGGACAACGGGATCTGGGAGATCCGCGGGGAGCTGCGGCACTTCACCCATTCGCGGGCGATGCTGTGGGCGGCGTTCGACTGCGCCATCCGCGCGGTGCAGCTGCACGGCCTCCCCGGCCCCGTCGACCGCTGGATCGAGCTCCGCGACACACTCCGCGACGAGATCGAGCGTGAAGGCTTCGACCGCGTGCGCAACACTTTCGTGCAGTTCTACGGCAGCTCCGAGGTCGACGCCTCCCTGCTGCAGCTGTCGCAGATCGGGTTCGTGACCGCGGAGGACCCCAGGATGCTGGGGACCGTCGCGGCCCTGGAGCAGGATCTGCTGCAGGACGGCCTGCTGCTGCGCTACCGGACGGAGTCGTCGGTGGACGGCTTGCCCGGCGGGGAGCACCCGTTCCTCGCGTGCTCGTTCTGGCTGGTGCAGCAGTACGCCGACTCGGGGCGTCTCGATGACGCGATCGCGCTGATGGACCGTCTCGTGTCGTTCTGCAACGATGTCGGGCTGCTCAGCGAGGAGTACGACGTCGCGGGCCGCCGGCAGATGGGCAACACACCGCAGGCGCTGTCGCACCTGGCACTGGTCGGGGCAGCCGACGCTATCGCCGCTGCAGCCGGAAGATCCTGAGCTCGCGCCCGGCGGTGCGCTCGTACTCGCGGTACCCGGGCCAGTTCCGTTCCAGTTTCACCCACGTGGACTCCCGCTCCTCCGCGGGAACCAGGGCGGCGCGCACGGGGATGCGCCGCCCGCGCACGGTGACCGCGGCATCCGGGGTCTTCAGCAGGTTCGCCGTCCAGGCCGGGTGCGTCTCGAGGGCGAAGTTGCTGCCTGTGACGAGCATGTCGTCGCCGTCGGGGCAGTACATGAGCTCGGTGTCGCGGGGCTCCCCCGACCGGGCTCCCGTCGTGTGCAGCACGAGCGACGGCACCCCGAGGTTGCTGAGCGGCGTGCGGCCGCCGAGCCGCTTCCAGCCGCGTTCGAGCGGCGGCATGATCCGCGGACCGACCCGGCGGAAGGTGCCGGTCCGTGAGACCCACGCCACGGCGGGACGGAATGCGTGCGGGAGAGGCATACGTTGATGGTGACATGAAAAAGATCGGGTTCCTGAGCTTCGGCCACTGGCAGGATGTGCCCGGCTCGCAGGTGCTGACCGGGCAGGACGCCCTGCGGCAGACCATCGAGTTGGCGGTCGCCGCGGAGGAGATCGGCGTTTCGGGCGCCTACGTGCGCGTGCACCACTTCGCCCGGCAGCTGGCGTCGCCGTTCCCGCTGCTCGCCGCGATGGCCGCGCGCACCTCGACGATCGAGCTCGGCACCGCCGTCATCGACATGCGCTACGAGAACCCGCTGTACATGGCCGAGGAGGCCGCGATCGCCGACCTGATCAGCGGCGGCCGGCTGCAGCTCGGAATCAGCCGCGGCTCCCCCGAGCCCGCGCTCGACGGTGCGGCCGCCTTCGGCTATGTCCCCGCCGAGGGTGAGACCGACGCCGACATGGCGCGTCAGCACGCCGAGCTGTTCCGGCTGGCGATCGACGGGCGTCCGGTGGTGCGCGGCAACCCGCAGATGGGCGCACCGGGTGCTCTGGCGATCCAGCCGCAGTCTCCGGGCCTCGGCGACCGCATCTGGTGGGGTGCCGGCACGCGCGCCACCGCGGTGTGGACCGCCGAACAGGGCATGAACCTGATGAGCTCCACCTTGCTGACCGAGGACACGGGGGTGCCGTTCGACGAGCTGCAGGCGGAGCAGATCGCGAACTACCGGGAGGCCTGGGCGGCGCGCACCGGCGGGCAGGGTCGCACCCCGCGCGTGTCGGTCAGCCGCAGCATCCTGCCCCTCATCGACGACGAGACCCGGCACTACTTCGGCCTGCGTGCGCAGGCCGACTCGACCGATCAGGTCGGCTACATCGGCGGCGACCTCGCGCGGTTCGGTCGCAGCTACATCGGCGAGCCCGACCGGATCGCTGCCGAACTGGCCCAGGATGCCGCGGTCGCCGCCGCGGACACCGTGCTCGTCACGGTCCCCAACCAGCTCGGCGTGGAGTTCAACGCACGCATCCTCGAGTCGATCGTGAGGGACATCGTCCCGGCGCTGCCGTCGGCTTAGCGCAGCACCCCTGCGGCTCGTGCCGGTTCGGCGTAGGCGGCGGCGAGCGTCGCGATCGTGTCGTGCGCGTTCAGCCCGCTCGGGTTGGGGAGCACCCAGAGCTCCGCGCCCTCCAGCGTCTCGTCCTGCCTGCCCTGCGTCGCCTTCGGGCGCCCGAACGCGTCGCGGTACGCCGTGATCCCGACCACCGCGACCACCCGGGGACGCCACACCGCCACGTTGAGCCTCAGCCGCTCGGCGCCCGCGCGCAGCTCGTCCCGGGTGAGCTCGTCGGCGCGGGCGGTCGCGCGGTTCACCAGATTCGAGATGCCGAGGCCGAGCGACATGAAGGTCGCCCGGTAGTCGGGGGTGAACCCGTTCACGAAGTCGGGGAGCTCGGGGAGGATGCCGGCGGTGACGAGCGCCGGGTAGAAGCGGTTGCCGGGGTGGGCGAACGGGGTCTGCGTCGCCGCCGTCCAGAGGCCGGGGTTGATGCCGACGAAAAGCAGCTTCAGGCCGGGCCCGACGAGGTCCGGGATGCTGCGGCCGCGGAATTCCTGGAGCTCCGCCCGGCTGAACCTAGCCACGCAGATGCTCCCGGAAGAACGCGTCGATCCGGAGCCAGGCATCGGCGGCCGCGACCGGCTCGGGGCCTGCGCCGAGGATCCGGCGGGTCAGCAGCCGCGCGGCCGCCGGCCCGCTCTCGTCGTCGTTGAGGAAGGAGTGGCCGGCGCTCGGGTACTCCTTCACGTCGTGCGGCACGCCGAGCCTGGTGAGCGCGCCCTCCAGCTTCTGAGCCGCACCCGTCAGCGATCCGTCGCGGGCGCCGTAGCTGCCGACGATGGGGCACGCCCCGCGCAAGTCGTCGTCGAGGTCGCGGGGAAGCATCCCGTAGTTCGCGGACGCGACCTCGAACCCGTGCCCCGAGGCGGCGACGAGGGCGAAGCCGCCGCCCATGCAGAAGCCGAGCACACCCACGCGGCCCGTGCTGTCATCCCGAGCCGCCAGGAATGCGCGTGCGGACTCGATGTCGACGAACGCGCGGCCCTCGCCGGAGCGCAACGCGCGGACCGTCGCGACCAGGCATCGCCTCGCGCCACCCTGGCTGTAGAGGTCGGGCATCAGCGCGAGGTAGCCGAGCGCGGCGAGGTGCGCCACCTGGCGGCGCATGACATCCGTGATCCCGTACGCCTCGTGGATCAGCACGACGCCCGGAAAGGGTCCGTCGCCGTCCGGGACGGCGAGAACCCCGCGGAGTCCCGCGCTGCCACCCTCGGCATCGGGGAGACGCACCTCGATCACGGGGCGGCGCGCCACATGGTCGAGACGACGGTGCCGGGGACGAAACCCTCGAACGCGCCCACCTTCGCGAAACCGAGTCGCTCGTACCGGTGGTCGTTCGCCGGGTTCGTCGATTCCAGGTAGGCGGGGATGCCGCGACGGTCGAGATCGGCGAGCGTCTCGCGCACCAGCTGCTGCGCGATGCCGTGGCCACGGTGGTCGGGATGGGTCGCGAGCAGGCTCAGGTACGCGTGCGGCTCCTCCTGGGGGTGGGCGTCGTCGAAACGCTCCCAGAGGGCGAACATCGGGTCGTGCGACCCGGCGGGCAGCTCGGTCATGACGATGTCGCGGAGCTCGTCGACCGCCGCGTTGCTCATCTCCTCCTCGCCCGGAGGGATCCAGAGCGCGATCGCGGCGCCGTCGTCGGCGATGTGCACCATCCCATGCGGCAGCGCGCCCTCGACGAAGCGCTGCCAGAACGGGATGCGGTGCGCGACCGATCCATCGGGCCGGGTCAGCGCGGGCCCCCACACCGGATCGTCGGCGAACGCGAGCGCGATGATCCCGGTGACGAGTCCGGCGTCCTGCGCCGTCGCGGTGCGCATCATGCCCTCAGTATGGCAAGGGCGGTAGGGCAGGGCCGCGGTTACGCTGACGGGGATGCCTTTCGAGCGTGAGACCGTCCGTCACCCCATGTCGCTGCGCCGGGCGACGGTCGCCGCGGTACAGCCTGTGGTCCCGTCGATCGTGCGCGTCACCCTCGAGGGCCCGGGGCTCGATGGCTTCGTGTCGCTCGGACCGGCCGACCACGTGAAGGTGTTCTTCCCGGATCCGGCGAGCGGCGAGCTGCTGCTGCCGGACATCCGGCCGGAAGGGCTGAGCCGCCCAGCGCAGGAGGGGACGATCATCTCGCGCGACTACACCCCTCTGCCCGCGGCGGACGGGACGCTGCAGCTGGACTTCGTGCTGCACGGTGACGAGGGGCCCGCGTCGGCGTGGGCGGCGCGGGCGGCCGTCGGGGACGAGCTGGGCATCGGCGGGCCGCGTGGGTCGCGCCTGGCGCCGGCGGGGGTCGGTCGCCTGCTGGTGGTCGCCGACGAGACCGCGCTGCCGGCGACGCGACGGTGGCTGGATGCCGTGCCGGCATCCACGGAGGTCACCGCCCTGCTCTCGGTCGCCGACGACGACGTCAGCGACTACTTCGCACCGGACGCCCGCCTCGACGCCGAGTGGCTGGTGCGGGGCATCGACGATCTCGAGGAGGCGCTGCGCTCGCTGGGGCAGGTCGGCGACGACACGTTCGTGTTCATGGCCGGCGAGGCCACCTCGCTCGTGCCCCTGCGCCGCTATCTGCGCGACGAGCTGGGCCTGCCCCGTGAGCAGGTCTCCGCGAGCGGGTACTGGAAGCGCGGGATCGTGAACCGGGACCACCATGAACCGCTGGATCCGAGCGATCCGGACTGACGCGATCCGGACTGACGCGACGACTAGCCTGATCGGGTGCCTTCGCAGCCCGAGATCAAGCCCGAGACCTACATCAGCGTCGACGTCGAGACGGCCGGGCCGACGCCGGAGGAGTACTCGATGCTGTCGATCGGCGCGTGCCTCGTGGATGACCCCGACAGCGGGTTCTACGTCGAGCTGAAGCCGCTGACCGACAACGTGCAGGAGTCGTCGCTCGCGGTGAGCGGGCTGTCGATGGAAGCTCTCGCGAGGGATGGTCTCACCCCGATCGATGCGATGCGCCAGTTCGAGGACTGGGTCGAGCTGGTGACGCCGAAGGGTAACGTGCCGGTGTTCGTGGCGTTCAACGCGGTGTTCGACTGGATGTGGGTCGACACCTACTTCCATCGCTACCTGAAACGGAACCCGTTCGGGCATTCGGCGATCGACATGAAGGCCTATTTCATGGGGATGACCGGCAGCACGTGGGCCGAGACCAGCATGCGGTTTCTGTCTCCGCACTATCTCGCGGGGCGTCATCTGTCGCACAATGCACTCGGAGACGCCCGTGATCAGGCCGACCTCTTCCGTCAGGTGAAGGCCGAAGCCGAGGCAGGGCATCGCTCCGCCTGACCCTGAGGAGCCCGGATGACGACCACCGACGCGGACGACCAGACACAAGCCCTGCGCAAGATCATCGAGTCGGCGAAACGCCTCGGGGTCGAGATGGATGAGGCCGAGAGCCTGCAGTGGCTGAGCGCCATCGCCGCGGAGAAGGCGCAGGACGACGACGGCATCGTCGTCGACACGGCGAGCGGCACCTTCGGCTACCGCGCCACGATGCTCGACTTCAGCCCGAAGGACCTGGCGCGCTTCCGCCGGATCGGCGCGATCGTCGAGGTGACCGGCGAGGGGGGCGAGAGCGCGCTGGCGCTGTCCGGCTCGGCCGCCCAGTCCAAGATCCAGAGCTTCCCCGGTGACGCCGACTTCTTCCAGCGGCTCAACGTGCAGGCGGCGACCCGTGAGGACGCCTGCGCGATCATGGCGCGGCTGATGCGCGACCACGTGCTGTCGCACGTGCGGGGTGACACCTACCAGTTCTTGGAGGCGAAGCTCGGCAGCTACCCGGTCGACGGCACGGTGCGCGGCTCGGCCGTGAAGAAGGGCGGCCCGGTCACCTGGAAGATCGACGAGATCGAGGCGCAGACGCAGACCCTGGAGACCGCGGACGGCAGCCGGATCGAGCTCGGCTGGGGCGAAATGGCGCTCGAGCCCGGCTGGTGCAAGCTCGACTGGGTCGTGAGCGACCCGTCGCGGGCGGGGCTCTCGAACGCGAGCAACGTGATCGACGTCACGTGGGAGGGTCCGGACGGCGAGATCGTGCCGCTCGACGGCTATCTCGACGCCTACTTCCAGGAGGTGTACCTCGACGCGGATGCGGTTCCCACCTTCGCGAAGGTCGCGAAGTTCGTCTCCGACGATGCCCTCGACGAGTACGTGGAGGCGCTCGAAGGGGAGGTGCGCAAGTACCTCACGCATCACCTCAATTACGGCAAGGCGGCCAAGCGGATGTACAACGTGTTCCGCCTGTCGGGACGTCATCTCGATGCCGCCTTCGTGCGCGAGCTCTTCGATGAGCCGGCGACGATCCTGTACCAGGTCTGGTCGCTCATCGGCACCCTCGACAACGCGACACAGGAGGGGTCGTCGATCCCCATCGAGGACGTGCAGCAGCAGGCGGACGCGCTGGTGCTCGAGGTGGTCGAGGCGCTCGACGGGGACGCGGAGGCCGAGCTGGTGAAATCGCTGCTGGAGCTGCGGCAGACCCTGGAGACGCAGAAGTCCGGCGAGAAGCGCACCACCGAGGTCGAGGCGGCGAAGACGCAGGTCGTGAACCTGATCAACACCTTCTACCGGGAGCGTCTGGTCGTCATGCCGAGCATCAAGGACTACATCGAGCGGATGCAGGCGGCGGACGCCGAGGGTGCCCACGCCTGAGCCCCCCACGCCTGAGCCGCGCACGCCTACGCCGCCTCGGGCAGCCGACCGGCGCGCCGCGGCGTCCGTGTCGCGTCGACGTGCGCGGCCGGAGTGAGCCAGAGCACGCCGTCGTGCCGGGCGAGGTTCCAGTCGTCGTGGTCGAGCCGTCGATGGCGGAACGCGCAGAGCAGTACTCCGTTCGACAGATCCGTCGCGCCGCCGTCGAGCCACGACACGAGGTGAGCGAGTTCGCACCAGGATGGCGGTGCGTTGCAGCCTGGCCAGACACAGCCCCCGTCTCCGACCGCGATCGCCCGGCGCTGCGGGGTGGTGAACAGTCGCACCGCCCGGCCCTGGTCGAGGATCTCGCTCGGCCCGCCCAGCACGCACGGGATGATCTCGGCGTCGGAGGCCAGCCGCCGCGCTGTCGCCGCCGAGATCGGGAGGTCCACGCCGGCGATCTCGGCCGTTCCGATTCCGGTCAGCAGCGCATCGAGCCTCATGGTCACATTCAGAACGCTTGTTCGAGGGACAGAGGGTGGCGCCGGTGCGATCGCGGCGCCACCCCCTGCACCGTCAGCGGCGCGTGCTCCGATGCGGACGCCTGCTGAGCGCTGCCCCGGCTCCGATCATCAGGGCGCCTCCGACGCCCACGGAGAACCACGCCCAGGAGTTCGGCTGACCGATGCTGGCACCGTACGCGCAGGCCGCGAGGCCCAGGCCGAGGGCCAGCAGCACGATCCACTGTCGGATCGGTCGCCGGCGCATCAGCTGCGCCCCTTGTAGACGAAGGTCATCGCGTTGCTGCAGTAGCTGTTGGTGCAGGCGAAGCGCGGCGTGACGACGGGGCCGACGAAGCTCTTCGCGTACCCCGCGTAGTTCACCTTGAACGCCTCCCCGTACGAACACAGCGGCGATATCTGGGTCGGCACGCACAGCTTGAACGTGCCAGTGGTGAGCCAGCTTGCGCCGTTGGTGCCGACCGTCACGCGGGATGTTCCCGTGTGGGTATAGACCCAACCGGCCGCGGTGCCGAGCGGATTGGCGACCCAGGTCACGGCGCCCGTCGATGACGCCAGCTTCGTACCGTTCATGCAGATGTTGGTGCGTACCAGCAGGTTGCCGATGCCGGCGCCCGCTTCGCGGACCTCGTAGTTGTAGGTGACGGGGTTGCAGATCGTCGCGGCTTGGGCCGGTGAAGCGAGGGCGAGGGATGACGCGGTCAAGACGAGTGCCGTGGCGACCGCGATGGGGGTTCTGCGCAACAGTGTTTCCTTTCGCTACTGATAAGTAGCACCCCGCGAGGTCACCTTGGCAGACCGGTGCCGCAAAGTCAAGCGATCCTCAGAGGGTCTTCCGCCGCCGCGCCGTGACAGGATGCCAGCGTGACCTCCGACCTCCCCCGCCGCATGCTGCTCGACACCGCCGGCGTGTACTTCCGCGCGTTCTACAGCGTCCCCGACACGGTGGTCGCCCCCGACGGCACCCCGGTCAACGCGGCCCGCGGCACCCTCGACGCGATCGCCCGCCTGGTGACCGAGTTCGGGCCGGCGGAGCTCGTGGCCTGCTGGGACGACGACTGGCGACCACAGTGGCGCGTCGACCTGATCCCCTCGTACAAGACGCACCGCGTCGCGGAGGTCGTGGTGGCGGGATCGGACGTCGAGGTCGTCCCGGATCCGCTCACGGTGCAGGTGCCGATCATCCGCGAGGCGCTCACTCTGCTCGGGATCCCGGTCGTCGGAGCGGCCGACCACGAGGCGGACGACGTGATCGGCACGCTCGCGACGACGGGCGAGCACGTGGATGTCGTCACGGGTGACCGCGACCTGTTCCAGCTGATCGACGACAGCCGCGACGTGCGCGTGATCTACACGGGCCGCGGCATGTCGAACCTCGAAATCCTCACCGACGACGCGCTGGTCGCCAAGTACGGCGTCCGCCCCGGTCAGTACGCCGACTTCGCGGCGATGCGGGGTGACGCCTCCGACGGCCTGCCGGGTGTCGCGGGCATCGGCGAGAAGACCGCCGCCGCCCTGCTGGCTCAGTACGGCGATCTGCAGGGCATCGTCGCCGCGGCGACCGACCCCGCCAGCCCCATGACGGCGACACAACGTGCACGGTTCGAGGCGGCCGCCGGCTACCTCGCCGTGGCCCCTCAGGTGGTCGAGGTGGTCCGCACGCTCGACCTGCCCGCCGTCGACGCCCGCATCGAGGTGCCGGACCCCGCTGCCGCCGCCGCGTTCGCGGAGAGGTGGGGACTGGCATCCTCGATGGAGCGTGCGATCGCCGCCCTTACGCCTTGACCGACTTGCGGTTGTAGATGGCCCTCGCCCACACGTAGCCGCCGAGGGCGATGACCCCGCACCAGGCGAGCGCGATCCACCCCTGAGCTCCGATCGGGGTTCCGAGCAGCAGGCCGCGGATCGTCTCGATGATCGGCGTGAACGGCTGGTACTGCGCGAACACCTGCAGCCATTCCGGCATCGAGGCGGTCGGCACGAACCCGCTGCCGAGCATCGGCAAGAATGTCAGGATGAGCGGCAGGTTGCTCGCCGTCTCCACCGATTTCGCCTGCATGCCCATCCCGACGCCGAGCCAGTTGAGCGCGAACGCCAGCACCGCGATGAAGCCGGCGGCGAGCAGCCACTCGACGGGCCCGGTGGTGGACCGGAAACCGGCGAGCAGTGCCACCCCGAGCACCAGCGCGACGGCGATGAGTCCGACGATCGCGTTGCCGAGCACATGCCCGGCGAGCACCGCGGCTCGCGAGATCGCCATGGAGCGGAATCGCGCCGTGATGCCTTCGATCATGTCCATCGACACCGTGATCGCGGCGCCGCTGGCGCTGCCCGCGACCGTCATGGCCAGGATGCCGGGGACGACATACGCGAGGTACGCCGCCTTGCCCGCCCCGGCATCCACGCCTGGAAGGCCGGCGCCGAGGGTGCCGCCGAACACGAACACGAAGAGCAGCAGGAAGACGATCGGGCCGCCGATGGTGAACGCCGACAGTCCGGGGTAGCGGACCATGTGCAGCAGGGTGCGCCGCAGCATCGTGACCGAGTCGGCGATGACGTGCGAACCCGTGGCGACGGGTGCGGGGATGGTGGTCATGAGTCGGTTCCCTTCGGGACGGTGGTGCCCTCACCCGTCAGCGCGAAGAACACGTCGTCGAGATCGGGGGTGTGGATACTGAGGTCGTCGACCTGCAGGCGCGCCCTGTCGAGGCGGTCGAGCACCGCGCGCAGGGAGCGGACGTCTCCGTCGCTCGGGACCTCGAGGGTGAACGCCTCGTCGTCCCGCTGGCCGCCGTCGAGCACGGCGGCCGCGGCGTCGAGGGCGGCGCCGTCTGCGAACTGCAGCCGGATGTGCCCGCCGGGCACGAGGCGTTTCAACTCGGCCGGGGTGCCTTCGGCGACGATCCGCCCGCGATCGAGCACCGCGACGCGGTCGGCAAGTTCGTCGGCCTCGTCGAGGTACTGGGTGGTGAGGAAGATCGTGGTGCCCTGGGCGACCAGGCCGCGGATGATCTGCCACATCGAGTGCCTGCTGCGCGGGTCGAGCCCGGTGGTCGGCTCGTCGAGGAAGATGATGCGCGGGGCGTCGATCAGGGTCATCGCGAGATCGAGCCGCCGCTTCATGCCTCCGGAGTACGTGGCCAGCGGCTTCTTCGCGGCTTCGACGAGGTCGAACTGGGCGAGCAGTTCGTCGACCCGGCGCCGGGCCTCCCGGCTGCCGAGGTGGCGCAGTCGCGCCATCAGCATCAGGTTCTCGTCGCCGTTGAGGATCCCGTCGACCGCGGCGAACTGCCCGGTGAGCCCGATCTGACCCCGGACGGCGTCGGCGCCGCGCACCACATCGTGGCCCGCGACCTCGGCGGTGCCGCCGTCGGGACGGACGAGCGTCGACAGGATGTTGACGATGGTCGTCTTGCCCGCCCCGTTCGGTCCGAGCAGCGCGAACACGCTTCCGGCCGGGACGGTCAGATCCACCCCGTCGAGCACGGTCTTCTTGCCGTACGACTTGCGCAAGTCGTTGACCTTGATAGCGGGGGCGGTCATGAGGTCTGTCCTTTCGGGGAACGCGTGATGGTGATGTCGCCGTAGGTGGTGCGGGCACGCACCGCGACGGAGTCGTCGGACTCGCCCGGTGCGGCCGCGCCCTCGAGCTGGTTGCGCACCCGGCCGTCGCGCGAGGAGGCGTCGAGCCACACCGCTACGCCGGGGGCGACGCCGATGTCGATCTGGCCGTAACCGCTGTCGACCTGCACCGAGCCGCTCGAGACCTCGCCCAGGCGGATGGAGCCGTACGCGGTCTTGGCGGTGACCCCGCCTCTGGCGCGCCCGATCTCGAGCTCGCCGTACGACAGCTTCGCCTCCAGGTCGCCGCCGACCTCGTCGACGGTGATCTCGCCGTGGGACGACTTGAGGCTGGCGTCGCCGCCGATGGCGCCGATCCGCATCCTGCCGTGATCGGCGGTCAGCTCGGCCGAACCGGTTGCCGACCCGATCTCGATGTTTCCGTGCCCGGCCCGGGCCCAGAGGTCACCGACCGTGTCGAGCTCGATGCTGCCGAGCGACCCTTTCACCCGGGTCGCGCCGAGCCGGCCGGTCGTGGTGACCCTCCCGCCGACGTCGGCGGTCAGGCGTGACCCGGACGGGACCTCGATCACGATGTCGATCGACTCGTTCGGCCCGATGATGCTGAACCGCGGTCTCGGACCCTGCACGACGAGACGTCCGCCGCTGAGTTCGACGCGGGTCTGCTCCGCAGCGCGTCGGTCGGCGCTCGAGGTTTCGCGCGTCGGCGTGACCGTGACGACGCTGTCGCCGCGGTCCGACGCGGCGACGGTCAGCCGGCCGTAGGAGATCTCGACCGAGACGTCGATCGGATCGGGGGTGGGAAATGTGGGCATGCTGGCGCCTCCCTTTCTGTGGGCGTGTAGTGGATGCGGTGGCGAGCGGAGCGGCTAGCGCACCCATCCGGCGAAACTGTCTCCGGTGCGCAGGGTGCGCTGTGCCACCCTGCGGTTCTTGGGCTGGAGGGCGGCGGCGACCGCCCGCACCAGCCAGGTGTTGACCGACAACCCGTCGGCCGCGGCCGCCTCGTCGACGCGCGCCTTGAGCGCGTCGGGCAGGCGGAGCGTGGTGCGCGAGGTGCTCGCGTCGTCGAGGTCGACGTCGGGAGTCGGGGTCTCGTCGCCGTCGGCCTCCGCGTGGGCGGGGGTGACGACGAATTCGATCTCGCGTCCGCGCAGACGCACGTCGACAGCACCGGGGGCGAGGTCGCGCGTGATCTCCCCCGCGGCGGCGGACAGGGCGTCGAGCAGCACGAGCCTGGTCGCCGAGTCCAGCCCGGCGGCGAGCCGCTCGGCCACCGCGCGGGTCTCGTCGCTGCCGTTCTCTGCGGCGCTCAGCAGCTGGCGCTGCAGGTCGCCGACGTACTCTCCGAGGTCCATGACACCATCATGACACCATCATGGTGTCACGTCAAGCGATCGTGGTGTCAGCATGGTGTCAGGCGTGATTCCCAGACACCAGGCATAGCGTGAGCGCATGAGCGAGTCCTCCCCCGCATCCACCGCAGGTCGTCTCGTCGGCTCGGCCCTGGCATCCGGGCGTGCCGCCGCGGGTGCAACCCGCCGAGCGATCAAGACGAACCCGGCCGCCGACAAGGCCTACCGCACCGGCGTCGGCGTCGTCGGAGGCGCGACCGTCGCGCTCGGTCTGGCGCTCATCCCGCTTCCCGGACCCGGGTCGCTCGTGGCGCTCGGCGGGCTCGCGATGCTCGGCACCGAATTCGAGGGCGCCCGCAAGGTCAACGAGAAGGCGACGAAGGTCGCCAAGAGGGCGGCCGCCGCCGTGAAAAGCCGGCGTCAGGCGCCGTCGACCTCGACCGCCGCGAGCTGACCGCAGGCTCCGTCGATCTCTTTGCCGCGCGTGTCGCGCAGCGTGGTCGGGATGCCGGCGGCGTTCAGGCGACGGACGAACTCGTCCTGCACGGCGGACTCCGACGACGTCCAGATCGAGCCGGGCGTCGGATTGAGCGGGATCGGGTTCACGTGCACCCAGCCGCGGCCACGGGCGTTCAGCTTCTCGGCGAGCAGGTCGGCGCGCCAGCCGTGGTCGTTCATGTCCTTGATGAGCGCGTACTCGATCGAGACCCGCCGCCCGGTGGACTCGAAGTAGGCGCGCGCAGCATCCAGCACCTCGTCGACCTTCCAGCGGGAGTTGACCGGGATCAGCTCGTCACGCAGCTCGTCGTCGGGCGCGTGCAGCGAGAGCGCGAATGTCAGCGGCAGGTCTTCGGCGGCGAGCTTGCCGATCGCGGGAGCGAGCCCGACCGTCGACACCGTGATCTGGCGGGCGCTCATCCCGAGGCCGTCGGGAGCCTTCGCCACGAGCACCCGGATGGCGTGCATCAGCCGGGAGTAGTTCGCGAGCGGCTCCCCCATGCCCATGAAGACGATGTTGCTCACGCGCTCGGGCGTCGTCTCACCCCGGCGCTTGCCGCCCAGGCCGCCCTCATCCAGGACGCGGTTCGCGCGGACCACCTGCTCCACGATCTCCGCCGCCGACAGGTTGCGGGTCAGCCCCGCCTGGCCGGTGGCGCAGAACGGGCAGTTCATGCCGCATCCCGCCTGCGACGAGATGCAGAGCGTGATGCGTCCGGGGTAGCGCATGAGCACTGATTCCACGAGCGCGCCGTCGTGCAGCTTCCAGAGGAACTTGATCGTGTCGCCGCGGTCGGTCTCGAGCCGGCGCAGCTCGGTGAGGAGCGGCGGCAGCAGACCGCCCACCAGTTCGGCGCGACCGGCGGCGGGCAGGTCGGTCATCTCCGCCGGGTCGGAGGTGTGATGCACGAAGTAGTGGGTCGCGAGCTGCTTCGCCCGGAAGGACGGCAGGCCGAGCTCGGCGGCCTTCGCGGCGCGCTGCTCAGGCGTCAGATCGGCCAGGTGCTCGGGCGGCTTGCCGCGCTTGGGACTCGCAAACTGCAGCAGCGGCCGGCCCGCGGCATCCAGTTTCTGCGACCAGCCCTCTGTCTTCGGGCGCACCTGGCGCACTGGCGAGTCGGTCACCGGTCAAGGGTACCCTCGCGGCATGAGCAGCTCGGTCGTCCTCATCCGCGGCATCAACGTCGGCGGCAAGAACCCGGTGAAGATGGCCGACCTGCGCGCGCTGCTCGAAGATCTGGGGTGCACGAACGTCGAGACGCTGCTGGTCACCGGCAACGCGGTCGTCGATGACGCGCCGCCCGACCTCGGGAAACGGCTCGAGGCCGAGCTGCCGAAACGGTTCGCGCTGCACGACGAGGTCGTGAAGGTACTCGTGCTGACGGCCGCCGAGTTCCGCGCGATCGTCGCCGACCGCCCCACGGGGTTCGGCGACCGACCCGACCTGCATCACTCCGACGTGCTGTTCCTCATCGGCATCCCGGTCGACATGTCGATCTTCGACCCGCGCGAGGGGGTGGATGCCGTCTGGCCCGGCACGCGCGTCGTCTACTCCCAGCGGCTCAGCGCCGAGCGCACGCAGAGCAGGCTCAGCAAGATGATGCTCAGCCCCGACTACAAGTCCATGACGATCCGCAGCTGGTCGACGACGGTGAAGCTGCTCGGGATGCTGGACCGCCGCGGGGCGGGCACGTAGCGTCACAGCATGGCTGCTCTCGGATCGCTGCGGCGGTACTACGTCACCGCGACCACGATGCAGGGGGCGTTCCGCGCGTTCGTGGCCGCGCACCCGGAGGGTCCCGGGTCGCAGGACGGATCGCTGTTCCCGCAGTTCATCGCGCACCTCAGTGTCTGGTACGCCACCCTCTACACGGCATGGGAGGGCTGGCACGAGCTGGGAATCCGTGACCCAGACTTGGACCGGGCGTGGGAGCACCCGTTCCGGCAGCGGCTGCAGGGGTTCCGCGACGCGACCATGCGGTTCAGGGCCGAGCACTTCGACAAGCAGCTGACCGAGTTCGCGGGCGCGCCTGAATCCGCGGCATTCGTGCTCGGCGTGCACCTGGCGCTGGGGAAGGCGATCGCAGCCCAACCGGAATAGCAGCCGGGAGCCCGCGTTGCATCCCGCATGACCACTCTCGGCTTCATCGGTGCAGGACACATCGGCTCGCAGGTCGCCCGCGCGGCGCTCGCTCACGGCTACGAGGTGGTGCTCTCGAACTCGCGAGGTCCCGAGACGCTCGCCGACCTGATCGCGGAACTCGGCCCCGGCGCTCGTGCGGCGACGGCGGTCGAGGCCGCTGCCGCCGCGGATGTGGCGATGGTCACCGTGCCGTTCCGCGCATATCGCGATGTGCCCGTCGGGCCGCTCGCCGGCAAGATCGTGCTCGACAGCAACAACTACTACTGGGAGCGCGACGGGCATTTCGACGAGCTCGACCGCGCCGAGGAGACGGTCTCGGGGCTGCTGCAGGCGCATCTGCCGACGTCGAAGGTCGTGAAGGCGTTCAACCACATCGGCGCGCCGTCGATCACCACCGACGGCCTGCCGGCGGGGACCCCGGACCGCCGGGCGCTCGGCACGTCGTCCGACTCCCCCGAAGCCGTCGAGTGGGTGACCCGGTTCTACGACGAGCTCGGGTTCGACACCATCGACGTCTCGCCGCTCAGCGAATCGTGGCGGATCGAGCGCGACCGGCCCGCCTACGTGATCCGTCAGAACGCGCAGGAGCTGCAGGCGAACCTGGCGAAGGCGACACGGACCATCTAGAGCGTAGGTTGGCCCTCATGACGAGAACACTGCGCGCCATCCTGATCGTGCTCGGGAGCATCGCGCTGGTGGCCGGAGCGATCTTCGCCGGGCAGGGCATCGGGGTGATCCCCGGAAGCTTCATGACCGGAGACCGGACGTGGCTGATCGTCGGCCTGATCATGGCGTTCATCGGTGTCGCCCTCATCCTCTTCGGCACGAATCGCGGCAAACCGAGACCCTAGGCGTCGCCTGCTCGTTGCGCTGAGCTGACGTCGCGCCTATCCGGCCCGGCCCTCGATCTTCGCCACCCGCTCCGCCGTCCGCAGAAAGCTGTCCGGGTTGAGCGAGATGGAGTCGATGCCTTGTTCGACCAGGAACTCGGCGAACTCGGGATAGTCGCTCGGGGCCTGACCGCAGATCCCCACCTTGATGCCGGCGGTGTGCGCACCCTCGATGGCCAGTTGCACCATCTTCTGCACGGCAGGATCCCGCTCGTCGAACAGGGCCGCGAGCTGAGCGGAATCACGATCGACGCCGAGCGTGAGCTGGGTGAGGTCGTTCGACCCGATCGAGAAGCCGTCGAAACGGCTGGCGAACTCGGCGGCGCGGATCACATTCGACGGGATCTCGCACATCATGTAGACCTCGAGCCCGTCTGTGCCACGGCCGATGCCGTTCTGCTCCATGACGGCGAGCACCCGGTCCGCTTCGGCGGGGGTGCGGCAGAACGGGATCATGACGATGACATTCCGGAACCCGAGCTCCGTGCGCACCATGCGGATCGCGCGGCACTCGAGAGCGAAGCCCTCGCGGTATCGCTCGTCGTCGTAGCGCGACGCGCCACGGAATCCGATCATCGGGTTCTCTTCCGGCGTCTCGAAGTCGGCGCCGCCGACCAGGTGGGCGTACTCGTTGGACTTGAAGTCGCTCATCCGCACGATCACCGGGTTCGGGTGGTACGCGGCGGCGATCTTGCCGATCCCGCGCGCGAGGGTGTCGACGAAGAACGAGGCACCGTCCTCCCAGCCTCGGGTCAGTTCGGCGATCCGGGCGCGGTCGGCCTCAGCGGACACCCGCTCGGGGTGGATGAGCGCCATCGGGTGCGCGGTGATCCCGTTCGCGATGATGAACTCCATCCGCGCCAGCCCCACCCCGGCGGCCGGCAGCCGCCACCATTGGAACGCGGCGGCCGGGCTGGCGATGTTCACCATCAGGCGCGTCTTCGTCGCCGGGATGGCGCTCAGGTCGATCTCGTCCCGCTCGAACGGGACGATCCCCCCGTAGATGCGGCCCTCCTCGCCCTGGGCGCAACTCAAGGTGACCTGCTGGCCGTCTTTCAGCGCCGTCGTGGCGGTCCCCGTGCCGACGACGGCCGGCTTTCCGAGTTCCCGGCTGACGATCGCCGCATGGCTGGTGGCGCCGCCGTGCTCGGTGATGATGCCTGCGGCACGGGACATGATGGGGACCCAGTCGGGGTCGGTCATCTCGGTGACGAGGATCGCGCCGTCCCGGAAACGGGTGATCTCCGACGGGTCGCGGATGACGCACACCTCGCCGGTGGCGATGCCGTCGCCGATCGCGACTCCGCTGAGCAGCAGGGGGCCCGTGCCGGTGAGCCGGTGCACCACGAAGTGCGAGACCGATCGGGTCGCCTGCACCGTCTCCGGCCGGGCCTGCACGAGGAAGAGCTCGCCGGTCTCGCCGTCTTTCGCCCATTCCATGTCCATCGGTCGCCCGTAGTGCTCGGCGACGGCGGTCGCCCAGCGCGCCAGCTGCAGGATGTCGCCGTCGGCCAGGACGAGCGCGGCACGCTCGCGCGGGCTGGTGTCGACGATCCGCGTGCGCGCACTGGCCCCGCGGGCGTAGATCATCTTGCGCTCCTTCGCCCCGGCCGTCCGCTCGATGATCGGAGAGAGCGACGGGTCGGCGAGCAGCGGGCTGAACACCTTGTAGCTGTCGGGATCGACGATGCCCTGCACGACCAGTTCCCCGAGACCCCAGGCGGCGCTGATCTCGACCACACGGGGGAACCCGCTCTCCGTGTCGATCGAGAACATCACCCCCGACGCCCCGATGTCGCTCCGCACCATCCTCTGGACCCCGATCGACAACGCGACGTCGAGGTCGTCGAACCCCTTGAGCTCCCGGTAGGTGATCGCCCGGTCGGTGAACAGCGATGCGTAGCAGCGGCGGCAGGCGTCGAGCAGCTGCCTCTCCCCCACCACATTCAGGAACGTCTCCTGCTGACCGGCGAAACTGGCGTCGGGCAGATCCTCCGCCGTCGCGCTGCTGCGGACCGCCACGGCGGCGTGCACGTGACCGCTCCGCTTCGAGAGTTCCCGGTAGGCCTGCCGCAGCTGATCGGTCAGCTCCGCCGGGAGCTCGGCGGCGAGGAACGCCTCCCGGATCGCCTCGCCGGCCGCCTGCAGGGTCGAGTTGCCCGCACGATACGCCTCCAACTCGGACCTGATGCGCGGTTCGAGCTGGTTGTGCGCCACAACGGCGCGGTACGCGTCCGCGGTGGTGGCGAACCCGTCCGGAACCCGGACTCCGGAATCGGTGAGAGCGGTGATCAGCTCGCCGAGGGATGCGTTCTTGCCTCCGACGCGGGGCACGTCGGCCATGCCGACCTCGGTGAACCAGAGGACGAGGGGTGTCTCCATGGCGTGAGCTCCTTCGGTTTCAGGCGTACGACTGCGGCTCGGTGCCGCGGTGGAATGCGCGCCCCGTCACGGCACCGGCGTGGATCCGGACCCACCGCAGCTTGCGTGTCGGGATCCACGGCTGCAGGGGAAGCGCCTCCGCGCGCTCGATCTCCGAAGGTGCCTCCAGGCGTTCCGCGCGTCCCTTGACGATGACGCTGTAGGCGGCGGCGTCGTCGACCGCGTCGATCTCGAGCACGACCCTGTCGTTCTCGGTCAGTGCGTCGAGCTTCGACCCGGGAGCGGTGCGGAAGTAGATCTTCGTCCCGTCGACCACGAAGTTGATCGGATAGATGTCGAGATCTCGCTCCGACACGACCGCGAGCCGCCCCATCGCAGCGGATTCCAGGGCCGACCAGCAGAGCTCCTCCGTCAGCTCCCCGGCCCCGCCGTCCACACCCGCCATCGCCACCATGTCCCGCGGATTCATCGCCATCGGTCTGCTCCTGCCTGTCGGATGCTTCATGGTGTCCCGCGGCAGCGGCCAGTTGAAGGGTCGTTGGTCCCGAGCGGCAGGCCACTAGGCTTCGAGCGTGATCCCCGCCGTCGTGCTCACGGTCGTCCTCGCCCTGCTCGGGGTGTTCCAGCTCGCCCTCGCGGCCGGAGCACCGTGGGGCAGCCTCGCGTGGGGTGGGCAGGCGCGCGTGCTCCCCGCCCGGCTCCGGCGCGCGAGCGCGTTCACGATCCTGATCTATGCCGGAATCGCCGTCGCCGAACTCGATCGCGGCGGCGTCATCCAGGTCCTGCCGGAGGCGGCCTCGGTGGTGCTGGGGTGGGTCGTGTTCGGCTATCTCTGCATCGGGATCGTGCTCAACGCCATCTCACGCAGCCGCCCGGAGCGCTTCGTGATGACGCCGGTCGCCGTTCTGCTGGCGGCGCTCAGCCTGCTCGTCGCACTGAGCTGACCGGACGCGGGTCTCTAGAACCTCACATCGTCGCCGGCCCAGCGCAGCACGCGGAGGGCGCGGAGCGTGTTGATGCGACTCGGCTCCCCGTCACCCGCTTCGAGGTCGAACGGCACCTCCCCCGGATGCGACGCCGACACCCAGGTGCCGTCGGGGCGTCGCAGGTCGCGCACCAGTTGCACGGCCTCCGCGGTGCGCGGGGCGGGACTCGCGCCTGTGGCGCGCAGGTGATCGAGCCCCCGCAGCACGTCGTAGAACCAACGGGTCGGGAAGAAGAACCGCTGGAACGCCGCGTCGATCAGCTCGCCGGTGCTCGCCCGGAACATCAGCCGGCGTTCCAGCAGGTGCTCCTCCCCCGCCAAGCGTGCCTCGCGCGTTCCGACGCGGCCCCCCGCCTGCTCGTACGCGAGCAAGCCGTCGAGCACGCAGATCGTCGAATGCAGCGACGACCTCTGGGAGCCGCGTCGCCGGTCGCAGTTCCAGCCGCCGTCCGGTTGCTGTCCCGCAACGAGGCGTTCGGCGATGACGTCGACAGGGACCCCGTAGGTCGCGCCGATCGCCAGGGTGCCGCCGTTGATGCACTCCTCGACCTCGCCGTCGAACAACGGCAGGTCGTCGTAATCCCACCGCACGTTGTCTCGCACCAGCGCGATCGCCCGCTGCGCCTGCGGGGAGTCGGGTGGCAGCCCGAGCTCCCAGAGGAGCTTCAGCACATGAAAGGTCCCCGTCCACGGCTGACCGTCGTGCGTCTCGTAGTACTCCTGCTGCAGCCACGAGGGGTCGTAGCTGCCGCCGTCCCACAGCCCGTCCGGAGCCTGCAGGCCGAGAAGGCGCGCGCCCCAGCCCTCGGTGGCGACCTTGGCGCGTTCGGCGGCCACGGCATCCTGGGGTGCGTCGGTGAGATCGCGCATCGCCTGCCACCGGATGCTGGGGTCGGCCGCCTCGCCGAGGAGCCAGTCGTGGAGGTGCATGCCTCCGATGATCGCCTACGCGGCCTCGATGCCCCAGAGCATCTGCTCGACGCGGCCGAAGCCGGCGCTGTCATCACTCGGCGCGGTGCCGGCCGCGACGACGAAGGATTTCTTGAAGTAGAAGAATCCGACGAAGACATCGCGCCGGTCCCCGCGAATGGAGGCGAACGCCCGCGGCGTGGTGCCCCCGGCGGTCAGAACCTTCAGGCTGTCGGCATCCTGCATGCCCACGCCCTTCGCCCACTCGCGAACCGCTGCGGTGCTGGCTTCGGGAAGCGCGTCCGTCTTGGCACGGGGCCGGTAGACGACGATGTCGATTCGCAGGTCGCCGTCGTCGACGGAACTGAGCGTGTACTCGTGTCCATCGGACGAGGAGGCTTCCCAGTCATCGGGAATCTCGATCCGGAATGCGTCGGGTACGTCGATCTGAGGCAACGGTGTCTCCGGTGGTATCGGGTGAGGCGGGCGCGACTCTTTCAGAATCGCCCTGCACGGCGCTGCGGACAACTCCCACAACGGGGTGCACCACTTCGGGGGCACTGGGACTCCCCAACGTTTGTATGGTCGGGCTGACAGGATTTGAACCTGCGTCCCCCTGGAGGTTTGTTCACCTCTCGGGAACGACCACCGTTGGCTCGAGATCTGGCTAATTTCCG
>JBFWWZ010000031.1:0-36787 GCA_050245915.1 Microbacteriaceae bacterium
CGCAGCCGACGCGAGATCCGCCGCTGCATCAAGCGCTACCTCGCCCGACACCTCTATCGGACCCTCAACGCCCTCTACGCCGCACCCGAGACAAGTTGACAAACATAGAAGCGTCGAAAGCCCTTGATGGCCGGCACCGTAGGGATACCCTCGACGGCCGAAATGGCACCCCGCCCCTGATCCATCTGTATGCCCCGCAGTAACCGAGCGAGGACTTCCTCAGCGGCGTCGTGGGCCCAAACCAGTCGTGATCGGGCAGAAATCGGGCGCGGACTGGCGCCTTCGTCACTAATGCGGCGCGCCTCCGCGAATCCCGATTAGGCAGGAGTAGCAGCCCGGAGCCGATCGGGCGAACCCCCAGCACCTCAACGACGAGGACCGCGCCGGACTCCCCGCCGCGGCAGGCGAAAGGGGACCCCGCGTGCGAAGGGACTACAACCCGGAAGAAGCCGCGGCCGCGCGACAAGAGAAGCTCGATGAGCTCCAGGCCCGCATCGAATCGGCGGTCGAGGATCTCGTCACCGGCGACGACTGGATCAAGGCGGTCGCGTTCGCTGCGAAGTTCCGGTCCCGGTCGTTCCTGAACACGATCGCAATCTGGGTCCAACATCAGGACGCCTTCGAGAAGGGCCTGGTGCCGAACCCAGAGCCGACCCACGTCGCGGGCTTCAAGCAGTGGCAGACTCTCGGCCGCTTCGTGCAGAAGGGGCAGCCGGGATACGCGATCCTCGCGCCGGTGACCGCGACGTTCGTCTCGGACAACCCGTCGTCCGGCGACTGGCGTCGTCTGGAGCGGGGCGAGGCGCCGAAGCCCGGCGAGGTCCTGAGCAAGCGACTCATCGGGGTGAAGCCTGCCTACGTGTGGGATGCGTCACAGACCGGGGGCGACGGCGCGATCCCGGTGCGGGCCACGCCGACCCTGCTGCAAGGGCAAGCGCCCGAAGGACTCTGGGAGGGAATCGCCGCCCGGCTCGCTGGCCTCGGATACGAGCTGCGGGACGTGGCGGGTGCCGCGGAGATCAACGGGGCGAACGGGCAGACCAACTACTCGACGAAGCTCGTCACCGTCCGGCTCGACATGGATGACGCCGCCCGGGTCAAGACGCTCGCGCACGAGCTTGGCCACGTCCTGCTCACGTCACCAGACAACCCGGACGCGAGCCACCATCGCGGAATCAGCGAGGTCGAAGCGGAATCCTTCGCCGCGATGGTCTGCGCCTGCTACGGGATGGACTCCACCGGCTACACCGTCCCCTACGTCGCCGGATGGGCCGAGACGGTGAAGGACAAGTCGCCGCTCGCGGTCATGCGCGACACCGGCGAGCGCGTGCGGCACACGGTGCTCGCGGAACTCGACCACCTCCCGTCGCCCGTCATCGACGACGGCGTGCCGCCCGGACTCGTCGAGCACAATCCCGTCTCTATCGCACCCTCCGCCCGGCGCGAGCCGGTCACTCGCGAGGCGGTCGGGCTGTGAGCCGCCCGGCCGGCCGACGCTGGGTCGCGATCGTCGCGATCCTGGGTACAGCGGTCATCGGTGTCGGGGCGTTCTGGCTCTCGTTCCGGGCACTCTCCGATCTGGCGAGCCGGGCAGGCATCCCCGGCGAACTCGGCTGGGTGTGGGCGACGATCGTGGACGGCGTCATCGTCACCTCGACCGTCGCCGCCGTCGCACTCGACAAGTCCGGGTGGCGTGCAGTCTGGTTCGCCTGGCTCCTCCTCGCGCTCAGCGCCGCGGTCTCCGTCATGGCAAACATCGTTCACGCGATCCTCGGCTCCGGCGGATCGATCGACGCCATCCTCGTCGGTGCCATCGCGGCAGTCCCACCGCTGGTCCTGCTTGCCATGACGCACCTCACCGTCGTCGTGGTGCGACACGCGCGACCGATCCCCGAGCCTCTCGCCGGGCCGGTGCAGGAGACGGATATCGACCTGCCCGACTTCCTCGCCCAGACGTTCCCCCCACGGCCCGCCATCTCGCCTCCGCAGCGGCCCCGGCGTCCGAAGCCTGCCGCTCTGCCGTCGACCGCAGACCTCCGCGACCGCGCCGAAGAGCTCCGCTCCGCGGGCCTGAGCAACTCGCAGATCGCCCGCGAACTCGGCGTCCACAAGTCCACGGTCGGGCGCTGGTTCCTTCCCGACACCTCCGAGGTGAACGCCACCGAGGAGGACAGCGATGAGTGACCCGCGCATCACGCCCCGAGCGGCGGCATTCCACCTGCAGCCCGATATCGAGGCTGCGGCCCAGGCGCGCGCGAGCGAGTTCGCGACGCACGGCGACCCGTCGCTCGCCGGAAAGCGCGGCACCGAACCATCCGCCGAAACCGCGAATAACCGCGTCCGCGTCGACTGGATCTATCCCTCCGAGGTAGCGAATCGGCTCGCCGCCCGTGGGATGTCCGCTGGCGCCGATGTGGCGCTTTGCGCCCGCGCCTGGCTGAAGCAGCGCGGCCACCGCAACGCCGACCCGGTCGAGATCAACGCCGATCCGCCCCCGCCCAACCGACCCTCCGGTCGCCGCACGCCCGCGCGCGACGACCCCGGCAGGGGTCTGTCGATGTAGACCGCCATGTCTCCCGCCCACCGCCACGAACCCGGATGCGCCCCCGCCGCGCATGTGGCGCGTGGGGTGCGATCCGCACCTCCCTGGCGAAGGGAGCACCACATGGCCGACATCGAAGGGGCGGAGCCGTCGTTCACAACAAGCGACGGACTGCGCCGACTGATCCAGCGACTCAACACCGAAGCAGCGACACCGAGACCGCGACTCGAGCGTGCGATGCGACCGGAGGACCGTCGGGCAACGCTCTCCGAGCTGGCCGCGCGATCCGAGCTCGACCGTGAGACCGCGGACCTGTTCGCCTACATCGTCCGCAAGTACGCACAGCTCTGCCGCAAATGGGATCGCGACCCGTCCGACGCTGCGCTCGCCGCATTCGAGGCGATGCAGGGCGAGTACATCCTCAATGCGAACGACCCCTGGGCGATCATCACCGTCGCCGTCCGATCCTCGGTGATCTCCGAGGCACAGAGCGAGAAGCTGCTCATCTCGCCGGACCGAGCACGCCAGGGCGATACCGTCGATTGGGACTCCCCGGTCCGCGCTGGCGAGCACGAGGAGTTCCTCTTCGGCCTCGCGCCTGATCTCGACAAGACAGAGCTGGAATCCCCAACCTGGTCGCACATCCACCGCGTGCTCACGAAGCTGTTCACCGAATTCCGCTGGGACCGCGGCGTCAGTGACCTGGCGATCACCTACGTTCTGAACCGTCTCATCGCCGCCGGTGACCCCGGTCGAGCACACGAGCACCTGCGACGCGAACTGTCGATGCCGGCGCAGCTCGATATGAGCACCGCCCGGTGGCGCGCCTTCCTCCGCCTCCTCTTCGACGGACGAGCGACCGCGAGTGCACCGGTGCGACGAGGGCTACTGCACCGAGTCGCCTTACTCGACCCGCGCGGCGATCTCGACGAACTTGTCGAGGAGCTGGCCGACGACAGCGACCTCATCGAGGCGATGAAGACCGCGAGGGGCCTCTGATGGACGGCGACGGCCTCGTTGCGCTTGATCGGGTCGTCGACACCATCGACGAGGGCATCCGTATCCGCACCGATCCCGGCGACCTCACCACGCTCTGCGACTCCATCGCCAAGCTCGGTCTTCTGCAGCCGATCACGATCACCCCGGACGGACTGCTGATCTGCGGCTTCCGCAGGCTCCGGGCCGTGAAGGCGCTGGGCTGGCGGACCGTAAAAGTATGGGTGCGCTCCGGCATCGCCACCGACGTCGAACGGCTGCTCGCGGAGCATGACGAGAATGTCGTGCGGCAGAGTTTCTCGCCGCTCGAACTGGCGCGGATGTACGAGGCGCTGAAGAGAGCTTACGCCGACGAAGCAAACATCGCTCGCAACACCCGTGAGCGCGATGCAAACGGACGCATCACCACGGGGCCAAAAGTTGGCCCCGTGGGGAAGTCCGGTCGTCGCGCCGCCGAGATCGTCACCGGCAAACGGTCGGAGGTGACGCTGGAGCGCGTACTCGAGATCGAACGTATCGCGGACGATCCCGCTGCCCCCGATGCCGTTCGTGCTATCGCGGCTGAGCAGGTCGAAGTGCTGGGTCAGTCGAACAATGTCGCCTTCTCCTACGGGCTGGTCAAGCGAGCCGAGGCCATCCACGAGTTGCAGCAGTCGCTCGCCGATGAGGAGATCACCGAGACGATGCAGGAGGAGATCGAGCGTCGACAACGAGAGCTGGAAGACGCCGAGTCCGGTGTCGAGATGATGACGCTCGCGAAAGCGGCGATGAAGCGGGCGCGTGAGGCGAGACGCCGTCCCGGCGCTGGTCTTCCCGCCGATGCTCCAGTCGGACGCTACCCGCCGATCAACCCGGGGCGGTGGGTGCCCCGCGCCTTCGTCTCCCTGCTCAACGAGACCGACTACTGGTGGTTGCGCGTCGATCCACAGGACGTCGGTGCTGGCCTGACCTCGACGCAGTGGGACCAGTTCGAGGACTGGGTCGGCCAAGCCGTCACCTTCCGCAACGCCGCACGAGCACACCGGAAGGCGTAGCGGCGCGGGACGACCCTGCACCTCTTCGTCGTGAGACTGAACCGCCGAACGATCATCCTCATCGCCGCCGTGAGCGGCGTGCTGGTCATCCTCTCGGGGATCGGGGTCTACGGCCTGATCGTCGGTCCGCGTGAGCCTCACACTCCCCCCATGACGGAGCCGTCGTCCCGGCCGACGGCGGCTCCGTCACCCGCGACGAGTCCGTTGCGTCCGATAGCGCACACCGGTGACCCTGTGCGATTCGCCGAGTCGGTCGCCCACGCCATCTTCGACTGGGACACCGCCGACAACGTGATGCCCGCCGACCTCATCGACCATGCCCTGAACGTCGCGGACCCGACCGGCTTCGAGACGCCTGGCTTCCGGCAGGACCTCACCAGCTACCTGCCGACGAAGGAGCAGTGGAGCGTGCTGCGCCAGTTCGACACCGCCCAGTCGCTCAGCATCGACACGATCGGCATCCCGGACTCGTGGGCACCCATCGCCGCGGACCCCGGGAACGAGATCGCCGACGGCACCGTCGCGGTGACGATCACCGGCACGCGCACCCGCACCGGCGGCTGGAACGGCGAGCCCTCGACGAAGACTTACCCGGTCGAGTTCACCATGTTCGTCTCCTGCCCCGACGGCGGCACCTGCTCCGTGCTGCGGCTGTCGCGGCTCGGTGCCGCGCTGCACTGAGGCCGACGAATGAAGGCCGTCCTCGCATTCTTCGCCATCGCCATCCTCGGCGGTCCGCTCGCCGCGCTCATGGGGATCGGCCTGCTCGTCGTCCCCGCTGGCAACTGCGCTCCGGCACCCGTGGCAACGTCCTCGGAGAGCGCCGACCCCTCGATCCCGGAGACGACGCGGATCGTGATGCCGCTGCCGGTCGGTACCTACTCGATCTCCGATGCTTACGGGTGGCGCAGCGACCCGTTCACCGGGGAGCGAGTCTTCCATCGCGGCACCGACTTCCCATCAGCAGGCGGCACACCGATCCTGTCGGCCACCGATGGCGTGGTGGTCTTCGCCGCCCGATCGGGTGGCCTCGGGAACCTCGTCGTCGTCGAGTCGACGGTCGACGGAGCGCCGATTGCGCTCGGCTATGCGCACATCCGTGACGGTGGCACCCTCGTCGCCATCGGCCAGGTCGTACAGGCCGGGCAGCAGATCGCCGAAGTCGGCACCACCGGTTACTCCACCGGCGACCACCTCCACTTTCAGATCGAACCCGGGCACTGGGGCGGGGACACCATCAATTCGCTGAGCTGGCTGCGCGATCACGATGCCGAGGGCATCAGCGACTACCTCCCGGCGGTCAAGACATGCGCCTGACCGACGTGATTCCCGACTTCGACGCCATCGACGGCACGACCGGACTCAAGGAGGCCATCGGCGCGCTGATGACGTTCGTGCTCATCGCGGCCGTGTGCATGCTCATCTACTCCGCGGTCGCCTGGGCGCTCTCGGAGTCCCACGGCAACTACCAGGGCACCCACCGCGGCAAGGTCGGCGTCCTCGTCGCCGCCATCACCGCCGCCGTGGCCGGTGCGGGCCTGGCGTGGCTGAACTTCCTCCTCGGTGTCGGCGGGTCGATCTGATGTCGGCTGTGCCAGCGAGGATGGACGCTATGAACGCATCCGTAGCCGGACTGAGCAGTTACGGAGTGCGCAAGTGACCATCCTGGGATACACTCAACCCGTGAGCGACACCATGACCATCAACCCGGGCCGCCTGTCCGATGACGACTGGGCGGCAATCCGCGTGTTCGTCGAGCAGGCGAACCGGGAAGGTGCCGCGGTGAAGCTCCAGACCCGCGAGGTGTATCTGACGCCCGCCGATGTGGCGAAGCGTCTGAACATGTCGCGGAGCACGGTGCTGCGGCGGATCGCCGATGGCGAGTTGAAGGCGGTGAAGGTCGGGACCCACCATAAGGTCGCCTTCACCGAGTTCCGCCGGTTCAGTGACGAGATGCTCCGCAGGATGGCTCGGGCGATTGGCCCGGACATCGAAGCGGATCTTCTCTATGGCTGATCCCACGATCTGTTTCCTCGACGCGAACGTTCTCGCCGCCCCGGCCACTCGGACGCTCGTCGTCGTGGGCGCCCGCCAGGACGGGCTGGTCGCAATCTGGTCCGCGCACGCGGAGGCCGAGGCCGATACTCACGCTCGCCCTGGCGCGAAGCCGACTTCGGAGGTCCGACAGACGTTCCTCGGTATGGAGTTGTCGCCGTCCGCAAGCTTCACCACCGGGCTGGCAACCACCTCGCCTGCCGACCGTCAGATTCTGAGCGACGCTATCGCCGCCGGCGCGAGGTTCCTCATCACGGTCGACGTCGATGACTTCGCGATCGAGGATCTGCGCACGCACCGGATGAGCGCGGTCAATCCCGACTACTTCATGGCGCTACGGTTCACCGAAAATGCCTACCGCGCCGGGGTCGCGGTGTTGTCGTTCGGCATGAACAACCCGGCCCGGACCGAAGCCGACGTGCATCAACTGCTGGGACGTAGACACCCTCACCTGACCGAGCGGTTCCGTGACGTCTACGCGCGCACCCCGATGGACCCCGATCCCGACCAGCCCCGCGTCATGTTCCGGGGTGTGAGCTGCATCCATTGCGGCGAACCACTGGGGACCGACAGAGAACAGCTGACGGGCATCCACTCCTCGCACGGAAAGCGCGGCTCTGACTCGGCGGACTCAAGCTCAGCGGAGCGTTCGGATCGCAGCGGATAGGGCCTTGGTCGCGACCCCTCGAGTCTGAGGAATCAAGAACAGCGCACCAGCACCGACGATCACGGCACCTGCCGCGACCTTCGGTCCGGCCTCCTTGCCGGCCTTCCTCCACTGATCGGAATCACGGATCGCGTCTCGCCATCTGGTGGCTTCCAGGGGTTCCCGATCCGGCTCGATGCCAAGCGGCTCATGGAAATCGTTGACGGCAGACCCCAAATGATTGACTGCGCCGACGACGGCGCGGGCGGCGGGAAGATGCAGCAGGATGTTGAGGTTCGCGTCTCCCGCTGCGGCGTCGAGGCGGCTCATCAGCCTCGCGGTCTGCTGGAGGATAAGGTCTCGCCGCTCCACTTGCGCGGCGGCCAGCCCAAGCCGATGTCCATCAAGAACATCGGGGGCAGCATGAAGTACCCGGTCGAGTTCGAGGACCGCGATCTCCTCCTGTAGCTCGAAGCATCGTGCGAGCACAGCAAGCCAGACGGCGACGTCCTCTTCGGCGGCCTTTACTGCCTTTGCGATGTCGCCAACTTTGACCTTCCCCTCGAGCTTCTCCGCGTGGCCGCCAATCTGGCGCAGCGCGTACGCCTGGGTCTCAGCGATCGAGCCGGAGGCTGTCTGCACCTTGGACCATGCGGTCTCCAAGTGACCACCATGATCCCGAATGGTTGCCGCTTCCTTGATTGCCAGCACGACGCCATCCATCTTCGCGAGTTGCGCGTCGCGCTGACCGCGGCGAACGCTGTCGAGCTTCTCGTCAATCTTGGCGAGGTACGCCTTGATCTCGCGGATCTCCGCCTGACGCGCGAGCTGCGCCATCACCCCGGCCGCTCCTGCGAGCAAGGCCGGGTTGGTGAGCAGTGCCCCCGCACTGGTGTCGACCTGGAGCCACTTGCTGATCGAACCGGGGTCACCGATCATCGCATGGCTGATCCCCGCAGTCTTGGTATCCATGAGCCCGAACTCTTTGACGACCGCGGCCGACTCCTTCGTCAGCTTGAGCCAGCGCCCCGAGTTCGCGGCAATATCGGAAGCGCCGCGCACAACACTGTCCGCAGCCTGGGCGAGTGCACCGAGCTTGTGTAGCCCGAGGTCCTCCGACAGCGCCAGCAGCCCGCGCTCGCCGAGGAATCGCTCGACGGCCGACTTGTTGCCGACGACGGCCAACCCGTCGCCGTCACTGATCAGCTCGATCTCATCGCTCATCTTGCATCCTCCTTTCGGCGATCAGTTTCCGTACCAGGCGTAGCGGTATCCCTCCAGCGTAGAGGCGTCACCCGACGCTGGGTTTACAACCGCACCTCTCCTGTGGGTCCTGAAGCGCGGGGCTCAGAACAGGAGTCCCCCGATGCTCACCCAGCTCGCACTGGAGATCGCGGCCGCCGTCGCGCCGACGGACATTGTCATTCCGCCGAATGACACGGGCCTGCCGGGGATCGCGGCGCTGAAGACGATCGTGGGCGCGGTCATGACGGTCGGGCTGATCCTGTCGGTGCTGGCGCTCATCGTCTCGGCGATCGTGTGGGGCTTCGGGGCGAACTCGTCCAATCCGCATCTGGCCTCGCGCGGGAAGCTCGGCGTGCTCATGTCGTGCGCCGCGGCGATCCTGTGCGGCGCGGCGGTCACACTCATCAACTTCTTCTGGAACGTCGGCCAGACCGTCTGAGCTGCGACCCCTCTCGGAAGGAGGCTGGCGATGGGCGGCATCTGCGACGTCCCCGGTATCGACGCGATCTGCGGGGTGATCGGCGATACCGCGGCTGCGGTCGTCTCGGCGCCCTTCTTGTGGCTCGGCCAAGCAGCCGGAGCTGCCGCGCAGTGGCTCTTCGAGGCGGTCTGGGGCCTGTTCGAGACGACGACGGTCGTCGACATCACCACCACCGGGTACCTCAGCGTCTACAACCTGCTCTTCGGCATCGCGATCTTCGTGATGCTCGTCTTCTTCTTCCTCCAGCTCCTCGCCGGGCTCATTCGCCGTGACTCCGGCGCATGGAAGTACGCGACGCTGGGGCTGGCCCGCGCGGTGCTCGGGTCCTTCGTAGCGATCACCGTCATCACGCTGCTGCTGGAGATCACCGATCAGCTCACCGTGGGGCTGGTGCAGGCCGCCGGAGAGACGATGGCGACCGTCGGCGACAAGCTCGTCGGGCTCATGGTCGGGCTGACCGCGATCTCGATCGCCTCACCGGGCGCGGGGGTGATCCTGATGATCTTCCTCGCATTCATGGGAATCGCGGGTGCTGCGATCGTGTGGTTCAGCCTGCTCATCCGCAAGTCGCTCATCCTCGTCGCCGTCGTCCTCGCCCCGCTCGCGTTCTCCGGGACGGTGTGGGAGCACACGAAGGGCTGGTTCGGGAAGTGGGCCGGGTTCGTGATCGCCCTCATCATCTCGAAGCTCGTCGTGGTCGTCATCATGCTCGTCGCGGTGAACCAGCTCGCCGCCCCCATCGACTTCGACCTCGCCTCGGTGTCCGACCCGATCTCCGGGATCGTGCTGATGTTCATCGCCGCGTTCGCGCCGTACATGGTCTACAAGCTCGTCTCCTTCATCGGCTACGACATGTACCAGGCGATGAGTGTCGAGCAGGAAGGCAAGCAGGCCCTCAACCGGCCGATCCCGTTGCCGTCGTTCCCGGGAGGCGGATCGAGCGCAAAGGGTGTGCTTGGAAACAGCGGCGGAGCTGCTCCTGCCGCCGCACCGCAAGCTGAGGCTGGCGCGGTCGCCGGTGCCGAGGGCGGGGCCGCGGCCGGAGGTGGTGCTGCTGGCGCCGGGGCCGCTGCGGGGCCTGTCGGTGCCGCCGTGGCAGCCGGTGCGATTGTCGTCGCCGAGACGGCCGCGGCCGGTCCGAAGGTCGGCGCGGCGATCGGCGGTGCCGCGGATGCCGAGGCCGGCCAGGCCTCCGCTGCCGGTGGTGCCGCACCAGCTCCCTGGTCACCGGCCGCATCCTCCGGAGTGCCCGCAGCACCGCCGCCGTCCGCGCCGAGGCAGCCTCCCGCCCAGACACCGCCCCCTCCGCCTGCTCCGCCGAAGGGCAACTGACCGATGACCGACACCACAACGAAGGCGCATGAGCTGCGTCCGGTGAAGTTCTCCCGACTCGCCCGCCGCGGCGTCCTGATGGGGCTGACCGCGCCGCAGCTCGTCGCGCTCGGCATCGCGATCCTGACTGCCGTCGTCACCCTCTACGAGTGGGGTTTCGACGCGTTGCCGTGGTCGGCGCCGATCTGGCTCCCCGCGACCCTCATCGGGGTGCTCCGATACGGGGGCCGGTCGGCGACTGAGTGGGTGCCGGTCCTCGGCAACTGGGCGATCCGGCGCGCGACCGGGCAGACCATCTACAGAGTCAAGCTCGCCAAGCCCCGCCCGGCCGGTACGCTCGCGCTTCCCGGGGATGCCGCGGTGCTCCGGCAATACGAGGACCCTGAGACCGGGGCATGCCTGATTCACGACCCGCACGGTCCGACCCTCACTGCGGTCCTCGCGGTCGGGCAGCCCGATCCCGCCTTCGTACTCCTTGACCCGGTCGAGCAGGAGCGGCGAGTCGCCGCTTGGGGCCGCGCCCTTTCGACCGTGTGCCGCTCGGGGCGGATCAAGCACCTCCAGGTGCTCGAGCGCACCCTCCCCGATGCGGGGACTGGGCTTGCCGACTGGTGGCAGCAGCACGGCCTGCAGAACGACTCTTGGGTATCCCGCACCTACGCCGATCTCGTGCACCGTGCCGGTCCTGCTGGGGAGCGGCATCAGACGACGATCTCGATCGCGCTGGATATGAGGGCCGCGGCCCGGGCGATCCGTACGTCCGGCGGTGGACTCAAGGGAGCCGCTGCGGTCCTCCGACAGGAGATGACCACGCTCGACGGAGCGCTCCGCACCGCGGAACTCCGACCGGGAGGGTGGCTGGGCGCGGCGGAGGTCGCCGTCATGCTCCGCACCGCCTACGACCCTGCGGTCAGCGCCACGTTGGAGCGCGCGAGGGGTCTCGGCCGGGACCTGTCCACGGCGGGCCCGGTCGCTGTCGAAGAGCGGTGGGCGACGATTCGCACTGACTCGGCCTGGCATGCCGTGCTCTGGATCAGTCAGTGGCCGCAATCGCTCGTCTACCCGGGATTCCTCGCCCCGGTCCTGCTGGCCGGCGGGATGCGGCGGACGTTCACGATCCTCTACCGTCCAGTGCGCCATGACGAGGCCGCCCGCGACCTTCGCAAGAAGAAGGTCGAGCACCTCTCCGACTCCGCTCAGCGGGCGAAGATCGGGCAGATCGACGACATCACCCACAAGACGGAGTACGGCGACGTGCTTCAGCAGGAGTCCGAGCTTGCCTCCGGCCACGGGGTGCTGCGGGATGTCGGTCTTATCGCGATCTCCGCCGCCACCGAGGACGAACTCGAGGCCGCCATCGCGCGCATCGAGCAGGCTGCCGTGCAGGCATCGCTGGAGACCCGGCGGCTGGTCGCCCAGCAGGCCCAGGCGTTCGCCGTCGCTGCCCTTCCGCTGGCGCGACCGGCATGAGCGACCAGAAGAAGCTACACGCCGCCGCGCTCGTCACCCCGGCGAAGGAGAAGCGCCGCGACCGGAAGGCCCGTGAAGCCGCCACAAAGCGACGCTACGCCGACGAGGCCGCCGCGCAGAAGGCGCAGACCCAAGCCCGTTTCGAGGCCGAACGCGCCGAGGCCCGCGACGCGCATTACCTCCCGAAAGGCGGCGAGGCCGGACCGGCATCGCTGCGCCAGTACCGACGGCTCCACATCCCCGCCCACCAAGACACCTCGGCCACACTGCAGGGCGCCTATCCCTTCCTGTCCGGCAGCGGGCTCGGCGCCGAAGGGGTGTTCGTCGGCCAGGACCTCTACTCCGGGTCATCGTTCGTCTACGATCCGTGGGAGCTGTACCGGCAAGGCGTCATCACCGCCCCGAACGTCGTCCTCGCGGGGATCGTCGGCTCCGGCAAGTCCTCGCTGGCGAAGTCGCTCTACTGTCGCTCCATCGCCTTCGGGCGCCGCGTCTACATCCCCTGCGATCCCAAGGGCGAGCACGCGAAGATCGCCGAACAGATCGGCGGGAAAGCCATCAGCCTCGGCCACGGTCTCTCGGCCCGTCTCAATCCGCTCGACGAGGGCCACCGGCCCGGCGGGATCTCCGACGTGGACTGGAAAGCACAGGTCGCCTCCCGCCGTCGCGACCTCATCGGCGCATTGACCGAGACGATGCTGACGCGGCCACTCTCCCCGGTCGAGCACACCGCCATCGACATCGCGCTCCGTGCGGTCGTCTCCGAGGCCGAGGTTCCGGTGCTGCCACTGATCGTCGACCGATTGCTCACGCCCGGACCGGATGCCGACGAGCGGCTCGAAGACGACGGTCGCCAGGTCGGGCACGCGTTGCGGCGACTCGTGGCCGGCGACCTCGCCGGACTCTTCGACGGCCCCTCGACCGTGCGCTTCGACCCGACCCTGCCAATGCTCGCCCTCGACCTCAGCCGGGTCGCCGAGAACAACGCGCTCATGTCCGTACTGATGACCTGCGCCTCCGCGTGGATGGAGGCTGCGCTGCTGGACCCGGCCGGCGGGCAACGGTGGGTCGTCTACGACGAAGCCTGGCGACTCATGTCCCACCCCGCACTGCTGAAGCGCATGGATGCCCATTGGCGTCTCGCGCGTCACCTCGGCATCGCGAACCTCCTGATCTTCCACAAGCTCACAGACCTCGACAACGTCGGCGACCAAGGAACGCAAGCTCGCGCCCTCGCCTCGTCGCTTCTCGCCAACGCGGAGACCCGGATCATCTACCGCCAGGAATCCGACCAGCTCGGCGTCACCGCGCAGATGCTCGGCCTCACGGGCACCGAACGCAAACTGCTCCCCAGTCTCGGTACCGGGCAGGGGCTTTGGAAGATCAAGGAGATGTCCTTCCTGGTGCAGGCGCAGTTGCACCCCGACGAGCTCGTCGCTTTCGACACTCGCTCTCGGATGGTGACAGGGTGGGAGCTGTCGAGTCCGCAAAGATTAAGGCGTGGATCCTGACATCGGCGAGGTACTCAAGGCAGCACAGGCGCAGCTCGCCGCGCAAGTCCCACGTCTCCAGGCGGACCACGTTGGCGCGAGACACTCTCTCAACAGGCTCGTAGGCGCGATCGCCAATCAGGCGCTTGGCTCGATCGACTCAGCGGCTGAGCATGAACTGCGACTCCTCGTCGACGTCGCAATGCTCGACTTCGAGATCAGAACCCTGGTGCTTCGTCTGCTTGAAGCTCCAGAGGATCGCGCCGTTTGGGAGAAGTATCTCGTGCTGGCGATCTGGCAGGCGCTCGAGGAGATCTCCCCTCGCATCGGACCAACCCTCCGCGAAGCGGGGCGCGAGTACGCCGCTGCGATCAAGCCAGTGAAGGCGGACAAGGAGTTCGCTGGCGAGATAGCCGATGTGAGGAATCGGCTCGTCGCCCATCGATCTTCAGAGGGTCCCGGCGCCGGGCACCTCGAGTGGGCAACCCTTGCGCTCGGTAGTCAAGAACTGGGGCTTCCGGCAGCAGCGACCCATTTGGCTCAGCGCGCACCGCTCATCGCTCGTGCGCTCCACGACCTCGGCTCGGCGGTCATCCGGAAGCACGCTGCGCTCTTCCCAGAGGCAAAGGTCTGACCCGCCCGACCGATGTCAGAGCCGTCCAGTATTCTGGATGAACCATGTGCTGATGCTGAGACCAGGGAGGTGATCGGTGGCCCGCTACAGTTCCGGTCGCTGGTCCCGTCCGGCCACAGGTCGTCAGATCGCCGCGCTGAAGTCCCACGGCAGCTACGACGGCAAGTACTACTCGATGGGTCGCGCGAGTCAGGCGATCGGCCGAGGTATTGCGAGTAGTAGTCGATGGAGCGCGGGCGGATATCGAACTCCGGCGCTCCCTGTTCCGATCTTGTCGCAGGCGTCCACATTGAGCGAACTTGTTGCAGGACTCCTCGGAGTGCCTGACAACATGGAGTCGCTCCTGGCGCAAGCAATCCAGTACGCCCCGCCTCAGCCAGGTAGCGAGTCGGACCCGGTCCAGTCGGTCGTGTTCACTGTGGCGCCCGACGAGGTCGACCCGGATCGGCCTCGTGTCCAGTTCGGGGCCACGGTTACACGGGAGCCGGGCTTCGTCGGTGATCCCGAGATCGGCGTGCAGTTCAAGAGTAACGTCGAGTTTGGAGAAGGCCCGCCTTCTCCGCCCGCAGAGTTCCAGAGCGGTATCAAGTTCAGTGAGTGATGTCGTCGAACAGAACCTGACCTTCGATCCGATCGACCTTGTTGCACCGGATGCGCGGCTGTTCATTGACACGAACGTGTTCATGGACACCGACCCTGCAGGCAAAGGCGGCCTGCAGAAGCTCTTCGCACGAGTGGCGCCCAAGATTCAGGAGGGCGGAAGTCAGGTCGTCGTGCCGACGAAGGTCATCACTGAGCTCACCGACCAGAGCGCAACCGACCCGGCGGGCGCGGATCCGGACCGAGCCGATGCGATCAAAAAGGCCGCCAACGCACTGCTGTTTCTGCAGTCAGCGAGCGAGCAGGGACTCGTCCGCAAAGACCTGGGCGACGACTCCAACCCGTACGCCGATGATCTCTTCGTCAACCTCTTCACTGCCTACGCGGACCGCTACGCGATGGCGCTACTCACCAACGATGTCACTCTGCTGCTCCGAATCAACCTGCTCGGGATCGAACGTAACGCATGGCTCGTTGCAGGACGCCTCAGTAGTGAAGGCCTGATCGAGTGCGACGCGCCCCAAGTGCTTTACGAACGCGGTCTTGCCAAGCTTCGCCGGATCCAACGTCGCCTGACGACCCAGGAGGCTGACCCGAAGGATCACCGGGAGGCCGCGTCGCTGGCGGCGACGCTGGAGGCATTCGCTCTCGCTGCGAACGTCGTTGCACCGGAGCCGCCAGTACGACAGCCCCCGACCCGCAAGGGCAGCCGCAAGCCCAACGTGGAACCGTCAGTCACCGCTGGCGCTTTCCCAGCAGATACCCCCTACCGTGGCGCCGATTATCCGCTTCACGTGGCCGAGGTCCCTGGCGAGGGCGACGAGGTAATCGTAGAAACGGCCTCAGGTACCGCAAGGCTTCAACTCGCCGACAAGCTCGGCACAGGCGGCGAGGGAAGTGTGTACGCCGTCTCAGCGACAGAAGTCGTGAAGATCTTCGACCAGGACCACATCACCGCACACCGCCAGGCGAAAATCGAGTTGCTCGCGGGTCGGGGTTTCACGATGGCTGGGATCAGCTTCCCGAAGGCGATCGTCAAGAACCTCCGCGGGGAGTTCGTCGGCTACGTTATGCCACGCGCAACGGGTCGCGACTTCTCGAAGGTGCTGTTCAACCCTCGTCGATTCCGAAGCGAGTTCCCGACTTGGACCAAGGCGGACCTGATCGACGTCGCGATCTCGTTCCTGGAACAGGTGTCCTACCTCCACTCGCTCAACATCGTCCTCGGGGACATCAACCCGAAGAATCTCCAAGTCGATGCGGACAAGAACGTATGGGTCATCGACGCCGACTCCTGGCAGCTCGACGGATTCCCGTGCCCGGTCGGCACCGAGATGTTCAGTGCGCCTTCAGTAATCGGGCGGCGGTACCCGGAGTTCCTGCGCTCGATCGAGGACGAGCGATTCGCGGTCGCCACGATGCTGTTCATGATCCTGATCACCGGCCAATTCCCCTACGCAAGGTCTGGATCGGATGGCGACATCGTCCGACTGATCAAGGAGGGGAACTTCGCCTTCCAGTACAAGGAGAACTCGAACCAGGATCAGCCGGCTGGGAACTGGAAGTTCATGTGGTCGCACATACAGCCGAACCTGAAGGGACTGTTCTGGAACACGTTCCACAAGGACGGCGAGCGCTACGACAACCGGCCGACCGACGCGGAGTGGTTGAGCGCGTTCCGCGATTTCCGCCGCTTCCTCGCCAGTGGCGAGAACTTCGACCCGATGTCGAACGATGTATACCCGACTCGGTTCAAAGCGATGGCACGAGACACTCCTATCTACGAGTGCTCCGAGTGCGGCACTTCGATGGTCGCGATCTGGAACGAGAAAACCCAGAAGTACGCCCAGCCGTCTCTCTGTCAAGCGTGTCGCTCGAAGCTGCCGAAGTGCGCAGACTGCGGCAAACACAAGTCCTCCTTGAAGAACGGCATCTGCTGGGACTGCAACCGGAAGCGAAATTTCGCAGCCTGCGTCGAGTGCGGGCGGGAGAAGCCGAAGCAGTCCCTCATCGACGGTCGCTGCTACGACTGCAACCAAGGCAAGTGCGCGAACTGCAACCGGAGTGTTCCAAAGCACTACCTCGTCGGCGGCCTCTGCGACCGCTGCGTGCCAGTGAGCTGTAAGGACTGCGGCCTCCCGTTCAAGAAGTCGGACATGACCTACGGACGATGCCCGTCGTGTCACCAAAAAGACGTTGAACGACAGCAGCGGGCAAGAGTGGAGGCCTCTGAGAAGGCAAAGCGAGATGCGGAGCTCGATCCCACCCGGCTTTGCACTCGCTGTGGGAAGCCGTTCATCAACCGGGGCAACGTCGCGTGGCATCAGCGAATGGGCAAGGCTGTGCCGACCACACACAAGATGGGCTACGGCTACACGTATCCGCCAGAGTGCGTACCACTACCCGCTTCGGCGCAGACGACCAGCCGGACATCGTCACCGCCTCCAGCGGCGGCCAAGAAGTCCGGCGGTTGCTACGTCGCTACCGCGGTCTACGGCTCGTATGACTCGCCGCCGGTCTGGGTCTTGCGTCGCTGGCGGGATGAGGTGCTTCAAACATCGGCCATCGGCCGCGCTGCGATTCACATTTACTACTGGGTGAGTCCTCGCCTCGTTACCACGCTGGGACAGCGTCGAGGGTTCACCGCGTCCGTACGCTTCGTGCTGGACCGCTTGGTGCGCAAGCTCGAGCGGTCCGGTTTCTCCCACCTTCCCTACCAAGACAACTAGCCGCTCACCGGAGAACGGAATCCCAACATGGCCAAACTCGACATCAGCACTGACGACCTCATCGAGAACCCGACGCCACGTGTCCCGGTGGCCCTCTGCATCGACACGAGTGGCTCGATGGACGGCGCACCCATTCAGGAGCTCGTCACCGGCGTGAACCAGTTCTACGACGCGATCAACGATGACGATGACGCGCACGATGCCGCTGAGGTCTGCGTCGTGGAGTTCAACTCCGGGGCGAAGGTGATCCAAGAGTTCGCAAGTATCGAGCGTCTGCAGCGAATCAGCTCGATCCGCGCAACCGGCGGGACGGCGATGGGAGAAGGCGTGAACCTTGCCCTCGATACCCTCGAAGCGCGGAAGCGTCTGTACTCCGACAACGGCGTCCTTTACTACCAGCCGTGGCTCGTTCTCATGACGGACGGCGCCCCAAATGGAAGTGCCGCTGAACTCGAGCGGGCCGTTCAGCGCGTGACTGACCTCATCGGAAACAAGAAGCTCACAATCTTCCCGATCGGAATCGGCGCTGGCGCCGACATGGACGTCCTCAAGCGATTCAGTCCGACGAAGCCCCCGCTTCGACTCCAAGGCTTGAGCTTCAAAGAGTTCTTCGAGTGGTTGTCGAAGTCAGTAGCTCGAGTGTCACAGTCGAGCCCCGGTGACGCACCGCCGAAGCTCGACCTCGAGGGTCTGGCAGGGTGGGCGGAGCTCTAGTTGTTCCGAGAGTTCCACCATCAGACGCGAGGACGGGGGCACGTCGAAGACGGCACCCCGTGTCAGGACCGCACGGCGTATCTCAACCGCGCCGGGATCCAGGTCCTGTGTCTCGCCGATGGTGCGGGCTCAGCAACTCGCTCCGAGCTTGGTGCGCAAGCACTGGTGGACGAGGGATGCAAACTCTTGGCCGAGTCCTTCCAGCAAGTGATCTCACGGAACGATGGCGCTCAAGTCAAGGTCGAGATCGTCCAGCGGCTGCTGCGCCGACTTGTCCGCGTCGCGCAGCGCCGTCACCTTGAGATGCGCGATCTCGCCGCGACGTTTCTCGCCGTCGCGGTATCCGACAGTCAGTTCATCGCGATCCACGTTGGTGACGGAGTTATCGGCTATGTGAAGGACGGTGAGCTCAAGGTCATCTCAGCACCTGACAACGACGAGTTCGCGAATCAGACCACCTTTGTCACTTCCGAATCGGCAGCCACGACGATGCGCCTCCTCAGGGGTTCTCTCTCGGGAGTGACCGGATTCGTCCTGATGAGCGACGGGCCAGCTAACTCCCTGTTCGATCACCGGTCTAACACGCTCGCAACCGCTTGCCGGAAGGTCATCGAACTGGTTGCAAGCGCGAGCCCCTTCTCTGTCCCCGGGTACAAGTATCAGATCCGCCGACTGCTCGACACCAAGATTCGAGAGTCCACGAAGGACGACTGCAGCCTCGCGGTCTTCGGGCGGGACGCGCGTCAGGTCGAGACTGCCGCATAACTCTGCGTCGAATGCCGGTACCTAACCGGTATGGACCCCCTGCGCCGCCGCCAAGCTCGTCTCCAGTCGACCCCGATCAAGGCATTCGTCACCGTTACGGTGCAGCCGTCCGACGAGATGGAGATCAAGGTCGACGGGCGGGACTACGTTTCGGGACCGATTGCCCGCTCCGCAGTCCGGGACATGCTCAAGGCGATCAGCGACGAACTGCGGACCCACCTCGACGTGGTGGTGACGGAGTCGGACGGATCGCAGGCGAGCTTCGAGGTCAACTACCAACCGCCCTCCCGATTCGCCCCGCCGGCCGTGACACCGCCCACGCATCCCGAGCCGTTGCCGATGATGTTCGGCGTCGAGGCAGAGGGGTTCGTCGAGGGCGAGGACGTCGAAGTCGCGATCATCCTGCGGGCGAGCTCGGCCGATGGACGTGGGCGTGCTCGCACCGTCGTCGACCGCCGGGAGCTGCCTCCCGGAGCCCGCGGCGTGATCCTCCTCGGCGCCGTGTCGGGCACCCTCCACATCGAGCGGTTCTGATGTCTATCCCCAGGTCGACAGGATCGAAGGATCAGCTCACCAACCTGGCGCTGCTCGCTCTGGCAGGCGGTGTCGTGCTTATCGCCGCACTTCGTGCGGCAGGCTCGATCACTGCCTGGCTGAGCGGGCAACCGGAGCCGGCCGGAGGAATCGGCGCTGGTCTCAAGGTGCTGGCATCCCCCCTCGACCCGGGTGTCGCACTCGGCGCGCCGGGGCTGAACACGCTGCTCTACTGGGTCATCGCCTTCACGATCACCGTCGGCCCCATCGCCCTTGGTGTATGGGGCTGGGTGAAGCTGAAGTCGAGGAAGCGGCAGCCCGTCGACCTTCACAGCATCGAGGGAGTCGCGACGCCGACCGAGGTGGCGAAGGTCGCATCCCGGAAGGCGCTGATTCGCCGAGCTGGCGTGCTCCGCCCCTCCCTGCAGGGCGAGAAGTCCGAGCCCGAAGCAGTGGGCTTCCTGCTTGGGCGCTCGTCGGGGCAAGAGGTGTGGGCGACGGTCGAGGACTCGATGCTGCTTGTCGGTCCGCCTCGTCAGGGCAAGGGCCTGCACATCATGGTGAACGCGATCCTGGATGCTCCCGGCGCGGTGATCGCCACGTCGACGAGGCCGGACAGCCTCGCGGTGACACTGAAGACCCGCGAGAAGGTCGGGCCGGTCGCGATCTTCGACCCGCAGCATCTCGCGCCGGGCCTGGCCGCCGGGATGCGGTGGTCGCCGGTGCGCGGCTGCGAGCGGCCGATCAAGGCGATGATCCGCGCCCAGGGATTCGCGCAGGCGACCGGCTTCGGTGACGTCGAGTCGGGTGGCTTCTGGGAGGGCAAGACCCGCAGCGCCATCGCGACCCTGCTGCATGCCGCGGCGATCGACAATCGGGATGCGATGACGCTGTTCGAGTGGGCGCTGTCGCCCTCGTCGGCAGAGGAAGCAGCGCTGATCCTCGAGAACCACCCGAAGGCAGCGCGAGGTTGGTCCCGCATCCTCCGGTCGATGCTGGCTCAGGACCCGAAGACCCGCGACTCCATCTGGGCGGGCGTGAGCCTCGCCTTCGATTGTCTCGCCGACCCCAAGGTGCTCGACGCCGTCTCCCCAGAGCCGGACGACCGATTCAACCCGAAGCGCTTCCTGCGGCAGAAGGGCACGCTTTACCTGCTCGCAACCTCGGAAGGAGCCGGGGCATCGGGGCCGCTGGTGGCCGCCTTCATCGAGGACATTGTCGGCACCGCACGGGAGATCGCTTACCAGCGCGAGCGGGCACGGCTCGATCCGCCGCTACTGATGGCGCTCGACGAGATCGGGAACCTGGCGCCACTGCCGAGCCTGCCGCAGCTCATGTCCGATGGCGGCGGCACGGGGATCACGGTCCTGCCGGTCATCCAGTCGATGGCGCAGGCTCGGGATCACTGGGGTGCGGAGAAGGCCGAGGCGATGTGGGGCTCGGCAATCGTGAAGATCCTCCTCGGTGGCCTGTCGGACACGAAGGTGCTCACCGACCTGAAGACGATGTTCGGCGAGCGTGACGACGTGACCGAGAGCACGACGACGGACCACATGGGGAACGTGTCGGTGCAGCGAGCTGTTCGCCGCGTGCCGGTGCTGTCCGAGGACCAGATCCGCACCATCCCGGCGGGCATGGCGATCACGCTGCTGCGCTCGACCAGGCCGATCATCACTGACCTGCGCCCGTGGACGGTGCGCCCCGAGGCGGCGGCACTAACCGCCGATCAGGCCGAGGTCGAGGAACTCATCCGAGCCGGCCACAAGGCCGAGTCCAACGATGCCGACGACCACGACGGCGTGGACGAGCCGTGGGCGTGACCGGCACCTACTGAACGGGGAGCGAACGGATGCTCGCGATCAAGCCCCCGCGACAGAAGGAACGAGGTCCACACATGGACATCAAGACCCAGGCGTCGGTCTCCGGCTTCATCGTCGGCGACGCGCGCCTCCAGCAGACGAAGACCGGCGAGCCGATGCTCACAGTGCGGGTCGGGCAGGAGCGGTTCGAAGCCGCGCCCGGCGGCGGGTTCACACAGCTCGAGAATCACTACTTCAACCTCGTGCAGTTCGGCAAGGCCGCCGAGTCCACCTTCGCGATGCTCAAGCCCGGAGACCGGTTCGTCGCCGAGGGCTACGCCAAGAACTACGAGTTCACCGGCCGCGACGGCGACCAGATCACGGGACAGGACTTCGTCGTCAAGAAGATCGGACACGACACCGCCTGGACCCGCTACGTCGTCGACCGCACCCCGCGAGCCGAACGCGAGGTCGAGACCGCGGAGAAGCCGATCGAGCACGACGCTCCGGATGCGGAGCCTTCCCATCCGGAGATCACGGAATCGGTATCCGAGCCGTCCCCATCGCCGCGCTCGAAGAAGTCCACTGCGATCCCGTCTCGCGGCGTGAGCGCCGCCACCGCGAAGGAGCCGGTCGGCGCCGACGTGCCGTTCTGACGCCCCCGCCACCTTCCCCGAACCAGCCGACGGCGGCCGCGCTCCCTTCAGCCCGCGACCGCCGTCGGCTCCTGACGATGGAGCATTCCGTGACCGACGACACCCTCATTCCCGCCTCCGATGACCCGGATGAGACCAGCCCCGAAGAAGACACCGAGGACAACGACTTCGACTACTCCGAATGGCTCAGCGCCTACCGGTTCGACGACCCCCAGAAGCCGACGCAGCTGCCCAAGTCGATCTTCTGGCCGACGATGACGCCGGACGAGGCCGAGATGAACTGGCTCGACCTCAACGCCTGGGTGAACTGGCTGCGCCTTGAGTATGCGATCCCCGCAGCGGAGATACCGCCGTACTGGCACGCGCATCCGCTGCTGCGCGACTGGCTCACCGCCCTGTGGAAGCACCACGAGTACGCCTTCCACCCCGGCCAGGAGGCGTCATCCATGATCGGCTGGTTCAACGATTTCTGGGACGCACGGAGGAAGCTGCAGGAGGCGGTCGCGCAGATCGGCACACGGCTGACGACCGACCGACCCGACCGGATCTACCCCTGGCCGGGCGAGGACCCCGCACCGGAGGTACGCGACACCCCGATCACCGACCGCCGTCGTCACTTCAACGAGTTCATCGCCGACGACATCGCGACCAGGCGCATCATCGCCGAGGTCGAGGACGAAGTCCGGAGGGATCTCGGCCTGTGAGCGCAGAGGAGGACCGCGCACGGCTCCTCAAGCAGAAACGGGACGCCGAGGCGAAGCGCAGGGCGCGGCTGAAGCGCCAGGAGGTCGCCACCGCTAGGAACCGAGACCGCGTGAAGGCATGGGCAGAGGCGAACCCGGACCGCGTCAAGGCGCGCCGGGACGCCTGGCTCGCAGCGAACCAGGATCGGCAACGCGAGCACGCCCGCAACTATTACCACCGGCACAAGGCTGAGCGGCAGCAGGCGGCTCGCGAGCAGAACGCTCGTCGGCGCACCGACCCCGCCTACCGTGCGGCCGAGCAGGAGTATCGCAATGGCCGCCGAGAGGTGCTCAACGAGCAGCAGAACCGACGGCGCTCGACCCCAGAGGGTCGAGCCGCTCACAACGCGGAGCAGAACGCGCGACGCCGCATCGACCGGCGACTGCACAAGCTCGGCCTGCCGCCACGGCCGAAGCATCGCTGGACCATCGACGAGCGACTGGAGATGGAACGCGAACTCGCCTCGGCCGACCGCCGCCGCTGGACGAAGGCCGACATCGCGGCGCTCCAGGAGGAGCTACGCGGTATCCGCGGCGAAACATGGTGGCACACGGAAGAACGCTGGCGCGCCGCTCTCGAACGACGAATCGAGGCCGACCTTGCATATCCGGCGAAGCTCGCGAACGCCGTCGAGAAGTTCCTGGCGACCCGTGAAGGTCGACAGCTCCACGAGGACGTGCGCCTCGACGCCATCGCTCGCATCCTTCGCGGAGCGCGCCCTTACCCGAGCCTCGATGCCGAGGCCCGCCGCCGAGCGCAGGAGGTCGTCCTCGACCGCGCGAGGCAGGTGCCCCGGATCGCCCCGGTGCAGCGCAAAGAGCCACCCGGGGCAGGTCGCCAGATCGCGTGACGTCCCGCGCCGACGGGAGTGATCCCGCACCTCTCTCGTGTGGCGAGCAAACCGATCAACATCGATGACGGTACCGAGGTGGGCTCCATCGACGACCACGTCCGCCTCGTGGTGATCGACGGCGTCGTGGTCGGCTTGCGCCCGCTGTTCGTCACCAAGGAGGTGGCGGCGCAGGTGCTCGGCTGCAGCCTGAGCCTCGTGAACGGCTACATCCGGCTGCGGATGCTGCCGGTGAGCTACCACGGCACGAAGCCGGTAGTCGCCATCAAGGAGCTCGAGAAGTTCGCGGCCCGGTTGCCGACCGAGCCGCGAACCCTCGGACTGTAGCCGCGCCTCAGCTACCAGGCCGCGTCAGCATCTCGCTCAGCCGTCGCATCGCATCGCGCTCCATCGCTGCCGTCGGGTGCTGGTACATCGCGGTCGTCGTCGCGTCGATGTGCCCGACGATGTTGCCGATCACGGCGTCCGGCACGCCAAGTTCCATGAGCAGGGTGACCGTGGTGTGCCGCGCGACGTGCGTCGTCGGCGTCGCCGGGGTGCCTACCGGCCGATGCTGCGGCTTCAGCGCCTGGTCAGCGGTGATGATCCCGGCGCTATGGAGCACCTCCCGCCACTCGGCCTGGTCCTGCCAGTCCGCCCACGGCCGGCCGTTCTTCCGGCGGCGGAACAGGAGGCCGTGCGGGTTCGGCAGGTCCGCGGTCTCATCGACGTAGCGGGCGAGCCGGTCGTAGAGCGGGTCGACGAGCGGGAATCGCCGGATCTTCCCCGACTTCGGTCGCACGAGGTACTGCCGACCCTGAAGATGCCGGTACTCGAGGCCCGGCATCAGAATCGGCACCGGCGTCGGGCAGTTGCCGCCACGCGGGTGACCACAGGTGCCGCCGCAGCCGTGGTCGTGAGGGACCATCGTCATCGACCACTGGACGATGAACTCGTGGTTCTCCCGATCGAAGCTGTCGAGGGTCGCTCCGATCCGCTCCCCCTGCCGGATGCCGCCGAGCAGCGAGAGCCACCAGCGGACGCCGTCCCATCGCTCGTCCGCCTCGTCGAGGATCGCCATCGCGTCCTTCGTCTGCAGCGCGCCGCGCTTGGCGTAGGTGACCTTCGGCGGGTCGACGTCCCGGATCACGTTCGGGATCTTGAACTCCTTGCGGGCGTCGTCGAAGAACCGCGACAGCAGCCAGTGGGTCGAGGCGATCGTGCCCGATGCCATGCCGGCGCGCTCCATCACCGTGTAGAGCTCCAGGATGTTCGAGGGGCGCAACTCCGCGATGCGCTTCTTGCCGAGGTGGGGAAGAATCCACTTGCGGAACGACGACCGGGAAGAGCTGTACCGCGCAGGCTTGTAGCTTCGCCTGGCCTGCTGTTCGTCCCAGACCTGCTCGTAGTATTCGGCGACGGTGACTGTTCGGTTCATGAGCGTCCCGGTCATCCGCAGCTCGACCTTCGCCTCCTCAAGCTTGTCGAGAACCTCGGCGACCGAGCGGCCCCAGAACGTCCGCTGGTTCCGCTTCCCGGGGACCTCGGGCGGCAGCTCGAGGATGCCGCGGTAGCGTCCTCGTGCGTCCGGCCCGGAGATGCTCCCTTCGCCGTTCTGCCGCCGGGCGCGACGCTTCTTTGTCTTCCTGGCGGGGGCCTTGGTGCCCTCGCTGGCGGCCTTCGATGCAGCCATGATGTGCTCCGTCCTGTATCAACAAGTGATCAACATCGGCATGCACGCTCATGACGTTGCATGCCTGCACCGATAGGTGCGGACGGAGCCCCACTTCCCTGTATTTACAAGGGAAAGGGGCGGTTTACCAGGGCTTCTGGAGCCTCCCGGAAAGTCCGGGAAAACCTCTTAGGACGGAACTGCTCTTCCATTGAGCTACAGAGGCTGACCGGCTGAGTCTACCTACGCGCTAGCCTCCAGTCAGGGACCGTTCAACCCTCGCCGAGCTGAAACTCGAATGCTTGACGCACGAGGCCGAAGACGTAGGCGAAATCCGATCCATCGTCGAATGGCACCTGAGTGTCGCCCACGCCCCAATGGCCGACGGTGCTCACGTCCCGCGCGATCCCACGTTCGTCCCGGAGGGCGGTGATTGGAATGTTGAGCACGAGAACGAGCCGACTTGCCTGTGGCACAACGTCCAGAAAGGTGCCCTCAAGCCGGAAAGAAACCCGCACCTTGAGAAACGACATCGACACTGCGGGATCGAGGGCAAGCACCTCAGTGCTCAGATGCTCGAACTGCTCGCGTCGGCCAGCACGCAGAAGATTCGGATGGTCTTCAATTGTGTAGTCGGTTTCGGAGCGTGTGTCTTCGTAGCTGGACACGATGCCGACTGGGAGCTCTGGTCTAGGCCACATGCGGACGGCCGCTGCTGCGAGCCTCGACGCCCGTGCAAGGATCGTGCTCTCGTCCCACGTGTCCAACTGTCCGAGGCCTTGATTCAGCCTCAGCGGGCTCTCGCGAAATCCTCCCACCATGTCGCGCTTCTCCAGAAACGGCCGGTCCGAGTACTCCGAGTTGTAACCGGTCAATGTGAGATTGCCGAGGGTGTGCAGGTACTTCGCCTGAATCGCCTGCCAGTCAGGGCCGAGCGCGACTCGCCACTCGTCTCGCAGATCCTCGTTCTGAGGAAGAATGTGCTCAATCGTGTACTCGTCGGTCGGTACCGGTTCCTTGCGGCCGGAGTTTTCGAGCGACCTTAGGAAGTACGAACGGCGTTTGAAGCGATACAGGTCGAACGCCTTGAGCTTCTCCTCGAATTCGGCATCAGTCGGGAACGCGCGGTACCCCTGCATGCGAAGGAATTGTGCTTGGACACTCTCGAGGTAGCGGTCCTTTCGCAGCGAGCGGCCAAGCATTTGAAACGTCGTGTTCATGGAATTTGTGGCGTACCCGGTGACCGCTCTCCGAAGGACGTACGAGGTGACCAGAGAAACAATGCTGAGGAGCTCATCGCGGGACAGAACCCCCAAGTCGTAGTCGGTGTAGGTCTCTAGCAAGAATGGGTAGACCACGTCAGCGCGAATCTGCGCAAGGTCTTCGAACGCAGTTCGAAGAGACGAGTCTGGTTCCTGGCCGAGCGCGATCGAGCTGTATCGCTTCGAGTATTCGCGGAGTTCGCCGACGAGCAAATCGATCGACTCGCCGGTGCGCGAACGCTCTGACGCGTACTCCTTGAAGGCATCGTAGATGTCGCCCAGGCGGGGGATGCTGCCCGTCACCACGGTCAGATAGTGACGAACGAAGTCGTCAAAGACCGACTCAACACCCGATTGCTCGAAATCTACCTCCATGGGACGCCAGTAGTTCTTCCACAACGCAGATTGATGGTCTGCGGGCAGATCCATCAGTACGAGGTTGCGAATGAGATCTGCTTGCGAGAGCTTCTTGCCTGTCGAGTTCATTGCCTCGAACACAAGTTGTGGATGATCGACTCCAAGTTGGAGCTTCACATCGACCACCTGAAGCTTCGACATACCTCGGCACACAGCCGCCACATCTAGCTTGGGGTCGCGGAACTTCGCGCGGAAGTACTCGGCATTGTCGAGAACCCGAGAGACCGTGCCTTTCGGTGGATCGACCTGGTCAACCGTCGAAATCAGCGCCTCCCGGTCGCCCTGTGAAAGCAATAGCTTGTAGCGCCGCTCGTCAGTCTTGAAGGCATTCGTCAGGTATGCGGTCCGCACTTCCTGCGGGGAGAACCCCTCGACAGGCTCCTGCAGCTCGGCCGGGAGTCGATCAAGGTGCTCCGCCAGCGCCGCAAGAATGAGGCTGATGGTCGTTACCCGTTGCTGCCCGTCGATAATCAGACTCGGGGTCTGGTTGGTACTTGTTCCGGCGGCCTTCTCGACGTAGACCACAGAGCCCGTGAAATGCGCCCCGAGAGACTCCTTTAGCCCAGCTCGCAGAATGTCGCGCCAGAGCTGCTCGCATTCAGCTTCACCCCATGCGTACGCGCGTTGGTAGATCGGGACTTCAAACTGGCTCGTGATCTTGAGCAGGTCGAGGAGGTTCGCGTCGACAGCCTTCACGTCAACAACCTACTCACCTGCGCTGCCCGCGCTGCAGGCCGTTTCGATACGCCCCTCTGCGGCTACTCGACCACCGGGCGTATCCGAGACGCCGCACCCCAGACGCGCAGCTGCGCCGGCATCCGCTCGCGTCGTGCCCGCGACGGGTGCGCGTCGCGCGGTGGCGTCACGCCGACAGCCCGCAACTGACGCCGCTGGGTCTCGACAAGCTCGACCACCGAACGCGCGCCCACCGGGCGCTCTACCACCGGGATCTCGTAGATCATGCCGCCGGCACCAAGAACTCGTCCCACCGGGCCTCGGGCTTTTCGACGCCGCGGACCAGCCATGCGGTGCCGTGCGGTGCCCGTGGGGTGAGCCGCAGGCTCCACCCCATCTCGGCCGGGGTGCGGTCCCCTTTGATGTTGTTGCAACGCAGGCAGCAGGCGACCAGGTTCTCCCAGCTGTCCTCCCCGCCGCGGGACCGCGGCAGCACGTGGTCGATGGTCGACGCCGACGACGAGCAGTACGCGCACCGCTGCGAGTCCCGGCGCAGCACGCCGCGGCGCGAGACCGGCACGTTGCGCCCCGACGGGATCCGCACGTAGCGGCGCAGCAGGATGACCGACGGCCGCTCCCACTCGCCCGAGGAGCTGAGCACCGGGTGACCCTCATCACTGGCGAGCAACGATGCCTTGCCCTCTAAGACGAGGACGAGTGCCCGCTTGAAGGACACGACGGCCAGGGGCTCGTAGCCCGCATTGAGTACCAGGGTGCGCATTCCGGCTCCTCTCGAAGGCGCCTGCACGGCTTGCAGGCATTCGAATCCCGGATCACGCGAAAACGGGAGGAGACGAAAAAAGGCGCCGTCGAAAAACGACAGCGCCTTAGAAGATCGCGCGCCGTATGCGGAAGACCACACGTGCATCCGTGGTGGGGATGCTGCATGTTCCGCGCATACGACCTGCTCCTGAGTCCTCGTGGTCCGAGGGTTTCAGGCTAATACGCGACGCGGTAACAGCGGTGCAACGGCGCGTTACGCCGTGGTGTGGTTTCGATACGCGGCTTCGCCGCTACTCAACCGGCAGAGACTCAGATGCCGTAGCGCACGAACCAGTGCGACGGGTTGTAGATCGGGCGGGCCTGCACCGGCTGGCCGGCGTAGGGGGCGTCGATCATCATGTTGCCGCCGAGGTAGATGCCGACGTGACCGCCGCCGTCCATGACGACGAGGTCGCCGGGGAGGGCCGCATCCGGGCTGATCGCGACGCCGCCGGCACCCTGGGCCGCCGCGGAGTGCGGCAGTGCGACGCCGAACTGGGCATACACGTACTGGGTGAGGCCGGAGCAGTCGAAGCCCGACGGGTCGGCCCCGCCATAGCGGTACGGCGACCCGATGTACGACTGCGCGACCGCGACCACCTGGTCGAGGCTGAAATAGGGATACGGCGGGTTCGCGAGCAGGTCGCGCACCGACGGGCCGCCCCACGAGCGCATGCTCGCGGCGAGCTCCGCCCGGCGGATCTCCGCCGCCGACGTGACGCTGAACGAATCGCGGGCGACCGCCGAGGCGATGATGTCGTCGCGCACCGAGACGGTCTGCGCGCCATCCTCCCGCGCCGCCAGCAGCTCGGGGCTGATCGACCCGGTCTCCTCCTGCTGCTGCATCGCGTACGCCGGCAGGGCGACGGTGCAGAAGATCCCCGGAACGACCACGGCCACGACGGCCAGGTTCAGGATGGCGGGCTTGCGGCTGGTCTGTCGGGTGGAGCGGGAAAGCAAAACAGAGACAACTTCCGAGTCGGGGCGCCGGCGGAGGGTGATGCCGGCGAGGACTCGAACGAGCCTACGTAACGGCTCGCGAAGGCTCCAGTTGAGAGCGAGGGATTGGGGACATTGCCAGGTTTCGATACGCCGCTTCGCGGCTACTCAACCAGCAGCTCAGGCGGCGACGTAGACGTGCGCGGCGACCTCGGTCGGCAGTTCGAGGCCCTCGCCGTGCCCGTCGACCTGCACCAGCACATACGACCCGGCGGCCGACAGGGATGCCACCGCACCCGGCATGACGCCCGCGCTCTTCAGCTGCTGCAGCAGCTCCGGCTCGAACTGCACCGGCTCGCCGAGCCGGCGGATCGTGCCGGTCACCGGCCCGTCGGCCTGAGCGGTGCGGTCCACGATGTTGATGACCCCTTCGAGGAAGCGGCCGGCCGGCTGGTCGCCGAGCTCGTCGAGCGCGGGGATCGGGTTGCCGTACGGCGACTCGGTGGGGTGGTCGAGCAGCTCGAGCAGCCGGCGCTCCACCTGCTCGCTCATGACGTGCTCCCACCGGCAGGCCTCGTCGTGCACGTACGCCCAGTCGAGGCCGATGACGTCGGCGAGCAGCCGCTCCGCGAGGCGGTGCTTGCGCATCACGTGCATCGCGCGGGTGCGCCCGTCGGTGGTGAGCTCCAGGTGCCGGTCGCCTTCGACGACGACGAGGCCGTCGCGCTCCATGCGGCCGATGGTCTGCGACACGGTGGGCCCGGAATGTCCGAGCCGTTCGGAGATGCGTGCGCGCAGCGGCACGATCCCCTCTTCTTCGAGGTCGAGGATCGTGCGGAGGTACATCTCCGTGGTGTCGACCAGGTCTGTCACAGAGGGAAGCCTACCTTTCGGCGCTCCGTAAGATCGGACCATGCCCCTCGTCCTCCCGAGTGACCTGCTGCCCGTTGACGGACGTTTCGGGTGCGGCCCGTCCAAGGTCCGCCCCGAGCAGATCGCGCACCTGCAGAAGCATCAGGAGCTGCTCGGCACCTCGCACCGGCAGGCTCCGATCAAGCAGCTGGTGGGTCGTGTGCGGGCGGGTCTCGCCGACCTGTTCCAGGCGCCCGACGGGTACGAGATCGTGCTGGGTGACGGCGGGTCGACAGCGTTCTGGGATGCCGCGGCAGCATCCCTCATCGCCACGCGCAGCGAGCACCTCACCTTCGGCGAGTTCGGCGCGAAGTTCGCGGCCGCCGCCTCGGCACCGTGGCTCGAGACACCGCACGTGATCGACGCGCCGGCCGGGTCGCGAAGCACCGTGGAGGTGCTCGACGGCGTCGACGTGTACGCCTGGCCGCACAACGAGACCTCGACAGGCGTGATGGCGCCGGTCGAACGGGTCGACGGGGATGCCGGGGCTCTGACGGTCATCGACGCCACGAGCGCCGCCGGCGGCGCGCTCTTCGACCCGACGCAGACGGATGTCTACTACTTCGCCCCCCAGAAGAACTTCGCCGCCGACGGCGGACTCTGGTTCGCGCTGATGTCCCCTGCCGCCATCGAGCGGATCGAGCGCATCGCGTCCACGGATCGCTGGATCCCCGAGTTCCTCTCCCTCAAGAACGCCGTCGACAACTCCCGCCTCGACCAGACGCTGAACACCCCCGCGATCGCGACGCTGCTGCTCATGGAGGCGCAGCTCGACTGGATCAACGGGAACGGCGGGCTCGCGTGGGCGGACGCCCGCACCCGCGAGTCGTCGGGTGCCCTGTACGACTGGGCCACGGCATCCACGTTCGCCACTCCGTTCGTGGCGGAGCCTGCGCACCGCTCGCAGGTGGTCGTCACCATCGACTTCGACGACACCGTCGACGCCGCCCAGGTGGCGAAAGAGCTGCGCGCCAACGGCATCGTCGACACCGAGCCGTACCGCAAACTCGGCCGCAACCAGCTGCGGGTGGCCACGTTCACCGCGATCGATCCGGATGACGTGCGCACCCTGACCCACGCGATCGACTGGGTCGTCGCTGCCCTCGCTCGCTGAGGCGCTGGAGTCCGGGGACCCGTCCGCCCGGCTGCAGGCCGCGATGGATGCCGGCACCCGCCCTGACCCGTCGTTCGTGCCGGTGCTCGTCGCCCGCTGCGGCATCGAACCCGACTTCAACGTGCGCGAGATGCTGACCTGGGCGCTGGTACGCAACTCCTCCGACGAGACGCTGCGGCTGGTGGTGGAGCAGCTCGCGTCGCCGGTTCCGCAGGCGCGCAGCCAGGCCCTGCACACCCTCTCCAAGATCGGCGACCCGCGCGCCTGGCCGGCGATCACCGACGCCCTGCTGTTCGACGCCGACGAGATCGTGGCGAGGACCGCGTGGCGCACCGCCGTGATCTTGGCGCCGGAGGAGGCGAAGCCGGCGCTCGCCGCGACCCTCGTCCCGCTGCTCGGCCGCGGGGAACGCGATGCGCGGTTCAGCCTCAGCCGTGCGCTCGCCGGGCTGACCCCGCATTCCGACGACCTGCTGCGTGCCGTCACGGGAGACCTCGACGCCCGCGTGCACGCGCTCGCGACCCTGCGGCTCATCGACGACCCGGAGGAGTCGTTCGAGACCGCGATGTACGAGGCATCTCGACAGGCTCGATAACCGGTCGGGGCTCGATGACCGGTTAGCCTGGGCGCATGAGGCTCTGGCTGAAAGAGAGCGAGCGCCGGCCCGACCCGGAACCGGTGAAGTCCGACGACCGCAAGGCGGTGCTCGTCGGCCTGGTGCTGTGGCTGGTTGCCCTCGCCGGGCTACTCGTCTTCCTCGGGCCCATCCTCGAGGGCGGGCACGGCTGGTGGCTCTGGACCGCTCTCGTCGGCCTCGGGCTCGGGCTCGTGCTGCTCGTCTTCGCCCACCGCAAGCAGGTCTAGGGTCTCGACAGGCTCGACCTCCGTCTCGACAGGCTCGACCGCCGACTCGAAGTCGATCCCGTCATCGGGGTCGTCCCCGTGGTCGTCGTCGAGCGGGTCGTCGTCCTCGTCGTCCTCGTCCGCGTCGAGCTCCACGGTCTCGTCCGGCTCCCCCGCCGCCGCCTGCGCGGCGCGGTACTCCTCGAGCCGCTGCGACCACGGCACCCAGTCGGGTGCGAGCAGCGCGCCGTCGCCCGGCATCAGCTCCGTCTCGAGCACGGTCGGCTCATCGCCCGGCACCTCGGCCAGGCTCACGGTCCAGTGCCAGCCGGGATAGCCGCCCATCGTGGCGGCGAAGAGCATCGTGTAGACGCCGTCCTCTTCGGCCGTCTCGCTGATGAGCTCGCCGACAGTACCGGAGGCCGTGATCTCGGCGAGCGCATCCCGCGCCACCTTCTCGCGTTCGGCGGCGGTCATGGGGGCGCTCACGCGTCCAGGTCGTCTGCCACGCGACGCAGCACCGCGGCGATCTTCGAGCCGTGGCTGCGGTTCGGGTAGCGGCCGCGCCGCAGGTCGGAGCCGATGCCGTCGAGCAGCTTCACCAGGTCTTCGACGACGATCGCCATGTCGTCGGCCGAACGGCGGTTGCGCTGAGCCATCGTGGCGGGGGCGTCGAGCACGCGCACCGAGAGCGCCTGGGCGCCCTTCTTGCCGTCGGCGATGCCGAACTCCAGACGGGTTCCGGGGCGGACCGACGCACCGGCGGGCAGCGCCGACGCATGCAGGAACACCTCGGAGCCATCGTCGGATGCGATGAACCCGAAGCCCTTGTCTTCGTCGTAGAACTTGACCCTGCCGGTAGGCATGTGCCGACCCTTCCTATTGCGCCCGTATTCTTGGGTGCGTGGCGAACGACACCCCGGTGCCCCTCAATCGTATCGAACGCGTCCTGGCGGCGATGATCGCCTCGATCGGCGGGCTGTCGCTGCTCGCGATCGTCGCGATCCTGATCGCCTCGGTGTCGAACCTCGACACGAGCGAAGGTCCGTGGCTGATGATCGCGGTGCTGCCGACGATCGGGCTCCCGATCGCGTTCCTGCTGATCATCGTGTTCGCGATCCTGGCGATCGTGCGGCGGCGAAGGCTCGATGCCGAGTAGCGGCTCCGTCCTCGCCCTGGCGGCACGGCTCCGCTCTCTCGATGACGAGGCGCTCGCCCGCCTGGTCTCGGCACGCGGCATCCGCGAGCACGGCATCCGGGACTTCTTCGACCTGGCCGAGGCGCTGCTCGACCGGGTCTCGGTGCAGTCGGCTCTCGAGCGGCTGGACCGCGGCACGCTCGCCCTGCTGGCCTCGGCATCCGGTGCCCCCACCGCGAGCGAGCTCGCGGAACGGCTGGGGGTGGATGCCGCAGAGGTCGCGCGCCGCGTGGCGGTCGCGCAGGAGGCCGGCCTGCTCGCCGAGGAGTCCGGGCGCTACGCGCCCTGGGATGCGGTGACCGAGCAGCTGCAGGCGTGGCCGTCATTCGGCCTGCCGGCTGCGCCCGACCTGGTGACGGCGCGTCCCCCCGCTGCCCTCGAGGCGGTGTCGGAGTCGGATGCGCGTTTCGTTGACCGGGGCGCGGGCGACCGGGCCTTCGCCACCCTGACGGCGGTGACAGAACTGCTGTACGCGCTCCGTGATGAGCCGGCCCGCCGGCTGTCGCGCGGTGGCGTCGCCCTTCCCGATGCGCGGCGTCTCGCCGCGGCCTCCGGGGCCGACGTCGACGAACTGGAGCTGCTGCTCGACATCGCGTCGCGTGCCGGCCTCGCCGACACCGGTTCCGAATGGACGCCGTCGGCCGCCTCCGCATCGTGGCTGGCGTCGTCGCGCCTGGAACGGTGGAGCGAGCTCGCGCGCGGATGGCTCGAGCGCCTCCCCGACGAACTGCACGAGCTGCTGCGCCAGCGTGCCCATGCGGTGTGGGGTCAAGGTCTCGTGGAGTACCTCGGCTGGCTGTATCCGGCCGGCGGCACCTGGATCCGCGAGCGTGCCGCGCAGGCCGCCCGGGAGGCGGAGCAGCTGGGCATCACCGGCAGTTCGACGCCGAGCACACCGGGGACGGCGCTGCTGCTGCACGGTCCGGAGGCGGCGACGGCGGCGATGGCGGAGCTGTTCCCGGCGGAGGTCGACCGGGTGTACCTGCAGCCGGATCTGTCGATCATCGCGCCCGGCCCGCTGCTGGCGCCGATCGATCACCGGCTGCGCGGGATGGCGGAGACGGAGACGCGGGGCCTGGCATCCACGTACCGGGTGACGGTGGCGAGCGTGATGCGGGCGCTGACCGCCGGCGAGACGGTGCCCGCCCTGCGGGAGTTCCTGTCCGGGATCTCGCTGACCGGCATCCCGCAGCCGCTGGAGTATCTGCTCACCGACACGGCGGCGCGTTTCGGCAGCCTGCGGGTGGGCGCGCGCGACGACGGCGGGGCCTACGTGCGATCGGAGGACACGGCGGCGCTCGACCGGCTGGTGGTGGATCCGAACCTGTCGCCGCTCGGACTGCAGCGGCTGCAGCCGCAGCGCGTGGAGTCGCGGTTCGACCTGGCGACCCTGTTCTGGACCCTCGCCGACGCGCGCTACCCGGTGGTCGCGGAAGACGCATCCGGACGCATCGTGCAGCTGCGCCGCGAGCGCCGTGCCGGTGCCGCCCTGGCCGCCGGTGACGACACCGCCGCGATCCTGGTGCAGCGCGTCCGGGCCGGTGCCGCCGGGGAGCCGGAGGAGTCGGGCGCCGCGTGGCTGGCGCGGCAGCTGGAACTGGCGATCCGCAACAAGCTGGCGGTGACGGTGACGGTGTCGCTGCCCGACGGGACGCAGGCCGAGTACGTGGTGGAGCCGGCCGGGCTGGCCGGGGGCCGGCTGCGAGCCCGCGACCGCCGTGCCGACATCGAGCGCACGCTGCCGCTGGCATCCATCACGCAGGTTTCGCCTGCCGACTAGAATTACCCGTTATGCCCGACGGCCCCCTCATCGTACAGAGTGACCGCACCGTGCTGCTCGAGGTGGCGCATCCCGATGCGGACGACGCCCGCCACGAGCTCGCGGTGTTCGCCGAGCTGGAGCGCGCCCCCGAGCACGTGCACACCTACCGCATCACCCGGCTGGGGCTCTGGAACGCCCGCGCCGCCGGGCACACGGCCGAGCAGATGCTCGGCACGCTGGAGCGCTACGCGAAGTTCCCGGTGCCGCAGACGGTGGCGATCGACATCGACGAGACCGTCGGCCGCTACGGCCGCCTGGTCATCGGGCGGGGCGACGACGGCGAGCTCACCATCTCGTCGACCGACCCGGCTGTGCTGACCGAGATCACCCGCAGCAGCAAGATCGCCCCGTTCCTCGGGATCCGGCGCACCAGCACCGAATGGACCCTGCAGCCGTGGGCGCGCGGGCAGGTGAAGCAGGAGCTGCTGAAGCTCGGCTGGCCGGCCGAGGACCACGCCGGCTACACGCCGGGCACCCCGCACGACATCGACCTGGTGCAGGACGACTGGCACCTGCGCGACTACCAGCAGAAGGCGGTCGACAACTTCTTCGAGGGCGGTTCCGGCGTCGTCGTGCTGCCCTGCGGTGCCGGCAAGACCCTCGTGGGCGCGGGGGCGATGGCGAAGGCCGACACCACCACCCTGATCCTCGTCACCAACACGGTGAGCGCGCGGCAGTGGCGCAGCGAGCTGCTGAAGCGCACCACGCTCACCGGGGAGGAGATCGGCGAGTACTCCGGGCACGTGAAGGAGATCAAGCCGGTCACCATCGCCACGTACCAGATCCTCACGGCGAAGCGGAAAGGCGAGTACGCCCACCTCGCACTGCTCGACGCCCTCGACTGGGGCCTCATCGTGTACGACGAGGTGCACCTGCTGCCCGCCCCGGTCTTCAAGCTGACGGCGGAGCTGCAGGCCCGCCGGCGGCTCGGCCTGACCGCGACCCTGGTGCGGGAGGACGGCCGCGAGTCCGACGTGTTCTCGCTGATCGGGCCGAAGCGGTTCGACGCCCCGTGGAAGGAGATCGAGGCGCAGGGCTTCATCTCCCCGGCATCCTGCTACGAGGTGCGCATCGACCTGCCCGACGAGGAGCGGCTCGAGTACGCCGCCAGCGCCGACGACGAGCGGTACCGGCTGGCGGCGACCGCTCCGGCGAAACTGCAGGTGGTTAAAGACCTGGTGGCGAAGCACGACGGCGAGCGGATCCTCGTCATCGGGCAGTACCTCGACCAGATCGACGAGCTCGCCGAGGCACTGCACGCCCCCAAGCTCACCGGTGCGACGCCGGTCGAGGAGCGGGAGCGGCTGTACGACGAGTTCCGCGACGGCCGCACGACGGTGCTGGTGGTGAGCAAGGTCGCGAACTTCTCGGTGGACCTGCCCGAGGCGACCGTCGCCATCCAGGTCAGCGGGTCGTTCGGGTCGCGGCAGGAGGAGGCGCAGCGCCTCGGCCGGCTGCTGCGCCCGAAGGAGAGCGGGCTGCCGGCGAACTTCTACACGCTCGTCGCCCGCGACACCGTCGACCAGGATTTCGCGCAGAACCGGCAGCGGTTCCTCGCCGAGCAGGGGTACTCGTACACGATCCTCGACGCCGACGCCCTCGACCGCGCGGCCTGAGCCCCGGCCGGCCGCCGCCGCCGGCCGGTCCGCCGCCCCACTCCCCGGCCGGTCCGCCGCCCCCCTCCCCGCATTCCGGGCGAGTTCGGCCGGGCCGGGCCGCCACGGTCGCCCGCACTGTCCGAACCCGCCCGGAATGACAGCCCCCACCGACACATTGGATGCCATGGGCATCGTCAAGAGCGACATCGCGATCTCGG
>JBFWWZ010000032.1:0-35436 GCA_050245915.1 Microbacteriaceae bacterium
GGGCCGAAGTAGTCGTCGGGGTGGGTGAACACGTGCCAGAGCCGGGCGCCGATGATGCCGAGCGCGATGCCCCAGAGCGACACGTCGATGATGATGCCCGGCTTGCCCCCGCGCTTGGTGAGGCGCGGGTTGACGATGATGAGGGCGACGAGGATGCCGCTGAGGATCGCCAGCGCGTACACGTGGATGGTGAGGACCTGATCCGCGGGCACGAACGGCAGGATGTTGTGCAGCCACCCGAGCGGGATCTCGAACTTCGACCACTCGGGGGGCGGGCTGGGGATGCTGGTCGGCGCTGCGATCACGTGTGCGATCCTACTTTCCCTTTGCGAGTTCGGATGCCGTGGCGGCAACCCCGGCGACGCCGCGCTCCGCCAGGGCGGTGACCAGCGCGGATCCGACGATGGCGCCCTCCGCGTAGGAGAGCACCTCGGAGACCTGCTCGGCGGTCGAGATGCCGACTCCGACGCAGGCGCGCTCGGCGCCCGCCTCGTGAAGGCGGCCGACCAGCTTGCGTGCCGCGGCATCCAGGTCGGCGCGTTCGCCGGTGACGCCCATGGTCGAGACGGCGTAGACGAAGCCGCGGCTGGCGGCGACCGTCTCGGCGAGCCGGGCGTCGGTGGAGCTCGGCGCCGCGAGGAACACCCGGTCGAGCCCGGTGCGCTCGCTGGTGGCGATCCAGTCGGCGGCGGAGTCCGGCGTGATGTCGGGGGTGATGAGGCCCGCTCCCCCGGCGGATTTCAGCGCGTCGGCGAACCGGTCCACGCCGTACTGCAGCACGGGGTTCCAGTAGGTCATGACGAGGACCGGCACATCCACGCGCGCCCGGATCCGCTCGACGGCGGTGAACACGTCGCCCACCCGGAAGCCGCCGGCCAGCGCCGCCTGGGTCGCCTTCTGGATCGCGATGCCGTCCATCACCGGGTCCGAGTACGGCAGGCCGAGTTCGAGCGCGTCGGCACCGTTCTCGGCGAGGGCGACCGCGGCATCCACGCTCGTGTCGAGGTCGGGGAAGCCGATCGGGAGGTAGCCAATCAGCGCCCTGGAGGGCAGATTCACGATTGGACCGCGCCCTCGTCGAACAGGTCGAACCACTTCCCCGCGGTCGCGACGTCTTTGTCGCCGCGTCCGCTCAGGTTGACCAGGATGATCGCGTCCGGCCCGAGCTCGCGGCCGAGCTTCAGCACACCGGCGAGGGCGTGCGCCGACTCGATCGCCGGGATGATGCCCTCCGTGCGGCTGAGCAGCCGAAGAGCATCCATCGCCTCCGCGTCCGACGCCGGCAGGTAGGTGGCCCGCCCGAGCTCGTGGAGATGCGCGTGCTCGGGTCCGACGCCCGGGTAGTCGAGGCCGGCCGAGATCGAATGCGACTCGATGGTCTGGCCGTCCTCGTCCTGCAGGACGTAGCTGCGCGAGCCGTGCAGGATGCCGGGGCGGCCCCGCTCGATCGTCGCGGCATGCTTCTCCGTGTCGACGCCGTCGCCGGCCGCCTCGAAGCCGTACAGCTTGACGTCCGGATCGTCGAGGAAGGCGTGGAAGATGCCGATCGCGTTCGATCCGCCGCCGACGCAGGCCGCCACCGCATCCGGAAGCCGCCCGGTGAGCTCGAGCACCTGGGCGCGCGCCTCTTCTCCGATGATCTTCTGGAAGTCGCGCACCATCGCCGGGAACGGGTGCGGTCCCGCGGCGGTGCCGAAGATGTAGTTGGTGGTCTCGACGGTGGCCACCCACTCGCGATACGCGTCGTTGATGGCGTCTTTCAGGGTGCGCGAGCCGGTCGTCACCGAGACCACCTCGGCCCCGAGCAGGCGCATGCGGGCGACGTTCAGCGCCTGGCGCTGGGTGTCGACCTCGCCCATGAAGACCGTGCACTCCAGCCCGAACAGCGCGGCCGCGGTCGCCGTCGCCACCCCGTGCTGGCCCGCCCCGGTCTCGGCGATCACCCGCTTCTTGCCGATGCGCTTCGTGAGCAGGGCCTGACCCAGCACGTTGTTGATCTTGTGGGAGCCGGTGTGGTTGAGGTCTTCGCGTTTCAGGATGATGCGCGCGCCGCCGGCGTGCTCGGCGAAGCGCGGCACCTCGGTGATGATCGACGGGCGGCCGGTGTAGGTGCGGTGCAGCTCAGCCAGCTCCTTCTGGAACGCCGGGTCGGCCTTCGCCTCCTCGTACGCCGCCGACAGCTCGTCGATGGCGGCGACGAGCGATTCGGGCATGAAGCGTCCGCCGAAGTCGCCGAAGAACGGCCCCGGCTGATCGCGCAGGCCGGTCACGAGCCCGCCGCCAGGAACTGCTCGAGGGTCGCGACCGGGTCGTCGCCCTTCACCAGCGCCTCTCCGATCAGCACCACGTCGGCGCCCGCCTCCCGGTAGTGGGTGACGTCGGCCGGCTCCAGCACCGCCGACTCGGCGACCCGGATGACACCCGACGGGATGCGGTCGGCCAGCGTTCCGAACAGGTCGCGATCCAGCTCGAACGTGCTCAGGTTGCGGGCGTTCACGCCCACGACGGCGGCGCCGAGCTCGAGCGCACGGTCTACCTCCCGGGCCGAGTGGGTTTCGACGAGCGCCGTCATGCCGAGCTGCTGGATCAGGCCGTGCAGCTCCCGAAGCGTCGCATCGTCCAGGGCGGCGACGATGAGGAGCACCAGATCGGCTCCCGCGGCGCGTGCCTCGAACACCTGGTAGGGCTCGGCGATGAAGTCCTTGCGGAGCACCGGGATCTCGACGGCGGCGCGCACCTGCTCCAGGTCGTGCAGCGACCCGCCGAACCGCCTGCCCTCGGTGAGCACGCTGATCGCGCTGGCACCGCCGGTCTGGTACGAGACCGCGAGGGCGGCGGGGTCGGAGATGGTGGCGAGCTCACCCCGGGAGGGGCTGGCGCGCTTCACCTCGGCGATGATCTTGACGCGTGCGGCGGGAGCGAGAGCCGCGACGGCATCCAGAGCGGGCGCCTGGGCGAGGGCGTCAGCCTCGACCTGCGCGAGGCTGCGGGCAGCGCGACGCTCCGAGGCGTCGGCGACCGCCCCGGCGACGAGTTCGTCGAGCACCGCTACTGATGCGCCTTGGGCACGTACTTCGGCCCGTTGACGCCGTAGCCGAGCTTGGCCAGCACGACGCCGGTGAGGACGCCGAGCACGAGGAGGCCAGCGGAGGCCCAGACGAGCCAGGCGAGGTCGAACCAGAACGCGAAGGTGCCGATCGTGAAGGCGATCAGCATGATGATCACCGCGACCCAAGCCGCCGGCGAGTTGCCGTGGCCGGGCTCCTTCTCGTGGACGTCGCTCACTCGTGCTCCTTCGTGGGTGGGACTGAGGGAAGTCTAGCGGGGGTCGGTGGTCGGGTCGTCGCCCTCGCTGAGCGCGTCCCAGTCGTGGACGGCGTCCCCGTCGGGGGTTTCGAGGCGCGTGCGGGTGTACCGGCTGCCGGAGACCGGCCATCGCCCTGCGGTCACGGCGATGAACAGCCCGGTCGCGATCATGAGGACACCCGCGACGATGCCGACGGCGGGCCAGGGGGTCACGACGACGGGCACGTAGCTGAGCGGAGCCTCCGACTGCATCCCGGTGGCCTCGAGCAGGGCGGGCTGCGACGCGCGCACCGGGTCGCTCAGCGACCAGACGGCGACCACGACGACGCAGACGCCGAGGAGCGCGTCGAGCACGCCGAGGATGACGCGGAACACCGGGCCGGCGAGAGCCAGGGCGAGCAGCAGGGTGAGGGAGGCGAGTGCGAGCGGCAGCACCGCCGCGCCGGCCACGTCTCCGCCGATCACGACGTCGTCGACGGTGTACCAGGTCTGCGACCACGATAGTGCGGCCAGGCCCGCACCCGCGACGATCGCCGCCATCGAGATGAGCCGCAACCGGGCGGGGGTCACCGCAGCCTCTTCATCGCGTTCGCCACCGCCACCGCCCGGAGCGGGGCGGCCGCCTTGTTCTGCGACTCCTCGTGCTCGAGCTGCGGATCCGAGTCGGCGACGAGGCCCGCACCCGCCTGGACGCGGGCGATGCCGCCGACGATGGTGGCGGTGCGGATCGCGATCGCGAGGTCGGCGTCACCGGCGAGGCCGAAATATCCGACGACTCCGCCGTACACGCCGCGCTGCGCCACCTCGAGCTCGTCGATGATCTCCAGCGCGCGCGGCTTGGGCGCGCCCGACAGGGTCCCCGCCGGGAATGTCGCCCGGAACACGTCGATCGGCGTCGCGTCCGGCCGTAGGTCGCCCTCGACGCTCGACACCAGGTGCATGATGTGGCTGAACCGCTCCACCTGCATGAACTCGGTGACCTCGACGCTGCCGGCGACGCAGACCTTCGACAGGTCGTTGCGGGCCAGGTCGACCAGCATCAGGTGCTCCGACTGCTCCTTCGGGTCGGCGAGCAGCTCGTCCGCGAGTTCCAGATCGCGCTCGGGCGTCTCGCCGCGGGGACGTGATCCGGCAATCGGGTGCGTGTACGCCCGCCGCGACTGCACCTTCACCAGCGCCTCCGGCGACGAGCCGACGATCGAGTACGACTCCCCCGCCGGGCTCTCCAGCGTGAGCAGGTACATGTACGGACTGGGGTTCAGCGCGCGCAGCACCCGGTACACGTCGATCGGCTCCGCGGTGAGCTCGTGGTCGAACCGCTGCGAGATGACGACCTGGAAGACGTCGCCGTCGCGGATGTACTGCTTCGACCGCTCGATGGCGGCGTGGTACTCCGCGGGGGTGAGGCGCGCGTGGGGGGTCGGCGCGACATCCAGGTCCACCTCCGCCAGCCAGGCCTCGGAGGGCTGCGCCAACCCGCTCTGCAGTGCATCGAGCCGCTGCTGGGCGCGGTCCCACAGCTCGTCGGGGGTCTCGTCGCCGTCGTTCAGCGCCGTCGCGATCAGGATCGCCGTGCCGTTGCGGTGATCGAGCACCACCAGCTCCGAGACGAAGGTCATCGCCTGCGCGGGCAGATCGAAATCGGCGGGCGGGATGTCGGGCAGGCGTTCCAGCTGACGCACCGCCTCCCAGCCGATGTAGCCCACCAGTCCGCCGGTCAGCGGCGGGTGGCCGTCGACGTGGGGCGTGCTCCACCGCGTGTACAGGTGCGACAACGCCTCGAGCGGCGCGGTGGGGGCGTCCGGGCCGAGGGCGCGTTCGGCGGGTAGGCCGTAGTCGAGCCAGTGCGCGACACCGTCCCGCTGGGTGAGGACGCCGAGCGATCCGACGCCGATGAACGACCAGCGCGACCAGATGCCGCCCTGCTCGGCCGACTCCAGCAGGAACGTGCCCGGCGTGCCGATCGCGAGCTTGCGATAGACGCCGATCGGGGTCTCGCCGTCGGCGAAGAGCTCGCGCAGCACGGGAACGGCCCGGTGCCCCGCCGCGATCGCGGCATCGAATTCGGCGCGCGTGGTCATCCCTGCACCACCTCGAGCGGGTCGACATCGAAGCAGGCGTGTGCACCGGTGTGGCACGCGGGCCCCACCTGCTCCACCTGCACGAGCAGGGTGTCGCCGTCGCAGTCGAGCGCGGCACCGCGCACGTACTGGACGTTGCCGCTCGTGTCGCCTTTCCGCCAGTACTCCTGCCGGCTGCGCGACCAGAAGGTCACCCGACCCTCGGTCAGCGTGCGTCGCAGCGCCTCGGCGTCCATGTAGCCGAGCATCAGCACCTCACGCGTGTCGTGCTGCTGGATGACCGCGGGGATCAGGCCTTTCTCATCGAACCGGACCCGCTCGAGCGTCTCACGCGCACTGTCGTCGCTCATCGGACTGCCATCCCTTCCGCGCGCAGCGCGTCCTTCACATCCCCGACCGTGAGCTCTGCGTTGTGGAACACCGACGCCGCCAGCACCGCATCGGCGCCCGCCGCCACCGCGGGGGCGAAATGCCCGAGCGCTCCCGCACCGCCGCTAGCGATCACCGGCACCGAGCTGACGTCCCGGACCGCGGCCACCAGCTCCAGGTCGAAGCCCTGCTTCGTTCCATCGGCGTCGATCGAGTTCACGAGAAGCTCGCCCGCGCCCCGCTCGATCGCCTCACGGGCCCAGCCGATCGCATCCTGGTCGGTCTCGGTGCGCCCGCCGTGGGTCGTCACGATCCAGCCGCTGCCTCGCCGCTTCACGTCGAGGCTCAGCACGAGCACCTGGGCGCCGAACCGGTCCGCGATCTCGCCGATCAGCTCGGGTCGCGCGATCGCGGCGCTGTTCACGCCGACCTTGTCGGCACCGCTCGCCAGCAACCGGGCGACATCGTCGCCGCTGCGCACCCCACCTCCCACGGTCAGCGGGATGAAGACCTGCTCCGCGGTCGCGCTGACCGTCTCGTACATGGTGGCGCGGTCTTCGACGGTGGCCGTCACATCCAGGAACGTCACCTCATCGGCGCCCTGCTCGTAGTAGCGCTTCGCAAGTTCGACCGGGTCGCCGGCATCGCGCAGGTCGAGGAAATTGACGCCCTTCACCACCCGGCCCGCCGCGACGTCGAGGCACGGGATGACGCGCACCGCGAGCGTCATAGCCGGGCGTTGTGAATCGGGCTGACCAGGATGGCGCGCGCACCGAGCGCATACAGCTCGTCCATGAGGTGGTTGGTCTCCACCCTCGGCACCATGACCCGCACCGCGACCCACTCGCTGTCCCGGAGCGGCGAGACCGTCGGGGACTCGAGGCCCGGGGTGATCTTCGAGGCCGCGTCGATCAGCGCCGCCGGGAGGTCGTAGTCCATCAGCACGTACTGGTGGGCGACGATCACGCCCTTCAGGCGACGGCGCAGCGTCTCCAGGCCCGGCACATCCTGCCGGGAGGCGATCAGCACCGCCGCGGACTCCAGGATCACCGGACCGAAGATCTCGAGGCCCTGCTTCTCGAGGGTGCGCCCCGTCTCGACCACATCGGCGACCGCGTCGGCGACACCGAGCCGCACCGCGGACTCGACCGCCCCATCCAGCCGCACCACCGTGGCATCCACGCCCTCGCGCGCCAGGAACGCGCCGACCAGCCCGTCGTAGCTGGTCGCCACTCGCACGCCCGCGAGCTCGCTCAGCTGCGTGTACCGCCCGATCGGCCCGGCGAAACGGAAGGTCGAGGCGCCGAAGTCGAGTTCATCGACCTCGACCGCCGCGGAATCGGAGTCGAGCAGCAGGTCGCGACCGGTGATGCCGACGTCGAGGGCGCCCGAACCGACATAGGTCGCGATGTCACGCGGGCGCAGGTAGAAGAACTCGGCGTCGTTGCGGGCGTCGCTGACGATCAGCTCTTTCGGGTCGCGCCGGGTGGCGTAGCCCGCCTCGTGCAGCATCTCGACGGCCGTCTCCGACAGCGTGCCCTTGTTCGGCACGGCGATTCGCAGCATCAGGGGCTCTCTCAGAGGTGGCGGTAGACGTCGGCGGGTGTGAGGCCCCTGGCGAGCATCAGGACCTGCAGGTGGTACAGCAGCTGGGAGATCTCGGCAGCCAGCTCGTCGTCGGATTGGTACTCGGCGGCGGCGAACACCTCAGCCGCCTCCTCGACGACCTTCTTGACGATCGCATGGACCCCGGCGTCGAGCTCAGCGACGGTGCCGGAACCGGCGGGCCGCTCGGCGGCCTTGCGTTCCAGCTCCTCCCAGAGGGCGTCGAAGGTCTTCACCGCCCCAGGGTACCGGGGCTCAGGCGGGGTTACTTGACGCCGAGGAGGTCGATCACGAAGACGAGGGTGCGTCCGCTGAGGCGATGGCCGCCACCGGCGGGGCCGTAGGCCCAGGCCGGCGGGCAGATCAGCTGACGACGACCGCCGACCTTCATGCCGGGGATGCCCTCCTGCCAGCCGCGCACCAGACCGTTCAGCGGGAAGCTGATCGACGCGCCGCGATCCCAGCTGGCGTCGAACTGCTCACCGGTTTCGAAGTCGACGCCCACGTAGTGCACGTCGACGGTGGCGCCCGGCGTCGCCTCGGGGCCGTCGCCGACCACGAGGTCGGTGATGACCAGGTCGGTGGGCGCCTCGCCCATGGTCGGTTCGATCTCCGGCTTGCTCAGTTCGGTCATGCGTCCAGTCAATCACGCGTGGCGGTGGGGGTGCTCCGCCGCGAGAGCACGCAGCGCGTCGATCGCGTCTCCGGCGTGATCCGCCTGGTACACGGCCGAGCCGGCGACGAACGTGTCGGCCCCCGCGGCGGAGGCGAGCGCGATCGTGTCGAGCGCGATGCCGCCGTCGACCTGCAGCCACACGTCGAGGTCGCCGATCGCCGCACGCACCTTCTCGATCTTGGGCAGCATGTCGGTCATGAACGCCTGCCCGCCGAAGCCGGGTTCGACGGTCATCACCAGCAGCTGGTCGAACTCCCGCAGCAGCTCGAGATAGGGCTCGACGTCCGTCCCCGGCTTCACGGCCAGGCCGGCCCGGGCCCCGAGCTCGCGCAGACGCCTCGCCAGGGCGACCGGATCCTGTGTCGCCTCCGCGTGGAAGGTCACCGAGAACACCCCCAGTTCGGCGTATCCCGGCGCCCAGCGGTCGACGTCGGTGATCATCAGGTGCACATCGAGCGGGATCGGCGACACCTCCTGCAGCCGGCCCACCATCCGCGGCCCGAAGGTGAGGTTCGGCACGAAGTGGTTGTCCATCACGTCGACGTGCAGCGCGTCCGCGTTGGCGACGCGAGCCACCTCGGCCTGCAGGTTCGCGAAATCCGCGGTCAGGATACTGGGGTTGATGCGGACGGTCACGACTCGACCCTAGTGAGAAGCGCGATGAACATCGCGTCCGTGCCGTGGCGGTGCGGCCAGAGCTGCACGTGCGTGCCGGCCGGCAGTTCGAGGTCGCGGGTGGCGATCGCCTGCACCACGCCGGGGGTGTCCATCGGCGCGAGTTCGGGATGACGCGCGAGCGCCGCGTCCACGATCTCCCGGGTCTCGGCGAGGTGCGGTGAGCAGGTGACGTACGCCAGGATGCCTCCCGGCTTCAGCGCGGCGACCGCGGCATCCAGCAGCGCGGCCTGCACCTTCGTCAGCACCTCGACATCGGACTCCTGCTTGCGCCAGCGCGCCTCCGGCCGCCGCCGCAGCGCCCCGAGCCCCGTGCACGGGGCGTCGAGCAGGATGCGATCGAACTCAGCGGGGGCCGCGACCGCGAACCGGGTCCCATCCCCCTCCACGACCTGCGGTGCCGGATCGAGCACGGCGACCGCGTTCCGGACCAGCCGCGCCCGGGCGGGGATGAGCTCGTTCGCCAGCAGGGTCGCGCCGGCGACCGCGGCCTCCGCGCCGAGCAGCGCAGCCTTGCCGCCGGGCCCGGCGCAGAGATCGAGCCACCTCTCGCCCGGCGTGATGGGGCGCGCCCGGCTGAGTGCCAGCGCCGCCAGTTGCGAGCCCTCATCCTGCACCCGGGCACGGCCGCTCGCGACCACCGGGTTGGCGGCGGGGTCGCCGCCTCCCGACCGCACTCCGACGGGAGAGACCCGGCCGGGCTCCCCCACATCGCTCACCGCCGCAAGCCCCGGAAGCGCCACGAGGCTCACCGCCGGGGCCACGTTGTCCGCGCGGAGCAGCTCCTCCAGCTCCCCGTCCCGGTCCTCGGCGGCGAGAGCGTCGCGCAGCGCCGGCACGACCCACTCCGGGTGGGCGTGCTCGACGGCGAGCCGGGAGGTCCCCTCGAGGCCCTCGAGCGCCCGCGTCCGCCATTCGTCCGCGGGCGTGCGGGAGAGCGTCCGCAGCACGCCGTTGGCGAAACCCTTCGCCGACCCCTTGCCCGCGGAGGCGACGAGCGCGACCGACTCGCCCACGGCGGCGTGAGGTGCGACGCGCATCGCCAGCAGCTGATGCGCACCGAGACGCAGGGCATCGAGCACCTCGGGGTCGACGCGGGCGAGGTCCCGGTCCACGATCAGCGACAGCACGCGGTCGTAGTAGCCCCGCATCCGCAGGGTGCCGTAGGCGAGCTCGGTGGCGAACGCGGCGTCTGCGGTGGAGAGCCGGGCGTCGGCGATCAGCGACGGCAGCAGCAGGTTGGCGTAGGCGTCGTCGTCCCGCACCGCGCGCAGCACCTGGTACGCCACCCGGCGGGCCGGCTGGACGCTCACCCGGCCACCGCGGCGGCACCGGCGGGTCGTCCTCGCCACCAGGCTGCGGCATCCATCACCGTCTTGCCGGCGGGCTGGACCCGCAGCAGCTCGATCGGGTCGGACGAGGTGCCGATCAGCACCCGTCCGGCACGGGTGTCGAGCGCTCCGGGGGCGAGCCTCGGCGCATCGTGGGCGATCGCGGCCGCATGGATCTTCAGCCGGTCACCGCCGAGTTCGGTGAAGGCACCGGGTTCCGGGGTCACGCCGCGGATCCGGGCGTCGACGGCGTCGGCGTCGGCGCTCCAGTCGATGCGCCCGTCCTCCAGGGTGAGCTTCGGTGCGAGGGTGGGGTGACCGGCCTGCGGCTGCGCCTGCGCGGTGCCGTCCGCCAGCGCGTCGACCACGCCCGCGAGCACCCGCGCTCCCGTCTCGGCGAGGACCTCGAGCAGATGACCGGCGGTCTGATTGCGTCCGATCGGCTGCCGTTCGACCGCGTAGACATCGCCGGCGTCGAGTTCGGGGACCAGCTGGAAGACGGCGACCCCGGTCTGCTGGTCGCCGGCGATGATCGCGTGCTGCACCGGCGCGGCGCCGCGCCAGCGTGGCAGCAGCGAGAAGTGCAGGTTGATCCAGCCGAGCCGCGGCGCGGAGAGCAGCGGTTCGCGGACCAGCCCGCCGTAGGCGACGATGACGCCGAGATCGGGCGCGAGGGCGATGACCTCGTCGGTGACCGGCGCCAGCCGGTTCGCCTCGATCACCGGGACGCCTGCCGCGCGGGCGACGTCAGCCACCGGGGTCGGCGTGAGGGTGCGCTTGCGTCCCTGCGGCGAGGGTTCGCGGGTGACCACGCCGACCACCTCATGTGGGCCGTCGAGCAGCGCACGCAGGCTGGGGACCGCCGCTGCCGGGCTGCCGGCGAACACGATCCGCAACGAACTCACATCACGATTCTGCCGGGTGTCGCAGGTGGTTACCGAAAGAACGAAGGCGGGCCTCCGGGGTCATAGTCCCAGGCGTCAGTGCGCGGATCCCAGATCCACCAGCGTTCGCGAATCGCTTCGATCCAGCGAGCGACCGGCGTGCACAGCGAGACCACCTGCAGCGGGGACGGTTCATGGAGCGGGGACGTGCCGATTTCGGGATTCCAGCGACGCACCAACGGGTGCGGACGCTGGTCCGTCGTGACGATGAGCCCGTAATTGTCCCCCGTCAGCCTGAACCACCGTGGGTCCCACTCCCATTCCGCCTCGCCGAAGGGCAGCCCGCCACTCTGATCGGCTGACGCCGCCTGCTCCGCCGACCAGAAGTCGAGACCTCGCAGGAGTCTGGGTTGCCGGGTACCGCCGAGCATGCCGTTGTGCCACTGGAACCACACCTCGACCTCCTCTGGAATGCTGCCTTCGATGGGCCGCAGCACCTCTCGGCAGCGTTCGGGAGCGATGCCCGGAGCCAATGCCTCAGTGGGCGCGCCAGCGGCAGCCATCTCGTTTTCCAGGCGGGCCAGCAGGTCCGCGAGAACGCCAGCGCTGGCACCCACCAGCATCGACCCGTCGGGAGTGTCGACTTCGGAAAGGTTCATGGTGCTCCGCAGTACCCGGTAGTCGGAAAGCCCTCGTAGGGCATGGGGATCACTCCTACAAGCGCCACCACGCAATCCAGACGACGGAACGAACGCTGGTGGGTGCGGACAAAGCTCAAAAGGCTCGATCGGAACCGCATGCTGCCATAGTGGCAAATCTGCGATTGCGTGTGTGACATTTCTTCACAGCCTGCCGACAGCGCCCACCCTCCAGAAGGTGCCATACAGGCAAACCCGCACCCCGCTACTCCTCGAACGGCTCCGGAACGTCGAACCGTGCCCGGAGCGGCAGCGGCTGCCGGCCGCGGCGCTGGGTGCCCGGGGTCGGCTTGCGCCGCGCGGTCGCCTGCCGGATGATCTCCGACCTCACCGCGTGGGCGACCTCTGCGCCGTGCGCGTAGTCGAACCGGATGATCGCGCGAGCACGGCCCTCCTGCTGGGTGACGCCGAGGCTGTCGGCGCTGGGCGGCAGGCGGCGCAGGGCCTCGGCCACGGCATCCGGGGCCCCCTGCAGGGTCGCGGTGCGGACCGCTGGCGGGAACCCGAGCGCCCGCCGCTCGGCGAGCTCGGCTCGGGCGTAGTCCGCCTGGGTCCAGGATGCCAGCGCGGTGCCCAGCGCTCCCCCGACACCGACCAGCACGGTCGTGCCGTCGTCGGCAGCGAGAGCCGCCGCGTCCGACCACCAGCGCATGACGTCCTCCGAGACCCGGAGGCTCTCGCGTGCGACCATCCGCTCGCCGTCGAGCAGCAGCACGGCCCGGTAGCCGCCGGCCGCCAGGGGCTCCGCCCCGCGGGTCGCGATCACGAGGGCGGGGCGGGAATCGACCTCGGTGAGAGGACGTTCGCCGTCGGACACGATCACCCGCGTGCCCGGGAAGGCTCGGCCCAGTTCGTCGGCGGTGCGGCGTGCGCCGACCCCTGCCGGCTTCAACGTGGTGCCCGAGCACTCGGGACACCGCCACGACGACTCGATCGCGCCGCACCACGTGCAGCTCGACGGCGCTCCTTGCCGGCGCTGGCGGAGCGGACCCCCGCACCGGCGGCAGCGCGCGGCGGCCCCGCAGTCCGCGCACCGGAGCCTCGGAGCGAACCCCGGACGCGCCACCTGCACGAGCACCGGCCCGGACTGGAGCGCCGTGGATGCCGTGCGCCAGGCCAGCGAGGGGATGCGCGCCTGTGCCGCGAGGCGGTCGTCGGCCGTGCTGTTCTCGGTGGGGACGATACGAGGATGCCCTGGGCGCGGCGGGCGGAGCGCCTCGAGGTAGCCGACCTCGACGAGCCGCGCGACCTCGGTCGTGCGGGTGTGGCCGGCGATCACGAGGGCCCCACCCTGCTGTTCCTGCCGGATGAGCGCGGCATCCCGGGCGTGCACATACGGACTCAGCGGCTCATCGAGCAGGGGGTCGCCGTCGTTCCAAATCGCGATCAGCCCGAGCCGTTCCGCCGGCGCGTACACCGCTGAGCGGTTGCCCAGCACGATCAGGGGTCCGTGCGCCGCGCGCAACAGGGCGCGGTAGCGGTCGGGGTTGGGCTGCCGCGCATCCCACCGTGCCACCGCATCCGCGGGGACCGTGACGGCGAGAGCCGCAGCCAGCTGCTCCTGATCCCGGTAGTCGGGCACCACCAGGATCGCGGTGGAGCCGCTGGCGAGCACGCGCGCGGCGGACTGGGCGAGGGTCACCGCCCAGCGGCTGACCCAGGCCCCCGACGACAGCTGCACGACGCCCGGCTCGGGTGAGAGGGCCACCCGCTGCCCGGCGTCGACCGCGTCCTGCAGCAGCGGGAACCCGGCGACCGGCGGCGCCTCCACCGACGGGGGCTCGGCGCGCTCCCCCGAGATCCACGCCTTCTCGACCCGCACCTGACGCGGCGGGATCGCGAGCCGGAGCAGATCGTTCGCCGAGCCGGCGGCACGGTCGGCGACCGCCCGCGCCAGGCGCCACACCTCCGGCCGGAGCACCGGGAACGGGGAGATCAGCGCCTCGATGTCGCTCAGGGGGCCCGGGAACTCCTGCTGGTCGCCGGTCTCGACGACGAACGCCTGTGCGATGCGCCCCGCGGTGCGCAGCGGGACGGACACGCGGACACCCGGGACCACCCCCTCGAGGTGCGCCGGGATGCGGTAGTCCAGCAACCGGTCGAGCTGCGGAAGCGCGGCATCCACCAGCACGCGGGCGATGGTGGGAGCGGGCACCGCTACACCCCGGCGGCGGACCGGAGGTCGTCGACGCGGTCGGTGCGCTCCCAGGTGAAGTCGGGGAGCTCGCGCCCGAAGTGCCCGTACGAGGCGGTGGGCGCGTAGATCGGCCGGAGCAGATCGAGGTCGCGGATGATCGCCGCCGGACGCAGGTCGAACACCTCGCGGATCGCCTCGATGATCCTCGGCTCGGGAACCGCGGCGGTGCCGAAGGTCTCGACGTAGAGCCCGACGGGTGACGCGGTTCCGATCGCGTACGCGACCTGCACCTCGAGACGGTCGGCGAGCCCGGCGGCGACGGCGTTCTTGGCCACCCAGCGCATCGCGTACGCGGCGGACCGATCGACCTTCGACGGGTCCTTTCCGCTGAACGCTCCCCCGCCGTGGCGTGCCGACCCACCGTAGGTGTCGACGATGATCTTGCGCCCGGTGAGCCCCGCGTCGCCCTGAGGGCCGCCGATCTCGAACCGGCCGGTTGGGTTGATGAGCCGCCGATCGCTGGAGGGCAGGTCGACCGTCTCGAGCACGGGACGGATGACGAGCTCTTCGACGGCGGCACGCAGGTCGTCCGTGCTCACGCTGGGCGAGTGCTGGGTCGAGATCACGACCGTCTCGATGCTGCTCGGTGTGCTGCCGTCGTACCCGATGGTGACCTGGGTCTTGCCGTCGGGCCGCAGCCAGTCGACCAGCCCGTCGTGCCGCACCCGGGCCAGCCGCTCCGACAGGCGATGCGCCAGCCAGATCGGCAGCGGCATGAGGGTCGGGGTCTCGCGTGTGGCGAACCCGAACATGATGCCCTGGTCGCCGGCCCCCTGACGGTCGAGCTCGTCGGCCGACGACCCTTCACGTGCCTCGAAGGCCTGGTCGACCCCCTGCGCGATATCGGGCGACTGTCCACCGATCGAGATGCTGACCCCGCACGAGCGCCCGTCGAACCACACGTCGGAGGAGTCGTAGCCGATGTCGGTGATCCGCCTGCGGACGATCCCCGGGATGTCGACGTACCCGGTCGTCGTCACCTCGCCCGCGACATGCACGAGCCCCGTGGTGACGAGGGTCTCGACAGCGACGCGCGCGTGCGGATCGACGGTCAGCAGCGCGTCGAGGATCGAGTCGCTGATCTGGTCGCAGATCTTGTCGGGATGCCCCTCGGTCACCGATTCGGAGGTGAACAGGCGGAGGGGTTCAGTCATGGACGTCCTTGGTGATCAGATCGAGGATTCGGTCGGCCACCGCGACCTTGCTGCTGTCGGCCTCGCCCACGATAGCGCCGTCCCCAGACAGCACGATCACAGCGTTACGGTCCGTGGCGAAACCCTCGTTCCAGCCCACCCTGTTGACGACGAGATAGTCGACGCCCTTGCGCGCGGACTTCGCGCGGCCGAGGTCGAGCAGTGCATCGCGGTCCTGCTCCGTCTCGGCGGCGAACCCGACGACCAGCTGGTCCTCACGCCGCGCCGCTGTCAGCTCGCGCAGGATGTCGGGGTTCTTCACCAGGTGCAGGTCGAGCGTGTCGCCCTGCGCCTCCTTCTTGATCTTGCTGTCGGCGACCGTCTCGGGACGGTAGTCGGCGACGGCGGCCGCCATGATCACGATGTCGGCGGTGCCGGCGGCGAGCAGGGTCGCCTCCTGAAGCTCGAGAGTGGTCGACACGTGCACCACGTCGACGCCCGGACCCGCGGCCACCACGCCGTCGTCGATGTTCGCGACCACGAGCGTCACCGCCGCGCCCCGCGCCGCGGCCGCGTGCGCCAGCGCGACACCCTGCTTGCCACTCGAGCGGTTGCCGATGAAGCGCACCGGATCCAGCGGCTCGCGCGTGCCACCCGCGGTGATCAGGATGCGACGACCGGCCAGATCCCGCGGCCCGGTCAGTGCGAGGGCGGCCGCCACGATGTCATCGGGCTCGGCCATCCGCCCCGGTCCGGAGTCCGATCCCGTCAGCTGCCCGCTCGCAGGCCCGACGATGACCGCGCCGCGTTCGACCAGTGTGGCCACGTTCGCCACGGTCGCCGCGTTCTGCCACATCTCGGTGTGCATGGCCGGCGCGAGCACCAGCGGCGCCTTCGAGGCAAGCACGGTGTTGCCGAGGAGGTCGTCGGCGAGCCCGGTCGCCAGCTTCGCCAGTGTGTGGGCGGTGGCCGGGGCGATCACGATCAGGTCGGCGCGCTGCCCGAGTGCGACGTGCCGCACCTCGGCGACGCCCTCGTACAGGTCGGAGTGCACCGGGTTGCGGCTGATCGCCTCGAGCGTCGGGCGGCCGACGAAGCGCAGCGCCGCATCCGTCGCCACCACGTGCACCTCGTGCCCCGCGAGAACCAGCGCACGGACGACGCCGACGGCCTTGTACGCCGCGATGCCGCCGGTGATCCCGACGACGATGTTCATCTCGACAGGCTCGCTGACCGCGAGGTCAGGACGCGGGGGTCTCGTCGAGGGGCTTCAGGACGAGCTTGTCGTCGTTGATCTCGTGCAGCGCGACCGACAGCGGCTTGTCGTCGATGGTGGAGTCGACGAGCGGCCCGACGTTGTCGAACAGCGATCCCTCGTGCAGATCGGCGTAATAGTCGTTGATCTGACGCGCGCGCTTCGACGCGAAGATCACCAGCTGGTACTTCGAATCCACCTTCGAGAGCAGGTCGTCGATCGGCGGGTCGATGATGCCGGAGTTCTTGTCAGCCATGTGAAGCCTTTCGGTTGTCGAGCCTGTCGAGACACGGTGGTCGAGCCTGTCGAGACCCTAAGCAGACGCGCCCGGATCGCCGGGCACTGCGAGCAATTCTACGACCTCGCGCGCGGCCTGGCCGACCTCGTGGTTGACGACCTTCACATCGAACTCGTCCTGAGCCCGCAATTCGACCCGCGCGGTCGCCAGGCGGCGCGCCTGCTCGACCGAGTCCTCCGTGCCGCGCCCGACGAGGCGACGCACCAGCTCCTCCCAGGTGGGTGGCAGCAGGAACACCAGCAGGGCTTCCGGCATGGCCGCGCGGACGCTGCGCGCGCCCTGCAGGTCGATCTCGAGCAGCACGCTGCGCCCGAGCGCGAGCGCCGCGTCGATCGGAGGCCGCGGCGTTCCGTAGCGGTAGGCGTTGTGCACGGTGGCGTACTCGAGGAACTCGCCCCGCTCGACCATGTCGTCGAACTGCGCGTCGGACATGAAGTAGTAGTGCTCCCCGTCGACCTCGCCGACCCGGGGCGGCCGCGTCGTCGCCGACACGCTCAGCGTGACGTTCGGATAGTGCTCGCGGATGTAGCGGGAGACCGTTCCCTTGCCGACCGCCGTCGGACCGGCGAGCACCACCAGCCGGCTGGGGGTGCGCGTGCCGCCTTCGCGCTGCACCAGAAACTCCCGCAGCTTGACCCGCTGCCGGATGCCGAGCCCGCCGACGCGCTTCGACGGGGCGATCCCGAGCTGCTCCATCACCCGGTCGGCGCGGGTGGGGCCGAGGGTCGGGACGCTCATGAGCAGCTCGCGCACGCGCAGGGTCGCCTCGGGCGCGTTCGCGGGTCCGTTCCAGGCGGCTTCGGCCACCTCGATCGCCCGACGTTCGCGTGCCGCGATGGAGGCCTTCACGGCGGCGCGGGCGCGACGCGCGGCGACGGCGGCCTTCGCGGCCGCGACCCGGTCGACCTCGGGTGGGGTGGTCTTCACGCCCTCACCTCCTCGTTCGCCAGGTCGATCGCCGCACCCAGTCCATCGGGTCCGGCTCCGAGAACGCTCCGAGACACGTTCGCCAGCACGTTCTGGGCCGCCGGGCCGAACAGCTCGCCGACCCGGCTCAGCTGCGCACCCTGGGCGCCGAAACCGGGGGCCAGGATGGGCACCCCGACCAGGTCAGGGAGCGCGATCCCGTAGTCGGCGGCATCCACCGTCGCCCCGACCACCACGCCGAGACTCCCCGACCGCCGGGCGCGGATGTCGGCGAGAAGTCCGGATGCCACCGTGCGCCCGTCCGCACGGACCGCCTGCTGGGTGCTCACCGCCTCCGGGTTCGAGGTCGCGGTGAGCAGGAAAAGCCCCTTGTCGCCCTGCTCCGCCAGCGCGATCACGGCGTCGAGAGAGCCGAGGCCCTGGTAGGCGACGGCGGTGAGCGCGTCAGCCTCCAGCGGCGACCCTGGTGTGAGCCAAGCCTGGCCGTACGCCTCGACCGTGGTGCCGATGTCGCCGCGCTTCGCATCGGCGATGACCAGCAGACCGGCGGAACGGGCGGCGGCCAGCACCGCCTCCAGGGCGCGGTAGCCGTCAGCCCCGAAGCGCTCGAAGAAGGCCACCTGCGGTTTGACGACGCCCACCCGCCCGGCCGCGGCATCCACCACCCGCACCCCGAACTCGCGGGCGCCGGATGCCGTCGCCGGCAGGCCCCACGAGCTCAGGAGGCTCTCATGCGGATCGATTCCCACGCACAGGCGTCCGGATCGTGCGACGGTCGTCGCGAGGCGTTCGGCGAAGGTCACCGCATCGCCGCCAGCCGGCCGGCCCGGTCGACCGCGTAGTCCTGCAGCGAGCGGACGTTCGGGACGCCCCTCGCGACCTCGAAGGCGGCGACCGCGGCGCCCAGCTGCGCGATCGTGGTGAAGAGCGGCTTGTCGGCGGCGACCGTCGCCGTGCGGATCTCGAACCCGTCCGCACGCGCGGTGCGTCCGGACGGGGTGTTGATCACGACATCGATCTTGCCCGCATTGATGAGCTCCACGATGGTCGGCTCGCCCGGGACGATCTCCTGCCCCATCGACCACTTGCGCACGCTCTGCGCCCGGATCCCGTTGCGCGCCAGTACCTCGGCGGTGCCCTCGGTCGCCACGATGTCGAACCCGAGCTGCGACAGCCGCAGCACCGGAAGCACGATCGCCCGCTTGTCACGGTCGGCGACCGACACGAAGACGGTGCCCGACTCCGGCAGCCCGCCATACGCGGCATCCTGGCTCTTGGCGAAGGCGCGCGGGAAGTCGACGTCGATGCCCATCACCTCGCCGGTGGAGCGCATCTCCGGCCCGAGCACCGAGTCGACGATGTCGCCCTCGCGGGTGCGGAACCGCTTGAACGGCAGCACCGCCTCCTTCACCGAGACCGGCGAGTCGAGCGAGACGTGCGAGCCGTCGTCGGCCGGCAGCAGACCGTCGGCGACCAGCGACCGGATACTGCGGCCCACCATCACGAGCGAGGCCGCCTTGGCGAGCGGGATGCCGAGCGCCTTCGACACGAACGGCACGGTGCGCGAGGCACGCGGATTCGCCTCCAGCACGTAGAGCACCCCCGCGCCGATCGCGAACTGCACGTTCAGCAGACCCCGCACGCCGATGCCTTCCGCGATCCGGCGGGTGGCCTCCACGACCTGCTCCTGCACGTCCCGGCCCAGAGTCACCGGGGGCAGCGTGCACGCCGAATCGCCGGAGTGGATGCCGGCCTCCTCGATGTGCTCCATGATCCCGCCGACGTAGAGCTCCTCACCGTCGTAGAGCGCGTCGATGTCGATCTCGAGGGCGTCGTCGAGGAACCTGTCGACCAGCAGCGGCGAGCCGGGGCCGATGATCGCCTGCTCCCGCACCCGGTCGAAGTAGTCCTCCAGGCTCGGGGTGTCGTACACGATCTCCATGCCCCTGCCGCCGAGCACGAAGCTGGGGCGCACCAGCACCGGGTAGCCGATCTCCTCCGCCACCCGCACCGCGCTCGGCGCGTCGGTGGCGGTGCCGTTCTTCGGCGACATGAGACCGGCGCCGTCGAGGATCCCCGCGAACAGCCCGCGCTCCTCCGCCAGGTCGATCGCCTCCGGGGTGGTGCCGAGGATCGGGATGCCCGCGTCTTTCAGCCCCTGGGCGAGACCCAGGGCGGTCTGCCCGCCGAGCTGCACGATCACCCCGAGCAGGGTGCCGGACTGCTGCTCCGCGTGGATCACCTCGAGCACGTCCTCGAGGGTGAGCGGCTCGAAGTAGAGCCGGTCGCTGGTGTCGTAGTCGGTCGACACCGTCTCGGGGTTGCAGTTGATCATGATGGTCTCGTACCCCGCGTCGTGCAGGGCGAAACTGGCATGCACGCAGGAGTAGTCGAACTCGACGCCCTGCCCGATCCGGTTCGGACCGGAGCCGAGGATCACGACCTTCTGCGCGTCGCTCGGCAGCACCTCGGACTCCAGGTCGTAACTGGAGTAGTGATATGGCGTCAGCGCCGGGAACTCGCCTGCGCAGGTGTCGACGGTCTTGAAGACCGGGCGCACCCCCAGCTGCCACCGCGCGTTGCGCACCTCCGCCTCGGTCAGCCCGCGCAGCTGCGCGATCTGGATGTCGGAGAAGCCGTGGTCCTTCGCGTCGCGGAAGAACTCCGTGTCGAGCTTCAGCGATCCGGAGATGCGGTCGGCCACCTCGTTGATCAGCACGATCTGGTCGAGGAACCAGGGGTCGATGCCTGTCGCCGAGAAGGCCTGCTCCACGGTGGCGCCCTTGCGGAGGGCCTGCTGCACGACGACGATCCGGCCGTCGGTGGGGGTCTTCGCGACCTCGAGCAGTTCGGCCGCGGTGCGCGGCTCGTCGCCCCAGTGGAAGCTGCTCCCCCGCTTCTCGAGCGAGCGCAGCGCCTTCTGCAGCGCCGTCGTGTAATTGCGGCCGATCGCCATCGCCTCGCCGACGCTCTTCATGGTCGTGGTGAGCGTGGCGTCCGCCGACGGGAACTTCTCGAACGCGAACCGCGGCACCTTGACCACGACGTAGTCGAGGGTCGGCTCGAAGCTCGCCGGGGTCGCTCCCCCGGTGATCTCGTTGCGGATCTCGTCGAGCCGGTAGCCGATGGCCAGGCGTGCGGCGATCTTCGCGATCGGGAACCCGGTCGCCTTCGAGGCGAGGGCGCTCGACCGGGAGACGCGCGGGTTCATCTCGATCACGATGACCCGGCCGTCGACCGGGTTCACCGCGAACTGGATGTTGCACCCGCCCGTGTCGACCCCGACCAGCCGGATGATGTCGATGCCGATATCGCGCAGCCGCTGGTACTCGCGGTCGGTGAGGGTGAGCGCGGGCGCGACGGTGATCGAGTCGCCGGTGTGCACGCCGACGGGATCGACGTTCTCGATGGAGCACACCACCACCGTGTTGTCGGCGGTGTCGCGCATCAGCTCGAGCTCGTACTCCTTCCAGCCGAGGATCGACTCCTCGAGCAGCACCTCGCTGGTGGGGCTCTGGTGCAGGCCGTCGGTCACCATCCGGATCAGTTCGTCGCGGGTGTGCGCGAACCCCGACCCGAGGCCGCCCATGGTGAAGCTGGGGCGGATGACCAGCGGGTAGCCGAGGTCCTCCGCGAAGTCGACGGCCTCGCCGACCGTGTGCGCGATGTGGCTGCGCGCCACCTCCGCGCCGGCGGCGATCACCAGCTCTTTGAAGATCTGCCGGTCTTCGCCCTTGCGGATCGCGTCGACCTTCGCGCCGATCAGCTCCACGCCGTACTCGGCCAGGATGCCGGCCTCCTCGAGCGCGATCGCCGCGTTCAGCGCGGTCTGGCCGCCGAGGGTCGGCAGCACGGCATCCGGCTTCTCGAGCGCGATGATGCGTGTGAGCACCTCGGTGGTGATCGGCTCGATGTAGGTGGCGTCGGCGAAGTCGGGGTCGGTCATGATGGTCGCCGGGTTCGGGTTGACCAGGATGACGCGCACGCCCTCCGCGCGCAGCACCCGGCAGGCCTGGGTGCCCGAGTAGTCGAACTCCGCCGCCTGGCCGATGACGATCGGCCCCGACCCGATGACCAGGACGCTCTGGATGTCGTCGCGCTTAGGCATTGGAGTCTCCCGAGGTCGAGCCCGTCGAGACCCTCACCAGCTCGGCGAACCGGTCGAACAGGTAGTTGGCGTCGTGCGGTCCGGCCGCCGCCTCCGGGTGGTACTGCACCGAGAAGGCCGGGATGTCGAGGGCGTTGAGGCCCTCCACGACGTCGTCGTTGAGGCCGATGTGGCTCACCTCCACGCGCCCGTAGCCGTTCGGACTGTCGAAGACGCCCTCGAGCGGCGCCTTCACGGCGAACCCGTGGTTGTGCGCGGTGACCTCCACGCGGCCGGTGCGCTTGTCGAGCACGGGCTGGTTGATGCCGCGGTGCCCGAATGGCAGCTTGTAGGTGTCGAGGCCCAGCGCCCGGCCGAGCAGCTGGTTGCCGAAGCAGATGCCGAAGAACGGCAGGCCGCGGTCGAGGACGCCGCGCAGCAGGGTCACATGATCCCCCGAGGCCTCGGGGTCCCCGGGGCCGTTGGAGTAGAAGACCGCGACCGGGTCGATGGCGAGCAGCTGCTCGAGCGTGACGTTCTGCGGGAGCACGTGAACCTCGAACCCGCGGGAGGCGAGGTTGTCGATGGTGGACTGCTTGACGCCGAGATCGAGCACCGCGAGGCTCCCGAGCCGCTCGCCCTGGGCGGGCGTCACCGTCTCCTCCGCGACGGAGACCTCCGCCGAGAGGTTGCGTCCCGACATCTCGGGGGCGCCGCGCACGATCGCGAGCTGCTCTTCGGGACTCAGGGCGGCATCCGGGCCCGAGAACACCCCGGACCGCATCGCGCCGCGATCGCGCAGGTGCCGGGTGACCGCCCGGGTGTCGATGCCGCTGATGCCCACGATGCCGCCGGCGACCAGGTCGTCGTCGAGGCTGCGGGTCGCCCGGAAATTGCTCACCACGCGGCTGGGATCCCGGACGACGTAGCCGGCGACCCAGATGCGCCGCGACTCGGGGTCCTCGTCGTTCATCCCGGTGTTGCCGATGTGCGGGGCCGTCATCACGACGATCTGGCCGGCGTAGCTGGGATCGGTCAGCGTTTCCTGGTAGCCGGTCATGCCGGTCGCGAACACCGCCTCGCCGAGGGTGCGGCCGCGGGCGCCATAGGCGCGTCCGGTGTAGCGGGTGCCGTCTTCGAGGACGAGCACAGCGGGATCGGTCATGGGGTCGCCTCTGCTTCTGAGCTGCGGGGTACGAGGGGGGTCAGGGCCGACACGAGCCTGTCGGGGTCGGTGGAGCGCAGGTAGGAGTCGATCTCGGTCGTCCCGAGCACCCAGCGCACGAAGATCAGGCCGTCGGTGTCGACGACGCGGTCGATGGTCCAGGTGGCGCGGCCGACCCCGCGGATCGCCGATCTCGGGATGAAGACGGGGCCGCGGCCCGCGAGGTCGAGCACGATGCCCTCCGGCGCGGTCTGGACGACGGCGCGCGCGCGGAAACCGAGTCCGGCGATCGTGATGCGATCGAGCGGAGCACCGGCTCGCGTGGTCGCGACGTAGAGCAGGTCGTCGCTGAAGGTCGCGGCGCCGAGGTCGGCGGGAGGTTTCTCGGGTTCCCCGAGATCGGCCTGCGCCCGCTGTTTCGCGCGCCAGGCACGCGCCAGGAGCAGGAAGACCGCCACGATGACGAGCAGGATCGCCAGCGCGATGAGGACCCTATCCACGGGAGACCTCCTCCGGTTCGCGCAGTTCGCCGTCGAGCACCGTGGGCACCCCGCCGTGGATGGTCGCGACCACCCGGCCGGGGAGTTCGCGGCCCAGGTACGGGGAATTGACGCTCATCCCGCGCAGACGGGACAGCTCGAACACGCCGGATGCCGCGGGGTCGTACAGGGTCAGGTGCGCGGGACTGCCCACCTCGAACGGGGCGGCATATCCGTCGAGTCCGCCGATCGCGGCCGGGGTGCGGGAGAGCACCCGCGCGACGTCCGCCCACGACAGCAGCCCGTCATCCACCATCGCGTGCTGCACGACGCCGAGGGCGCTCTCGAGGCCGACCATGCCGAAGCTGGCCTCCTGCCAGGCGACCTCCTTCGACTCGATCGGGTGCGGTGCGTGATCGGTCGCCACGATGTCGATGGTGCCGTCGGCGAGGGCGGCGCGGAGCGCGCGCACGTCGTCGTCGCGTCGCAGGGGCGGGTTCACTTTGAAGCGTGCGTCGTAGCCACGCGCCGACTCGTCGGTGAGGAGCAGATGATGCGGGGTGACCTCCGCCGTGACCGCGATGCCGCGCGCTTTCGCCCAGCGGACGATGTCGACGCTGCCCGCGGTGGAGACGTGGCACACGTGCAGCCGCGCCCCGGCCGCCTCGGCCAGCAGCACGTCGCGGGCGATGATCGCCTCCTCCGCGACCGCCGGCCAGCCCGCCAGCCCGAGTTCCGCGCTGACCTCCCCCTCATGCATCTGAGCGCCCTCGGTGAGGCGGGGCTCCTGGGCGTGCTGGGCGATCACCCCGCCGAACGTCGCCACATACTCCAGGGCCCGGCGCATCAGCAGCGCGTCGTGCACGCACTTGCCGTCGTCGGAGAACACCCGGACCGCGGCCCGGGATTGCGCCATCGCGCCGATCTCACTGAGCCGCTCGCCCACGAGCCCCGCGGTCACCGCGCCGACCGGCCGGACGGTGACGTAGCCGTGCAGCGCCCCCAGGGACGCGACCTGCTCGACCACGCCCGCCGTATCCTGCACCGGGCTGGTGTTGGCCATGGCATGCACCGCGGTGAACCCGCCCGCTGCGGCCGCGCGTGACCCGGTGAGGACCGTCTCGCTCTGCTCGAAACCCGGCTCGCGCAGGTGGGTGTGCAGGTCGACGAGACCCGGGAGCGCCTGGAGGCCGTCGGCATCGACCCGCGTCGCCGTCGCGGCGGAGAGCCCGGTGCCCCGCTCGGCGATGACCCCGCCCTCGACCAGCAGGTCGGTGCGCGTGCCGTCGGGAAGGGTCGCCCCCGTGATGAGCAGACTCATGCGCTCTCACCGCTCAGCACCAGGTACAGCACCGCCATCCGTATCGACACCCCGTTGGTCACCTGGTCCAGGATGACCGAGCGTTCCGAGTCGGCCGCCCTCGCCGAGATCTCGAGCCCGCGGTTCATCGGGCCGGGATGCATCACCATCGTATCCGCGGCAAGCCGGGCCAGCCGCGCGTCGCTGAGCCCCCACTGGCGGGAGTACTCGCGTTCGTGCGGGAAGAACGCGGCGTGCATCCGCTCGGTCTGGATGCGCAGCATCATCAGCACGTCCGGTTGCTGCGCGATGGCGGCGTCGAGGTCGCTGGATGCGGTGACCGGCCACCCCCCGAGCTCCGGGAGCAGGGTGCGCGGCGCCACCAGATGCACGCTCGCGCCGAGGGTCTGCAGCAGCCACACATTGGAGCGCGCCACCCGCGAGTGCAGGATGTCGCCCACGATCGTGACCCGCAGCCCGTCGAGGGCGCGTCCGCGGGAGTCGTCGCCGTGCAGGCGCTTGCGCATGGTGAACGCGTCGAGCAGGCCCTGCGTGGGGTGCTCGTGCGTCCCGTCGCCGGCGTTCACCACGGCGGCGTCGATCCAGCCGCTGTCGGCGAGCACCCGCGCGGCACCGGACGCACCGTGCCGCAGCACCACGGCATCCACCCCCATCGCCGCGATCGTCTGGGCGGTGTCTTTCAGGCTCTCGCCCTTGGAGACGCTGGAGCCTTTCGCGCTGAACGTGATCACATCGGCGCCGAGACGTTTCGCGGCCGCCTCGAAGCTCAGGCGGGTGCGGGTGGAGTCCTCGAAGAACTGGTTCGCGACCGTGCGCCCCCGCAGCGTCGCGAGCTTCGGCACGGCACGGGTGGCGACATCCGCCATCTCCTCGGCGAGATCCAGGATGCCGACGGCCGCATCGCGGTCGAGGTCGCGCACCGAGAGCAGGTGCCGCAGCGCCGTCACCGGGTCTCCTCGGCGCTGTGCCGCCCGACGATGGTGACGGCATCCTCGCCGTCGATCTCTTTGAGCGTGACATTGATGCGCTCGGCGACGGCGGTCGGCAGGTTCTTGCCCACGAAGTCGGCGCGGATCGGCAGCTCGCGGTGGCCACGGTCGACGAGCACCGCGAGGCGCACGGCCCGCGGACGTCCGAGGTCGTTGACCGCGTCGAGCGCGGCCCGGATCGTGCGCCCCGAGTACAGCACGTCGTCGACCAGCACCACCGTCTTGCCGTCGATCCCGCCCCGCGGAACCTTCGTGGGCTGCGGCGTACGGGTCGGCTGTTTCGCCAGGTCGTCGCGGTACATCGTCACGTCGAGCGCGCCGACAGTCCCGGAACCCGGCTCCAGGCCCTCGAGGATGGCGCCGATCCGCTCGGCGAGCAGCACCCCGCGGGTGGGGATGCCGAGAAGGACGAGATCCGATCCGCCGTGATTCGATTCGAGGATCTCGTGCGCGATGCGGGTCAGAGCCCGCGTGACATCAGCCTGCTGCAGCACGGTGCGCGTCAGCATCTGACCTCCTTCCCCGCCTCTCGGGACGGACTTAAAGGTGGTCGGTTCTGTGGTCACCCTACCAGGGTCAGCCCCAGCGCCTGAGCAGCCAGCGCTCCAGCACGCCGATGAGGCCGTCGGTGAGTTTGCCGAGGATCGCGAGCAGGATGATCGCCAGGAACAGCCGGTCGATCCGCCCGTTGTTGCCGGAGTCGATCAGCAGGAACCCCAGACCCATCGACGAGCTGATCAGCTCGGCGGCGACCAGGAACAGCCAGGACTGCGCGAGCGCCAGCCGCAGTCCGCTCACCAGCGACGGGATGACGGCGGGAAGCTGCACCGTGGTCAGCAGACCCACACGCGTCAGCCCGTAGGCACGGCCCACCTCGACCAGGTGCGGATCCACGTGCCGGAGCGCGCCGGCCAGCGTCGTGAACACCGGGAACGCCGCGCCGATCGTGATGAGCGCCACCTTCGGCACCTCGCCGATGCCGAGGTAGAGCACGAGCAGCGGCAGCCAGGCCAGCGACGGCACCGCCCGCAGCGCTCCGATGAGCGGGGATACCAGGATGCTGACGGTGCGCGACAGCCCCACGAGGGCACCCAGCACCAGGCCGATCGCCGATCCGGCGCCGAACCCGAGCAGCACGCGCTGGGTCGAGATGGCGACGTCCTGGAAGAACAGGCCGCGCTGTGCCAGGTCGACGGCGGCCGCGACGACGGCGGGCGGGGACGGCAGCCGGTACGACGGGATCTGTCCGCTCGCGGACGCGATCCACCAGGCGGTGAGGATCGCGACCGGCAGGATCAGGCCGCCGACGAGCGGCCGCCACCGCCTCCGCGGCCGGTCCCGGCGAGGACGCGGGTGCGTGCTCGCCGCGGTTCCGGCCGCGGAGACGCCGTAGCTGCTCCCGAACTGGTGCAGGGTGACGGGCGCCTCCGGCGTGAAAGCCGTCGCCTGCCGAGGTCGGGATACGGTCACGATGCCAGCGCCTTCCTGCTAGAGCGCGCTCGGGTCGGCGTTCTCGGCGTAGGTCGGCTCGAACAGGGAGTCGAGGGCGGCGTCGATCGCCGCCTGATCCGCCACGTCGCCGCTGTCGACGAAGATCGGGCCGATGACCTCCAGCACCGTGCGCTGCGCGGCGCCCGGCACCGGGTCGACCGCGAGGTTGCTGCGGTCGTTCAGAACGGCCGCGGCGATCTCCGGGCTGATGCCGGCGACATCGGCGAGGATGCTCGCGGCCTCCTCCGGGTTGTCGATCGCCCAGGCGCGAGCCTTCTCGTAGGCGTTCACGACCACCTGGGCGAGGTCGGGGCTGTTCTTCAGGAAGGTCTCGGTCGCGTTGAGGAACCCGTAGCTGTTGAAGTCGATGTTGTCGTAGATGATCGTCGCCGCGCCGTTGGCGACGCTGGTCGAGAGCAGCGGATCGAGCCCGGACCACGCGTCGACGGCACCCGACTCGAGGGCGGTCTTGCCGTCGGCGTGCTGCAGGTTCTCGATCGTGACCTCGTCGAGTCCGATGCCCGCCTCATCCAGCGTCTGCAGCAGGAAGAAGTACGGGTCGGTGCCTTTCGTCGCCGCGATGTGGGCGCCGCGCAGGTCGTCGACGCTGGTGATCGGCGAACCGGCCGGGACGAGGATCGCCGCCCAGTCCGGCTGGCTGTAGATGTCGATCACCTGGATCGGGGAGCCGTTCGAGCGCGCCAGCAGGGCCGCGGACCCGGCCGTCGAGCCGACGTCGATCGCCCCGGCCCGCAGTGCCTCGTTCGCCTTGTTGGATCCGGCGGACTGCGTCCACGTGACGGTGACGTCGTCGCCGAGCGCCTCCTCGATCCAGCCCTGGTCCTTGATGATCAGGCTCAGCGGGTTGTAGGTGGCGAAATCGAGGTTGAGGTGGTCGCTGCTCCACCCGTCGCTGCCCGCGGGGGCCACGGCGGCGGGTGCGTCCTCGCCCACGACGCATCCGGTGAGCGCGAGGGCGGCGGAGACGGTCAGGGCCGCGAGAGCGGCGATGGGCTTCTTCATGGGTGTCGGTTCCTTTGCTGTGAGGGATCGGCAGGACAGGATGCGGTGCAGGTCAGAAGGCGTCGAGCCGCGCGACGCCGGTGAGCGGCCCGGCGCGATGGCTGTCGACGCCGAGGCGTTCGAGCAGGTCGCCCCGCAGGGATGCCAGTCGGGTGTCGGCGCGATCACGCGGACGCGCGCCGGGGACGACGATCTCGGCGCGGATCGTGGAGCCCTCCCACGGGCTGTCCGGGTCGCCGCCGAGCACGATCACGCGGTCGGCCAGCGCCAGCGCCTCATCGACATCGTGGGTGACCAGCAGGATGGTGGCCGGCTCCGCCGCGTGGATGTCGACGAGCAGGTCCTGCATGGTGAGCCGGGTGAGGGCGTCCAATGCCCCGAAGGGCTCGTCGAGCAGCAGGATGCCGGGGCCGCGTGCGAGCGCCCGTGCCAGCGAGGCGCGCTGCGCCATGCCGCCGGACACCTGTCGGGGCCGGAGCGACGCAGCGTGCGTCAGCTGCACGAGGTCGAGCAGCCCGGCGACGCGCTCACGCCCGGTGCCGCGGGCCGTACCACGCGGCAGGCCGAGTTCGATGTTGCGGGACAGGGACCGCCACGGAAGCAGGCGGGGCTCCTGGAAGGCCACGGCGCACCGCTGGTCGACCTCGCGCACGGGGACGCCGCCGAGGTCGACCTCGCCGCCATCCACCGCATCCAGCCCGGCGACGAGCCTCAGCAGGGTGGACTTGCCCGATCCGGATGCCCCGAGGAGCGCCACGATCTCGCCGGCACGCACCGTCAGGTCGATGTCGCGCAGGATGACCCGGTCGCCGATTGCCCGGCGGACGCCGCGCAGTCCCACGCCGAGGGCGGCGGAGTCGGCGGCGGAGTCGATGACGGTGGGCACGCTCCGACGCTAGGGACCGGTCACCCTCGCAACAAAACTGCGCGTCACGCAACGAAACTGCGCGTCACGCGACGAAACGCCGCGTCATTCAGCGTCTCAGGAGACCATGCCCTTGCCGCGGGCGATGCCGCCCAGGAGCCCGTTGAGGAAGCCGGCCGAGTCCTCGGTGCTCAGCACCGTCGCCGACTCCACCGCCTCGGAGATGGCGACGCCATCCGGCACCTCGTCGTTGAAGAGGATCTCCCAGGCGGCGAGCCGGGCGATAGCGCGGTCGAGCGCGGGCATCCGCTCGAGCGGCCAGCCTTGCGCGTGGGCCTCGATCTCCGCGTCGATCTCGGTGAGGTGCGCATCGACGCCCTCGACGATCTCGCGGGCGTAGGGCCACGACGACGACCGCTGCGGCTGCGCGGCCGCGCGCCCCGCCTCCTCGTCGAGCATCGCCGCGATCGGCACCCCGCGCACGTCGGCGCCGAACAGGATGTCGAGGGCCCGCTTGCGGGACTTGCTCCGTGCGCTCACAGAGGGTCTAGTCGGTGACGCGGCCGAGGTACGACCCGTCGCGCGTGTCGACCTTCACCCGGGTGCCCTGCTCGAGGAAAAGCGGGACCTGGATCTCGGCACCGGTCTCGAGCGTCGCCGGCTTGGTGCCCGCGCTCGACCGGTCGCCCTGCAGCCCCGGCTCGGTGTAGGTGACCTCGAGCACGACGCTGGTCGGCAGCTCGATGTACAGCGCCTCGCCGTCGTGGGTGGCGATCGTGACGTTCTGACCCTCGAGCATGTAGTTCGCGGCATCGCCGACGGTGGCGGCGGGCACGGTCACCTGGTCGTAGTCGGTGGTGTCCATGAACACGAACCCGTCACCATCGCGGTACAGGTAGCTGAAGTCGCGGCGGTCGACGGTCGCGAAGTCGATCTTGGTGCCGGCGTTGAAGGTGCGGTCGACGACCTTGCCGCTCGTGACGCTCTTCATCTTGGTGCGGACGAACGCACCGCCCTTGCCGGGCTTGACGTGCTGGAATTCGACGACGTTCCAGAGCTGTCCGTCGATGTTGAGAACGGAGCCGTTCTTGATGTCGTTCGTGGTAGCCATGGTGCAGAAGCCTACCCGGCCTTCGCGATCCGCCCGATCGCGTCGAGGGCCAGCAGGTAGGAGTCGAACCCGAACCCGGCGATGACCCCGGTAGCGACACCGGAGATGACGCTGGTGTGGCGGAACTCCTCGCGGGCATGCGGGTTCGAGATGTGCACCTCGATGAGCGGGAGGCCGGCCTTCGTGACCAGCGCCGCGGCATCCTGCAGCGCGTAGCTGTAGTGCGTGAACGCCGCCGGGTTCAGGACGACGGGCACACCCGCGTCGACCGCCTCATGCAGCCAGCCGATCAGCTCCGCCTCGTCGTCGGTCTGACGCAGGTCGATCTCGACCCCGGCGCCGGCGTGCTCGCCGAGCAGCACGCGCAGCGCGGAGAGGTCGAGCGAGCCGTACACCTCGGGTTCGCGGCTGCCGAGGCGCCCGAGGTTCGGTCCGTTCAGTACGAGCACGCGCGCCATGCGCCCACGATAGCTGGCTGAGGAGCGGCGCGAAGCGCCGCGTCTCGAAGCCCGGCCTAGGAATGGCCAGCTCGGGAGGCGGCCCGCTTGACGTCGTCGATCCGGCCGTCGATCAGTGCGCGCTTCTTGGCGCGCGACCATCCGTGAATCTGACGTTCGCGCGCCCACGCATCATCGATGCGGTCGAAGCGTTCGAAGTAGGCGAGACGGACCGGGCGGCGAGAAGCCGTGTATCCGTCGGGATACGTGCCCGCATGGTGCTCCTCGAGGCGTCGCTCGAGGTCACGGGTGCTGCCGGTGTAGTACGTGCCATCTGCGCACATGAGGATGTACATCTCGGGCATCTGCCGAGACTGCTGAAACTGGTCGGTGGACGCAGATGTTGTCCACACCCGGCTTCGAGACGCGCCCGCTGTGTGGTCGCTCCTCAGCCAGCTATCTCCTGGTAGGCGGCCAACAGCAGCTGCTCCTCGGGCCCGCTGAGGGTCGTCGGGCGGCCGATGTCGTCGAGCACGATGAAGCGCAGCAGATCGCCGCGCGCCTTCTTGTCGCGCTTCATGGTGGCCAGCAGGGTGGGCCAGCGCCCGGCCGGGTAGGTGGTCGGCAGGGTCAGCAGGCTCAGGATGCGGCGGTGCCGCTCCACGGCGTCGTCGCTGAGCGAGCGGGTGAGCCTCGACAGCTCGGCAGCGAACACCATCCCGATGGAGATGGCCGCGCCATGCCGCCACTGGTACCGCTCGGCGTGCTCGATCGCATGGCCGAGCGTGTGCCCGTAGTTCAGGATCTCGCGCAGCCCCTGCTCGGTGAAGTCCTCGCCGACGACCCGCGCCTTCATCGCGATGGCGAGCTCGATCGCGCGGCGGAACGGGGCCGACGAGGGGTCTGTCGCAGCATCCACGTCGGCTTCGATGATGTCGAGGATCTCGGGCTCGGCGATGAACCCGGCCTTCGCGACCTCCGCGTATCCGGCGAGGATCTCGTTCCTCGGCAGGCCCTCGAGAGTGTCGAGGTCGCACAGCACGGCGCGCGGCGCCCAGAACGCGCCGACCAGGTTCTTGCCCTCCGCGGTGTTGATGCCGGTCTTGCCGCCGACCGCGGCATCCACCATGCCGAGCACCGTGGTGGGGATCTGCACGATCTCGATGCCGCGCAGCCAGGTGGCGGCGACGAAGCCGGCCAGGTCGGTGGTGGCGCCTCCGCCGAGGCCGATGACGGCGTCGGATCGGGTGAAATCGGTCTGCCCGAGGACCTGCCAGCAGAAGGCGGCGACCTCCACGCGTTTCGCGCCCTCGGCATCCGGCACCTCGGCGAGGAACACCTGGTAACGGTCCGACAGCTGTTCGCGCAAGGTCTCGGCCCGCGAGGCCAGGGCCGGCGCGTGGACGATCAGCACCTTCGCCACCCTGGGGCTCAGGTAGGAGCCGACATCGCCGAGCAACCCGCGCCCGACGAACACGGAGTACCCCGGTGATCCGGAGACCGGGATCTCGGTCACGTCGTCGCCCATGCGGCGACCTCCTCTGCGATGCCGTCGAACGGGCGATGCGAGGTGTCGATCTCCAGGTCGGCGACCTCCTCGTAGAGGGCGCGCCGTTCGTCGAAGATGCGCTGCCAGTCGCTGACGCCGTTGCGGATCAGCGGACGCTTGCCCTCACCGAGCCGCCCTTCGACGGCGCGGGCGCTCACGGTGAGGTACACCACGCGGTGCGCCGCAAGATCGGACCGGGTCGATGCGTCGAGCACGGCGCCACCGCCGAGCGAGACGACGTCGTCGGTGCTGAGCGCCCGTGCGACCGCCTCGCGCTCCAGCCGGCGGAAGTAGGGCTCGCCGTGCTCGGCGAAGATCGTCGCGATGGGCCCGTGCTCGGCGACGACCATCTTGTCGGTATCGGTGAACTCGCGGCCGAGCAGGCGGGCCACCCGCCGGCCCACCTTGGTCTTGCCCGCACCCATCGGGCCGACCAGCACGACGGCGGGGCTCACGGTCGCGCCGCGGAGTTCGCCGTGCGCAGCGCCTCGGGGATGCTCGCGAGGTAGGCCTCGAGATTGCGCTTCGTCTCGGCGACGGAGTCTCCCCCGAACTTCTCGAGCACGGCTTCGGCGAGCACGAGGGCGACCATCGCCTCGGCGACGACGCCGGCGGCCGGTACCGCGCAGACATCCGATCGCTGATGATGGGCGGTGGATGCCTCCCCCGTCGCGACATCGACCGAGCGGAGCGCGTGCGGCACCGTCGCGATCGGCTTCATGCCGGCCCGTACCCGGAGGACGGTGCCGGTGGACATGCCGCCCTCGGTGCCGCCCGCCCGGTCGCTGAGCCGGGCGATGACCCCGTCGTCGAGCACCAGCTCGTCGTGAGCCTGCGATCCGGGGCGGCGGGTGGTCTCGAACCCGTCGCCGACCTCGACGCCCTTGATGGCCTGGATCCCCATCAGTGCGGCGGCGAGCCGGCTGTCGAGCCGCCGGTCCCAGTGCGTGTAGCTCCCGAGTCCCGGAGGAACGCCGTAGGCGAGCACTTCGACGATGCCGCCGAGGGTGTCGCCGTCGTCGTGCGCCCTGTCGATGCGCGCCACCATGGCGGCGGAGGTCTCCGCGTGGAAGCAGCGCATCGGGTCGGCGTCGAGAGCGTCCACGTCACCCGGTTCCGGCAGCGGTGCGTCATCGGGCACCCGGACCGTCTCGATCGACAGCGTGTGCGCGACCAGCCCGATGCCCACCTCTCCGAGGAACGCGCGGGCGACAGCGCCCAGTGCCACCCGTGCCGCGGTCTCGCGCGCGCTCGCGCGCTCCAGCACGTTCCGCGCCTCGTCGAAACCGTACTTCTGCATGCCGACCAGGTCGGCGTGACCGGGTCGCGGCCGGGTGAGGGGGGCGCCACGACCCTTCGGCAGGGTCTCCGGGTCGACCGGCTCGGCGCTCATCACCTCGGTCCAGCGCGGCCATTCGGTGTTGCCGATCCGCAGGGCGATGGGGCTGCCCATCGTCAGCCCGAAGCGGATTCCGCCGGAGATCGTCAGCTCGTCCTCTTCGAACTTCATGCGTGCACCGCGCCCGTAGCCGAGCTTGCGTCTCTGCATATCCGCCTGGATCTGCGCGGGAGACACCGGCACGCCCGCGGGCAGGCCCTCGAGGATCGCGACGAGCTCGGGGCCGTGCGACTCCCCCGCGGTCAACCAGCGCAGCATGGGATCAAGTCTGGCAGAACCGTTAGAGGCCGACCGCCGCGCGCATCGCGGCGACGACACGCTCTTCGTCCGGCAGCTCGACGTCGGGGTCGCCGGCGGTGAACACCCGCACCTGCCCGACCGCCTGGTGAAGCAGCATCAGCAGCCCGCTGATCACGGTGCCGCCGGCGTCGGCCCAGCCGCGCGCCAGGTCGCTCGGCCATGGGTCGTACGCGACGTCGAAGAGGGCCGCCCGCTCCCGGACGGCCTCCGGATACGCGACGCCGACACCCGCGCCGCCCGGCAGGGTGGAGACCACGGCGTCCGGCGCGATCAGCGACCGGTCCGACACACCGAACGCACGCACAGTCAGGTCGACGCCGAGTCGTGCCGCCAGCGGTTCGAGCGAGGCCGCAGCCTTCGCGGTGTCCCGCGCCGACACCTGCACCCTCGTCGCCCCGAGCCGGGATACTGCGGACACCACCGAGGCGGCCGTCGCCCCCGCGCCGAGCACCTGCACCGACCCGAGGGCGTCGATCCCGGACTCGCGGAACGCCGCGACGATGCCGTGGATGTCGGTGTTGAATCCCGCCCTGCGCCCGTCGCGGAACAGCACCGTGTTGGCGGCTCCGACCTCGTCGACCAACGCGGAACGCTCGTCGAGCAGCGGCAGCACCTCGCGTTTCAGCGGCATGGTCAGCGACAGCCCGCGCCAGTCGGCGTCCAGCCCTGCCAGGAAGCCCTCCAGCCCGCCGTCGCCCACCTCGATGGCGTCGTACTGCCAGTCGAGCCCCAGGACACCGTAGGCGGCCCGCTGGAGCGCGGGCGACTTCGAGTGCGCGATCGGCGACCCGAGGACCGCCAGCCGCGTCGTCATCGGGACCGGGTCACGCGCAGTACGAGGCGTTCTCGGCGCTCTCGCGGCACCACGCCTTCAACTGCGCCACCGCCGCCGCGTGCTGGTCGGCCGTCTCCGAAAACACGGTCTCGCCGGTCTTCAGGTTGATGGGCACGAAAAACAGCCACGCACCCTCGGCCGGGTTCACCGCGCCGTTGATGGCGGCGTCGCCGGGGTTGCCGATCGGTCCGATCGGGTATCCGGCGTTCGCGTAGGTGTTGTACGGGTTGCTCGCGTCCGCCCGCTCGGCATCGGTCGTCCACACCGTGTGCGTGTTGCCGGTGCCGTAGGCGACCGTCGCATCCGACTCGAGGTGCATGCCCTGATCGATGCGGTTCAGGAAGACGCGGCCGATCTTGGCCATGTCATCCACGTTCTGGCCGGCCTCGCGCTGGATGATCGACGCCAGGATGACCGTCTGGAAGCGGTTCTCCGGGGCGACACCTGCGTTGTCGAGCCGCGTCAGCGCCTCGGTCACGAGCCGCTGCAGCGCCTGCTGGGCCGTGGTGCCCGGATCGAAGTCGTAGGTCGCCGGGAACAGGAATCCCTCGATGCTGGGGGCCTCAGCGGGCACGCCCATGGCGACGTAGTCCGCCGCCGCGGCGGTGAAGTCCTCGACAGGCAGCTCCAGCGCCGAGGCGAGCAGCGCATAGACGTCGACGGCGGCGGTGCCCTCGGGGATGGTGACCGAATTCAGGATCTTGTTCGCCGGATCCTGAAGTGCTGCGACCGCGGACTCGGCGCTCATCTGCTGCTGCAGCGTGTAGTTGCCGGGCTGGAAGCTCACGTCAGGGTGGGCCAGCAGGTAGTTGTAGGTCGCGTCGAAGGTCATGGTGACCCCCTTCGCGAGCAGCTCCTGCGCGACGTCGCCGCCGATGTCGCCCGACTGGATGACGACGACCACCTCCACGCCGTTGCCGTCACCGGTGTAGTCGTTCGGAAGCGAGATG
>JBFWWZ010000033.1:0-34307 GCA_050245915.1 Microbacteriaceae bacterium
CCTGGTGGTCGTCGACGTCCTGTCGAAGACCAACGAGGGCGCCGGCGGCGTCGCGGGTGCGATCGTGCTGAACATCGCGGTCTGGGGCGCGGTGTTCGCGTACTTCCTGCAGATGGTGTCGTTCATCATCCTGCGCCGTAAGTTCCCGAACGCGAACCGCCCGTACAGGAGCCGCTGGGGTGTTCCCGGTGCGGCGATCGCCGCCGTGATCGCGCTGTCGATCTTCGTCGGCCTGCTCGTGCAGGAGCCCTACCGGATCGCGATCGTCGCGATCGTCGCGGTGTACCTGCTCGTGCTGCTCGGCTTCGCGATCTGGGGACGGCACAACCTGGTGCTCTCGCCGGAGGAGGAGTACGCGCTCTCGGGCGGCCTGCACGGCGACCCGCAGAAGGAAGGCTACGACGCGATGGAGGGCGAGGTCTTCGACAAGAAGCCCGCTCCGAAGAAGAAGAAGTAGCGGTTTCGCAACCGGGGAGCCCCCGTCCGGCCTGTGCCGGGCGGGGGCTCCTCGTCATAATGTGCGCATGGCATCCGACTCCGAAGAGATCGCCCAGCTGAAGCTCGAGGTGCAGCGCCTCGGCCGCCTCGTCGACGGGCTCTACGTCAGGCTCGACGGGGTCGCGCCCGACGGCACCGTCGACCTCAGCCAGCCGCCTCAGGATGTGGTGGAGGCGCTGCAGGAGGGCAACGTCATCGAGGCGATCAAGCTGTGGCGCGGCTACACCGGTCTCGGCCTCGCCGAAGCCAAGCGCGAGATCGAGCAGCTGCGCGACCGGCTCGGGTACTAGGGCCGGATGTTCTGGTTGCGGCTCAGCAGGTTCTGCGGGTCGTAACGCCGCTTCACCTCGCGCAGCCGCTCCAGCGTCGCCGGCGGGTACATGAGCGCGAGCACCGCGTCGCCGGTGTCGTCGGCGAAGTTGCCGTAGGTGCCGTGGACGAACGGCAGCGCCGGAGCCCACCGGGCACGCATCTCGTCTTGCGCAGCGCGCTCGGCGCCGGGCGGCAGGAAGCCGGCGACCATGATGAACGCCTCCGCGTCGCGAGCCGCCCACGCGGTCGCATCGGCGGGCACCCGACCGTACGCGCCGCCGAGGTACCGGATGAGCAGCACACCCCCGACACCGGCGTGGGCCTGCAGCACCGCGTCGATCGCGGCGTCGCTGAGGTCGTCGGCGAACGCGTTCGCGCCGACGATCGTGGGGGCGGGACCCTCCATGTGCGGAGGAGCCTCATCCAGCGAGTCGGGGTAGTCGATGGGGGCGATGTCGTCGGACAGGTAGCCGGGGACCGCGCGGAGCCGGGCGACCCAGGGCTCGGCCGCCGCGGCATCCCGGCCCGCCCAGATCACCGTCAGCGTGGTCGCGGCGGGCATCTCGGGACCCATCGACGGCATCGCCAGGAACGATCCGTTCAGCTCGTCGGGGGCGTCGCGCATGATGTCGCGCCAGCCACGCAGGGCGTCGCCGAGGCTGCCGGTGTCGAACTGCACCCGCCCGAAGACCACGCCGTCGAGGGGATGCGCCTGGAACACGAACTCGGTCACGACGCCGAAGTTGCCGCCGCCGCCGCGCAGACCCCAGAACAGGTCGGGGTTCTCGTCGGCGCTCGCGTGCAGGATGTCGCCGCCCGGCACGACGACGGTCGCCCCGACCAGGCTGTCCATCGCGAGACCCTGGGTGCGAACCAGCCAGCCCACGCCGCCGCCGAGTGTCAGACCGCCGACTCCCACGCTCTTCGTGTCGCCGGAGCTCAGCCCGAGGCCGTGGGCGGCGAGCGCCTGTGCGACGTCTCCCCAGACCGCGGCGGGGCCGACGCGCACCGTGCTGCCGTCGACCACGATGCCGGCGAGGTGCTTCAGGTTGAGCACCAGACCTCCCTCCTGGTCGAACAGGCGCCCGCCGTGGCCGCCCGAGCGGATCGCGACCCCGATGCCGTCCGCGGCGGCGAACCGCAGCGCCTCGGACACCTGCTCGGCCGTCTCGGGCATCACCTCGAGGGCGGGTTCGCCCGGCGGCGGGTACGCGGGAGGGTTCGCTCCCCAGCCGTCGTCGCCGGGGTACAGGGCCGTCCCGGCACGTCCATCACGCAGATCAGTCAACATGTGGACAGCGTATACAAGGGCTCCGACATCACTCCGGCGCGGCTGGGCGGCGCAGCACCCGGCCGGCGGCGACGGGGGTGCGCACCCCATCCCGCACCGCGAACTCGCCGCCGACCAGCACGTGCACGATCCCGGCGGCGGGCTGCCGCGGATCCTCGAAGGTCGCGCGATCGATCACCGTGCCCGCGTCGAAGAGCACCAGGTCGGCGACCGCCCCCTCGCGGATCACGCCCCGGTCGGTCAGCCCGAGCCGCCGCGCCGGCGTCGCCGCCAGATGCCGCACGCACTCCTCCAAGGTCAGCACGCCGAGCTCGCGCGTGTAGTGGCCGAGGTACCGCGCGAACGTGCCCCAGGCGCGCGGGTGCGGGCGCCCGCCGACCAGGATCCCGTCGCTCCCGGCGCTGTGCACGGGGTGCCGCATGATCTCGCGCACGTTGTCCTCGTCGCCGACATGCAGCAGGATGCCGGTGCCGAGCCGGTCGGCACGCATCAGATCCAGCGCGGCGGCCGTCGCATCCTGACCGAGCTCGGAGACCCTGCGCCCCACCACGTCGGACAGCGCCGGATCGCCCACCCCCGAGATCTGGATCGTGCTCCAGTCCACGGTCTCGCCGTGGGCCCCGTCGGAACCGGTCACCTCGAGGGCCTCCCGCAACCGCTCGCGCTCGGCGACGTCGCCCAGTCTCGCCAGGGTCGCATCCGGCCCGCCCTCGTGCGCCCAGCTGGGCAGCAGCGCGGCGAGCGTGGTCGAACCGGGGAGGTACGGGTAGGTGTCGAGGGTGATGTCGAGCCCGGCGGCGAGAGCATCGTCGACGAGTGCGAGCAGCTCGGAGGCGCGTCCCCGGTTCGCGGCGAAGTTCATGGTGGCGTGCGTGAGGTGCACGGCGCAGCCGGTGCGCAGTCCGATGCCGATGCACTCGGCGAACGCCGCGAGCGCGCCCCGCCCGTACCCGCGGGTGTGGGGGGCCCAGTAACCCCCGTGGGCGGCGACGACGGCGCAGAGCGCCTCGAGCTCCGCGGTGTCGGCGTACATGCCGGGGGTGTAGGTGAGCCCGCTCGACATGCCGACGGCTCCCGCGGCGAGCGAGTCGGCGAGGATGCCGCGCATCCGGTCGAGCTCGGACGCGGTGGCAGGCCGGTCGGCGGACCCCACCGTGAGCAGGCGCAGGTTGCCCTGCGGCACCAGGTACGCCACGTTCGTGCCGAGCGCCGCCGCGCCGAGCGCGCCGAGGTAGCCGGCGGTGTCGCGCCAGGTGAACGCCTCGTCGGGGAGGTCGCCGTTCCACCCGGAGATCTGCCGCCGCACCAGGGCGAGAGCGTCATCGTCGACCGGGGCGTAGCCGATGCCGTCCTGCCCGAGCACCTGCGTGGTCACGCCCTGGCTGAGCTTCGCGAGCTGCGCGGCGTCGTCGAGCACGGCGAGATCGGCGTGGGCGTGCATGTCGACGAAGCCGGGGGCGAGGGTGAGCCCATCCGTCGCGATCTGCGGTTTCGCATCCGTGTTCACCGCACTTTGCGACGGATGGCGGCGGATGGCGGCGATGCGGTCGCCCTCGACGGCGACATCGGCCACGAAACGCGGGCCCCCGGTGCCGTCCACGACGGTCACGCCCTCGAACAGCACTAGAAGTTCGTCTCCACGAAACCGACGACCCGGTCGCCGTCCACCTCCGGCAGCAGGCGCCACAGCTGGAACGCGGTGCACGGGTGCGAGATGCCGAGCCGCAGCACGTCGCCGATCGCGAGCCCCGCATCCACCGGCAGCCGCACGAAACAGTGCTGGTCGGCGAGCGAGGTGACCGTCGCCCCCGGCAGATCGAGCACCACGGGAAGGTCGAGGTCGGAGGGGAGGTCGCGCTTGCCCGCGTCGAGCAGCACGAGTCCGGGCTCGGGGCGCGACACCACCCGGGCGATCGCGTGCAGCGCCGGCCGGAACGCGTGCTCGGTGCCGGCGAACGGCGAGACCCCGGCATAGAACACGTCGTCGTGCGCCTGGAACGCCCCCGCCCGCACGATCAGCGTCGGCGCCACGCCGCCGAGCTCCTCGGCGACCAGGTCGAAGTGCCTGCTCCCCCCTGCGGTGATCACGGGCTCCGTGAACCGGTCCGCGTGCGCCCGGAAGAACTCCGCCAGCTCGCGCAGGTACGCGCGCACGTGATCCGGTGGGTACGAGCCCTCGTACCCGGCCACCCCGCGCAGCCGCACCCGCGGGGATGCCGCCGCGGCATCCAGCACCCGCTCGGCGGCCGCGCGCCCGCGCGCGCCGGTGCGCCCGCCCTCGTCGCCCAGCTCGACGAACACGTCGACCGGGCGCTCGCCGGCCGACGCGTCGAGGAGCGCGACCCCCTCGACCGAGTCGACCCAGCAGGCGAACTCGAACTCCGGGTGCGCGTCGAGTTCGGCGGCCAGCCAGGCGATCGCGACCGGGTCGGTCAGTTCGTTGGCGAGCAGGATGCGGTCGAGGCCGGCAGCGCGGCCCACCTGCACCTGCCACGGCGTCGCCAGCGTGATGCCCCAGCATCCCGCGGAGACGAGCCGGTGCCACAGCTCCGGCGACATGGTGGTCTTGCCGTGCGGGGCGAGCTCGATGCCGCGCTCGCGCGCCCACGCGGTCATGACGGCGACGTTGGCGTCGGAGGCGGCGCGGTCGAGCGTCATCAGCGGCGTCTGCAAGTCGGAGACGAGGAGGCCGGCGTCGACGACCTCCTGTGCGCTCCTCCCCCACAGCCGCGGCGGGATCGACTTGTGCCCCGGTCCGAGGGTGAGTGCGGCATCCACCCGCTCAGTCTGTACCGTGGGCGCATGACGACGAAGCACCGCATCGAGACTCCGCTCGCCCCGCCCCCGCGGCCGCAGTTCTCGCAAGGGGTGCGGCGGGGCTCCGTGGTGCAGACCGCCGGCCAGGTCGGCGTCGACCCGGTCACCGGAGAGTTCGGCGCCGACGTCGCTGCCCAGACGACACTGGCCCTGCAGGCGATCGACGCGATCCTGACCGAGGGGGGTGCGACGTTCGACGACGTCGTGATGCTGCGGGTCTATCTGAAGCACGGTGACGACTTCGACGTCATGAACGAGGCGTACGACGGGTTCGTGCCATCGCACACCCCGAGCGGCATGCTTCCGGCCCGCACCACGGTGGTGACGGCGTTCGCCTCCGAGCAGATCCTGGTCGAGATCGACGCGCTCGCCGTCACCGACTAGGCGCCACTAGAGTTCCCGCATGACGACGCCGCCGACCGACCCGCCCGCGCTCGCGACCATCGACCTCAGCGGCGGAGACGAGACCCCCGTCGCCACCGCCGGGCGCATCATCGGCGGGGTGCTGCTGATGATCATCGGCGCGGCGATCGGTCTTGCGTTCGGCGCCGCCTGGCTGCTCGGCTGGTGGTGGGAGCCGATCTCGGACTGGGTGGAGATCCTCGGCGACTTCCTCCTCGTCCCCGCCGGCATCGGGCTCGCGATGGTGATCACCGGGTTCTACCTGGTGCGCCGCACCCGCAAGCGGCGCGCCCAGGAGGCGGCGGACGAGGCCCAGTTCCTGAAGCAGGCCCAGGCGCTCGCCGCCGAGCAGGCGCAGAAGGCGAAGCTGCCGCCGTCCGACGACGGCATCGAGACCCGGCTGTAGCCTTTTCCGTATGCGTGAACTGCAGGCCGAGATCATCACGGCGCTCGGGGTCTCGCCCGACATCGATCCCGCGGCGGAGGTCGAGAGACGCGTCCAGTTCCTCGTCGACTACCTCGCCACCGCGCACGCCCTCGGGTTCGTGCTCGGCATCAGCGGCGGGCAGGACTCCTCGCTCGCCGGGCGGCTCTGCCAGCTGGCCGTCGAACGGGTGCGTGAGAACGGCGGCCGCGCCACGTTCACCGCGATGCGCCTGCCCTACGGCGTGCAGGCCGACGAAGACGATGCCCAGCTCGCCCTGAGCTTCATCGACGCCGACGAGGTCGTCACGTTCAACATCAAGGCAGGCACCGACGGGTTCGAGTCGCAGTTCGAGCCGGCCACCGGGTCCCCCATGTCCGGCTTCGTGAAAGGCAACGTGAAGGCGCGGCAGCGCATGGTCGCCCAGTACGCCGTCGCGGGCGACGCCAACCTGCTCGTCGTCGGCACCGACCACGCGGCCGAAGCGGTCACCGGGTTCTTTACCAAGTACGGTGACGGCGGCGTCGACCTCACCCCGCTCACCGGGCTGACCAAGCGGCAGGGCAAGGCACTCCTGAAGCATCTCGGCTCGCCCGCCCGGCTGTACGAGAAGACCCCAACGGCCGACCTGCTCGACGACCGGCCCGGTCAGCCCGACGAGACGGAGCTCGGCATCACGTACACCGACATCGACGACTACCTCGAGGGCAAAGAGATCGCCGACGACGTCGCCGACAAGATCGAGACCAGGTACCGCATGACCGAGCACAAGCGCCGCGTGCCGGTCAGCCCGCTCGACACCTGGTGGCGCTGAGCCTCGTCCCCCGGTTCAGGATGCCGGCGGCCGGCAGACCAGCACCTCACCACGCCCGCTGAGCGGCAGCGTCCCCGCGGCATCCGGGATCACCACCGTGCGACCGCGCGGCAGCACCAGGTCGCCCAGCCGCACCTCCCCGTCGACGACGACCAGCACCCCGAACCCGCGGCCGACGCTCGCGTCGCCGTCGACCACGAACCGCCCCAGCCGGAAGAACCCGTCCGCCTCCGGGCCGAACACGTTCCCCGTGCCCGCGTGCGTCGTCAGCGGCGCCGGATCGATGGCGCGGTGGTTCACCGCGGTGAGTGCGACATCGAACCCGACGCCGAGATGACCGTCTTTCGCGCCGTCGAGCTCGAAGCCCCGCCACTCGAGCAGGATCGACAGGTCCTCCGGCTCCTGCAGCTCCAGGATCAGCACGCCCTCGCCGATCGCGTGGAGCTCGCCGGCCGGGACGAACACCACATCGTCCTTCTGCACCTCGAGCTCATGCAGCAGGGCGAGAAGGCCGTCGGTGTCCTGGCCGTCGACGAGGCGGCGCAGGTCGGCCGGGGCGACATCCTGTCTCAACCCCAGGTGCACGGTGCCGGGCGACAGGATGTACCAGGCCTCCACCTTGCCGTGGGCTCGCGCCACATGCTCAGCTGCCCACGCCGCGCTCGGGTGCGCGTGCACCGGCAGCCGCTGGCCCGGATCCAGCAGCTTCACCAGCAGGCGGGTGTCGGCACCGAACCGGTCCACATGCCTGCGGCCCAGCCACCCGACAGGATCCGCCGCGACCGCCTCGGCGAGCGTCCGGCCGTCGGGAAGCACCGTGAGCCCCGCGCGTGGCTCGCCCGCCACCGTCGTCGTCGAGCCGACCCAGTCCTCCGGCTCGAACTCGCCCGCGGGAGCGTCACCTCGGAAGTCGGTGATCCGGCGGCCGCCGCGGTAGAAACGCGGCGACGGGCGGTTCGAGGCGACGACGACGGGCTTGAGCATGCGGGTCTCAGCTCCGGTTGGGCGCGATGGCGTGCGCGAGGAGCCAGAACAGCACAGCGGTCACACCGAGCTGGACCAGTGCGCCGCCGATGGCGAATGGCACGGCGCCGGGGAAGGGATCGCCCGACGTGTCCTGCACCGTGATCATCGTTCCGATGAGGAGGAGTACTCCCCCGATCGCGAGAGCCGCGATGGCGATGCCGCCGATCGCGGTCTTGGCTTCTGCGGAATTCATGACCGAACAGTACCGGCAGACGAAAGAACCCCGCGCTGCTGGCGAGAGCAATCGCGGGGTTCCGTACACCCCCCGGGACTTGAACCCGGAACCCACTGATTAGTCCGGGCTCATCGAAGCGTAGTCAACGTGATCCAACGGGACCTGACGACATCGAGACGCGAACGCCACCAAGTGAATTGCTATCGAAGCGATCATATGGATCGAGATCGGATGATCACGGCGTCATGACGAAATCATGACTGAACCAGCGGCATTCGTTCGAGCCCGGCCATCAGCTCATCAGCGATCTTCTTGACCTCGCGGGCAGATGAGTTGAGTTGGGTGCGCGCCGTGGCGAATGCGTGGATCACGCCTGCGCGCATTGTTTGCACAAGCTCCTCGGCGTCATGCCCGACGCCAAACTGCTTACCCGCGGCGACTAGCTTCTGCACGCTGATGCGCTCGAGCGCGTACTCGCCGCCCACGCTCATCGCGGTGTCTAGGCGGGCGCGCCCATCCCAATACGGCGCGTAGGTGACTAGGTCGTAAAGCGGAGCAAGGCGCACGCTCTCGCCCTGAAGCATCAGCGAATAGTTCTTCGCGTGAGCGTCCGTGCAGCCGGCCACCACGTTGAAGACAAATGCACGGTAGAAGTCGCGCCCGACCTCCTGCCGATCGGATTCGAATGGGAGTGAACGGATCAGTTCAGCGATCTTCGCAAGACCCGGCCCACCGTCGCGGTGCTGGTACTTCTTGTCGGGGGGCACGCTCAGCGCCTGGCAGAAGTCCTCCTGATGGAGTCGACGCCAACGTCCAGCCTCAAGTTTCCGGTCGTAGCGCTCGGTCACAAAGACATCGAGGCCATCGATGGTTTGAAGAGTCGATGACGCCACGTTGCAGCCAAGCATCCGTGCGGCCGACATCGTCATCTGCTCGACCACATCAATCCGTCTTACGGTCCCAGCTACTGGCTTGAAGATGTGAGTCGTAGGGGTGGCGCCTTCCGGTACCGCCCATCTACCCTGCTTGGACTTGAACAGGGCAATCTTTGGCTGCGCTCCTGCAAGGCTGAAATTACCCACACTTCCGATGAACGGCACTCCCTCGGCGTACTCATCGAGGACCTGTCTGAGCATTTTGCCGATCTCGGACTCATCGACCGCCCGGCTCTTGCCTCGCTTGCCCACGGCGTCCGACGACTCCATCTCGGGAGCCACAATCTGGACCGCGCCGGCCACATCCGCACCAACATGCTTCAGCAGCGCGAACGGGCTGCGGGACGATATCCCGTAGCGCCGAGCTATCGCGTTAAGCGCCTCCTCGCTGTCGGGAAGCAGCCCTTGGAGGAATGGAAGGATCGCGCGCTTCTTGTGAGTGGCTGCCGCGAGAGGCATCGACAGAGACAACGGGGTCGCGCCGGGTCGCATGCGGTAGTCGTCGCTGTAGGTGAAAGTGACGTTCCCCGTTTGCGTTTGCTCGACGCTGCCGCATCGTTCGCCGTCCAGGTAAACGACCAGTTCGGTCACCATCGGACGAGTCCAGACGAGCGATCGCGCAGCGCTATCTCTAGCCCAAACGCCTGAAATACGTCAAAGAGCTTTGCTGCCTCGAGCGTTGACTTTCCGGTTTCAAGCTCAGCTACGAACGAACGCGAAACCCGAGCCCTGACAGCGAGCTCCGCTTGGGTCCACCCGCGTTGCATTCGCAGTTCTCGTACGACCGCTGCAGCCTCTCGGACAGTAAGCATCGCTCCCCCTGTTTGTCGCCGTACGGCTACATTAGCATTTGTCGCCGTACGGCTACATAACGATTTGTCGCCGTACGGCTACATAACGATTTGTCGCCGTACGGCTACACACGTTGGGACTCCCAACGTCCCCTCTATCCACCAGGCATATCCAGTCCACCCGGCAAAACCATCTCCGCAACGGCGACGACGACAGCGGAGGCAGCAGCAGCAGCAACGGCAGCAAGGGCCCACACAGCTGCGGAGGGAGCGGCGTCGCCGGCGGCGGCATCGTCGGCGGCGTCGACGTCCTCGCTTACGGCTTGGTCGGCCTCTTCGTCGACGTGTTCATCGGCTTGCTCATCGTGCTGCTCATCGTGGGCATCGTGGTTCTCGTCCTCCTGCTCGTCCTCGTCCTCGTCCTCGTCCTCTTCCTCTTGATGAACCTGTAGGACCTACACCTGCCCTGCAATTCCGCCTCTGCGCACTTTCCAACCTCCCGTGATCGACACAGTTGAGTGCGGGAGGTTGGAAAGCGGCCGTCGGCCGGCAGGGGCGGAATTGCAGGGCAGAACCGCACGTAAATGTCGTTTACCTGGTCGCGCCCCGCGACCAGGTAACTGCCACTGCCGCGGGAGCACGCGCTCCCTTGCCCACGGCTCGATGGCAAGCGAGCGACGCTCGCGCGGCAGCATGCGACGCGTATTTGCCTCACATCCGACAGAATGAGCGGCATGGAAGACGACCCGGTCGGCAAGGTCATCTTCCTCGTCGTGTGGACAGGTCTCGCCGCTGGCTTCTTTGTCCTCGGGATCTACTTCATGCGAAATACGACAAAGGTCGCCGAGTTCTTCCGAGGCGCGGGTTCGCAGATGTTCGGGCGTCGTATTGCGAATCGCGTCTACCCCGAAAGCGGAGTGAAGGCCGCGGCGATCGGCTACCTGATACTAGGCCCCGTGTTCGTGGTAATCGGGATCATCGGTATCGTCCGCACAATCATGGACGCGATCTAGCCTGAGCGGTACCAAACCGTGTCGTCCGCGTAGTGGATATTTGAGCCATCGACCACGCGGGAGGGCACGTGAAGGTTTGGATCACTGATCGCTGGTGGGCCGTCGACCCGTCGACTGGCAAGAAGACGATCAGGAAGGCAAACAACGGGCACGGCTCCCGCTGGCAGGTTTCGCACTACGCGGAGCAACACGATGGCACCAGGAAGCTCGTGTCCAAGAACTTTGAGCGGCTAGGCGACGCAGAAGCGTTCCGGACCAAGACCGAGCATCAACTTCGCGAGGGGAGTTACCGCCTCCCCGATCAGACCCGCAAGACATTCGCAGAAGCCGCTGCAGCGTGGCTGGAGGGCAAGAAGCGACCAAATGGAGCTTCGCTGCTTCGGTATCGGGACGCCCTCGAGTTGTGGGCCTTGCCGCGTTGGTCGAATCGCTCCCTGTCTTCGATTCAGCGAAATGAGATTGACCAGTGGGTCTCTCAATTGATCGAAGGGTCTGCGCCGCATGCGGTCGGGCGTCGAGTCCGTGGGGGCGGGCTCAGCCCCGCCGGGCTAACAGCAGTGTGGGTTCCGTTCAAAGCCGCGCTCGCCAACTCAGTCGAGCTCGGGTGGCTGAACTCGAATCCCGCACGAGGAGTCGAACTCCCGAAGACCAGAGCAACCGACAAGATCTTTCTCGACTACATCGAAGTCGAGCAGTTGGTAGCCGCGGCGACCGAGGTGGGTCGCAAGGCCGATGCCGTCATGATCGAACTGATGGCGTTCTCTGGGCTGCGTCCGGGCGAAGTTGTCGCGCTCCAGGTGCAGCACGTAGACCTTCCGGCCCGCCGCATCAAGATCCGACGCACGGCCACAGTTGACATAAACGGAGCGGCGATCTTCGGAGAGCCTAAGCACGGCGAACGCCGAGAGGTGCCGATCGCCCCGCACCTTGTTGATGACCTCGCAGCGTTGAGCGTGGGCAAGGCCGCGACAGACCCGCTAGTCGACACGGTCCGCGGCCGGTTCATCAACATCCACAATTGGCGAAGCCGAGTTTGGAATCCGGCGGTGCGGGCAGCGCGACTCCCTCACCGCAACTTGACTCCGAAGTCGCTTCGTCACACTGCTGCGAGCATGGCGATCGCGGCAGGCGCGGACGTGAAGGTCGTCCAACGGATGCTGGGGCACGCCGACGCGTCCATGACCTTGAACACGTACGCGGATCTCTGGCCCGACCGGTTGGATGAAGTCGCCGAGGCGGTGTCACGGCATCGCGCCTCCGCCCTCAGAGCTGCGGCATCATGACGAAATCATGACTGGGGCCCTCCGGACACAAACAAAGCCCCGCACCTGGCGAGAGGTTGCGGGGCTTCGAGTACACCCCCCGGGACTTGAACCCGGAACCCACTGATTAAGAGTCAGTTGCTCTGCCAATTGAGCTAGAGGTGCGCAGTCCGGAGAACCGGACCGAGGGTCAACGATACCACGCGGCGGACGGTCATCTGCGTGGGGAGCCGCAGGAGACCACCTTGTCTACCCGAATCTCCTACGGTGAGGTAGCCTCATCTCGAACCTAAACAGAGGTTCACTCATATGAATGGAGTGCTGTTGATGAAAGACTCATTCGCGAGGCTCGCTGGTGTTCTTGTCGCCGCGTTCGTCGCCGCTTTGGCTATCGCCGCACCAGCCACTGCCGCCGACGCGGTCCGGACGACAGTCCCGGTCTCGGCCAGCGACATCGCGCATTTCCGAAGCGTGTGGACCCAGTACGGGGTTCCCATCACGACGCAGGATGCACTGATCAGCAAGCTGCGCAACGGAGGCATCTGGGATGCTCTCACCACCACGGCCTCGCCCGTTTCCACAACTGTGGTCACCAGCGGCGGTGTACGGGAAGCGATCTCGCGCTTCGCGGACGGTTCGATCAAGGTCGTCGGACAGGACACGATGCCGAACCCGGGGCAGATATCGCCGATGGCGGACATCTACGGCTGCAAGATCGTTTCGAGCGGCCCTTCCTACATCAACAGGTCATGCACGGTCCACACCAATGTCGTGGTCGCCGACTTCGCGTACGGGGTCACCTTCCGCCAGGTGCAGAATCACTACGACAACATTGTGAGCAGGTCCACCAATCTCACATTCAACTGCTATTCCGGCACGTGCAGCGGCGATTACGTGAAGACCATCAGGACAACTGAGACGGCGTCGCTCCCAGCTTCGGTACAGGGCGGGCTGGTGTTCACCTGCTACGGAGGCACGTGCAGCCGGAGCTACTTCCTCGTCTTCGAGCTGAGGAATGACAAGTACACCGCCTGGAACAACTAGGGTGTCGCTCGTGGATCCCAGCACGCCTCTCCCCGCCGGCGCCGATGTCACCTGGGTCGTCATCGCCGCGCTTGTCACAGTCGCGGTCATCGCGATCGTGGTCATCTCGCTGCGCAGGGACAGAACCTCGCGTTAGTCCCGTTCGTGCCGGTCCGATTTCCGGGCCGGCACGAAATGGACGGGACGATAGCATGCAGCGATGAGCGCTTCCATCCGCCTGGAGCCCGGCCAGACCGCCCCCGACTTCACCCTCCCCGACCAGAACGGCACCCCGCTGTCGCTGCACGACCTGCGCGGGTCGAAGGTGATCGTGTACTTCTACCCGGAGGCGATGACGCCCGGCTGCACGACGCAGGCCTGCGATTTCCGCGACAACCTCAACCAGCTGAACACCGCCGGGTACAAGGTCGTCGGCATCTCGCGGGACGAGGTTCCGAAGCTGGCGCAGTTCGTGAAGAACGACCACCTCACCTTCCCGATCCTGAGCGACCCCGACCACAGCGTCCACGACCAGTGGGGCACCTACGGCGAGAAGCAGCTGTACGGCAAGACCGTGACCGGCGCCATCCGCTCCACCTTCGTGCTCGATGAGAACGGCGTCATCACGCACACCTTCTACAACACGAAGGCGACGGGGCACGTCGCGATGCTCAAGAAGCAGCTCGGTCTGGTCGCGTAGCGACCGCATCCTGAACCGGCTTGGTGAGCAGCAGGCCGAACGCGACCAGCGCGACCGCCACCAGCGGCCACCCGATCGCCGGCGAGGCGAACGCTCCCGTCACCGAACCCGCCCCGACGGCGAACTGCAGCACCTGCCACACGATCGCGGCCCCGCGGATCCAGGCCTGGCCGCGCAGCGCTCCGACCACGATCGCGCCCAGCCAGACAGCGGCGATCAGGGCGAGCACGGCGAGCGCGATGGCCGATGGATACGAGGCGGGCGTGTCGACGAGAAGCTCGACGATGAGCGTCACGGCGACACCGGCGACGAGCAGAAACTCCGCCGCCAGCAGTGCCACGAGCACCCAGAACAGGGCAGGACGACGCGTTCCACTCACAGAGTTATCCCATTCGAAACTATTGATCGGACGAAACAAGTATGAAACCCTGTTTGTGGTTGATGTGACGCCTGCAGAGTCGCAGGTGAGCACGAGAAACTCTCCCCCCTGTTTTTCGTACTTACTTCGACCGTGCGCTCACGCCTCATGAGCGCACGTTCACATTCCTCTGCAACAAGGAGCACCAACATGGACTGGCGCGACAAGGCCGCTTGCCTCACCGCCGACCCCGAGCTGTTCTTCCCCGTCGGCAACACCGGGCCGGCTGTCGACCAGATCGAGAAGGCGAAAGCCGTCTGCGCCTCCTGCTCGGTCACCGAGATGTGCCTGCAGTACGCCCTCGAGACCAACCAGGACTCGGGTGTCTGGGGCGGCCTCTCCGAAGATGAGCGCCGCGCCCTGAAGCGCCGCGCCGCCCGCGCGCGCCGCGCGTCCTAAGCGCTCTCGCGCACGACGAGTTGCGCGGGGATCACGATCTCGCGACCGGCTCCGCCGAACTCGCCGGTCATCCGAGAGAGCAGCAGCTCGCCGCATCGCGCGCCCAGCACGTCCGGTGAATTGTGCACTGTGGTGAGCCGCGGCTGCACCATGCTCGCGGCATCGATGTCGTCGAAGCCGGCGATCGCGATATCGGCTGGGACCGCGAGGTTGCGCCGCGCCGCCTCCTGAAGCGCTCCGATCGCGATCTGGTCGTTGGCGCAGAACACCGCCCGTGGCGGGTGCGCCAGATCAAGCAGGGCGGCCATGCCCCGGCGCCCGCCTTCCCGGGTGAACTCCTCGCTGACCTCGTACTCGAGCCGGGGCGTCACCCCGACTGCCTGAAGCGCTCGGTGGTATCCGCTGGTGCGGGCGCGGGCCACTGGTGCGAGCATCGTGCCGTCGATCAAGGCGACCGCGTCGCCGTATCGCTCGAGGAGGAAGGCGGTCGCCTCCTGAGCACCCTCTTCATCCGTCGAGCGCACCGCGTCGATCGGTGCACCGGCCACACCCTCCCCGAGGTTCACGACCGCCAGTCCGGCATTGGCGACGGCCAGCAGGTCTTCGGGTGACACCCAGTACCCCATGAAGACGATGCCATCCAGGCGCCTCGAGATGGCCTCGTTGATGAAGGCCCACTCCTCCTCTTCACGGGAGTCCGTGTTGCAGAGCAGGGTGTGGTACTCGCCCGGCCGCAGGACGTCCTGCACGCCCCGCGTGAACTCGGGATAGAACGGGTTCGTGATGTCGGGGAGGATGATCATCACGGTGTTGGTGCGCTGAACGCGCAACGATCGGGCGACGGCGTTCGGCCGGTAGCCCAGCTCGAGCGCGACGCGTTCGACGAGGGCCTTCGTCTCGGTGCGAACCGGCCGGTGACCGCTGAACACGTGCGAGACCGTGGTAGGGCTGACGCCGGCGCGAGCCGCGACGTCTTCGATCGTGATCCGCTCCACGTCGCTATCTTGACACTCGGTAGCGCGCGGGCCGGCCGATGGCGGCGGAGAGGTTGCTGGCGGCGATGTATCCGGTGAGCGTCCGAGCTGCCTCGAGATTGGCGGGATCGGCGGTCGAGGTCTGGATTCCGGTGATCCAGCGATCGAATGGGCGAGCCTCAGCGGCGACCTGCGGGATCGGCGACCACCCCTCACCCGGGAAGCCGGGCCCACGCCCCCACACAGTGTCGTCACGCGAACTGTAGGCGATGGCTCCCCGGTCGCCCGTGACCTGGTAGTCGTAGCAGCCAGGGTCCACGAAACTCGTCTCGGCCACCCCGACGCCCCCGCCCGCGAATGTGGCCGTCGTCGAGGCGAGATCCTCCACCGCACGTCCGGTGACGCGGCCGTAGGTGGCATGCACGGTGTCCGGCTCGCGTCCCATGAAGGCGAGCACCAGATACGCCGGGTGACAGCCGAGATCGGTCATGGCGCCACCGACGGCAGCATCCGGGTCGAAGAACCACGGCGCCAGCCATCCCCGCGTCGCGCCGTCATGGGCCACGCGCACCCGCACGTAATGCACCCGACCCAGGCGTCCCTCGGCGACCTGCGCGAGAGCGGTGAGCGCAGGCGACTGGGAGAGGTAGGGCAGGGAGGTGATCACCTGGACGCCCGACCGCGACGCGGCATCGAGAATCGTCGCCACGTCGCCTGTGGTCGGCGCCAGCAGTTTCTCGCTCAGCACGTGCTTACCGGCGGCGATCGCATCGCCGATCACCTGCGTGTGGGCAGCGGTCTCGTTCGTGACGACGACTGCGTCGACATCAGGGCGAGCGAGCAGCTCTGCCAGGTCGGCGACGAACGGGACGCATCTGTGCTGTGCGGCGGCACGACCCCGTCCCTCCACGTGATCCCACACGGCGACGAGGCGAGTGCCCGGATGGGCGGCCGCAGCGTTCGCGTACTCGTCCGCATGCACATGCCAGAAGCCGAGCACGGCGACGCCGATGGGGTGGGATTCGGCACGCCCGCCGGTCAGTCCCATCGCAGACCGCCGACAAGCGTGTGGTCGCGGTGGAAGGCGTTGAGTTCGCTGAGGTCGGGGGGCTGCCCGATCGCCGAATGGAAGCGCATCAGCGCCGCCCGCGATGCGCTCAGGTAGCCGGATGCGGCGCGCGACTCGCCCGCCGCGGAGACATCCCGAACCGTTGACGGCCGAGTGCGCTCCGTCAGCGGGATGTCCGCCTCGATCAGGCCACGCGACGAGATGACCCGCAGGCGCGCCAAGGGCGGGACCGCATCACAGACGTCGATGGCGAGCACGACATCGCGGCCGGATTCGAGCGTGCCCGTCGCATGCAGGCCATGCCGGTCGCGCGAGTGGATATCCAGGGTGACGACGGGCGAGTCCACGGAGCGGATCAGCTGGAGCGCCGCCATCATCGTCGTCGACGGCGAGAAGGACGAGGCGGCCAGCACGCGGCATTCCAGCAGCGAGCCGCCCGCGGCATCCATTCCCGTGCGGGCGACGGAGATCCCCGGGTCGTGCGAGCCGGGGGGCGCGAGCATGATCAGGGCGCCGACACGGGCGGCATGGGTGCGGAGATCCCTCACGCTCTCGCAGACCGGATCGCCGACCAGGACGGCGCGGCTGCCGCCCTCGAGGAGACCGCGCACGCGGTCGGTCCACCCCGCGTCGCCTCGGATGATCCGGGCGGAGGCGGGGGGTGCCGAGCCACCGTCTGCGACCCGGAAGGATCGGGGAAAGGTCGCCGCCGCGTCCCGGTAGCGCGACGGAGCGTCCGGGGCGAGGAGGACGGTCAGTGGCGCCACAGCGTTCCCGTTCCGGCGAGGCGGCTGTCGGCGGCGTCTGCGAACGCGACCGCGAACCCGGCATCGAGCAACAGGTCGTCCACCCCTCCCGCCTCGCCGTCGTGCACGGCTTTCGCGATACGGCGCCATTCACGGTCGTAGCCGTCTTCGGCGAGAGCTGTCCGCTCGTCGACGCGACCCCCGGCTCGCGCGAGGCGCGACACGGCGGAGCCGGCGTGAAGGTAGGAAGGGGGGAACTCGATCCGAAGCGTCGTCTCCGGCGAGATCGCCTCCAGGGTCCAGGACGGCTTCCAGGGCTGCCCCAGGGAGGCATGGAGTTCGACGCGCACATCGCCGACCCGCGCCAGCACCAGGTACCCCCACGGGGGCAGCCACGAGGCATGCGCCACCTCGATGGCGGCGGGAGAGGCGGGGAGCAGGCGGCGGATCAGAGGCAGGTCGTGAACGGCCAGGCCGAGCAGCGCGTCCCGCAGCGTCGGATCGCCCGGTGGTCGCGCCGGGGCGGGACGGGGAAGGATCTCGGCGGCAGCGCGTTCGAACCGGCTGTTCGGCGGCAGAACCGCCGACACCCGGATGACGCCGGCCGGCTCCGCATCGGTCGACCAGCTCCGGATGGCCTCCGCGGCCACCGGGTCGTAGAGGTGCATCCACCCGACGATCAGCGGCACACCCTCCTCCTGGCACACGATGCCAACCGCTTCCAACTCGGACTGATCGAGGGCGAGCGGCTTCTCGCACAGCACCGCCTTTCCCGCCCGGAGCGACGCGACAACGTGATCGGCATGGTGGCTGTTCGGGCTGCAGACCGCGACCACGTCCACACGCTCGTCGGCCAGGAGCGGCCCGGGCGAGGTGGACCATCGTGCGCCCACCTGGCTCGCAACGGTGCGCGCCGTGGCCCCGTCGACGTCCACGACGTGGACCACCCGGAACTCCTCCGGCAGTCCGGCCAGCGTCGGGAGATGGATGGCCTGTGTGACCGGCCCGAGTCCGATGATCCCGACATTGAGCACTCTGTTCACCGGGGGCACGCGTCAGATCGTCTGGCTGTAGGGGGTCCAGCCCGCAGGAAGCGGCTCCGCTCTGGCGACCGTCGACCGGACTTCGACGACCGACCGGGTCTCCGCCGCCTCCTGGATCGCGAACACGACGTCGAGAACGTGGCCGATGAGCCGGGCCCCGGCACGCTCCGGGACGCCGGCGCGGATGGCGCGCGCGAGTTCGAGCACACCGACCCCGCGTGAGAACTGCGCCGGGGCGACGGTGTGGACGACCGCATCGTGGCCGGGGGCGCGGAGCGTGCTGGCGCCGTCGAACTCATTGGGATCTGGCAGCTCCAGATGCCCGGCACTGCCGGAGACGGCGAGCATCCGGCTGTTGCCGTGCCCATGGCCGTCGAAGCTGAAGACCGCCTGCGCGACGACGCCGGACCCGAATTCGACGCTCGCGACGTAGTGCGTCGGCGTCCGGACCGGGACCTGCTCGCCGGCACGCGGCCCGGACCCGATGGTCCGCTCCGCCATGGCGCTGGATGCGAATGCCGATACCCGTGCGACGGGTCCCGCCAGCTGCACGAGAGCGCTCAGATAGTACGGCGCCATGTCGAGCAGCGGCCCGCCACCGGGCTGATAGTAGAAGTCGGGGTTGGGATGCCATGACTCGGGCCCCGCACTCTGGAACAGCGCGGTGGCCGCCGTCATCTCGCCGATGGCGCCGTCGTCGATCAACCGCCGGGCGTTCTGCAGACCGGGGCCGAGCCAGGTGTCGGGTGCGCCCGCCATCCTCAGGCCGGATGCCTCGGCGGCGGCCAGCAGACGGTCCGCCCCGGCGCGGTCGATGGCGAACGGCTTCTCGATCCAGACGTGCTTGGCGGCGTGCAACGCCTGCGTCGCCACGTCGACGTGTGCCGCCGGGACCGTCAAGTTGACGACGATCTCGATGCGATCGTCGGCGAGCAGGCGCTCGAGCGACCCGCTGGCGGGGATGCCGAAATCCGCGGCCCGCTGGGCGGCCCGCTCCGCGTCCAGGTCTGCCACGGCGAGGACCTCGACATCGGGGAAGGCGCACAGGTTGCGGAGGTACTGCTCGCTGATCACCCCGGCCCCGACCACGCCGACTCCGACGCGGCTCACCGCGCCTCGATGTCGAGGAGGAAGCGACGCGATGCGTCGACCGCGGCGAAGATGTCGCCATCGTGGTCGTCGAACTCCACGATCGGATGCGCGGTGGGCGCCGCGGCGAGGATCGCGGGAACATCGAGGGTTCCCTGACCCAGAGGCACCTGCGTCGTGGTGTCGCGCGTTCGCGGACCGTCCTTCATGTGGAGGTAGCGAACCCGGTCGCCGAGGCGGGTCAGCAGCGCGGCCGCCGGCACACCGCCGACCTCCGCCCAGAACGTGTCGACCTCGAGGACGACACGCGGGTCCAGCGCGTCGGCGAAGGTCTCAAGCCCCGATCGGCCGTCGACGGCGGACTGGAGTTCCCACTCGTGATTGTGGTAGCCGACCAGGAGTCCCGCCGCTTCCGCGAGATCGGCCACGGCCGTGAACGCGGATGCTGATCGCTCGATGTCGGGACGGGTCGCCCAGCGTTCGCGCCCGATCGCGGGATCGATGACCGCCTCGAGCCCGAGGAGGGCCGCGTCGCGCAGGATCCCCGGCACGTCAGGCGCATCGAGGAGGTGGGCGTGGCCGGACACCGCTCGGAGCCCGCTGTACCGCAAAAGACCGGCCAGGTACTCGGCGCGGCCGGCGAACCCGACCAGCTCGACAGACTCGTATCCGAGGTCGGCGACCCGTCGCAGCGTGCCGAGAGGGTCGGCGTCGAACTGCCGGCGCACCGAGTACAGCTGGAGGGATGGGGATCTGTGCAAATGCATTTGGCCACACTGCCGGGCGAGGCGCTCGCCTGTCAAGGTGCGCCGCGCCGCGCGGCGCCGCCGGTCGGCTCCCCCGGTTTTCGGCGGATTGCGGCACCGGCTTGACGGCACGGGGCCTCGGCAGTACCTTTTAGCAAATCCATTTGCTCAAAGGAGTGCTCATGCACGCGAAGAACAGCGCCCGAGTGTTCGCCGTCGCCGGTCTGCTCATCTCGGCGACCGCCCTGGCAGGCTGCACGACCCCGTTCGACGCCGGGGGCGACCCCAACGCTCTGACCGTGATGGCGCTCGACGGAGGCGAGGACAACGCCGTCCTCGACGAGATCGTCTCCGCCTACGAGGCGCAGAGCGATGGCGTCACCGTCGAGGTGACGTACGTACCGGAGGAGACCTACGTCACCAAACTCCAGACCGCCATGCTCGCCGACTCCCCTGACGTCGCCAACACGTACAACACCGGTCTGATGTTCGATTTCCTGCCCCTCAACGAGACCGTCTATGACGCGAACGGCCTCTCGATCGACGACTACAACGCCGCCCTCCCGAGCTTCTGCGGCTGGAAGGGAACCGTGTACTGCGTGGGCACCAGCGTCGGCAACATGGTGCTCTTCTACAACACGGCGCTCTTCGACGCCGCAGGCGTCGACTACCCCTCCACCACCACCCCCCTGACATTCGACGAGTTCGCCGAACTGGCGTCGCAGCTGACACAGCCCGGAGCGGACGAGGAGAGCACCGTGTGGGGCGCCGGTGCGGCGACCCTGATGGCGTACCTCGACCCGGCGAACGTGCTGGATGAGACCGGGCGCATCGTCGAGGCGACCAAGCCGGAGTTCGTCGACACCGTCGAGACGCTCGCCGGCATGGTGCAGGCGGGCGACATGCCCTCGGTGTCCCAGGCCGAAGCCCTCGGAGGGTCGGATGGCCCGATGACGCTGTTCCTCGAGGGAAAGATGGCGATGTACGTGGGCGACAACTACGCGATCAGCCCCGCCGAAGCCGCCGGAATCGAATTCGGCCTCGCCCCGACGCCGGTCGTGGCAGGCTTCGAGCCATGGGTCGTGACCTGGACGAACTCGTTCGGCATCCCGAAAGACGCCAAGAACCCGGAGGTCGCCGCAGACTTCCTCGCGTTCATGGCTGCAGAAGGTCAGGACATCCAGGCCAAAGCGGGTTACATGCCGATGGCCACTGCCGCCGCCGAAGCATGGGCCACCACCGACGTGCGCAAGCAGCTGTTCGAAGTGACCGGGCTCGTCCGGCCGAGCGTGTTCAACCCGAACCAGTGGGCCTGGAACGCTCCCCTGGTGGATGCCTACGAGGCCGCCCTGCGCGGCGAGCCCGTCCTGCCCCTGATGGAAGCCGCCGAGCCCAACGCGCAGCAGGCCAACGAAGTCACCTGGGAGAACTTCGATCAGGTAGTCGCGGCAGTCGGCGGGTGACCCGGTGAGGCGCGGCGTCGATCTGGCGCGCCTGCGGCGAGGGCTGACCCCATGGATCTTCCTTCTCCCCTGGGTGGTCGGAGCGGCCGCCTTCACCATCGGGCCCGCTGTGCTGGGACTCGTGATGAGCTTCTCCAACTGGAACCTCCGGTACCCGATCGCCTGGGTCGGCCTGGACAACTACACGGAGATGCTGACGGACGACTACCGGTTCTGGCTCTCGCTGCGGATCACCGGGTTCTACCTGCTGATCTCGGTGCCTCTCTACCTGGTGGTGGGGCTCACCACGGCGCTCCTGCTGAACCAGCGGGTGTGGGGCATCCGGTTCTTCCGCACGATCCTGTTCATGCCCTCCGTCCTGAGCGGCGTCGCGGTCGCCATCCTCTGGCTGCTGCTGCTCAACCCCGATCACGGTGCGATCAACACCCTGCTCGAGGCGATCGGGGTGAAGGATCCGCCCGGCTGGTTCCAGGACCCCGCATGGGCCGTGCAGGCTCTGGTGATCACCGGTCTGTGGGGGGTGCTGGGAAACGGGGCGATCATCTACCTCGCCGGCCTGCAGAACATCTCGCCGACGATGTACGAGGCCGCGATGATCGACGGAGCGGGGGCGTGGCGACGCTTCTGGAGCGTCACCATGCCCCTGCTGACCCCGACCCTGTTCTTCATGCTGCTGACCTCGATCATCACCGCGTTCCAGGTGTTCGACACGGCCTTCACCATCAACAGGGGCCGCAGCGGGGACTCGCTGCGCTTCTACCTGATCTACCTGTGGGAGGCCGGATTCCGTGACGGCCGGCTCGGCTACGCGGCCGCGTTGAGCATGGTGCTGTTCCTCATCGGAACGGTGGTCGTCATCGTGCTCCTTCGAACCCAGGATCGCTGGGTGCACTATCAGGACGAGGAGTGACCGTGACCACGATCATCGAGCGGCCGGCGGCACGCCGGCGCGCCGGTCGGCGCGTCGTTCGTGAAAGCGCCGGCAAGGGCCTCACCTATCTCGCCCTGATCGCGCTGTGCGCATTCATCCTCCTCCCGCTCGGGTGGATGCTCACCGTCGCCCTCACGCCGGACGACACCAACATCTTCACGAGCCCGCCCAACTGGTTCCCGACCGAGTACTGGGAGTGGGAGAACTTCAGCCGCGCGCTCTTCAACCCCCATCGCCCGTTCGCGCTCTACCTGTTCAACACGGTGTTCCTCGAGGTCTTCGTGGTGTTCGGCTCCGTCGTCTCCTGCGCGCTCGTGGCGTACCCGCTCGCCCGGATGAGGTTCCGCGGACGCAACGTGATCTTCACGATCGTGATCCTGACGATGCTGATCCCGTGGCAGGGGCTGATGATCCCGCAGTTCGTGCTCTTCTACGAGCTCGGCTGGTACGGGACCTATCTGCCCCTCATCGTGCCCTCGTTCACCGGGTCGGCCTTCTTCGTCTTCCTCATCCGGCAGTACATGAAGTCGATCCCGAAGGACCTCGACGATGCGGCCCGACTCGACGGGGCCGGACCGTTCCGGATCTTCTGGTCGATCATCCTGCCGCTCAGCCGGCCCGCGCTCGCCGTGTGCGCGGTGTTCACGTTCCTCGGCACGTGGAACGACCTGCTGGGTCCGGTCATCTACCTGAACCGCAACGAGCAATTCACCGCCGCCGTCGGCCTCGCCGGGTTCGTGTCGAGGCAGAACCCGGAGTACAACCTGCTGATGGCCGCGAATCTCATCACCATCATCCCGGTGCTGGTCCTGTACTTCGTCGCGCAGAAGTACCTCATCGGCGGCATCGCCTCGATCGGCCTCAAAGGGTGAGCTCTCCCATGCGCAAGATCGCGTGGCTCACCGCCGGCGCCGTGCTGCTGGCTGGCGGGGTCGCGGGGATGGCCCTGATCCGCGATCCCGGCCGCCGGCCGCTGCCCGGTGTGCCGGGGCAGCCGTTCACCGAGGGTGGCGCGACGATCTACACGTACGTCACCGCGACGCAGCCCTTCGACTTCATGGGCCGCCACTGGGACTACGGCGCGACGACGTTCGCGAGCATCACCGAGCGCATCGAGGCGGGCGAGTTCACCGACCACGGCATCACGAACCTGCTCGTCTACGGCCCGTACGCCAGCACCGGGCAGTGGCGCGGGTTGCCGGCGACCGGCGACCTGATGGACTTCGACCCCGCCAACGGCACGCTGGACGACTGGCGCACGATGGTCTCGGCCGCCAACGAACGCGGCATCACGGTGTCGATCTACATCGCGCTGCTGTACATCCATCCGACGAGCCCGCTGTTCCTTCAGGCGGAGCGGGACCGAGCCGCCGGCGTGGACTCATGGGAGAGCCGCCTGTTCCGCTGGGACGAACGGGAGCCGAATGGGGCGACACCGCCGACCTCGCCTCCGCCGGAGTCGCAGATCGAACGTCCGAGCGAAGGCGACTGGGCGTTCAGCACGGTCGCGCAACGCTGGTACGCGACCAGTTGGGGCCTGCCCGCGCTGGACTACTCCAGCGACGCCGCCATGTCTTTCGCCCACCGGGTGCTCCGGTTCTGGATGGACAACGGCGTGCAGGGGTTCGAGTTCGACGCGCCGCAGACGATGTGGGGATTCCACACCGGCGGCGCCGGGGGCGAGGGCGAACGCCGTCACGCCGAGCTGGTCCGCTACCCACAGCAGTACCGCCCGGAATGGCAGGTGCGGGTCGCCGCCGAGGGCATGGGAACCTATGCGGCGCAATCGGCGATGGACCGGATCGGGTACACCGACCTCATGCTGAACGCAGACTCCGACGACTACTCCTTCGCGCTCGGCGCCGCGGCGGAGCCCCAGGAGGTCACCCTCGACGAGCTGGAGGCGCACTACGCGAGCTTCCTGGACCACCGGCATCTGCTGGGTCGCACGAGTTCGGCGCCCGCCACCCAGTCGGACCAGCCGAGCGCGCTCCGCGCCTTCAACATCGCCGTGCAGGGAGGCTGCGGGGCTCACGTCTCGCTCGATCAGCAGATCCTGCTCGACACACTGCCCGGGCCGGAGGTCGACGCTCTCTTCGATGTCACCGCTGCTCTCGCCTCGTCGCCCGCCGAGTCGCCGGGGGCGTCGCGGCAGCGGCTGATCGCGAGTCCCGCCTCCACCGCATACGCGATCTTGCGGACGAGTGCGGACGGGTCGGCGACGGCTGTCAACATCTTCAACTTCGACGGGCGACCGGCCGAGATCACCGTCGACCTCATGGGCAGCGGCGTCGACCTCGACCAGACGTCCACCGACCTCCGCACCGGCGAGCCCGGCCCGAAGATCAGCGGGGGGTCCCTCACCGTCACGCTCCCCGGTTATGGCTGGCTGTTCCTCGGCGTCCACGCGGACCCGCCTGCGCCACCTCTCCTCGTCGACAGCGGTGCGGCGGGCTGGGTGACAGGCGGGGGCTGGGCGGCGGCGGACGACCCGTCCGCCTTCGGAGGCGGACGGCTGGGCGGGTCCGACGCGGGCGGGTTCGGCGAGTACCGGTTCACCGGCACCGAGGTGGATGTCGTGGGGCCGGTGTGGCCGGGCGGCGCCCCTGAGGTGGAGACCTTCGTCGATGGCGTGTCCCATGGCATCCACAGCCAGCGAGCGCCCGAGCTGCGGCAGGGGGTCGTGCTGGTGCAGGTGCGGGACCTGGCGCCCGGCGAGCATGTCATCCGCATCCAGAAGAGGGATGCCGGGGCCGGCTTCGCCGGTCTCGACTACCTGCGCGTGCGGTGACGGCAACAGGAGACGGCGTAACGTGCGCCGCAGGACCGAGAGGCTGAGTGAGATGTCGAGAGTCGTGAGTTTCCGCGCGCCCCGAGAGCTCGAGGTGGTCGACGAGACGCCGCCGCGGCTGGACGCCGACGGCGTGCGCGTGCGCACGCTCTTCTCGGGGATCTCGGCGGGCACCGAGCTGACGGCGTACCGCGGCAGCAACCCCTACCTCGCCAAGCGGTGGGATGAGGACCGGCGCCTGTTCGTCGACGGCCCCGCCACCCTGGGGTATCCGCTCGACGGATGGGGGTACGAAGAGGTCGGGGAGATCGTCGAACTGGGGACCGGAGCGACAGGTCTGAAGGTCGGCGATCGCGTGTGGGGTACCTGGGGCCACCGGACGGAGACGGTCCTGCCTGCCGACCGCGCCCGCACGCGACTGCTCGACCCGGAGGCCGACCCCCGCATCGGGATGTTCTCCCAGATCGGCGGCATCGCGCTCAACGTGGTGATCGACGCCGACATCCACGTCGGAGAGACGGTGGCGGTGTTCGGGCTCGGCGTCCCGGGTCAGCTGGTCGCACAGCTGGCACGGCTGAACGGCGCTCGGGTGATCGCGGTGGACGGTGTCGCGTCGCGACGTGAACTGGCAGTGCGCCTGGGCGCCGACATCGCACTGGATGTCGCCGAGGGCCAGGTGGCGGAGCGCATCCGTGAGCTGACGGGGGGCCGCGGCGCCGATGCCTGCCTCGAGGTGACGGGCAATTACGCTGCGCTCCACGAGGCCATCCGGTCGGTCGCCTACAGTTCGAGGGTGTGCGTGGCGGGGTTCATGCAGGGAGACGGAACCGGGCTTCGCCTGGGCGAGGAGTTCCACCACAATCGCGTGCAGCTGGTCGGGAGTCAGATCTCCGGTGTCGCCCCGGCCGTGCAGCACCGGTGGGACCGGATGCGGCTCGACTCCACGGCGATCGACCTCGCCGTCGCAGGCCGGATCGCGGTGACCGACCTGATCACTCACACCTTCCCGCTCGAGCAGGCGGCGGACGCGTTCGAGCTGCTCGACCAGGGCCGGCCGGATGTGCTTCAGGTCGCCCTGGAGGTCTCGCCGTGACGTTTCGTCTCGCCGCCCAGGAGTGGATGCTCGAAGGAGACAACCTGCCCGAGAAGTTCGCCTTCGCGCGGTCGGTGGGCTTCGACGGCATCGAGCTCGGCGCGGTGGGAGGGGGCGTCTTCGAGGAGCGCGCCGGCGAACTGCGCGCCGCGTTCGACGCCGGGGTCGTCATGCCGAGCGCCGTCGTCCTGCCGACGGCGTTCCTCGGCGATTTCGATCCGGATCGGCGACGCCGTGCGATCGGGGAGCTCGGAGGGTTCCTGCGCACCCTCCCCGCGGCCGGCTCCGCAGGCATCGTGTGCCCGAACTCGTTCGGTGTCTTCTCCACGAAGCTGCCTCCGTTCGAGCCGCCTCGCTCCGACGATGACTCGCGAGCCCTGCTCGTCGCTGCCCTGCACGAGACGCTGATCGCCGCGGCCGACGTCGACTCGGTCATCTTCCTCGAGCCGCTCAACCGGTACGAGGACTACCTCATCCACACCCTCGCCGACGCCTCCCGGATCGTCGACGAGGTGGCGGATCCGCGTGTGCGCGTCATCGCGGACACCTTCCACATGTCGATCGAGGAGTCGGACATCGGCGTCGCGATCCGCGAAGCCGGGGACCGCATCCAGCATGTGCAACTCGGCGACAGCAACCGGCTCGAGCCGGGCGCCGGGCACTACGACTGGGACGAGACTCTCGATGCGCTCGAGGACATCGGCTACGACGGCTGGCTGGCGATGGAGTGCGGTCTGAGCGGGCCGGCTCGCGAGGTGCTCCCCCGGGTCGCGGAGTTGCTGAAGCGATGACCGGTCCGGCACCGGTCCGGGTCACGGTCTGGAACGAAGGTCTGCACGAACGCACCAAGCCCGAGATGGCGGGCACCTACCCGGAGGGGATTCACGGGGCCATCGCCGCGGGCCTGCACGACGGTCTCGCCGCGTCTGTCATCCGCACGGCGACGTTGGATCAGCCCGACCACGGCCTGCCGCCCGAGATTCTCGACGAGACCGACGTGCTGATGTGGTGGGGACACATGGCGCACGAGGAGGTCCGGGATGCAGTGGTCACCCGGGTGGTCGAGCGCGTACTCGGCGGCATGGGCTTGATCGTGCTGCATTCCGGCCACTATTCGAAGGTGTTCCGCACCCTGATGGGGACGACCTGCTCCCTGGACTGGCGCAATACCGGGGAACGCGAGCTGGTGTGGACGATCGATCCGGAGCATCCGATCGCGGCGGGCGTCGATCAGCCGATTCTGATCCCCGAGCAGGAGATGTACGGGGAGCCCTTCGACATCCCGACGCCGGATGAGCTCGTCTTCATCAGCTCGTTCGCCGGCGGCGAGGTGTTCAGGTCGGGTGTCACCTACCGCCGGGGCCGCGGACGGGTGTTCTACTTCAGCCCCGGGGACGAGGCGTATCCGGTGTACTTCCATCCCCAGGTGCGGCGCGTCCTCGCGAATGCCGTCGAGTGGGCTCGTCCGGCGTTCCCGGTGGGTCAGCCTCCAGCGGCACGGGAGCGGCCCGCCGGCAGGATCTGAGCCGGCAGCCCGGCACGCACCAGCGCCGTCGTGCGCCAGGCGAGCTCGGAGATGCGCGAGTCGTCGAACCCGAACACGGCCGACCGCGTTCGATCGCGCAGCGGATCGACGAAGTGCCGTGGCAGTGCCCGTGCGCCGAGGACGACTCCTGCGACCGACCCGGCGGTCGCGCCGTTGGAGTCGGTGTCCCACCCACCCATCACCGTCAGCCCGACGGTGGCCGCGTAGTCGTTGTCACCCCACAGCAGACCGGCGGCGATGAGCGCCGCGTTGGGGATCGTGTGCACCCAGCTGTAGTGGCGGTAGCGCGCCTGAATGCCGGCAAGGGCCTCCTCCCAGGTGAGACCCCGTCGACGCATGGCGTCGACATCGCTCAGCGCCTCGGCCAGCCGCGACCGGGGCGGTACATGAGCCAGCGATGCGGCGAACGCGTCGGCTGTCGTCTCGGCCGTGAACGCTTCGGCCACGAGCGCGGCGGACCAGAGTTCGCCGTAGATGCCGTTCGCCGTGTGCGACAGCGCCGCATCCTGGAAGGCCAGCTGCATCGCGTCGCGCGGTCGCCCCGGGTTGACCCAGCCGAACGCGTCGCCGCGGATGAGGGCGCCGATCCACTCGCGGTAGGGGTTGCGCACGCCGGCGGCACGCTCCGCCGGGATGCCGTGCAGCAGGTTCAGGTAGGCGGCACGTTCGGCGGTGAAGATCTGCCGGTAGGGGAAGAGCCGCAGCCACGCTTCACCGACCACCGCCGGGGTGATCGCCGCGCCGTGTGTCTCGAGCAGGTGCAGCCCCAGGATGGGGTAGTCGATGTCGTCGTCGCGCGAACCGCCGTCGACATTGCCGCGCGTGGTCTCGGGCCAGTTCTCCCGCAGTTCGTAGGTGCCGGGCATCGGGTCGAGGACGGGGAAGTAGTCGCGAAGCGGGTAGGCGTCCGCATGCTCGAGGTAGGTCCGGATGTGATCGGAGGTCCAGTGCGGACCCCATTCGACCGGTTTGCCCAGGTTGCAGCCGGCGATCCGGCCGAGCCAGCCGCCGAGGACCTTGTCGTCGAGACGGTCGTCGGGGTAGGCGGCCGGTTGGGCCGCCGCCGGGGCGAGCGTCTCGAGGATGCCGGGGAGGTCGTCCGGCTCTTCGTAGTCCCACGTCCCGGTCCGCGGCGCTTCGATGAGACCGGCGTAGATCTCCTCGAGCCGAGCGGAATCCTCCGGGTCGGTCTGTGCCAGTGCGGCCGCTGCGTCCGCGACGTCGTAGCCAGTCTGCTCCCGCTGCTCGATCTCGTCGGACACGAGGTCGAATGAGTTCATGGGTTCGTGCACGACGCTCCATTCGCAAATCCTTTTGCACATTGTAGGACCACGAGCGGGTGTTGCACAAACGGCGGTCAGTTCTTCTGCAGCCAGAGCAGCGGGATGTCGATCGTCACCTCGGTGCCCTCGCCCTCGAGCGTGTGCCAGTCGATGGTGCCGCCGAGCTCGCCCTCGATGAGGGTGCGCACGATCTGGGTGCCGAGCCCCGACCCGACCTTGCCTTCCGGCAGGCCGACCCCGTCATCCCGCACCTTCACGCGCAGCGTCTCGTCTTTGCGTTTCGCGATGATCTCGACCTGGCCGTCGCGTCCGGCGAGACCGTGCTCGACCGCGTTGGTCACCAGCTCGGTCAGCGCCAGCGACAGCGGGGTCGCGTACTCGCTCGGCAGGATGCCGAACTTGCCTTTCTTGACCGGCCGCACCGTGGTGTTGTGGCTCGATGCGACCTCGGCGATGAGCATGAGCACGCGGTCGAAGACGTCGTCGAAGTCGACGTTCTGGCTGAGGCCCTCGCTGAGGGTGTCGTGCACGACCGCGATCGCCGACACCCGCCGCATCGCCTGGCTGAGCGCGTCGCGGGACGCGTCGCTCTGCGCGCGCCGGCTCTGGATGCGCAGCAGCGATGCCACCGTCTGCAGATTGTTCTTCACCCGGTGGTGGATCTCGCGGATCGTGGCGTCCTTGGTGATGAGCTCCTGCTCCTGATGCCGCACCTCGGTGACGTCGCGCACCAGCACGATCGCGCCGACCCGCTCGCCCTTGTGGCGGATCGGGATGGTGCGCAGGGTGACCGTGACGCCGCGGGCCTCGATGTCGGTTCGCCAGGGTGCGCGGCCGGTGACGACGAGCGGCAGGCTCTCGTCGATGACGATCTTGCCGCGCAGCAGCTCGGTGGTGACCTCGGCGAGGGACTCGCCCTCGAGCTCGCCGTCGAACCCCATGCGGTTGAAGGCGGAGAGCCCGTTCGGGCTCGCGAACGTGACCACCCCGTCGATGTCGAGGCGGATGAGCCCATCGGACGCACGGGGGGCCCCGCGCCGCGGCCCGCTGGGGGCGCCGAGATCCGGGAAGTCCCCGGAGGCGATCATCGCGAACAGGTCGTTGGCGCACTGGTTGAAGGTGAGCTCCTGCCGCGAGGGCGTGCGGGCCTCGGAGAGGTTGCTGTGCCGGGTCAGCACGGCGATCGGGGTCTGCGTGTGCTCGGAGCCGGGCGCGGCGAGCCGCCGCAGCTCGGGCGCCGCCCGCTCGCGCGGCGGCGTCGCCTCGGACCAGGCGGGGGCGGCGGTGTCGACGATCAGCGCGGTCTCGAATGCCTCGGTGACCTGACGCTTCCACTCCGGCTTGATCTCCTGCCCGACGAAGTCGCGGTAGAACAGGGTCGCCGCCGACGACGGCCGCGAATGCGCGACGGCGACGAAACCGCCCTCCGTCGTCGGGACCCAGAGGACGATGTCGGCGAACGCGAGATCCGCGATCAGCTGGCCGTCGGCGCTCAGCAGATGCAGCCAGTCGATGTCCGCCTCTTCCGGACGCCCGTGGGCGACCATGAGGTCGGAGAGCGTGGTCACGCGTTCCAGGCTACCGGGCGGCCGACCGCCTCCGTCCGCGGCGGGAGCCGGTGGCGGCGGTCGCGAACCTGTCGGCGACCAGCCGCCGGATCGCGACCCGCGCCGGCGACCGCGGTGCGGCATCCGGCAGCGGTCGTCCACCGAGCAGTGCGGCATCGAACGCCGCCGGATCCCAGGGGATGAGCACCGGCTCGGAGATTCCGCCGAACCGCGCGAGCGTCTGCGCGATCTGCGCCTGCGGGTTGAGTCCGATCGCGCTGGAACGCACCTTGTTGACGACAGTGGTGACCCGAGCATCCGGCGCCACCTCGAGCAGGTCGGCTCGACCGCGCAGATACCGGGTCAGGCCGATCGGGTCGGCGGAGGCCACCGCGACGACATCGTCGGCCGAGCGGATCGCCGCGACGGTCGCGGCATTGCGACGGGGTGCAGCCACATCGCTCGACAGCTCCTCGTCGTGCTCGAGACCGGATGCGGTGTCGATCACCAGCACATCCACCCACTCGCGCGCGGCGGCGATCACCCCCTCGACCCGCTGAGCGGTGAGCTCCGGCCACCGGCTCGGACGCCCGAGGCCGGTCAGCACCCAGAATCCCGACGGGCCGGAACGGCACCAGTCCCCGACCCGCTCGAACTCGGCCACGGTCAGCGCGCCGGTGCCCGCGAGGCGGCACGCGGCCGCGAAACCCGGCGCCTCGTCGAGCAGGCCGAGGGCCGGGTCGATCGAGGCGGCATGGGTGTCGGCATCCGCCAGCGCGACCCTCAGCCCGGCGGCGGTGAACTCGGCGGCGAGCGCGATCGCGAGACTCGTGCGCCCCGGCGCGCCGGCCGGACCCCAGACGGCGATGACGGCGCCGCGCTGCGGGCGTCGCGCGACCGGGGGCTGGTACGGGTGCGAGGTGTCCACCTCGAGAACGGTGGATGCCGCGGCGGCCTGGGCGGCATCCGGCACCGGGGCGGGCGCCCGCCACGCCGGTTCGCCGTCGACCGCATCGACGACCCCGAGCGCCCGCGCGTGACGGTGCTGCTCCGGGCCGTGAGCTGCCACCACCAGCCGGATGCCGAGGCTGTCGCACGCCGCCACCAGCCGGGCGTTGAGGTACTGCGGCGAGGCCTCGGCGAGCACCGCCTCCACCTCGACGCCGGCGAGCCGCGCCGCCAGCTCGTCGGCGCCGGAGCAGCGGGCGATCACGTCGTGGCCGAAGCGGGCGGCGTCCGCCACGAGCCGCTGCTCGTGCTCGAACGGCACGGCGACGGCGAACCGCGTCACGGCGACCCCAGCGGGATGCCGGCCGGCACCACCGCGAGCGCGTCTCCGTTGGCGATCGCCTGCAGCATCCTCGCGATGCGGGATCTCGGCACCTGCACCTCGACGGACTGTCCGTCTGCCGCGCTCACGATCCCGTCCGGTTCGATCACCCGGATCACCACGGCGTCGGCGGTGAGCACCGTGGGAGGACCGAATCCACCCGACGCGCCGACCGTCCCGTCGCCCGTGGCGGCGGCCGAGGCCCAGACGTCGACGAGCGATCCCGCCACCACCGATTCGCTCACCTCGCCGGACAGGGCGAGCACCAGCGAGGTGACGCGGGTTCCCTCGCGGGTGCTGAGCGCCGCCACCGGGACCAGCTCGCCGCGCCGGATCACCTGGGTCGCGATCACCGCCGTCTGCGGGGCCTCGCGCAGGTACAGCTCGTCGGCGTCGTCGAGGGTCACCTGCCGGGGTACCAGCTGTTCTGAACCGATGCGATCGCCGGGTGCGAAGGTGTGCGCCGCCGCGTACACGGTGATCCGGTGGTCGGATGCGCCGACGATCGAGACCACGCCGGCGACGGATGCGACCACCAGGCCGATGCCGATGATCAGGCGCACGTCGAGGGAGAACCGGCGGCGGTGGGGAGTGGCGGAGGCGCTCATGGGGCATCATCGTCGCGGGCGGCCGGGGGACGTGCGCGAGTTATCCACACCCCGGTTCCGGCCCGGACGGGCGGCGCATAATCGACCCATGACGGCACCGGACACCCCCTCCGCCGGCCTCGGGCGCTTCCTCACCCTCGTCGACGTCGCAGAGATCCTGAACATCTCGGCCAGCCAGGCCTACGCGCTGGTCCGCACGGGCGAACTGCCCGCGATCAAGGTCGGGGGCAACGGCCACTGGCGCGTCGAGCGCGACCTGCTCGAGCAGTACATCGCCGACAAGTACGAAGAGAACCGTCGCCGCGGGCTGTGGCACCAGGCCGAGTACGCCTCGGTGCCCGAGCTGTCGGCGCTGTAAGAGCTAGAAGCGCACCTGCACCAGCTGCTCGATCGGCAGGATCCGCAGCGCACGCACATCGCGGTCGCGCCGGGCGACCCCCGGATCGTGTTCGGCGAGGTCGATATGGTCCCGTCCCACGCGGTCGATGGTTCCGTGTACGACCTCCGTCGAGGTGCTGATGGTCAGCGCCGCCCGGCGCCGGCACAGGTCGCGGAGGATGAAGGGGAGGCCCAGGCGCGCGGCGAGTGAGCCGACCGGGGAGGCGCCCGACGCATCCTGTGCCAGGCTCGCCCGGGTCTGTGCGGGGTCGACGAAGCAGGCGGCGATGGATGCCGTGGGGACCACGCAGGACGGCCCCGCCCCGCTCTCGCGCACCTCCTCCCCCGCGATCCAGTCGCGCCCCACCGCGCCGAGCGTGAGGGTGAGACGGGTGCCGTCGGCGAGCGTGAGCCGGATCACCTCCGGGATGATCGCCCTCAGCCGCTCGCGCATCGTGAGGCGACCGAGGCGCAGGCGCTCCTCCTCGGCGAGCAGGTCGAGTTCTTCGGCCCCGAGTTCGTGCTCGAGCTGGGATTCGAGATCGTCGAACAGGTGGTCCCAGCGCATGGCGCGAGGCTAGTCACCCTCACCCCGCCCGCCATCACGTTTTCCACAGTCGTCGTCATGTAGCTGACGGATCGTCGCCTGCCGTGGTTAGGTGTCCGTGGTCCATCGCGCGGGATCGGTGCACATCGAGCCGATATGTCAGGGGTGGACATGCTGCAGGTCACGCGCGACGTCGAACAGCCGATCGTCGACGGAACGTCGGCACGGGCGTTACGGCCCCGGTTCGACCCGGATGACTTCTTCGGACACCAGCCCACGCCGACCGAGCACCTGCCCGATCCGGTCCCGCTGCTCGAGAATCTGACGCGGTGCGTGATCGAGATCCTCGCGGGTGCTCGCGAACTGGAGCAGATCGCGCGCTGGGTCAGCGATGACGTCCATCGTCACCTGCTGAAGCGGGTCGTGATCTCGAGCCGCGCGCGTGCCGCGAAAGGTCAGCAGGCGACCCGGCCGGCGTTCACGATCGGTTCCACGACGGTGAGCCAGCCGCGCGACGGCGTCGTCGAGGCGGTGATCATCGTGCGCGGGCGCGCCCGGGTGCGGGCTGTCGCGATCCGGCTCGAGGGTCTCGACCGGCGGTGGCGCGCCACCGCGATCAACGTGCTCTAGGCGAGTTCCTCCGCCGTCGTCCCCTCCGGGTACGCCGGCAGCACCACCTCGTGGCCCAAGACGACGTCGTCGCTGATCTCGATCACCGTGTCGACGAACCACCACTGGCACGACAACCGCTGCACGCCGGCGTCGATCACCAGGAACCCGTGGCTGTCGAGATCGACCCAGCGCAGGTCGGGCAGGTTCCGCA
>JBFWWZ010000034.1:0-32847 GCA_050245915.1 Microbacteriaceae bacterium
ACACGCTCCTCGACGCCGCCGCCCTCGCCCGCGCGGCCAGAGCCCCGGCCGGCCGCCGCCGCCGGCCGGTCCGCCGCCCCCCCCCCCGGCCGGTCCGCCGCCCCCCACCCCGCACTCCGGGCGAGTTCGGCCGGGCCGGGCCGCCACGGTCGCCCGCACTGTCCGAACCCGCCCGGAATGACAGCCCCCACCGACACATTGGATGCCATGGGCATCGTCAAGAGCGACATCGCGATCTCGGTCGACGGCTTCGTCGCCGGCACCGACCAGAGCATGGACTTCCCGATCGGCAAGCACCCCGACGGCACCCCGGCGCACCTGCTGCTGCACCGCTGGATGTTCGAGGCGGAGGCCGAGAACCAGCCCGAGGTCGACGCGATCGTCGACGCGGGCGCGTTCATCATGGGCCGCAACATGTTCGGCCCCGACCGCGGCGAGTGGGACCTCGGCTGGACCGGCTGGTGGGGCGACAACCCGCCGTACCACGGACCGGTGTTCGTGCTCGGGCACCGCGAGCGCGACTCGGTCGAGATGCAGGGCGGCACCACGTTCCACTTCGTCACCGACGGGCCCGCGGCCGCGATGTCACGCGCCCGGGAGGCGGCGGGCGACCGTGACATCTCGATCGCGGGCGGCGCGTCGACGGTCAACCAGTTCCTGGCGGCGGGGTTCATCGACGAGCTGCGGCTGCACATCTCGCCGCTGACGCTCGGCGCCGGGGAGCGGCTGTTCGACGGCGTCCCGCCGCAGCGGCTCGAGCAGGTGTCGGCGCGTCAGACCTCGATGGTCACGCACGTCACCTACCGCGTCGCGCGCACGTAGCGCAGCAGCAGCGTCGACCCCGAGCGCAGCACGCCCGCGAGCGTCATCTCGCGCGGCACACTGTCGCCGTTCGCGATCCGCGGGGCATCGCCCGCCTCCAGCGTCGGCGAGACGGTGAGGCACAGCTCGTCGGCGACATCCGCCGCGAGCGCCGAACCGAACAGGGTCGGCCCGCCCTCGCACAGGATGCGGCGCAGACCCCGCGCGCGCAGCGACTCCACGGCGAGCGCGGCATCCACCGTCGAGCCCCCGGCGACGACGACATCCGCCACATCGTCGAAGCGGGCCCTGCCGGTCGCCCGCTCGGTGGTGATGATCAGCGGTCGCACCGGCGCCTTGGTGAAGATCGGGGATGCCGGGTCCAGGTCGAGCGACCGGCTCACGATCGCGAACACCGGCTGCCCGCGCCGCGGACGGTCGACGATCATCGGCCCGTAACCCTCGGTGCGCACCGTGCCCGCCCCCACCACCACGACATCCGCCACCCGGCGCAGCAGGTCGAAGTAGCGTTTGTCGGCGGGCCCGCCGAGTCCGCCCGAGCGGCCGTTCCGGGTCGCCGCGCCGTCGATGCTCGACACGAAGTTCAGCCGCACCGCCTCGTGGTCGACGGCATCCATCAGCTCGTCGTCGTGCAGCTGCTCGGCCGGGTCGGGCCAGATGCGGTCGATGCGGGCGGTCACGGCTACACGTTATGCGTCGGGTGCATGTTGTGCTCCAGCCGCACCGGTTCTCGCAGGCCCAGGATCGCCTCCGTCATGCGGGCGGCGGCGACCGCCTGCGGGATGTCGTGCATCCGCACCACGCGCGCGCCCTTCATGATGCAGACCACCATCGCGGCGAGCGAGCCTTCGAGGCGTTCGCCCTGGGCGGCATCCAGGGTCTCGCCGATGAAGTCCTTGTTCGACACCGCGGCCATGAGCGGCAGGCCGAGCAGCTGGAACTCCTCGAAGCGGCGCGTCAGCTCGAGGGAGTGCAGCGTGTTCTTGTCGAGGTCGTGGCCCGGGTCGACGATCAGCCGGTCGCGCGGGATCCCCGCCGCCCCGGCACGGTCGACCCGCTCCTGCAGGAACGCGATCACCTCGGCGACGACGTCGTCGTAGTGCGCGGGAGGCTTCTCGACGCGGGGCGGGCCGACGCTGTGGGTGATGACGAGGTGCGCGTCCGACCCGGCGACGACCTCCGCCATGCCGGGATCGCCGAGCCCGCTCGTGTCGTTGACCACACGTGCGCCGGCGTCGATGGCGGCGCGGGCGACCTCGGCCGAGTTGGTGTCGACCGAGATGACGACCCCGGATGCCGCGGTCACCGCCTCGATGAACGGCACCACCCGCGCGATCTCCTCCGCCGTCGCCACCCCGGGGCCCCTGCCGAACGGGACGCCGCCGATGTCGATCCAGTCGGCCCCGGCATCCACCGCACGCAGCGCCGCCTCGACGGCGCGATCGAGGGCGAAGGTGGCGCCCCTGTCGTAGAAGGAGTCGGGGGTGCGGTTGACCACCGCCATCACGGCGACGCGGTCGCCGTCGGGCAGCACGCTCACTCAGACCTCCGCCAGCGGGATCGCCGGGTCGGCCAGGCGCGCGGGGTCGACCGGCTTCTGCGAGCGGATGAGCCGCTGCACGTCGTCGTTCACATCCGACACATTGACATTCATCCCGGCCACCACGCGACCGTCGTTCAGCCAGAAGGCGATCAGCTCGCGACCGGGGCGATCGCCGCGGTACACGATCTCGGCGCCGCGGGTGAGCGGACCGTAGCCGGAGTACTCCATCCCGAGGTCGAACTGGTCGGTGTAGAAGTACGGGATGTCGTCGAGCACCGCATCCGCGCCGGCCATCGAGGCCGCCGCGACTTTGCCGCCGGCGATCGCGTTCGCCCAGTGCTCGTTGCGGATCCGCTGCCGGATGACGGGGTGGTAGGGGTTCGCGACGTCGCCCGCCGCGAACACGTCGGGCACGCTGGTCGCCAGGTGCTCGTCGGTCAGGATGCCGTTGTCGACCGCGATGCCCGCCGCCTCGGCGAGCGCGGTGTCGGGGACGGCGCCGACCCCGACGACGACCAGGTCGGCGCGGACGATGCCGCCGTCGGTCTCCACCCCGGCGATCCGCCGGTCCTCGGCCGCGAAGCCCGTCACCGCCGTGTCGAGCCGGAACTCGACCCCGTTCTGCTCGTGCAGCTCGCGGAACATCGTGCCGAGCTCCGCGCCCAGCGGACCCTCGAGCGGCACGTGGTCGGGGGCGATGATGGTGACGGCGTTGCCGAGTCCGCGCGCGGCGGCGGCGAGCTCGAGCCCGATCCAGCCGGAGCCGACGAAGGCGACCTGCCGGTCACCGCGCTCGAACTCCGCTCTCAGCGCCTCGCTGTCGTCGAGCGTGCGCAGGTAGTGGATGCCGTCCGCATCGCCGCCCGGCAGGTTCAGCCGGCGGGGCTGGGCGCCGGTGGCGAGCAGCAGGCGGTCGAAGGGCACGGTCTCGCCGGTGTCGAGCGTGACGACGTGATCGCCGATGCCGGTCACACGGACCCCGGTCGACAACTCGACGCCGTGCTGGGCGTACCAGTCGCGGGGGTGCACGAACACGCTGTCGCGATCGTCGGTGCCGAGCAGGAACCCTTTCGACAGCGGCGGCCGGATGTAGGGCTCGTGCGGCTCGGCGGCGATCAGCCGGATGTCACCGTGCACGCCGCGCTGACGCAGCTGCTCGGCGGCTGTCGCCGCCGCGAGCCCGCCTCCGACGATCACGAACTGCTGGGCGGTCATCCGAGATCCTCCGGGGTGAAGACGCCGCGGAACATCCGGGTCGTCGTGCGGGTCTGCGGTGTGCCGACGTCGCGCATCGACATGCAGAGGTGCTCGGCGTCGATCACCACGCCGAGGCCGCGCGGGGCGAGTTCGGCGTCGAGCCATCCGGCGATGTCGGAGGTCAGCCGCTCCTGCAGTTGCAGGTCGCGTGCGAAGTACTCGACGACGCGCGCCAGCGTCGAGAGGCCGACGATGCGCTCGGCGGGGAGGTAGCCGATGGTCGCAACGCCCCGGAACGGCAGCAGGTGGTGCTCGCACAGCGAGTGGAACGGGATCTCGCGCAGCACGATCGGGCCGTCGTACCCGTCGGCGTCGAGCAGGGTCGGGGGCGGCAGCGGGTCGCGGGACAGCAGCCTCCCCAGGCTGCTCGCGACCCGCTGCGGCGTGTCACGCAGGCGGTCGGACTCCGGATCGAACCCGAGCGATTCCAGGAGCACCGCGACCGCCGCCGCGCCCCGATCGTGCGGCGTCAGCGGGTCGGGCCGCAACGGCCCGGACTGCACCTCGTGCGTGGTCATCACCCCTCCACGGCCCGACGCTAGTGCCGTCGAGTTTCTATTGTCAAGATCCGCTTTTTTAGAGATACTGGCGACGTGGATGCAATGGGCGCGGTCTCCGCGCTGGCCGACCCGGTGCGGGCAGCGGTCTACGACATCGTCGCGGCCGCCGACACCCCGGTCGGACGCGACCTGGTCTCCGAGCGCGCAGGCCTCGCGCGCGGGACCGCCGCGTTCCATCTCGACCGGCTCGCGGCATCCGGCCTGCTCGACGTCAGCTACGCACGACCCGCGGGGCGCAGCGGACCCGGCGCCGGCCGGCCGGCCAAGCTGTACCGGAGGTCGGACCGCGAGGTCGCCGTGTCGGTGCCCGGACGCAGCTACGACCTCATGGGGAGCCTGCTCGCCTCCGCGATCGAGCGGTCGGCCGCGAGCGGACAGCCGGTGCTCGACGAGCTGCGTACCGCGGCCACCGACGCCGGGCGCGCCACCGGGAGCGCCGCCTCGACCTTCGCGGAGGTGCTCGAGGCGACCGGCTACGAACCCGCGCCGGGCCCGGACGGGACCGTCATGCGCAACTGCCCGTTCCACCGGCTGGCGGCAGCGCACACCGAGGTCGTCTGCGCGGCGAATCACGCGTTCCTGTGCGGGGCGGCCGAGACCAGCGGATCCGACCCGGACGACATCGTGCTGGAGCCCGGCGCCGGACGCTGCTGCATCCGCATCGCCGGCACCCCCGGCCCGGAACATCGTTCCCAGGAAGCGTCCAGCGAATAGTCAGACACTGGGTGCATGAGTGACGGCCCCAAGATCCTGATCGTCGACGACGAACCCAACATCCGCGACCTCCTCACCACCAGCCTCCGCTTCGCCGGATTCGCGGTCCGCGCGGTCGGCAACGGCGCACAGGCCATCTCGGCGGTGCTCGAAGAGGAACCCGACCTGATCATCCTCGACGTGATGCTCCCCGACATGAACGGGTTCGGCGTCACCAAGCGGCTCCGCGCCTCCGGGTACACCGCCCCCATCCTGTTCCTCACCGCCAAAGACGACACCGAAGACAAGATCACCGGCCTCACCGTCGGCGGCGACGACTACGTCACGAAGCCCTTCTCGCTCGACGAGATCGTCGCCCGCATCAAGGCGATCCTGCGCCGCACCATGCAAGACGAAGAGGATGCCGTGATCCGCGCCGGCGAACTCACCATGGACCAGGACACGCACGAGGTCACCGTCGGATCCGAGGCGGTCGAACTCTCCCCCACCGAGTTCAAGCTGCTGCGCTACCTCATGCTCAACCCCAACCGCGTGCTGTCGAAGGCGCAGATCCTCGACCACGTGTGGGAGTACGACTTCAACGGCGACGCCGGCATCGTCGAGAGCTACATCAGCTACCTGCGACGTAAGCTCGACCAGCACTCGAACGAGCCGATGATCCAGACCAAGCGCGGGTTCGGGTACATGCTCAAGGCCGCCAAGGTTTAATCGGCGAGTGAGCAGCCGCCGCCGGCGGCGAGTCGAGACCACCAGGAGGCCTGCCATGTCCGTGCACGCCTCATTCGAGCGCTGGTGGAACGGCATCTCGCTGCGCGCCAAGATCACCGGCGTCACCGTCCTGCTGCTCACCTTCGGTCTGACCGTCGCGGGCGCCGGAACGATGTCGGTGCTGCGCGGCTACCTGCTCGAGCAGATCGACCAGCAGATCTCGGCCGCCTACGAGAAGCTGCCGTCCACCATCGATCTCGACACCATCGCGGCCTACGGTGAGGGGCAGCGGCTCAACCCGTACTACCTCGCAGCCGTGGATGCCGACGGCGGGGTCCTGATGGACAACGTCAACGACGAGCAGGAGGCGCTGCTCCCCGACACCAGCACGCTCACGACGGAGTTCGTCGCCCAGAACGGGCACCACCCCATCACTCTCTACAACGAGTCGCGCAGCACCCAGTGGCGGGTCATCCCGTACCCCGCCGAGGTCGAGGGCACCTCCGAGCGCGCCACCCTGCTCGTCGGGCTCAACATGAACGCCACCAACGGGATCATCGCGCGGTACACGGTGATCTTCCTCGGGTTCGCCGTGGCCGTCGTCGTGTTCGGTGCCGCGACCACGCAGCTGATGGTGACATCCACCTTCGCGCCGCTGCGGGATGTCGAGGCAACCGCCGCCCGGTTCGCCGCGGGCGACTACAGCCAGCGCCTCGGCGGCGCGACACCCAACACCGAGGTCGGGCGGCTCAACAGATCGCTCAACACGATGCTCGCGCGCATCGACCGGGCGTTCGCCGATCGCGAGCGATCCGTCGAGCAGATGCGCCGCTTCGTCGGCGACGCGTCCCACGAGCTGCGCACGCCGCTGGTGTCGCTGCGCGGGTACGCCGAGCTGTACCGCATGGGCGCCATCCAGAACCCGGAGGACATCGCCCAGGCGATGGACAGGATCGAGCGCGAGGCGATCCGCATGGGCGCTCTCGTCGAGGACCTGCTCGAGCTGGCCCGCCTGGACGAGGCGAAGCCGCTGCAGAAGACCGCCGTCGACCTGCTGCCGATCGCCCAGGACGCCGCCCTCGACGCATCCGTCTCTGCACCTGCCCGCCGCATCACCGTGATCGTGCCGGAGCCCGCCACCGTGTCCGAGGTCGAGGCGCCTCCGGAGCCGGCGCCGGGCGAGGCCCCCGTCGTCGGAGCCGAGACGATCGTGTCGGGTGCCCCGGCATCCACCACCGCCTGGGCGTCGACCCTCGCGTTCGCCGGAGCGACGCTCGCCCGCCTGCGACGGCGGCGTCCCGCACGCGGCGCGGTGGATGCCGAACCGATCCCCGAGGTCGTGCCGCTTCCCGAGGTGGGGCCTGTCGTTCTCGCCGATGAGAACAAGATCCGGCAGGTGGTCACGAACCTCGTCGGCAACGCGATGCGCTTCACGCCCGACGACAGCCCCATCGAGTTCGCGGTGGAGGTCGACCGCGACGGCGGGTACGGGCAGATCTCCATCGTCGACCACGGCGAGGGTGTGCCGCCGCAGCTGCGGGAGAAGATCTTCCAGCGCTTCTGGCGCGCCGACACCTCACGCACCCGCGACACCGGCGGCTCGGGCCTGGGGCTCGCGATCGTCGCCGGCATCGTGGCGAACCACGACGGCCACGTGGAGGTGCTCGAGACGCCCGGCGGCGGGGCGACCTTCCGGGTCTCGCTTCCCCTCCTCACCAGCGCCGAGCCGGAGCCGGAAACCCCCGCCGCTGCCCCCGAACCGCCCCGGAGGCGCACCCGCTCCTAACCTGACCCGCATGACGCGATATCAGGTGGACAGCGATGCGGTCGCCGCGGCAACCGGCACGGTACGAGCGGCGATGAGCCGCATCCAGGGAGAGGTGGCGGGTCTGCACGGTCAGCTCGTCGCCCTGCAGGGCTCGTGGACGGGTCAGGCATCGGCGGGGTTCCAGACCGTCGTGGCCGACTGGAAGGCGACGCAGCAGCGGGTCGAAGAGAGCCTCGCGGCGCTCGGCGTGGCGCTCGATCACGCCGCCCGCGGCTACACCGAGGTCGAGACGCAGAACGCGGCGCTCTTCCGGAGGTAGGTGCACCGTCTCGAATCCGGGCGAGTTCGGGCGATCTGGGTGTATCCGGTCGCCCGGATCGACAGAACTCGCCCGGATCGCGACGCAGCGCGTCCACAAACGACGAAACGGGCGGCCCCTCCGGAGAGGGACCGCCCGTTTCTGCGTGTCGGTGGACGAGGGTCTCGATACGCGAGCCTTCGGCTCGCTACTCGACCTTGACCTTGCGGTTGATGCTGCGACGCAGCGTCAACCTTCAGGTCAGAAGTCCATGCCACCCGTCGGGTCGCCGGCCGGGGCCGGGTTCTTCTCGGGCTTGTCGGCGACGACGGCCTCGGTGGTGAGGAACAGCGCGGCGATCGACGCGGCGTTGAGCAGCGCGGACCGGGTCACCTTCACCGGGTCGTTGATGCCGGCGGCCAGCATGTCGACGTACTCGCCGGTCGCGGCGTTGAGGCCCTGACCGACGGGGAGGTTGCGCACCTTGTCGACGACCACGCCGGGCTCCATGCCGGAGTTCAGCGCGATCTGCTTCAGCGGGGCGTCGATCGCGACGCGCACGATGTTCGCACCCGTCGCCTCGTCGCCCTCGAGGCCCTTGACGGCCTTCGACTCGAACGCGGTCTTGCCGGCCTGGATGAGGGCGACGCCACCACCGGCGACGATGCCCTCCTCGACGGCGGCCTTCGCGTTGCGCACGGCGTCTTCGATGCGGTGCTTGCGCTCCTTCAGCTCGACCTCGGTCGCGGCGCCCGCCTTGATGACGGCCACGCCACCGGCGAGCTTCGCCAGGCGCTCCTGCAGCTTCTCGCGGTCGTAGTCGCTGTCGGTGTTCTCGATCTCGGCCTTGATCTGCTTCACGCGGCCGGCGATCTGGTCGGCGTCGCCGGCACCCTCGATGATGGTCGTCTCGTCCTTGGTGACGATGACCTTGCGGGCCTGGCCGAGCAGGTCGAGGGTGGCGTTCTCGAGCTTGAGACCGACCTCCTCGCTGATGACCTGGCCGCCGGTGAGGGTTGCGATGTCCTGCAGCTGCGCCTTGCGGCGGTCGCCGAAGCCGGGGGCCTTCACGGCGACCGACTTGAAGATGCCGCGGATCTTGTTCACGACCAGCGTGGCCAGAGCCTCGCCGTCGACGTCCTCCGCGATGATCAGCAACTGCTTGCCCGCCTGGATCACCTTGTCGACGATCGGCAGCAGGTCTTTGATGTTCGAGATCTTGCCGTTGACGATCAGGATGTACGGGTCTTCGAACACCGCCTCCTGACGCTCCGGGTCGGTGACGAAGTACTGCGACAGGAAGCCCTTGTCGAAGCGCATGCCCTCGGTCAGCTCGAGCGTGGTGCCGAAGGTGTTGGACTCCTCGACGGTGACCACACCCTCCTTGCCCACCTTGTCGATGGCCTCGGCGATGAGCGCGCCGATCTCGGGGTCGGCCGCGGAGATGGACGCGGTCGCCGCGATCTCCTCCTTGGTCTCGACCTCCTTGGCGTTCGAGCGCAGCTCCTTCTCGACCGCCGCGACGGCCTTCTCGATGCCGCGCTTCAGGCTGATGGGGTCGGCGCCGGCCGCGACGTTGCGCAGGCCCTCGCGGACGAGCGCCTGGGCGAGCACGACCGAGGTGGTGGTGCCGTCACCGGCGACGTCGTCGGTCTTCTTCGCGACCTCTTTGACCAGCTCAGCGCCGATCTTCTCATACGGGTCGTCGAGCTCGATCTCCTTGGCGATCGAGACGCCGTCGTTGGTGATGGTGGGGGCGCCCCACTTCTTCTCCAGCACGACGTTGCGACCGCGGGGGCCGAGGGTGACCTTGACGGCGTCAGCCAGGATGTTGAGGCCGCGCTCGAGGCCGCGGCGGGCCTCCTCGTCGAAAGCGATGATCTTTGCCATAAGTAGGGGTCGTCCCTCCTGGACGTATACAGACTGTTGGCACTCACAGCGCGCGAGTGCCAACATTCATTCTGGCACTCGCCTAGGCCGAGTGCAAGGCGACCGCCGTTCAGCTGAAGTCGGTGCTGCCGCTCAGCGGGACGAGCTCGATCCAGCTGTTCCCCGGAGCCAGCCGCACCACGTCGCCGTCCCCATCGATGAGCCGGATCAGGCCCGTCCGCGAGTCCTTCGACCAGGTGCACAGGATGCTGTACCCGCCCGACGAGACCCACGCCTCCCCCGAGCCCACCAGCTCCGTCTTCGGCACCCCGCCGTCGTTGCCCACCGGCACCCGCAGCACGATGACGTTGTCCGCCGACAGCTGCGTGCCGACGGTGTCGAGGTCGGGCACGCCGGCCTGCGAGCGCAGGTACCGCCCGGACGCGCTGTCGAAAGCCCACGACGGCGTCGAGGGGGCCCCGAAACGCAACGCGATCGCGGCGATGGGGGCACCATCCCGGACCGCGCTCGACGAGGCGGCGGCGGGTGCGAAGGCGAACTGCTGGAGCGGGGGCGCGATGTCGGTGTGCCGGGCGATCAGCTCCGGGGCGAGCACGAGCACATTGTGCGGTGAGATCTTGGCGGCGGTGCGGTACATGAGGTCGGCGGTGTCCGCCTGACCGTGGATCGCGTTGTACACCTCGGTCGCCTTCATGGCCCGCACGAACCGGTCCTGGCCTCCCGAGTAGGCGACGATGCCGCCGAGCGGCGAGATGATGTCGGGGTCCATCGGGCGGATCGAGCGGATCGGGCCGATCTCGGCGGGGACGTCGGACTGCCAGACGGCGACGTAGCGGGTGAGCCCGCCCTCCACCAGCTCCTCGAACACCAGGTCGGCGTGCTCCAGGCCGACCTGCGGCCGGGCGTCGACGTGGTTGTCGATCTTCGCCGCCAGCGACGGGCCGACGACGCTCCCGGCCGGCACCACCTCCCCGGTGAGCGGGGTGAGCGTGGTCGGCGGCGGGGTGACGTAGGTGGGGGTGTAGCTGGGGCTCGGCACGGGCATCGGCTCGCCGACGCAGCCGCTCAGCAGCAGCGCGAGCCCGGTCGCGATCGCCGCCACCCGAGCCCGCATGCCGTCATGGTAGGTCGGCGGGTGAGCGTGTCAGGCCAGGCGCACCGATTCGGCCTGCGGGCCCTTGGATCCGGTGCCGATCTCGAAGGTGACCGCCTGGCCGTCTTCGAGGACCTTGAAACCGGTCATGTCGATGGCCGAGTAGTGGACGAACACATCCTGCCCGCCGTCGGCGACGGTGATGAACCCGTACCCCTTCTCTGCGTTGAACCACTTGACGATGCCCTGCGCCATGCCGTGCTCCCTGCTGTGCTGTGATCGGAATCGTAGCCACAGCAGGCGCGCTCAGAGGGCCTGGTTGCGAGATCTCAACATGCCGGTAACACCGGCGTAACACGCCGAGGGCTCAGCCGCCGCCGGCACCCGTCACGGTGGCGTAATCCTGGCCGACGACGATGGTCACGGGGGCGCCGGGGAAGGCGTCGGAGAGCTGCACGGTGCCGACCCCGAGCAGCTGCACCATGCCACGGGCGATGCCCTCGAACGCCGCCGACGAGTAGTACACGACGGTCTCGGTCTCGTCGCGGGCGGTGGAGTTGGCGCGGGCCGGGTCGGGCCACCCGGCGGCGAGGATCGCGTCGCCCGCCGTGTCCTGCAGGCCGTCGACGCTGCTGCCGTTGAACACCGAGATGCTGAGGCCGAGAGCGGGGTCGACCGTGGTGGGGTCGGTGACCGGCGGCACGCTCGAGGTGCTCGGAGACGGCTGCGCCACCGGGTCCTCACCGCCGCCGAAGTTGGGCAGCTCGAAGCTGATGCTCGGGTTCACGCGGGAGAGGCCGTAGAGCCCGCCGATCACCAGCACGCCGGTGGCGAGAGCGGCCCAGGCGAACATGATCCAGCCGCGGCCCCGAGGACGCGGCGCACGGTGCGCGCCGACGCGGCTGAGGTCGGCGGGGACCACGTCGAACGGGTCTTGCGGGAAGTTGGCCATTACTCCGGGGGGTCCTGGTCGCTGCGGAAGGTTCGAGCTGCGCGGGCCCGGGCACGGGCATCACGCAGGCGCTGCAACCGCCGGACCAGCAGGGGATCGGAACGCAGAGCCGCCGGCGAATCGATGAGCGCGTACAACATCTGATAGTAGCGGGCTGCAGGAATGCTGAATTCCGATCGGATGGCGGCATCCTTCGGCCCGATCCGCGACGCCCAGGCACGCTCGAAGTCGAGCACGCGGAGGGCCAGTTCGTCGAGCTCGTCGCTCGACGGCTGGGCGGGGTGGGATGCCGGCACGCGGCGATCCTAGGACCGCCCGGACCCCGCATCCGGTTGCCCCACCGGGCTCAGCCAAGACAGCCGGTCACCGTGCGCGGAGGCGTACGCGATCGGCTCGCCGTCGAGCGCCAGCACGTACGGGGTCGGGTCGGGCGCGGTGAGCGCCTCGAGCCGCTCCGCGACCGGCGGCAGGGCCGACACGGGTTCGAGCGTGACGAGCCGGGCGCCCAGCTCGCGCGTGCGATCCACCACCTCGACGCGGGCGGCGGGCGGAAGGTAGACGAGGGTGCCGAGCGCGATCACGACCCCTGTGGCGTCGCCGGGGGCCGCGGCGATGAGACCCGGCAGCTCCTCGACGGCGTCGCCGGCGATCACCTGGGGCGGGTCGTCGGCGAGGCGACGGGATGCCGCGCGCAACCGTGCGAGCCGGTCCGGCCGGTCGGGCGGCAGCAGCGCCTCCAGCCAGGCGAGGTCGTCGGGGTCGGCGGGTGACAGGGGCGCGAGGTCGACGCCGCGGCGCCAGACGATCTGCGGCAACGAGCGCGGAGCGATCCCCGTGCCGGTGGTCGTGCAGGTCAGCAGCGGCTCCCCGTCACCGATCACCGGCCCGTCATCGAAGCGGTACGCGTAGCGGTCGAGGCCGAGGCAGAGTCCCGCCGAGGCACCCAGTTCGATCAGCGCCAGCGGCCCCGCGATGCGGTCGAGCGCGACGAGTAGCGGGGCGCAGCGGCCCGCCTCGTTGGTCTGCGTCCGGCGTTCGCGGGCCACCGCCTCCACCCGGGGCCAGGATGCCACCAGCCACTCGCGGAACCCCGGCCAGCCGGCAGCGGGCGCCCCGGCGTAGCGCGCGGCCGAGAAGATCAGCGACGGCTGCCTGTGCTCCCGCGGCAGATGCTCGATCAGGTCGAGCACGCCCGGGTCGCCGGCGACGCCGTGAGCCCACTCCACCTGCAGTTCCGAGGTGGCGGCGAGCTCGGCTGTCGCGCGGCGAAACCAGGCAGCGGTGTCGTCGGAAGCCATGTTGAATGGTGGCATGGGCACACCCAGCACGGACGGCGGCGCGTACGAGGTCGAGAAGACCGAGGACGAATGGAAGGCGGAACTCTCCCCCGAGGCCTACGCCGTGCTCCGCGAAGCGGGCACGGAGCGGGCCTGGACGGGCGAGCTGCTCGACGAGGCGCGCGCCGGCCTCTACACCTGCGCGGCGTGCGGGGCCGAGCTGTTCAAGAGCGGCACCAAGTTCGACTCCGGCTGCGGGTGGCCGAGCTTCTACGACTCCGTGAACCCCGACGCGGTGCAGCTGATCGAGGACCGCAGCCTCGGAATGGTGCGCACCGAGGTGCGCTGCGCCCGGTGCGGCTCTCACCTGGGGCACGTCTTCGACGACGGCTTCGGCACGCCCACCGGACTCCGCTACTGCATGAACTCGCTGTCGCTCGGGTTCCACGCCTCCGAATGACCGGGCTTCCGGCGGCCGAGGCGATGCGCCGCCGGCGCTCGCATTCGAGCGTGACGGATGCCGCACCCGCCACCCGCGAGCTGCTGCCGCTGATCGAGGCGGCCGCCTCCGTCGCCGACCATGCATCGCTGCGGCCCTGGCGCATCATCGCGCTGCGCGGTGAGGCCCGCGAGCGGCTCGGACGCGCACTCGCCGAGGCCGCCGGGCTGGAGGGTCCCGCCGCCGCCAAACTCGCGGCCAAGCCGCTGCGTGCGCCGCTGCTGCTCGCCATCGTCGTGTCACCGAAGCCGAGCCACAAGGTGCCGCGGTGGGAGCAGGAGACCGTCGCATCCGGGGTCGCCCACGCCCTCAGCCTCGTGCTCGACGAGGCCGGCTGGGGTGTGATGTGGCGCACCGGCCTGCACACCCGGTCGGGGGCGGTGCACCGGATGCACGAGCTCGCGCCCGACGAGACGCTGCTCGGCTGGCTCTACGTCGGCGGCAAGCCGGCGAAGGCGAAGAGCGGGCGCCGCAAGCCGGTCAGCGCGAAGAACTACCTGACCCGGCTCTGACCGGGATCACGGCGATCACCACCGCGATCAGCGTGATCGCCGCGCCGAGCGCCCCGGTCACCGCGAATACGTGCCCGGGGATCGGCAGGATGAGGTCGTAGAGCACCGCCGCCGCCAGCTGCCCCGACAGGATCGCGAGTCCCAGCACCAGCACGCCGACGGTGCGCACCACCAGCACCTGGGTGCCGATGAAGAGCACCCCGACGACCCCGCCCAGGTAGAGGAGCGGGTTCGACGGCAACACCGCCGGCCACGGCGCGAGCAGCAGATGGATCAGCAGGGCGATCGTCAGCAACGTCGTCCCGACCAGGAAGTTGCCGAAGGTGGCGGCGAGCGCCGACCCGGTCACCGCGCGCACCTGCCCGTTGGCGGCCTGCTGGAACCCGACGCCGAGCCCGGCGAGGAACGGGGCCACCAGCAGCCACCACGACACGTCGGCGCGCAACTGACCCGACACGGCGAGGATGACGCCCGCGACCGCCAGGGCGGCGCCGGCGACCCGAGTGACGGTCAGGCGCTTCGGGCCCATCGTGCCGAAGCCGTGCCGGTCGATCAGCATCGAGCTGGTCATCTGGCCGGCCACGATGCCGATGGTGAAGAGCGCGACGCCGATGACCCCGATCACGAGCGACTGCGTCAGCACGAAGAAGGCACCCGCCGCCCCGCCGATGAGGTACCACCACGGGATGCGGCGCTCGCGCACCGCCGACACCGCACGTCCCAGCCCGCGTCGCGCATCCCGCGACAGGGCGACCGCGATCGCCAGGATCACGAAGCCCGACCCGAAGGAGAGGAACGCCGCGACGAAGCCGTCGCCGAGGTCGGCGCCGAGCTGCCCGTTGATGCGGGACTGGGTCGCGACCCCGATGCCGCTCACGAATGCGGCCAGCGCCGCGAGGGCGACCCGCGTCGTGTGACGGGTGTCGACGTGGGCGGACATCGAGGGCAACGCTATCGCGCCGGTAGACTCGGGACGTTTCGCCCTCTTAGCTCAGTGGTAGAGCACCGCTCTTGTAAAGCGAAGGTCGTCGGTTCAACCCCGACAGAGGGCTCGGTGCCTATTTGGCGCGCCGCCGCTCCTGCGGCGCGCTGCCGCTCCGCGGTACGAGCGCGGGTCAGGGCGCGGGGGTGGGGGTCGGCGTCGCGGTGTCGGTCGGGCCGGGGGTCGGCGTCGGGTTCTCGGCGAACGCGTCACCGGCGGCCTGCACGACGAACGCCGCCAGCTCCGCGGGGTCGAAATCGGAGGTCGGGATGAACTGCTGACCGTTCACCAGGATCACCAGCGGCGCATCGATCTTCGCCAGCGACGACCCGGGGATCGGGCCGGCGAGCGCCCGCGCCGTGGCCGCCTTCACCCACGGCTTGAACCGGCCCTCGTCGATGCACCGGGTGATCTGGCCGAGCGCGGTCACGCCCGCGGCGGATGCCCGGTCGAGGATCTCGGCGTCGCTGAGACCCTCGGAGCCCTCCTCGGGCTGGTTCGTCAGCAGCGCGTCGTGGAAGTCGAAGTAGTGATTCGGCGACAGGTCGGCGACGCACGCGCCGGCCGCTGCAGCGCGAAGGGAGTACTGCGTGCCGCCGGATTTCGTGGTCAGCAGCGCCACCGGATGCACCTCGAGGGTCGCGGCGCCGTTCTCCACCCAGCTGCGCAGCTGGCCGGAGTTGCCCTCCCAGAAGGCACCGCAGCTGGCGCAGAGGTAGTCGACGTAGAGCTGGATGTCGATCACGCCATCCGGGTTGGGCGCAGAGGCGACGGGGCTGGCACCCGGCTGCAGGCCCGGGGTCTGCACCGCCTCGAGATCCTGCCCGATCCGGATGCCGTCGCTCAGCATGTTCTGCGGCCCACGGGTCTCGGAGCGCGGCACGATCAGCACGAGCACCACGATGGCGACGATCAGCAGCACGCCGGCCGTGATCGAACCCTGCACGATGAGCCGGCGCCGCCTGTCCTGCTTCTTGTGCAGCTCCCGCAGCTCGCGAGCGCGTTCCCGCGCCGCTTCGCGCGCGCCGGCGCCGTCCGGTTCGAGTCCGGGCGGTGGCGCGTCGGCGCTGGGGTAGGCGTCGCTCACAGGGCGTCAACTTACCAGGCGTTGGTGCGATCGAGCCGCGAGGTGCATACTGGCCGAACGGCTCGATGACCCCGTCGAGTCACTTCACAACGGATCGTCCGGCACGTACCTGCCGGTGAAGGAGTAGTACCGCTATGGCATCTGTCACTTTCGAGAAGGCAACCCGCCTCTACCCGGGTTCCACCCGACCCGCCGTCGACGCGATCGACCTGGAGGTCGCCGACGGCGAGTTCCTCGTCCTCGTCGGCCCGTCCGGCTGCGGCAAGTCGACCACCCTGCGCATGCTCGCCGGCCTCGAAGAGGTCAACTCGGGCCGCATCCTGATCGGCGATCGCGACGTCACCGACGTCCCGCCGAAGGACCGCGACATCGCGATGGTCTTCCAGAACTACGCGCTGTACCCGCACATGACGGTCGCCGAGAACATGGGCTTCGCGCTCAAGATCGCCGGCGTCGGCAAAGAGGACCGCGCCAAGCGCGTGCTCGAGGCCGCGAAGCTGCTCGACCTGGAGCCGTACCTCGGCCGCAAGCCGAAGGCGCTCTCCGGTGGTCAGCGTCAGCGTGTCGCGATGGGCCGCGCCATCGTCCGTCAGCCGCAGGTGTTCCTCATGGACGAGCCGCTGTCGAACCTCGACGCGAAGCTGCGCGTGCAGACCCGCACCCAGATCGCCTCGCTGCAGCGCCGTCTCGGCGTCACCACGGTCTACGTCACGCACGACCAGACCGAGGCCCTCACCATGGGCGACCGCATCGCGGTGCTGAAGGACGGCATCCTGCAGCAGGTCGGCACCCCGCGCGACCTGTACGAGAAGCCCAACAACGTGTTCGTGGCCGGCTTCATCGGCAGCCCGGCGATGAACCTGTTCCCGGCCGACGTCGCCGACGGCGGCGTGAAGTTCGGCTCCGCGATCGCCAAGGTCGAGAAGTCGGCGCTCGGCAGCGGCAAGAAGGTCACCGTGGGCGTGCGCCCCGAGGACCTGAAGGTCGACACCAAGGGCGACGGCCTCAAGGTCGACGTGGATGTCGTCGAGGAGCTCGGCGCGGACGGATACCTCTACGGTCACACCGAGGTCGACGGCCAGCGCGTCGACATCGTGGTGCGCACCGATGGCCGCACGCACCCGAACGCCGGCGACAAGATCGTCGTCACCCCGGTGCCGCAGCACGTGCACACCTTCGACCCGGAGACGGGCGAGCGTCTCGGCAACGTCGCGATCGCCGCGAGCGCGGTCAAGTAGACCCCCGACAGGAGGTGCCGCGTCCCACCCGGGCGCGGCACCTTCTTTCTGTCTAGAGCAGCGCCGAGACCGGATTCTCGATGCGCCGCACGAACGCGGCCATCCACTCGGCGGCGACGGCGCCGTCGATGACGCGGTGGTCCGCCGAGAGGGTCACCGACATGACGGTTCCGACGGCGAGCTGACCGTCGTCGACCACGGGCTGCTGCTTCGCCGCAGACACCGCCAGGATGCCGGACTGCGGCGGGTTCAGGATCGCGGAGAACTCGTCGACCCCGTACATCCCGAGATTGGACACCGAGAAGCTGCCGCCCTCGAGCTCGTCCTGGCGGAGCTTGCCGGCCCGCGCCCGCTCGGCGGCGTCCGCGACGGCGGCGGAGGCCTCGACGAGGCTCATGCGGTCGACGCCGCGGATCACCGGGGTCAGCAGCCCGCCCTCGACCGCCACCGCGACGGCGATGTCGGCTTCGCCGAACGACAGGATGTGGTCGCCGCCCCAGATGGCGTTGGCCGCCGGCACGTCGATCAGCGCACCGGCGACGGCCTTCAGCACGAAGTCGTTGACCGACACCTTGCGGTCCGCCGCCTCGTTCACCTCGGCACGCAGCGCCAGCAGCCGGTCGACGCGGGTGTGCGCCGTGACGTAGAAGTGCGGGACCGTGGTCTTGCTCTCGGTGAGCCGCCGGGCGATCGCCTTGCGCATCGGGGTGAGCTTCACCTCGGTGGTCGAGCTCGTCGAGACCGTGGCCGACGCCGGCCGAGCGGGGGGATCGGCCGGCGCGGCCACCGATTCGAGGTCCCGGCGCACGATGCGCCCGTCGGGACCGGAGCCGGTGACGCGGCTCAGGTCGATCCCGCGTTCGCGGGCGAGGCGGCGCACGATCGGGCTCGCGAAGAGCCGGTCGCCACGGGGTTCCTCCGGGGCGGGCGCCACCACAACACCCGCCGCCGGAGAAGTCTGTGCGGTCTCGACACGCTCGACCACCGAAGCGGACGCCGCGACTCCCGCCTCGGCGAGCGCGGCATCCACTGCCTCGTCGCCCTCGCCCGCGGCCAGGATGACCGCGATCGGCGCGCCGACGGCGACGTTGTCGCCGGGTTCCACGAGCAGGCGGGCGACGGTGCCGCCGACCTCGGACTCGTACTCGACGACGGCCTTCTCGGTCTCGATCTCGGCCAGCGGCTGACCGGCAGCGATCTGCTCGCCCGGTTTCCGCATCCAGGACTGGATGGCGCCCTCGGTGACCCCGGCGAGGGCCGCGGGCATGCGGACGACGGTCGCCATCAGCGCTGCCCCATGCCGCGCCGCACCAGCTCGAGGCCGGCGACGACCTCTTCGGTGCGGGCGATCGCCGCGCGCTCCAGCACCTTCGAGATCGACGGCGACGCCTCGCCGCCGGTGACCCGCTGGATCGGCTGGTCGAGCCAGTCGAAGAAGCGGCGCTGGATCTCGTCGGCGAGCCAGGCGCCGTAGGAGGTACCGCGGGCGCCCTGCTCGACGATCAGCACCGCGTTGGTCTTGCGGATCGATTCGCCGATGGTGTCCCAGTCGATGGAGGCGCGGTCGAGCCAGCGCAGGTCGATCAGTTCGCCGTCGATGCCGGTCTGCTCGATCGCCTCGAGGCTGTGCTTCACCATCGAGAGGTAGGAGATGACGGTGACCTCCGACCCGGTGCGGCGCACGGCGGCGCGCCCCGGCGGCAGGATGTAGTCGAGGTCGCCATCGGGCACCCGGTCCGCGGTCTGGTACAGGTCGACGTGCTCGATCACCAGCACCGGATCCTGCAGCGCGAGCGCCGCATTCATCAGCCCGACGTAGTCGGCGGCGGTCGACGGGGCGACGATCCGCCAGCCGGGCGCTGTCGCGAAGACGCCCGCCGGATCCATCAGGTGCTGCGAGCCGTAGCCCGAGCCCATCGCCACTTTGGTGCGCAGCACCAGCGGCATCGGGTTGTCGCCGCCGAACATGTGCCGCGCCTTGCCCACCTGGTTGAACACCTGGTCGGCGGCGACCCACATGAAGTCGGGATACATGAACTCGACGACAGGACGGTACCGGCCGTCGAGGGCGAGCCCGCCCCCGAGTCCGAAGAACGCGTTCTCGCTGATCGGGGTGCCGAGCACGCGCCCGTCGTCCGCGGTCTGGTCGCCGTACTTCTTCGCCAGGCCCTTGGTGGCGCCGTTGGTGCCGCCGTTGAGACGGTGCACGTCCTCCCCCATGACGACGATGCGGGGGTCCTGCTCCATGCGGCGGTCCATGACGGCCGCCACGGCATCCACGAACTTGATGTCGGTCCAGCCGCCGTCGTGGCGCAGGGGGTCCGCGACGGTGAGGGCGTCGAGCTCGCTCGCGTCGCCGCGCACCCCGACATCGACGAAGCCGGGGTCGGGCCAGAGCGCGGGCCGGATGCGGCGCTTGCCCGCGTTGTCTGGGTCGGCTTCCAGCAGCTCGCCCACGGCGGCGGCCATGGCGGCCTGGGCGCGTTCGCGCAGGGCGGTCACCGCCGCCTCGTCGATGAGGCCGAGTTTGATCATCTCGCGGGCGACCCGGTCGAGCGGGTCGCGGGCGCGCCACTCGGCCTCCTCCTCTTTGGAGCGGTAGCCGAAGGCGCTGCCGGGGTAGGGGCCGTTCTGGTGGAAGAAGCGGTAGACCTCCGCCTCGACGATCGCCGGCCCGCCGCCCGAGCGCATGTGGGCGACCGCCTGCTCCATCGCGAGGTGCACCGCGAGCGGGTCCATGCCGTCGACCCGCCAGGCGGGGATCGAGAATCCCTGCCCGCGGATGGAGAACCGCGGATCGGCGGAGATCTCGTCGGCGCGGGTGGAGACCGCGTAGAGGTTGTTCTCGATGAAGAACGCGACCGGCAGCTTCCAGGTCGCGGCGAGGTTCATCGATTCGAGGATCGAGCCGATCTGGCTGGCGCCGTCGCCGAAGTAGTTGATGGTGATGTCGCTGTCGCCGCTGCCGAGGGCGGCGCGCTTCTGCGCCCAGGCGTTGCCGGCGGCCATCGGGGCGCCGCCGCCGACGATCGCGTTGGTGCCGAGCGCGCCCGCCTCGAACCACTGCAGGTGCATGGAGCCGCCGCGGCCACGGCAGTAGCCCTGGGCGAGCCCGAGGATCTCGGCGAGGGTGCGCTGCAGCACCGTCTGGATCTCGGGGCTGACGTCGGCGGCGGGGTCGATGGTGCCGCCGGACACGTGGGTGAGCGCCTTGGCGAGGAACTGGTGGTGTCCGCGGTGCGAGCCGTTGACGCCGTCGGTGGAGCGCAGGCCGACGATGGATCCGACAGCGCCGCCCTCCTGTCCGATGCTGGAGTGCGCGGGGCCGTGGACGAGGGTCTCGCCGGCGAGTTCGAGCACCGTCTCCTCGAACGCGCGGATGAGGTGCAGCTGCGCGAGCATCGTTCCGAGCAGGGCGGGGTCGGCCGCCTTCCAGTCGGCGGCGGTGGTCGACAGCTCGACCCACTCGACACCCGTCTCCAAACGACGCTGTTTCGGCATGGGGAGACGGTACCCCAGGATTGAATCCAATTCAAGCCAGATCGGTCACCCGTGCTGGTAATCGGGCCTCGTATCCGGCAATATGTATCCAATGAGCGGGATACCGGGTCTGCGTGGCACCGACCACATCGGCATCACCGTGCCCGACCTCGACGCCGCCGAGCGCTGGCTCATCGACGTCATCGGCGCCGTGCACGTCTACACGCTCGGCGCCAAGCGCGACGACGACGGCGACTTCATGCAGACCCAGCTCGGGGTTCACCCGCGCACCGTGATCCGCGAGATCCGCTTCCTGCGACTCGGCAACGGCACCAACATCGAGCTCTTCGACTACGACGCCGCCGACGGGCAGAACCCGCAGCCCCGCAACAGCGACATCGGCGGGTACCACCTGGCCCTCTACGTCGACGACCTGGATGCCGCCCTCGCCCACCTGCGCGCCCACGACGTCGAGATCATGGGCGAGCCCGTCGCGAGCGCCGGCGCCTCCGGGGGCCAGCGCTGGATCTACTTCCGCAGCCCCTGGGGCCTGCAGTTCGAGCTGGTCAGCTACCCCGGCGGCAAGGCGTACGAATCATCCAGTCCGGTCAAGCTCTGGCACCCCGCCCACCCGTCAGAATGAAGACCATGAGCGTCGAACTGCTGACCCACGGTGCGGCAGGCGCTCGCATCGCGGCGGAGCTGCGCGAGGCGATCCTGACCGGTGAATACGCGCCGGGCGACCGGGTGCGGCAGGAGGATCTCGCGGACCGCCACGGTGCGAGCCGCGTCCCCGTCCGCGAGGCGCTCCGGATGCTGGAGGCCGAAGGGCTCGTCACGCTGGTCGCCAACACCGGCGCCTGGGTCTCGACGGTCAGCCTCGCCGAGTGCGAGGAGATGTACCAGATCCGGGAGCGCATCGAGCCGCTGCTGCTGCGCTACAACATCCCGCTGCTCACCGACGAGCAGATCGACGAGCTCGAGCACATGGCGCAGACCATGGAGTCCTCGGCCGACGTCGAGACCTTCCTCGCCCTCGACCGGGAGTTCCACCTCTCCTGCTACAGCGCTGCCGAGACGTCCGTGCTCGGCGACACCGTCCTGCGCCTGTGGAACCGGACGCAGCACTACCGTCGCGCATACACGCGGCTGTTCCGCTCGGAAGGGGACCGCAGCGTCCACCACGAGCACCACCTGCTGGTCTCCGCCATCCGGCGGCGCGACCTGGATGAAGCCGAACGAGTGCTGGCGGGCCACATCCGGCGCACACGGCTCGAACTGGCACGTCATCCCGACGTCTTCGAATGAAAAGGAGCGACACATGTCGATCGCGATCGTGAACCCCGCCACCGGTGTGACGGAGAAGGAGTTCGAGGCGCACGACGCCGCCGAGGTCGAACGCCGGCTCGCCGCCGCGCAGTCCGCATACCAGGCGATGAAGAAGACCACGTTCGCCCAGCGTGCGGCGTGGATGAACAAGGCGGCCGAGTTGCTCGACGCCGAGCTCGAGGAGACCGCGACCACGATGGTGCGCGAGATGGGCAAGCCGATCGCGGCGGCCCGCGCCGAGGTGGCCAAGTGCGCGAAGGGCGCCCGGTTCTACGCCGCGCACTCCGAGGAGTTCCTGAAGGACATCCCGCTGGAGGACCCGTCGCTGGTCAACGCGTCGCGTGCGTACGCCCGTTTCCAGCCGCTCGGCGTCGTGCTCGCCGTGATGCCGTGGAACTACCCGCTCTGGCAGGTGATGCGGTTCGCCGCTCCGGCGCTGATGGCGGGTAACGCCGGGGTGCTGAAGCACGCGTCGAACGTGCCCGGCTCGGCCATGTATCTCGACGGGCTGTTCACCCGCGCCGGGTTCCCCGAGGGCGCGTTCACCACGCTGCTCATCGGTTCGCGCGAGGTCGACGCGGTCATCAAGGACCCGCGGATCAAGGCCGTCACGCTCACCGGTTCGGAGCCCGCGGGGCGTGCCGTGGCATCCAGCGCCGCCGCCGAGGTCAAGAAGGCCGTGCTGGAGCTCGGCGGGTCCGACCCGTTCATCGTCATGCCCAGCGCAGACCTGGATGCCGCGGTCAAGACCGCTGTCACCGCACGCACCCAGAACAACGGGCAGTCCTGCATCGCCGGCAAGCGCTTCATCGTGCACGCCGACGTGTACGACGCGTTCAGCGACAAGTTCGTCGCCGCGATGGAGGCCCTGAAGGTCGGCGACCCCCTCGACGAATCCGTGCAGGTCGGCCCGGTGGCGACCGAGTCGGGTCGCGACGAGCTCGCCGAGCTGGTCGACGACGCCCGCGCCAAAGGTGCGCGGGTGCTCACCGGTGGTGTGCGCCCCGACGGCCCCGGCTGGTTCTACCCGCCGACCGTCGTCGCCGAGGTGAAACCGGGCATGCGCCTGCACCTGGAAGAGGCGTTCGGCCCCGTCGCAACCCTCTACAAGGTGGCTGACGCCGACGAGGCGATCGAGCTCGCGAACGGCACCGACTTCGGCCTCAGCTCCGCCGCCTGGACCAACGACCCCGCCGAGCAGGAGAAATTCACCACCGAGCTCGAAGCCGGCGGCGTGTTCCTCAACGGGATGACCATCTCCTACCCCGAACTGCCCTTCGGCGGCATCAAGAACTCCGGCTTCGGACGCGAGCTCGGCGAACCCGGCATCAAGGAGTTCACCAACATGAAGACGGTCTGGAAGGCCTGATGGCCGACCTCGGCTTCCTCGGCCTCGGCACGATGGGGGCCGCGATCGCGCGGCGCCTCATCGACGCCGGTCACACCGTGCACGTCTGGAACCGGTCGCCCGGCGCCGTGGACGACCTGGTGGCCGCGGGAGCCGTCGCCGCGTCCTCCCCCGCCGGCGCGCTCGCCCAGCCGGTGTCGTTCTCGATGCTGGCGAACGACGAGGCCGCGCTGGCCGTCCTGGATGCCGCCGCCCTCGCCGGCGGCCCGGGTCGCGTCCACGTCAACATGGCGACGCTCAGCCCGGATGCCGTCGACCGTCTCGAGGCGATCGCGACCGAGGCGGGGGTCGGCTACGTGGCCGCGCCTGTCCTCGGCCGTTCGACCCTCGCCGCCGAAGGCAAGCTGAACATCATGGCCGCCGGCGACCCGGAGACGATCGCCGCGCTCGATCCGTACCTGTCGATCCTCGGCGTGCGGGTCTGGAACTTCGGGGAGCGACCGCGCATGGCGAACGTCGTGAAGGCGGCCGTCAACTACGACATCATCCACGCCATCCAGGCCCTCGGCGAATCGATCGCGCTGGTCGAGGCGCACGGTGTCGACGGCCAGGAGTTCGTCGACCTGCTCACCTCCTCGCTGTTCGGCGGGATCGTGTACACCGTCTACGGCAGCAACATCGCGCAGCGACGGCACACCCCGCCCGGGTTCACGATGTCGCTGGGCCTCAAAGACCTGGGCCTCGCGGAAGAGGTGGCTGCCGAGGGCGGCGTCCTGCTGCCCACCGCCCCCGTGCTGCGGTCGCTGTTCGAGCAGGCGCTCGCCACCGACGACCTGAAAGACGTCGACTGGGGCGGGATGGCCGAGGTCACCCTCCGGAAGCGCGCGCAATAAGCTCAGCCGTATGGCCTCGGCGCTCTCCATCACGTCGGCGGTGCCCGATCCGGCCCTGCTCGATCTGCCCTGGAACGAGCCGCTCGAACTCTGGGACGACAGGTACATCGCCGCCCTCCCGAAAGGCATCTCGCGGCACCTGGTGCGGTTCGTGCACCTGGGCGGCTACGTGATCGCGATCAAAGAGACCTCGGCGGAGCTGGCCAGACGGGAGTACGACCTGCTGCGCACGCTGCAGCGCCTCGACATCCCGTGCGTCGAGCCGGTCGCGGTGATCACCGGCCGCGTCGCGGATGACGGCGAAGAGCTGGCGCCCGCGCTCGTCACCCGGCACCTGCGCTTCTCGCTCCCCTACCGCGCCCTGTACTCGCAGGCGCTGCGTCCCGACACGGCGACCCGTCTGGTCGACGCGCTCGCCGTGCTGCTCGCGCGGCTGCACGTGATCGGCTTCTTCTGGGGCGATGTGTCGCTGTCGAACACCCTGTTCCGGCGCGATGCGGGCGCGTTCGCGGCGTACCTGGTCGACGCCGAGACCGGCAAGCTGTACGACGGCGGCCTGTCGAACGGCCAGCGCGAGAACGACCTGGAGATCGCGCGGGTCAACATCGCGGGCGAGCTGCTCGACCTGCAGGCGGGCGGGCGGCTCGAGGAGGAGATCGACCCGGTCGAGATCGCCGACGGGATCGTCACCGCCTACCGCAACCTCTGGACCGAGCTCACGGTCGCCGAGTCGTTCCCGCAGTCGGAGCGCTGGCGCATCAACCAGCGGGTGGAGCGCCTCAACGACCTCGGGTTCGACATCGAGGAGCTCTCGATCAGCCAGACCGACGGCGGCACGCAGGTGCGCATCCAGCCGAAGGTGGTCGACGCGGGGCACCACTCGCGGCGGCTGCTGCGCCTGACCGGGCTGGATGCGGGCGAGAACCAGGCCCGCCGGCTGCTCAACGACCTCGACGCCTACCGCGCGGTCGGCGATCGCAAGGAGCAGGACGAGGAGATGGTCGCGCACGAGTGGCTGACCCGCGTCTTCGAGCCGGTGATCCGCGCGATCCCGAAAGAGCTGCGCGGCAAGCTGGAGCCTGCCGAGATGTTCCATCAACTGCTCGAACACCGCTGGTACCTCTCGCAGCAGCAGAAGCGCAACGTCCCGCTGGCCGAGGCGCTCAACTCCTACATCGACGATGTGCTGCGCCACCGCCGCGACGAGATGACCGTGGTAGGTCCGCTGACCGGGTCGTTCACCGCTCCGATCGGGGTCGTCGACGATGACGACGACGAGGACTGGCGCTCGAAGGTATGAGGCGCCCGCTCGCGGCGGTCGGCGGTGCGGCGGCCCGCCACCCGTGGATCACCCTCGCCGTCTGGGTGGTGCTGATGGCCGTCGCGGTCGGCACGGCGGTCACCGGGGTGGCCGGCGACTCCCTGTTCCAGCGTCTGAAGAGCGAGGCGCCGTCCGCCGACGGCGAGAGCTCGCATGCCGACGACGTGCTCGCGGGTGACGACGAGCAGCGGTCGACGCTCACTCTGCTCGTCTACGGCGTCCCGGCGGGGTCCGCCGAGGCGCTGCAGACGGTCGCCGACCTGACGGACGCCGCTGACGGCATCCCGCACGCGAGCGTGCTCGGCCCGATCCCGTCCGAGGACGGCGAGGGGTTCCTCGTGACGACGGTGGTCGAGGGTGTCTCCGGCGGCGCTCCCGACGACGACGCCGTGGATGCCGCGGTCGCCGACCTGCGTGACGCCGCGTCCCAGCTGCGGCAGTCGCATCCCGATGCAACCGTCGAGGTCGGCGGCGGATCGCTGCTCGTCGACTCGATCGTCGAGCTCAGCGAACGGGACCTGCAGCGCGGCGAGGCGGTGGCGCTGCCGATCGCGCTCGTGGTGATGCTCATCGTGTTCGGCGGGTTCATCGCGGCCGGGATCCCGCTGATCGGCGCCGGGGTGTCGATCGCCGGCGCGCTCGGCGCCCTGCTGGCGTTCACCTACGTGCTCGACATCGACACCACGGTCGTCAACGTGGTGACCGCGGTCGGCCTCGGACTGTCGATCGACTACGGGCTGCTGATCGTGTCCCGTTTCCGCGAGGAGCACCGGCGGGCCGGCATCGCGGGTCGCGAGGGCAGGCTCGCCGCGATCGTGCGGACGGCCGACACCGCCGGACGCACGGTGCTGTTCTCGGGTGTCACGTTCGCGATCGCGTCCGTCGGCCTGCTGGTGTTCGAGCCGCGCATCGTGCGCGCGATCGGCCTCGGGGCGATCGCGGTCACAGTGATCGCGATCGCGATGGCGCTCACCCTGGTCCCCGCCCTGCTGTCGCTGACCGGCGACCGGCTGCTGCGTCCGGGAGCGCTCACCCGCATCCCGGGTGTCGGCCGGCTGATCACCCGGTTCGGCGACGTCGCCCCCGATGAGGGGTTCTTCTCGCGCCTCACCCGGCGGGTGCAGCGGCATCCGGCGATCATCAGCGTCGCCTGCGCGCTGCTGCTGGTGCTGCTCGGCAGCCCGCTCGCGTCGCTGCGGCTGGCGAACACCAGCGTCGACGCGCTGCCGGCGTCCTCGACGCAGCACGAGTTCCTCGATCAGCTGGTCCAGCACTTCCCCGAGGCGACGAATCCGCGCGTGGCGCTCGTCACGACGACGCGTTCCGACGCCGAAGAATGGGCCGACCCAGTAACCGACATAAGCGGTGTCGAGTCGGTCGGCGAGCCGCGCGAAACCGGGGACGGCTGGCGCACCGTCGTGCGCGTCGACCCCGCCGACGGCATCGACGTCGTCGACGCGATCCGCGCCGGACGCCCCGCGCTTCAGGATGCCGGACTCGGCGACGCCTGGGTCACCGGCACCGACGCCCGCACCCTCGACTTCTCGCAGTCGCTCCTCCGCAGCGCACCGTGGGCGGCCCTGATCATCGCGCTCGGCACCATGGTGTTCCTGTTCCTGATGACCGGATCCGTCGTCGTGCCCCTGAAGGCGCTGATCGCGAGCGCGCTGTCGCTCGGCGCCAGCATCGGGGTGCTCGTCTGGGGCTTCCAGCTCGGCAACTTCGCGCCCGTGATGGGCTTCGACGCCGCCGACGTGCACGGGGTCGACGTGCTCGTGCTGCTGCTCACCTTCGCCTTCGGCTTCGGCCTGGCGATGGACTACGAGATGTTCATCCTGTCGCGCATCACCGAGCAGGTGCGGGCCGGCGTGCCCGATCGCGAGGCGATCGCGCGCGGGCTGCAGCGCTCGGGCCGCATCATCACCAGCGCCGCACTCATCATCATCGTGGTGTTCGCGGGGTTCGCCACCGGAGACCTGATGGTGATCAAACAGCTCGGCACCGCGCTCGCCGTCGCCGTGCTGCTCGACGCCACCCTGGTGCGCTGCCTGCTGGTTCCCGCGTTCATGACCTGGCAGCAGCGCATCATGTGGTGGGCGCCCGCGCCGCTGAAGCGGCTGCACGCCCGGTTCTCTATCGCCGATTGAGTAGCGGCCGCAGGCCGCGTGTCGAAATCAGGCCTCGCCGCGCCCCCACATGGTGTTGAGGTGCGACTGCGAGTCGCGCTCGAGGCTCAGCGGGCCGCCGACCGCGATGTAGCGGCTGCCCGCGACGAGCAGCTCCTCCGCCGGGAACTTGGTGATCACCTCGCAGCCGTCCGCCGTGACGACGACCTCCTCCTCGATGCGCGCTGCGCCCCAGCCGTCCTTCGACGGCCAGTAGGTCTCGAGGGCGAAGACCATGCCCTCCTGCAGCTCCTCCGGGTGGTCGAGCGAGACCAGGCGGCTGAAGATCGGCTTCTCCCAGATCGACAGGCCGACGCCGTGGCCGTACTGCAGCGCGAAGGCGGCCTCCTCGTCGGCGAACCCGAACTCCTGGGCGGTCGGCCACACGCTGACGATGTCCGCGGTCGTGGCACCCGGCTTCACGAGCGCGATGGCGCGGTCCATGTACTCACGCGCGCGGGTGTACGCGTCGCGCTGGTGCGTGCTCGCCGACCCGACCGCGAAGGTGCGGTAGTAGCAGGTGCGGTAGCCGTTGAAGCTGTGCAGGATGTCGAAGAACGCCGGGTCGCCCGGCCGGATGATGCGGTCGGAGAACACGTGCGGGTGCGGCGAGCACCGTTCGCCGGAGATCGCGTTCACGCCTTCGACGTACTCCGAGCCGAAGTCGTAGAGGGTCTTCGCCACAAGGCCGACGGCCTCGTTCTCGCGCACGCCCGGCCGCAGGAACCGGTACAGCTCCTCGTATGCGGCATCCACCATCGACGCCGCCTGGGTGAGCAGACGGATCTCGTCGCCGGTCTTGATGCGCCGCGCCTCCATGAACACCTGCTGGCCGTCGACGACGGTGATGCCCTGCTGCTGCAGCGCGAACAGGATGGGGAGCTCGATCACGTCGACGCCGAGCGGCTGGTCGGCGACCCCGAACTTCTCCAGCTCGCGCTTGATCTTGCGGGCCACCTCCTCGGCGATTCCGGCGTCGGGGGTGAAGGCGCCGCGGAGGGTGGAGATGCCGGCGCGGGCGCCGGACTCGAGCCGCGGACGCAACGCGCCCTCGTGCGGGGCGTTGGGGTCGGCATCCATCTCGGCGCTCGTGACGTCGAGCCACGGGTTGTAGAGCTTGTGGTGCTTGGCGGCGGAGCCGAAGTCCCACGAGATCGGGTCGGTGTTGCGGGTGAGCAGCGAGAACCGGATCAGCTTGTCCATCGCCCAGGTGCCGATGTGGGTCGCGGTCATGTACCGGATGTTGGAGAAGTCGAATGCGAGCAGCGCGCCGAGTTCGCTGCGGTCGAGCTCGGCCTTGAGGCGCCCCAGCCTGTCGGTGCGCAGGCGGTCCATGTCGACCCGCGCCTCCCAGTCGACGGCGTTGGTGCCGGTGGTGCCGGTGCTCTTCATCAGGTCCTCCGGGGATCTTCGCTCTATGCGTTAAGTCTTGTTGGATATATGTTTAGTAAAGGTTAACACTGCGGGCCGACGGCGACCCGCGACCATGAGGGGCAAAGGCGACCCGGATGACCGTAGTATCCTCCCGAGAAGTCGGGTGTTCGCCCGTACTAGACGTGACGCGACGGGACCACGCATGACCGCGGAGAACATCGGCGCCCGGCTGCGGGACGCCCGGCTCCAGCGAGGGCTCAGCCTGCGCAGCGTCGCTCAGGCGCTCGGCGTCTCCGCGTCGCTCATCTCCCAGGTCGAGACCGGCAAGACGCAGCCGTCCGTCTCCACGCTCTACGCGATGGTGAACCACCTCGGCGTCTCCATGGACGAACTGCTCGGCGTCACCGCCCCCGTCGGCCCCGATCGCGAGTCCCCGCTCTTCGGCCACGCCGGCAAGATCCTGCCCGCCGTGCAGAGGGGCGGAGAGAACCCCGTGCTCGAGATGGAGAACGGCGTCCACTGGGAGCGGCTGGCGGTCGGCGAAGGCGGACCCGCCGACGCGCTCCTCGTCAGCTACGACCCCGGAGCGTCCAGTTCCATCGAGGGCAAGCTCATGCGCCACTCCGGCATCGAGTACGCGTACATCCTCGAGGGCGAGATCACGCTGCAGCTCGACTTCGACACCCACGTGCTGCATCCCGGCGACTCGCTGCAGTTCGACTCGGTGCGCCCGCACCTCTACTCGAACAACGGCACGACCGTCGCCCGCGGCATCTGGTTCGTGGTCGGCCGCCGGCAGCAGAACCAGGCCATGCCGACCGCCCCCGGCGAGGCGGACCGCAGCCCGCAGCTGTCGTCCGCCGTCGACGTGCTGCGCGCGATGGACGACCTGAAGGGCTGAGCCGGCCACGGTCAGACCTCGGCCCGGCGGCGCCGCCGCAGCAGCGCGATCATCGGGATCACGGCCGCGATCAGCACGAACGCGCCCTGCAGCCAGTACTGCCACGAGAGGCTCAGCCCCAGGTAGGTCAGCGAGTTCGTGATGGTCTGCAGCAGCAGGCCGGCCGCGGCCACCGCGATCGCGGAACCCGAGCCGCCGAAGATGCTGGCCCCGGCGATCACGATCGCTGTCACCGAGGTGAGGGTGAGGGCCTGGCCGGTGTTGGCATCCCCGATGCCGGTCTTCGTGTAGAGCACGAGACCGGCGACCGCGGCGAGCACGCCGGCGGCGGTGGCGGCGAGCAGCCGCATGCGGGGCACGCTGACGCCCATGCGGTTCGCCTTCACCGGGTCGGACCCCGCCGCCCGGAACCCGCGGCCGAGACCGGTACGCTGCACGATGATCCAGATCACCACAGCGAGACCCACCGCCACGACGAGCACCATCGGGATGCCGCCGATCGCAGTGCCGAGCGCCGTCATGATGTCGCCGGTCGCCGAACCGCCGGGGCTCGAGCGCAGCACCTGCGCCGCGCCCACGATCGCGATCGAGGTCACGAGGGTCGCGATCACCGGCGGCAGTGAGAGGCGGGTGACCAGGATGCCGTTCACCAGCCCGACGACCAGCCCGACCCCCAGCGTGAGCAGCATGCCGAGCGCGAAGAACCCGGGGCCCTGCTGGCCGAAGTACGAGATGACCACGGTCGACAGCGCCACCACCGAACCGATGCTGAGGTCGATGCCGCCGGTCATGACCACCAGCAGCTGCGCGAGGCCGACCAGGATGAGCACCGAGGCACCCGCGAGCAGCTGGCTGATGTTCAGCGGGCTGACGAAGGCGGTCGAGACGAAGGTGGTCGCGATGCCGAGCAGGATCGTGAGGCCCACCAGGGCGCCCGCCTGCACCTCACCGCGCACCGCGAGCGGGATGCGCCTGGCCCGTTTCGGGACCGCGTTCACCACGGTCGCGGTCGACCCGGTGGTCGACAGCACGGCGGCGCCCGTGATCGCGCGCTCGGTGACGTCGTCGCCGGCGAGGGTCGCCTGCACCTGACCGCGGGAGAACACCAGCACGCGGTCGCACAGGCCCTCGAGCTCCACGGCGTCGGTCGAGAGCACGACCACCGCGGTGCCGGCCTCGGCCATCGCCCGCAGGAAGGCGTAGATCTCGACCCGCGCCCCGGCATCCACGCCCTGCGTCGGGTCCTCGACGAGCAGAACCTTCGGGTTGCCGAGCCGGGCGCGCGCCAGCAGCACCTTCTGCTGACTGCCGCCGGAGAGGGCGGTGACGGGCGTCTCGAGGGTCGGCGTCTTGACCGCGAGCCCGGAGATCGCCTCCCGGGTCAGACGGTACTCGCGGGGACGGTCGACGAACCCGGTGGGCATGGCCGCATCGATCGACGGGGCCACGATGTTCTCGCGCACCGACATCTTGCCGAACATGGCCTCGCCGATACGGTCGCCGGGAAGGAAGGCGACGCCCGCCCGCGTGGTGCCGCGCGGCGACCGCAGCGACACCTCGGAGCCGTGCACCAGCATCCGCCCCGCGGAGGCGCCGTGACCGCCGAGCGCACGCAGGAACTCCCGCTGGCCGTTGCCTTCGACGCCGGCGAGGCCGACGATCTGGCCAGGCAGCACCGAGAGCGACACGTTCGTGAACCGCGGGCCGGAGAGTTCCAGCACCTCGAGCAGGGGCTCGGTCGCGGGGGACGCGGCCGACGCCTTGTCGGGGAAGGTGGTCTCGAGCGAGCGGCCGACGATCAGCTCGACGATCTGCTCCTCGGTGTAGTCGGCGACGACGCCGCGTCCCACCACGCGACCGTCGCGGAGCACCGTGAGATCGGTCGCGATCTCGACCACCTCGGGGATGCGGTGGGTGATGTACACGATCGCGACGTCGCTCACCAGCAGCTCGCCGATGCGGTCGAACAGCCAGCGGGTCTCCTCCGGGCCGAGGGCCTCGGTGGGCTCATCGAGCACGAGCACGGAGGGATCGGATGCCAGGGCCGCCGCGATCTCGATCAGGTGCGCCTCGCGCAACGACAGCGTCGAGATCGTGGCGTTCGGGTCGATGCGCAGCCCGAGTTTCTCGAAGTGCGCAGTCAGCCACGCGGCGGCGCCGCGACGCTTCGGCCGCTTCGCCTCCGGCAGGAGCAGCAGCACCGCGTCGAGCACGGTGAGCGAGGGGGCCAGGGCGGGGACCTGGTAGACGATGGCCAGCCCGCGCTCACGCGCAGCCCGCGGCTGGATGCGGGTGAATTCCTCGCCCGCGAGGCCGATCGTGCCCGAATCGGGCACGACCGACCCCGCGGCGATACCGACGAGCGTCGACTTGCCCGCCCCGTTCTCTCCCAGGATCGCGTGGACCTTCCCACGCGCCACGGAGACACTCACGTCATCCAGGGCGCGCACACCGGGGTAGGTCTTGGTGATCCCGGTCAGGACCAGGGCGGGCTCAGTCATCGTCGTCGGTCTCTCGGGTCAGCCGAAGAGAGCGTTGATCTCGTCGGCGGTCAGCAGGGTCGACGGCGTGGCGTCTGCCGGCGCGTCGGGAAGGCAGGCCTCCTCCGGGGTGACCGTGCCTGCGGTGGCGCCGGTCGAGTCCTCGAAGAGGGCCAGGTTGTAGATCGACGGCTCCGGGTCGGACCCGCCCGTGAACGCCGCCAGCGCCTTGCGGAGAGCGACGCGCCCGTTCCAGGTGCGCGACGACACGGTGGCGAGCTCGTAGCTGGGGTTCGCGGCCTTCAGATCGGCGAAGCCACAGCTCAGCGAGTTGTCATCGGTGGTCGTGATCGGAG
>JBFWWZ010000035.1:0-32838 GCA_050245915.1 Microbacteriaceae bacterium
CATGTGCACGAGCTCGAGCGCGCGGTCGGATGCTGCCACGCGTTACAGCTGGCCCGTCGCGACGAGCACGATGAAGAGGGCGCCGACGATGACCGCCATGCTGGTGGCGGCGATGATGAGCGCGGTGAGACCCCTGGTGCCCTTGGGCTTGACCGTCTGGATGACACCCCGCGACGACGTATGCGTGCTGACCGCCTTGATGGCGCGCACCGGCTGGGAGTCGGTGTTCGCGACCTGGTGGTCGCCGGGGTCGAGCAGGTGGTCGAGGTCGGATTCGTCGAGCTGCGCCGGGTGCGCGCCGGTCGCCGACATGCTGTGCGGCAGCGAGATCGACCCGGTCACCATGATGTCGCCGGTGCCGAGGGGTCCGAAGTCGTGCTCCGGGATCGACGGGAGCACCAGCGCGCTGGTGGTGATGGCTCCGCTCGTCGAACCGATGTTGCGGGTGAGGGGCGTGTCCGCCACCTGGGTCTCGTCGTCGAGCTGCGCCTGCGTCGACCAGTGGCCGGTCGGAGGCGTCGAGCCGACGGGCTGGACGATGACATCTTCGACGACGGTGGCTTCGACGATCTGCTCGACCGGCGCCGGAGCGGCGGGAGCCTCGGCGACGGGCTCCGGGACGATCTCGGCGATGACGGCGGGTTCGGGCTGCGGCGCACCGGGGGCCACCGGCTGGAGCGGGGTCGGCACCGGGCCGAGCAGCTCGGGCGAGACCTGGGCGGGGCCGGCGGGAGCGGGCGGCGCGACCAGGGCGGGCGGCTCGACGGGCGCCTGCGCGACCGGCACCTCGGCGACAGGCGCCTGCGGCACCTCGGCGACGGGCACCTCGGCGACCGGCACCTCCTCCACCTTGGCGGCGGCACGGCGTCCGCGAGGCGCGGGCGGGTCGCTCGGCACGGCGGCAGGACGGCCCGCGGCGAGCTGGTCGAATTCGGCGAGCGCGGAGTCGAGACGGGTCGACGGGGCCGCCAGGGGCGTCCCCGGAGCCACGGGAGCCTCCGCGGCGGGCGCGACGGGAGCCGGCGCGACCGGCTCGGGAACGACCGGCGCGGGCGCGACCGGCGCCGCCTGAGCCTCCGGAGTCGGGTAGACCGTGTCTCCCGTGGTGGTGGCGCTGATCCCATGCGCATCGCGGAGGGCGCGCAGCTCGCGACGGGTGAGCGTGTGCTCGACCGGCTCCTCCGAGTCGAGAGCCGACGGCTGGATGGGGGCCTCGGCCGAGCCGGACGCTCCGGCGTACGAAGGCGCCCAGTTCGGCGCCGCGGACCGCCGGCCCTCGGGGCTGTAGTCGCGCGGGCGGAAGACCCCGGCATCCTGGGTCGGCTGCGCCGACTGATCGCCCGCATCGGCGGTGGCCGGATCGGGGGTGCGCCGGGAGCGGAAGCTCGGGCCGTCGTACTCGGGAACGGGGGTGCGGGTCTGCGTGGCGTAGGTCAAAGGCTCAGCGGGGGCGGCAGGTGCCACCGGGGTCGGGGTCGGGCCGGTCGTCGGGACGACAGCGGCGGACGTCTGGTCGCGCTCGCTCTGCCGGACCGAGCGCCGCGACTGCAGCGGCGGGTCCTGGAATGTCGTCATGTCGTACTCCGATAGAGGTGGTGCTTGGAGATGTATTGCACAACACCATCGGGGACCAAGTACCACACCGGGTAACCCCGGTCGACTCGCGCACGGCAATCGGTGGAGCTGATGGCCAGCGCGGGCACTTCGAGAGAGCTTACGCCCTGTTCAGGGAGTCCGCGAATGCTCAACGCGTGTCCCGGGCGTGAAACGGCGACGAAATGCGCAAGGCTCCAGAGCTCCTTCTGATCCTTCCATTCGAGGATCTGAGCAACAGCATCCGCCCCGGAGATGAAGAAGAGATCCGCGTCAGGCCTGAGTTTGCGGAGATCTCGGAGGGTATCGATGGTGTAGGTGGGCCCCGGGCGGTCGATATCGACCCTGCTCACCGTGAACCTCGGATTGGAGGCTGTGGCGATCGCCGTCATGAGGTAGCGATGCTCTGCCTGTGAAACTCCTGATTTCTGGTACGGCTCGCCTGTCGGCACGAAGATGACCTCGTCGAGGTCGAAACTGCGCTGCACCTCGCTGGCCGCCGCGAGGTGGCCGTGGTGGATCGGGTCGAACGTCCCGCCCATCACCCCGAGGCGGGGGCGTCGCGCGCCGTCGGTCACGATCTCAGTGGTGGCTGCTCTGGTGGTGGTCGGAGTCGGCAGGGACCTTGTCGCTGTGCCGGTTGGCCACATCACGGTAGCTCCACGTGACGAAGGCGAGCACCACGAACACGGCGGCGGCGATGCCGGCGAACGCCGCGGGCGGCAGGATCATGGGCGCGAGCTCTTCGTGTTCGGCGACGGCCAGGGCGATCGAAAGCATGCGCTCAGCCTATCCCCGGACCTGCCCGGAACCGCGCACGATCCACTTCGTGCTCGTCAGCTCGGGAAGCCCCATCGGGCCGCGAGCATGCAGCTTCTGGGTCGAGATACCGACCTCTGCGCCGAAGCCGAACTCGCCGCCGTCGGTGAAGCGCGTGCTGGCGTTCACCATCACCACGGCCGAGTCCACCTCGGCGAGGAACCGCTCCGCACGCCGCATGTCGTTGGTGACGATCGACTCGGTGTGGTGGGTTGAGTACCGGCGGATGTGCTCGAGCGCCCCGTCGAGGTCGTCGACGACGGCGACCGACAGGTCGAGGCTCATGTGCTCGGTCGCGAAATCCTCGTCGGTGACCGGCTCGAGGGATGCGTCCACGGCCCGGGCGCGCTCGTCGCCCTTGATGGTGACGCCCTCGGCCCGCAGCGCCGCCAGCACCGGCGGAAGCAGCCGCTCGGCGGCCCGGGCGTCGACCAGCAGCGTCTCGAGCGCGTTGCACACGCTGGGTCGCTGCACCTTCGAGTTCACGGCGATGTCGACGGCGGACTGCTCGTCGGCGCTCTCGTCGAGGAACAGGTGCACCACGCCGGCCCCGGTCTCGATGACCGGCACCTTCGATTCGCGCACGACGGTGTCGATCAACTGCGCGCTCCCGCGCGGGATCAGCACGTCGACGAGCCCGCGCGCCTGCATCAGCTGCGTCGCCCCGTCTCGCCCGAACTCGTCGATGGTCTGCACGGCGTCCCCGGGCAGGCCGGCGCTCTCGAGCGCGCCCTGAATCAGCTCCACGAGCACGCGGTTCGTGTTCTCGGCGGCGCTGCCCCCGCGCAGCACGACGGCGTTCCCGCTCTTCAGCGCGAGCGCCGCGATGTCGATGGTCACGTTCGGCCTGGCCTCGTAGATCGCCCCGACGACGCCGAACGGCACGCGGATCTGGCTCAGCTGCAGCCCGTTCGGCAGCGTCGATCCGCGCACGACTCCCCCGACCGGATCGGGCAGCGCGATGATGTCGCGCACCGCGGTCGCCAGCCCGGCGAGCCGTTTCTCGTCGAGACGCAGCCGGTCCTGCAGCCCGGCGCTCAGCCCGCCCTCGCGGCCGTTGGCCAGGTCGAGCTCGTTGGCGGGCAGGATGCGGTCGGCACCGTTCTCGACGGCCGTCGCGATCGCCTCCAGCCCGGCATCCTTGGCGCCGGATGCGGTGGTCGCCAGCACGATCGAGGCGGCACGGGCGGCGCGCAGCTTGTCGTCCAGCGAGGTCGCGGTTGCGGTGGAGGTCATGGGGCCGAGGATAGTCTGGCGAGGATGTCGTTACGCACCCCGCGCCCCTGGCTGATGCTGGCGGTCGGGGTGTTCGCGCAGGCGGCGGCGAGCTTCGTGCAGGCGGTTCCGGCGTTCCTGATCCCGCTGCTGCACAGCCAGCGGGGGCTCTCGCTCGCGGAGGCGGGGCTGCTCGCGTCGGCGCCGCTCGTCGGGGTGCTGCTCACCCTGGTGCTGTGGGGGGCCGCGACCGACAGGTGGGGTGAACGCGGCGTCCTCGTCACCGGGATGCTGCTGACGGCCGCGGCGGTGGCCGGCGCGATCCTCGCCGACGGCTACGTCGCGCTCGGGATCGCGTTCCTCGTCGCCGGCATGGGGTCCGCGTGCGCGAGCTCGGCGAGCGGACGGGTGGTGATCGGCTGGTTCCCCGCCGAACGGCGCGGGATGGCGATGGGCATCCGGCAGATGTCGCAGCCGCTCGGCGCGGCGGCCGCGGCGCTCGTCGTGCCGGCTCTCACGGCATCCGGGTCTCTCACCCGGGCGCTCGTCGTCGCCGCCGCGCTCGCGTTCGCCGGCGCCATCGCCTGCGCGGCGTTCATCGTGAACCCGGCACGGCCCGCCCGTTCCACCGACGCGGAGGGCCGGCCCGCGAACCCGTACCGGGGCGATGCGACGCTTGTCCGCATCCACCTGGTGTCGGCTCTGCTGGTCATCCCGCAGTATGTGCTCGCCACGTTCGGGCTGGTGTGGCTGATCGCCGACCAGGGCTGGGACGCGACCGCTGCCGGCGTGCTCGTGGCAGCATCCCAGTTCCTGGGCGCGGTCGGGCGCATCGGCGCGGGCGTGCTGAGCGACCGGGTGGGCAGCAGGCTGCGCCCGCTGCGCTGGGTCGCGCTCGCTGGCATCCCGTTGCTGCTGATCACCGCCCTCGCCGGGGAGCTGCACCTCGTCCCGCTGGTGGCCGCCGCTTACGTGCTGGCCAGTTGCGTGTCGGTCGCCGACAACGGGCTCGCGTTCACGTCGGTCGCGGAGATCGCCGGCGCGCACTGGTCGGGGCGGGCCCTCGGCACGCAGAACACCGGGCAGTTCATCACGGCGGCGCTGGCCGCCCCGCTCGTCGGGCTGCTGATCGGGGTGACCGGCTATTCGGCGGCGTTCGCGCTGACGGCGCTCGCACCGGCGCTGGCGGTGCCGCTGGTGCCCCGCGATGCCGCGCCGAACCAGGTGCCGACCACCTCGCCGGAGAGCGCCTGAGCGACGTTCGTCGTGCTGGTCAGCAGCACGGGCGTTCCCGCAGCGGCGGCGAGCCGGGCTGCACCGATCTTGGTGCCTGCTCCCCCGGTGCCGACGCCCGCTGACCCGATGTCGCCGAGCTCGACCCCGCCGAGGTCGTCGCCGAACGGGACATGGGCGATGGGCTCCGCGCCGGGCTCCGACGGCGGCTTCGTGTACAGGGCATCGACGTCGCTCAGCAGCACGAGCAGGTCGGCGGAGATGAGCTCGCACACCAGGGCGGCGAGCCGGTCGTTGTCGCCGAACCGGATCTCGTGGGTGGCGACGGTGTCGTTCTCGTTCACGATCGGCAGGATGCGAAGGCCCAGCAGGCGCTCCATGGCGCGCTGGGCGTTGCTCCGCGGGGTGCTGTGCTCGAGGTCGCCGGCGGTGAGCAGCACCTGCCCGGCGATGATGCTGTAGCGGTCGAGGCTGGTCTGGTAGCGCCACATCAGCACGTTCTGCCCGACGGCGGCGGCGGCCTGCTGGGTCGCCAGGTCGGTCGGGCGCCCGTCGAGGTTGAGGAACGGGATCGCCGTCGCGATCGCCCCCGATGACACGAGCACTACCTCGGTGCCGCGCGCGTGGGCGGCGGCGAGCGCGTCGACGAGCGGGTCGATCTGCGCGGCGTTGTCGCCGCTGACCGACGACGAGCCGACCTTGACGACAACGCGTTTCGCCGCCAGCACCTCGGGCCGTGTCACTCGTCGTCCTCCTGGTTCCAGAGACCCGCCTCGCGCTCCGCCTCGAGCTCGGCGCGTGCGGCGGCTTTCGCATCCATGCGCTCGAAGTACTCCTCGCGGCGCTGCGCACGGGTGGGGCGCCGGTTCTCGTCGAGACGCGGGTCGGTGCCGCGCGGGGCGGTCATCAGCTCCGCGGCGGAGGTGAGCGTCGGCTCCCAGTCGAAGACGACACCGTCACCGGGTCCGATCATCACCGCCGAGCCGGGAACGGCGCCCTGGGTGAACAGCTCGTCTTCGACGCCCAGCTTCGCGAGCCGGTCGGCGAGGAAGCCGACGGCCTCGTCGTTCTCGAAGTCGGTCTGCTGCACCCAGCGCTCCGGCTTGGCACCCAGGATGCGGAACAGCGGCTCGGTGCCGCCCTCACGGGTCACGACGAACTCGGCCTCGTTGACGGCACGCGGTCGCAGCACGATCCGCGGCTTGTGGTCAGCGGCGAGCAGCTTTGCGGCACGGTCCGCTTCGACGATCTCGGCGAGCGCGTACGACAGTTCGCGCAGGCCCTCGCGGGTGACCGCGGAGATCTCGAACACCCGGTAGCCGCGCTGCTCAAGGGCCGGCCGCACCATCTCGGCGAGGTCGCGGGCGTCGGGAACGTCGACCTTGTTCAGGGCGACCAGCTGCGGGCGGTCCAGCAGCGGCAGCTGGCCGTCCGGAACCGGATAGGCGGCGAGCTCGGCCAGGATGACGTCGAGGTCGCTGAGCGGGTCGCGTCCGGGTTCGAGGGTGCCGCAGTCGAGCACGTGCAGCAGCGCGGAGCACCGTTCCACGTGCCGCAGGAACTCGAGCCCCAGACCCTTGCCCTCGCTGGCCCCCTCGATCAGACCGGGCACGTCGGCGATGGTGTACCGCGACTCCCCCGATTCGACGACGCCGAGGTTGGGGTGCAGCGTGGTGAACGGGTAGTCGGCGATCTTCGGCTTCGCGGCGCTCATCGCGGCGACGAGGCTCGACTTGCCGGCGCTCGGGAACCCGACCAATGCGACATCCGCGACCGTCTTCAGCTCGAGCCGGACGTCGCCCTCCCAGCCGGGGGTGCCGAGCAGCGCGAATCCGGGCGCCTTGCGCTTCGAGGTGGCGAGCGCGGCGTTGCCGAGGCCGCCCTGTCCGCCGGGGGCGACGACGAACCGCATCCCAGGCTCGTCCAGGTCGGCGAGCTCGGTGCCGTCGACGCTCGTCACCACGGTGCCGACCGGCACGGGCAGTTCGAGCGGGGCGCCCGCGTAGCCGCTGCGGAAGTCGCCCATGCCGGGTCCGCCGTTGCCGCTGGAACGGTGCGGGCCGCGGTGATAGGCGAGCAAGGTGGTCACCTGCGGATCGGCCACCAGCGTGATGTCGCCGCCGTGGCCTCCGTTGCCGCCGTCGGGGCCGGCGAGCGGCTTGAACTTCTCGCGCTTCACCGAGACGCAGCCGTTGCCGCCGTGCCCGGCGCGCAGGTGGAGCGTCACCTGGTCGACGAACGTCGCCATGTCCACGCTCCTTTCCCTGTCACAAGGAAAAGGCGGGCCGAAGCCCGCCTTTTTCGCGGCCCGGTGATCGAGCCTGTCGAGATCCGACGGCGGATTACGCCGCCGGGACGATGTTGACGACCTTGCGGCCGCCCTTCTGGCCGAACTGCACCGCACCCGCGGCGAGCGCGAACAGGGTGTCGTCGCCGCCACGACCGACGTTCACGCCGGGGTGGAAGTGGGTGCCGCGCTGACGCACGATGATCTCGCCGACCTTGACGACCTGGCCGCCGAAGCGCTTGACGCCGAGGTACTGCGCGTTCGAGTCGCGACCGTTGCGGGTCGAGGACGCGCCCTTCTTGTGTGCCATGTTCTGTTCCTTGTGTCTGAGCCGTCTAGGCGGGTAGCTAGCGGATGCCGGTGATCTTGACGCGGGTCAGCTCGGAGCGGTGCCCCTGGCGCTTCTTGTACCCGGTCTTGTTGCGGAACTTCTGGATGACGATCTTGGGGCCGCGCTCGTTGCCGATCACCTCGGCGGTCACCTTGATCTTGGCCAGGTCTTTGGCGTCGTGGGTGATCTTGTCACCGTCGACATGCAGCACGGGCGCGAGCTCGATGGTGCCGTTCTTGTCGGCCTGCACACGGTCGAGGACGACGATGGAGCCGACCTCCACCTTCTCCTGGCGGCCGCCAGCGCGCACGATTGCGTAAACCACGGGGTTTTCCTCACTTTGGAAAGAGTCTGGGTGGATCGCGCAGGCTTGGCCCAGCGCGCACACCGAAGGTCAATACTAGCCCAGAAACCGGGCTCGCTCAAACCTCGTCGAGGGCGCCGGCGGGAGCGGTCTTCGGCGGGTGGGTCCGCAGCCTCCCCCAGAGCAGCAGGGCCGCCAGCGGCACGACGACGAGCCCGTCGATCAGGATGTTGAGGGCGCCCGGGAGCACCGAGCGCCCGGCATCCAGCAGGTTGCGCCCGACAGCGCCGAGACCGCCGCTCGCGACCGCCGCCGGATCGCTCTGCGAGAAGTTCACCACCACCGCCACCAGGAACCCGAGCACCAGGGTGGCGACGGCGCCCACCACCGCGGCGAGCAGCGCGCGGGTGACGACATGGGCCATCCGCAACTGGGGCGCGACCGGCGCGATCTGCCAGAACGACAGGAACACCCCGATCGCGAACGGGAGCGGGGCACCGAACGCGACCGGCGCGGATGCCGGGAGGATCAGGCTGAGGTAGGCCGCGGCATCCTGACCGTAGCTGACGTCGGTGACGACGTAGACGATCGTGCCGAGGATGCTCTGCAGGGCCAGCACCAGGTACACGCCGAGCCCGGCGAGCAGGGCCGACCCGACGCCCGGCCGGGTGAGCGCCTCGACGGCGACATCTCCGAGATCACGCTTCTTCGGCATGCCGCCACACTAGGTCGGCGACGGAGCCTGCGGGGATAGCCTGGCCGGGTGATCCTCATCGACGAGCCGATCTGGCCCGCCCACGACACGGTGTGGGGACACCTGGTCAGCGACACCTCGCTCGACGAGCTGCACGCGTTCGCGCGCGCGGCCGGCATCCCGCCGCGCGGGTTCGACAACGACCACTACGACTACCCCATCCACCGTCGCGAGGCGCTCATCGCGCAGGGCGCCGTCCCGGTCACCGGGCGGGAGCTGCTGCGCCGTCTGCAGGCCGCCGGACTGCGCGTCCGGCAGGTCGACAAGCGGTGAGCGGGGACGCTCACCAGCGCGCGAGCAAGCCCGGCCATTCGGCGACCAACGTGCCTGCCCAGATGTCGATGACCACCAGGGTGACGTCACGGGGACGCGCTTCGACCGCGTAGCCGTCGCTGACACTCGGGGAGTCGCCTGCCGGCGATACCTCGGCCACGAGATAGCGATCGTTCGGCGTGACCTGGTAGCGGAGCACGTCACCCGCCGGGTCGGCGGTACGGAACAGCATCGACGACGATGCTCCGTCGTCGATGGCGATGAAGCTGTCGAACGCCGTGAAATCCAGGTTCGGGACGACAGCCCTCTCGATCCGACGCCCGTCGCGGACCGGCACCACGTCGGCAATGTAGGGCGGTACGCCCGTGGTGACCGAGGGCGATCCTTGCACGCGGGTCTCGGCGCCGGTGTCGAGGTCGTAGATCAGCGGACCCAGAGTGTCGGTCACGGAGAGCCGCCGTCTGTCGCCTGCCAGTGCGACCAGCTCCGCATACCGGGCCACCAACGCGGGGGGCTCCGTCGACCCGGATTCGTAGCGGAGGATGTCGCCGCCACGCGTGTGGACGTAGGCAGCTGACGTTCCCGGGATCGGGATGATGGCGTCGACGGCAAGCGCTCCACCGCCCAGGCCCGTCACCAGCTCGGGAACATGGTTCCCGGTGAGATCGACCCGGAAGAGCGCGTGGTCGAACAGTGGCACCGAGGTGCTCGGGTCCGACGTACTGCTCGAAAAGGTGTAGAGAACGTCGGTGCCGGCGCTCTGCAGGTTCCCGATCCAGCCGGGAGTCCCGCCGGGCGACTCCAGCTCTTCGGAGTTCGAACTGCCGTCGATCGCGACGATCGACGCGCGACTCGTGCCGCCGCCCCCGGTGACGACCAGCATCGCCGCCGCGTCGATCGGCAGGAAGTCCTGAATCCCATTCCCGGAGTACACCACTCCCGGTTCGGACCCCGGCGTCGCGGTCACGATGCGGTCCCCGCTCGCCGCACGCTCCAACCAGGTGAGCTGGAGCGGCGGCGTCCGCACGACCTGGTCCACGTCGACGGTCGCGCCTCCGGCGGCTGCCCGCACGCCGGCGATGTGGACGTGATAGGAGGTGTCGTACTCCAGGGCCGAGTCGAAATGCACCAGAACGACGTCGCGGTCCTGCTGGACGGTGACGGGGGTGTCGGGCGTGACGGTCACGGCGGCATCCCCCAGTGGCGCCACGGCTTCATGGAACACGATTCGCAGTGATGCCGGCGCGACGATGGCCGCTTGGATGTCAACCTGAGCGCCTTCGACGCGGGGCCCCTGCATCACGGACGCGGTCCCGAATCCTGCGCAGGCGACCGCGAGACAGACGATCGCACCGATGAGGCCGCGGCGGAATCTCCGGCCGCCGTCAGTAGAGGTAGGGCTCACTGGGCTCGTCGACACCGATCACCCCCGACGGGGCAACCGCGAGCGGCGCGGGGCTGGCGCTGCTTCGATTCGAGGCGAACTCGCCAGTCACCTCCACCCAATCGCCGGGCTGGAAGGTGGACGACCAGCCCGGCATATACACCGGCACGCCGATCGGCTGAGCGTCCACCGCACAGCAGGTGATCGTGAAGCGCGTGACGAAGAAGACGTCATCCGCGACGGGATCCGGGGTCACGAAACCGATCACATCGACGGGCTTGCCGGCATAGAACACCGGATCACTTGTCTGAGCGAGAATCGACGACCATTCGACGACGGTGTAGCGGCTGAACGTGGGTCCGTCGGCGGCGGCGGCGTCAGCGAGCGATGCGGCCTGGAGGTCGGCCTGCGACGAGGTGACATCTCGCTGTGTCGCCGTGGCCGCCGACAAGGTAGCCGGTGGCAAGACGACTGCGGCCACGGCTATGACCGCGGCGACGAAGAGCGCGCCGAGCGAGAGTACGCGCTGCAACGGCCGCTCGCGGACGTCATCGTCGTGGTCGCGGTCGTGATCGCTATCGACGTGTTCGCGACCGGAGATGGCGACGTGGGCGATCACGAATCCGAGCGCGATCACAGCCATGGTGATCGTGAAGACCACGTAGCGCGGGTGGATGTACAGCACGAGCTGTCCCGTGACACCGAGCCAGATGGTGCCGACCGAGATCACGCCGATCAGCAGGACGCCGCGCCAGCGACAGAACTCAGCCCACAAGGTTCACCAGCCATCCGACTGCAGCGGAGGCGAGCACGATGATCGCCACCAGTTGCACCAGGGTGCGGGTCGTGAACGTGGTGCGTAGCAGGGCGATCATCTTGATGTCCAGCATCGCGCCGAACAGAAGGAACGTCACGATCGACCCCGGCAAGAAGGTGCTCGCGAACGGCAGGATGAAGAACGCGTCGACGTTCGAGCAGACGGATATCACGAACGCGAGGCCGATCATCGCCACGATCGACCACACCGGATCCGACCCCAGCGCGACGAGCACACTGCGCGGCACCGCCGTCTGTACCAGTGCGGCGGCGAGCGCGCCGACGAACAGGGCGGGCAGCAGAGCCGCCGACTCACGCCCGAACAACCGGATACTGCGGTCCATCCGGGAACCCTCCTCGGCGTGAGCAGGTAGCCGGCACTCGTCCGCGAATCGACGGGTGAGCAGCTGGTCGGGGTCCGGATGCCGACTGAACACCCAGCCGAGCAGGTTCGCGATCACGAAACCGCCCGCGAGCCGGGCGACGAGGATGCCGTCGTCGAACCCGAATGCCTGGTGCGTGGTCACGATCGTGATCGGGTTGATGATCGGAGCCGCAAAGAGGAACGTCATCGACTCGGCGACCGTCAGCCCTCGTACCATGAGGCCGCGCGCGAGAGGAACGTTGCCGCATTCGCACACCGGCAAGAACATGCCGATCAACGAGACCACCACGCGGCGCAGCCACGGCGTCCGCGGGAGCGCTCGGACAATCCATGCCTCGGGCAGCCAGACGCGCACCACGATCGACAGGACGATGCCGAGCACGACGAACGGCATCGATTCCACGAGAACGCTGAGTGCGAGTGTGATGCCGTCCTGCACGCGGTCCGGGAGAACCCCCGGCGGGACGGGTGACACGATTCGCGCGACGGTGATGCACACCAAAATCGCCAGACCCACGACAAGGTACGTGCGGCTCGGCACGCGCGCCGCACCCGATCGCACCTCCGGGCCCCACTCTCGCGTGCCTGTCACAGAGTGACCTTAGGCTACGGCGCGCGGGCGTCGGAGGCGTTACTCCGGCGAGTCCGGGGTCTCCGGCGTGACGACGGCTCCGGCGCTGCCGGCCCGGCGCGAGCGGCGGCTGCGGCCCGTTCCGGGCTGCGACGGCTCCGGCAGCGCCTCGAGCACCGAGCCCAGGATCTGCTCCGCGTCCTGCGTGCTGATCTTGCGCTGACCGCGCGGGGCCTTCGCGACCGGGATGTCGAGGATCTCGACAGCGGCCTCGGCGGCCGCACCGACCGCCTGCTCCGCCACGGTCGGCTCGACCTCGGGAACGGTGATCGACGCGGTGTCGGTGTGCGGGACGGTGCTCTTCGCGATCTGCGCGAGCGCGTTGCGCACGTCTTCGGTGATGGCGTGCGTGCCCGCCGACCCGAGACCGTTCTTCGGGGCGGTGGTGCCGCCTCCCGAGCCACCGCGGCCGCGCCGGCCGCGCGAGGAGCCGCCGCTCGGGCCGCGGTCCCCGGTCTCGGCCTGCGCGGGCCGGTGCTTGAACACCGGTTCGTGGTGCACGATGATGCCGCGACCGGCGCAGACCTCGCAGTTCTCGCTGAACGACTCGAGCAACCCGAGGCCGAGCTTCTTGCGGGTCATCTGCACGAGACCGAGCGAGGTGACCTCGGCGACCTGGTGCTTGGTGCGGTCGCGCGAGAGGCATTCCACCAGCCGGCGCAGCACGAGGTCGCGGTTGGATTCGAGCACCATGTCGATGAAGTCGACGACGATGATGCCGCCGATGTCGCGCAGCCGCAGCTGGCGCACGATCTCTTCCGCGGCCTCCAGGTTGTTCTTGGTGACCGTCTCCTCCAGGTTGCCGCCGGAGCCGACGAACTTGCCGGTGTTGACGTCGATGACGGTCATCGCCTCGGTGCGGTCGATGATCAGCGAGCCGCCGGAGGGCAGCCACACCTTGCGGTCGAGCGCTTTCTCGATCTGCTCGGAGATGCGGTACTGGTCGAACGAGTCGACCTCGTTCTCGTACTTCTCCAGGCGGTCGGCGAGGTCGGGCGCGACAGCGGTGACATAGGACGAGATGGTCTCGAGCGCGTCGTCACCTTCGATGACCAGCTTCTGGAAGTCCTCGTTGAACACATCGCGGACGATCTTGATCAGCAGATCGGGCTCGCTGTGCAGCAGCGCCGGCGCCTGCTGGGTCTCGACGGCGTGACTGATCTCGGCCCACTGGGTGGTGAGGCGGTTGACGTCGAGGGTGAGCTGCTCTTCGGTGGCGCCTTCGGCGGCGGTGCGGACGATCACGCCGGCGTCGTCGGGCAGCACCTCTTTGAGGATCTTCTTCAGGCGCGCACGCTCGGTGTCGGGCAGCTTGCGGCTGATGCCGTTCATCGAGCCGTTCGGCACGTAGACCAGGTAGCGGCCCGGGAGCGAGACCTGCGAGGTGAGGCGGGCGCCCTTGTGGCCGACGGGATCCTTGGTCACCTGAACGAGCACCTTGTCGCCCGGCTTGAGCGCGAGCTCGATGCGGCGGGCCTGCTGGCCCTTGTTGCCGTCGCTCTCCGCCGCGGCCTGGGCGGCATCCCAGTCGACCTCGCCGGAGTACAGCACCGCGTTGCGCCCGCGGCCGATGTCGACGAAGGCCGCCTCCATGCTCGGGAGCACGTTCTGCACCCGGCCGAGGTAGACGTTGCCGATGAGGCTGGCGTCGGCGGCGCGTGCGACGTAGTGCTCGACGAGCACGCCGTCTTCGAGCACGCCGATCTGGATGCGGCCGAACTTGGAGCGGACCACCATGACCCGGTCGACGCTCTCGCGGCGTGCGAGGAACTCGGCCTCGGTGATCACGGGACGACGGCGTCCGGCGTCGCGCCCGTCACGCCGGCGCTGCTTCTTGGCCTCGAGCCGCGTGGAGCCCTTGACGCGCTGCGGCTCGGTGATCGGCTCGGGCTGCTTGCGCGGCTGACGCACGCGCACCGTCGTGTTGGGGGCGTCCTCGCCGTCGCGCGGCCCTTCGCCTGAACGGCGACGGGACCGGCGCCGTGCGGTGCCGCCGGCCTCGGAGTCGTCGATCGCACCGGGCACGGGCGTCGGCAGGTCGGGTGCCTGGAACATGACGGCGAACGGCGACGCGGGGGCGGCAGCGGGCTCCGCGGCCTTTCCGGCTGCGGTCGCCTTCGCGGCCTTCGGCGCCTTCGCCGCCTTCTCGGCCTTCGGCTTCGCGGCCCGCTTGGGCTTCGCCTCCGCGGCGTCGGGGGTCAGCTCGACACCGGTCGCGCTGGTCGCGCTGACGGCCGTGGCCGCGGATTTCGGTGCCGAGGTGCGGCGGCGCGGGGCCTTCGCGGGAGCCTCGTCGTTCGCGGGCAGGTTCTCTGAATCGCTGGCCATTTCTGGCTCCTCATCCGGCTGGGCGGCCGCGCTGCCCACCGGGTACTCTCGTGCGGCGGTGCGCTCGCGCGGCCCCCGCTAATCCTGTGCTGTCCGGCCGTCGGCGGCCGTTGCGCCCTGTCACGGCGCCCGTACTGTCACTACGGTTCGCAAACTGGCTATGCGACGCGGTGCAGAATCGATGCACTCGCGGCCGGGGATGTGCCGGGTGGGCACTGCCCCCGTAAAGCTTCATGTGATGCCTGATCGGGCGCGGCCCGATTGGCTGAACCGATTATCGCACGGGGATTGGGATAATCGGCCCATGACCGCACCAGACACCGCCGCGCGCCGCCCCTGGGCGCTCTCCGTCTTCCTCATCGTCGTGGGGGTGCTCGGCTGGTGGGCGGCGTTCTCGCTCACCCTCGACAAGTTCGCCCTCCTCGCCGATCCGGAGGCCGCGCTCGACTGCAACTTCAGCCCGCTGGTGCAGTGCGGCAAGAACCTCGACTCCTGGCAGGGGGCGGTGTTCGGATTCCCCAACCCGCTGATCGGCCTCGGCGGGTTCGTCGCGCCGATCGCCGTCGGCGTCGGCCTGCTCGCCGGCGCCCGCTTCGCCCGCTGGTTCTGGATCGCGTTCAACATCGGCGTGGCCGGCGCTCTCGCCTTCGTCATCTGGCTGATCTCGCAGAGCGTCTACGTGCTCGGCACGCTCTGCCCGTGGTGCATGCTCGTCTGGTCGGTCACCATCCCGCTGTTCTGGGTGGTGACGTTCCGCAACGCCGCCGAGGGCGTGTTCGGCGAGCCGCTCCGCCGGGTCGGCCACGCCCTGATGCCCTGGGTCGTGCCGATCACCGTGGCGTGCTACCTCGTGGTGGCGGTGCTCGCACAGCTGCGCCTGGACATCCTCCGGGCATTCTTCGGGTGAGCGGCAGATAAACTCCGAGCCGTGCCCGAAGAGCGACAGACCAAGAACCAGCGACGTGAGGCCGCACGTGAGGCCGCACGCATCCAGCGCGAGAAGCAGAAGCGCCGAGACCGGATGCTGCGCTGGCTTGTGCCCACCGTCTCCACCGTGGCGGTGCTCGCCATCGCCGCCGGTGTGATCTGGGCGTTCGTCGTGAACGCGCCGGCGCCGCAGTCGGTGGCGGGCCCGCGCAACATGATCAGCGACGGCATCCTGTTCACCGGCCAGGACGGTGCCGCGACACCGGTGCAGACGGGGGCGATCCCGCCGAGCGGCGAGCCGACCCCGACCGAGCCCGATGACGACGGCCTGGCGCACATCGTCACCTACGTCGACTTCTCGTGCCCGGCGTGCAAGAGCTTCGAAGAGACCTACTCGACCACGATCGCGCAGATCGTCGCCTCGGGTCTCGCGACCCTCGAGGTGCATCCGATCGCCATCCTCGACCGCTCGTACGCGGGATCGCGGTACTCCTCGCGGTCGAACAACGTGGCCGCCTGCGTCGCCGACCTGGCTCCCGACAGCTTCCTCGACGTGATGGCCGCGATGTACGCGCAGCAACCGCAAGAGGGGACGACCGGCCTGACGAACGCCGAGATCGTCGACGTGGTGCACAGCGCCGGCCTCGACGACGCGGATGTCGATCAGTGCATCGAAGACGAGAGCTTCGGGCCGTGGGTGACCGCGGCGACCGACCGGGCGACGCGCGATGAGTCCCTGTGGGCCGCGGGCGCCACCGGCCTGTCCACGCCGACCGTCGTCGTCAACGGCGAGGTCTGGGACCGCAGCGTCGACGTGCTCCAGTTCATCCAGAGCCACATCTCGGTGAGCGAGCAGCCGACCCCGACGCCGACGGCGACGACTCCCGCGCAGTAGCGGCTAGGCGAACCAGAGCGCGAGCTCGCGCTCTGCCGACTCGGGCGCGTCGGAGCCGTGCACCAGGTTCTGCTGCACCTTGAGCCCCCAGTCGCGCCCGAGGTCGCCGCGGATGGTGCCGGGTGCCGCCGACGTGGGATCGGTGGTGCCCGCCAGCGCGCGGAAGCCCTCGATCACGCGGTCCCCGGCGATGCGCATGGCCACCACCGGTCCGGACTGCATGAACTCCACGAGCGGCTCGTAGAACGGCTTGCCCTCGTGCTCCGCATAGTGCTGCGCGAGCAGTTCGCGGTCCGCCTGGAGCATCCGGATGTCGACCAGCTGGTAGCCCTTCGCCTCGATCCGGCGCAGGATCTCGCCGGTCAGGTTGCGCGCCACGCCGTCCGGCTTGACGATCACGAGGGTCTCTTCGACGGCCATATCAGCTCTCTCCTTGGGGGGTCGTGGCGCGCGACGCGTCGATGCGACGGCCGCGGGTGAAGCAGAAGATCCAGAGCAGCGCGAAACCGCCGCCGACGACGTACATCATGGGCAGCAGGATGCCGAGGGCGATGAGCACAGCCTGCAGCACCCAGCCGAGCGCCCTCCCCCACGCGAAACGCAGCACCGCCGTGGTGGCGACGAGCAGCAGGATGAGCACGCCGGCCGCGGGAAGCGCCACCCAGGCCGGGAAGGCCGGCTCGAGCACCTTCAGGCCGAAGGCGACCAGACCGGCGAAGAACAGCACGAACGCCTCGATCCCGAGCACGATCGACAGCAGCGACTCGGTGACGGAGCGCTGTCTCGACACGCGCTTCGCGCCGCCCGACCCGCTCACTTCCAGCCCTCCGATTCGGCGAGCTGGATGGCGTCGCCGACCAGGGTGATCGAGCCGGTGACCACGACCGCGCGGCGCGGCGACTCGGACGCCCAGGCGCGCGCGGCATCCACCGCGTCGGCGAGGCTGCCGTGAGGCTCGACGCCGCCGCTCGCCTCACGCTCGACGATGGCGACGAGGTCGCCGACGCCGATCGCCCGATCGGAGGTGGACCGGGTGACGTCGAACCGGCTGGCGATCGGCGCGAGCTCCGCGACGATGCCCTGTGCGTCTTTGTCGGCGAGCACGCCGAGCACGACGGCCCACTCGTCGAAGTCGAAGTACTCGGTCAGCGCGTCGCGGAGGGCGGAGGCGCCGTGCGGGTTGTGGGCGGCATCCACGAGCACCGTCGGCTCGACGCCGACCAGCTGCAGGCGCCCCGGGGAGGTGACGCCGCCCAGCCCGTCGGCCACCACATCCTGTGCGAGGGCGCGGGTGCCGTCGCCCAGGAACGACTCGACCGCGGCGACGGCGACCGCCGCATTCTGCGCCTGGTGATCGCCGTACAGCGGGAGGTAGACGCTTTCGTAACGGCCGGCGCGGCCGCGCAGATCCACCACCTGGCCGCCGACGGCGACGGTCGTGGACTCGACGGCGAAATCGACCCGCTCGATGCTCACCTGCGCCTCGAACTGCTGTGCGGCGGCCTTCAGCTCGTCGAGCGCCTCGAGCGACTGCATCGCGGTGACGACGGTCGCGGCGGGCTTGATGATGCCGGCCTTGGTGCGCGCGATCTCGGCGATCGTGTTGCCGAGGCGCGCCATGTGGTCGAGCGCGATCGGGGTGAAGACGGCGACCTGACCGTCGGCGACGTTGGTGGAATCCCATTCGCCGCCCATGCCCACCTCGAGCACGATCACATCGACCGGCGCGTCGGCGAAGGCGGCGAACGCCAGCACCGTGAGGGCCTCGAAGAAGGTCAGCGGCTCCTCACCGGCCGCCTCCAGCTCGGTGTCGACGATGAGCAGGTAGGGCAGGATGTCATCCCAGTTGCGAGCTAGGGCCTCATCGCCGATCGGCTCGCCGTCGATCATGATCCGCTCGTTGAGCCGCACCAGGTGAGGGCTGGTGAGCAGACCCGGCTTCAGGCCGGCGGCGCGCAGCAGCGACTCGATCATCCGGCTCGTCGACGTCTTGCCGTTCGTGCCGGTGATGTGGATCACGGGCGCCGACCGCTGCGGGTCGCCGAGCAGTTCGGCGGCGCGGCGGGTCGGTTCCAGGCGCGGACGGATGTTCGCCTCGCCGACCCGGTCGAGCAGCTCGCGATAGACCTGTTCCGCGGCCTCCCGCCAGTCCTCCGCCGAGCCGGCGACGTCGTCGTCGGTCACGCGCGCTCCACCTGGATGCTCATCTCCCCCTCAGCCTCGCGGGCCTGGAGGGCGGTGGCAAGCGTCTCCGACGCGATCAGGTCGCGGTGCGCCTCGATCGCGGCGACCGTCGCCGCATCGGCGGACATGGTGAGCGCGATCCGGTCGCTGACCTCGAGCCCGGCGTCTTTGCGCGCCTGCTGCACCGCGCGCACCACATCGCGTGCGACGCCCTCCGCCTCGAGCTCGGGCGTCAGGGTGGTGTCGAGCACGATGAAGCCGCCGTCCGGCAGGAACGCGATCGCGCTCTCCGCATCGGCGGCCTCCATGACCAGTTCGTACTCCCCCTCGACCAGCGGGGTGCCGTTGACGACGACCTCATCCCCGGCGAGGGACCAGAGGCCGTTCTTGGCATCCTGGATGACGCGCTGCACGTCTTTGCCGATGCGCGGGCCGAGGGCACGGGCGTTCACCGACAGGCGCCGGGTGATGCCGTGGTCGGCGAGGCTCGAGTCGGTCAGCTGCTCGAGCACCACCGACTTCACGTTCAGCTCGTCGCTCAGGATGTCGCGGAAGTCCTCGAGACCGGCCGACGTCGTCACGACGGTCAGCCGCGCCAGCGGCAACCGCACCCTCAGGGAACGGGCCTTGCGCAGCGCCAGCCCGGCGGACGCGATGTCGCGCACCCGGTCCATCGCGGCGACCAGCTGCGGGTCGCTCGGGAACTCCGCGGCGTCGGGCCAGTCCTCGAGGTGCACGCTGCGCCCGCCGGTGAGGCCTCGCCAGATCTCCTCGGTGACGAGCGGCAGCAGCGGTGCCGCCATCCGGCACACCGTCTCGAGCACCGTGAAGAGGGTGTCGAACGCGTCGCGGTCGTCGCCGCCCCAGAACCGGTCGCGGCTGCGCCGCACGTACCAGTTGGTGAGCACGTCCGCGAAGTCGCGCAGCGCGTTCGCGGCGAACGGGCTGTCGAGGTCGTCGAGGTGCCCGGTGACCTGCTCGAGCACCTCGCCGGTCTTCGCCAGCAGGTAGCGGTCGAGCACGTGGGTGCTGTCGGTGCGGCGGGTCGCGGTGTACCCGCCGTCGCCCGCGCTGTTGGCGTACAGGGTGAAGAAGTAGTACGTGCTCCAGAGCGGCAGCAGCAGTTCGCGCACGCCGGCGCGGATCCCCTCCTCGGTGACGATGAGGTTGCCGCCGCGGATCACCGAGCTCGACATCAGGAACCAGCGCATCGCATCCGCCCCGTCGCGGTCGAAGACCTCGGACACGTCGGGGTAGTTGCGCAGCGACTTCGACATCTTCTGGCCGTCGTTGCCGAGCACGATGCCGTGGCTGAGCACGTTGGTGAACGCGGGCCGGTCGAACAGGGCGGTCGACAGCACGTGCAGCAGGTAGAACCAGCCGCGGGTCTGCCCGATGTACTCGACGATGAAGTCGGCGGGACTGTGCGACTCGAACCACTCCCGGTTCTCGAACGGGTAGTGCACCTGCGCGAACGGCATCGACCCGGAGTCGAACCACACGTCGAGTACGTCCGGGATGCGACGCATCGTGCTCTTCCCGGTGGGGTCGTCGGGGTTGGGCCGGGTGAGCTCGTCGACGACGGGACGGTGCAGGTCGTCGGGACGCACGCCGAAGTCCCGCTCCAGCTCGTCGAGCGAGCCGTACACGTCGACGCGCGGGTAGGCGGGGTCGTCGCTCTTCCACACCGGGATCGGCGAGCCCCAGTACCGGTTGCGGCTGATCGACCAGTCGCGGGCGTTCGAGAGCCACTTGCCGAACTGGCCGTCTTTCACGTTCTCGGGCACCCAGGTGATCTCCTGGTTGAGTTCGCTCATCCGGTCGCGGAACTCGGGCACGCGCACGAACCAGCTGGCCACCGCCTTGTAGATCAGCGGGTTGCGGCACCGCCAGCAGTGCGGGTAGCTGTGCTCGTACGACCGCTGCTGGAACAGCCGACCCTGCTCTTTCAGCATCCCGGTCAGCGGCTTGTTCGCGTCGAACCAGTGCTGCCCGGCGACCGCGGGCACGCTCGGGAGGAACCGCCCGCCGTCATCGAGAGACAGGATGACGGGGATGCCCGCCGCGGCGCAGGTCACCTGGTCGTCTTCACCGTACGCCGGCGCCTGATGCACGATTCCGGTGCCTTCACCGGTGGCGACATAGTCGGCGACGAGGATCTGGAACGCGTGCTCCCCGAACTCGTCGAGATAGAAGTCCCACAGCGGGTCGTAGCGCACCCCCGCGAGCGCCGCGCCTTTCAGGGTCGAGGCGACCACGACATCCTGTCTCGTCGGGTAGCCGAGCTCTTTGAGGTACGCGCCGATGGTGTCTTCGGCGAGCAGGTACTCGTGCACGCCGTCCGCGGAGCGGACGACCGCGTAGTCGATGTCGGGGCCGACCGCGAGCGCGGCGTTCGTCGGGAGGGTCCACGGGGTGGTCGTCCAGGCGAGGGCCTCGACCCCGGTGAGCCCGAGCGATTCGGCGAGCTCGCCGACCAGCGGGAACGTGACCGTCACCGACTGGTCCTGCCGCATCTTGTAGACGTCGTCGTCCATGCGCAGCTCGTGGTTGCTGAGCGGGGTCTCGTCGTTCCAGCAGTACGGCAGCACGCGGAAACCCTCGTACGCGAGGCCCTTGTCGTAGAGCTGCTTGAACGCCCAGATCACGCTCTCCATGAACGTGATGTCGAGGGTCTTGTAGTCGTTCTCGAAGTCGACCCAGCGGGCCTGGCGGGTGACGTACTCCTCCCACTCGGCGGTGTAGTGCAGCACCGACTCGCGCGCCTTCGCGTTGAAGGCGCCGATCCCCATGTCTTCGATCTCGTGCTTCTGGGTGATGCCGAGCTGGCGCATCGCCTCGAGCTCGGCGGGCAGGCCGTGGGTGTCCCAGCCGAACCGGCGCACCACCTGCTTGCCGCGCATGGTCTGGAAGCGCGGGAAGAGGTCTTTCGCGTACCCGGTCAGCAGGTGCCCGTAGTGCGGCAGCCCGTTGGCGAACGGCGGGCCGTCGTAGAACACCCACTCTTCGCAGCCGTCGCGCTGCTCGACGCTGGCGCGGAAGGTGTCGTCCTTCTTCCAGAACGCCAGGATGCCGCGCTCGATCTCCGGGAAGTCCGGCGATGCGGGGATCTGCGGGTACATCTCACTCCTCAGGGAATCTCACCCGAGGACGACGTGAGCCGCGGTACCACCTCGATTGCGGAGCCGCAGCCCCGCCACTTCATTCGGTTCCGGTTCTAGTGAGGCGCGCATCTCATGAGACACGTACCCGTTCTTCCGGAGACTCCCCGGTGATGGCCGGATCACTGTCTGTCCTCCGATTCTAGGGGCTCGGGATGCGGTGCGGGTTCGCGGGCCAGCGCGCCCTGCACCGCAGCGCTAGGGTCGTGCAACGTGACCACAACCGAGAGTGGCAAAGTGCCAACCACGTCTCCCACGGTCCAGGACCTCACCCCGCGCTCGCGGATCAAGGTGCTCTGGGCATCGCTCATCGGGACATCGCTGGAGTCCTACGACTTCTACGTGTTCAGCTACCTGTCCGTGCTGTTCCTCGGGCCGCTCTTCTTCGAGCCGCTCGGCGCCTTCGGCGGGACCCTCGCCGCACTGCTCACCAACGCGCTCGGCTTCGTCGCGCGTCCGCTCGGCGCGATCGTGTTCGGCCACCTCGGCGACCGGATCGGGCGCCGCCGCACGCTGATCATCACCATCACGATCATGGGCGTCGCCACCGGGCTGATCGGCGTGCTGCCGACGTACGCGGCGGCCGGCTGGGTCGGAGCGATCCTGCTCGTGACGCTGCGCCTCATCCAGGGCTTCTCGCTCGGCGGCGAGTGGGGCGGCGGCATCCTGCTGGCGACCGAGTCGGCGGGCGGCAAGCGCCACGCGTTCTACGCCGCGTTCCCGCAGCTCGGGTCGCCGATCGGCTCGATCATCACCGCGCTGCTCTACCTGCTGCTGCCGGTCGCGATCGGCTTCGACGCGTTCCTCGAATGGGGCTGGCGCGTGCCGTTCCTCGCGGCGATCCCGTTCCTGCTCGTGTCGCTGTGGCTGCGGATCAGCATCGACGAGACCCCGGTCTTCAAAGAGGTGCTGGCCGAGGGCAAGCGCGAGCGCGTGCCGCTCGCCGTCGTGTTCCGTACCAAGCCGCTGGCGCTGATCCTGGCGATCGGCGCGGCACTGCTCGGCATCGGGTCGTACTCGCTGATGAACAGCTACACGCTCGAATACGGCGCCGCGCAACTGGGCTACGCCTACAACGACCTGCTGCTCGCCGTCACCATCGGCGGCCTGCTGCAGCTGGTGACGATCCCGCTGTTCGGGGTGTGGGCGAACCGCATCGGCTCGTGGAAGGTCGTGTTCATCGGCGCGATCGGCACGCTGATCGTCGCGTTCCCGATCTACTTCCTGCTGCAGTCGGCGAGTTTCGCGGTGCTGGTCGGGATGATGATCATCGGCGGCATCCTGCCGACGATGAGCTGGGCGGCTCTCGGCGGGCTGCTCGCCGAACTGTTCGGTGCGCGCATCCGCTACTCCGGCATCGCGTTCGCGTACGCAATCGCGGCGATCATCTCCGGATTCCTGCTGCCGCTCACCTACGCGTTCGGCGAGGCCGTCGCGAACGCCTGGTGGCATCCGGCGATCGTGCTCGCGGCGATCTCGATCATCACCGCGGTGTCCGCGTTCGTCGCGCGCACGCGCACGGAGCCGATCGAAGCGGTCTAACCCGTCACCGGCCGCGCCGCGAGCGCGGTCAGCAGCCCGGCGGCCGTGGCGGCGTCGTCCACCGTGACGATGACCGCGCGGCCGTCGCGGCGCTGCACCTCGAGCGCCTCGCCCGACCGGGTGACGACGCCGGTGCGCCCGCCCAGCCCCTGCCGGAGGCCGTACCCTCCGAACTCGCCGAGCGGCACCAGGTCGACGGTCCCGGCCGCCGCGACCTGCGCAAGCGGGACGTGGATGCGGGGCCAGCCGAGCGCGGCCCGCACCGTCAGGCCGCCGTCGTCGACGCGTACGTTCCAGACGGTGGTTCCGAGCAGCATCGCGAGCAGCAGCAGCGGGACGGCGATCAGCCACCACTGTGCGCTGAGCGCGACGGCGAACGCCACCGCCCCTGCCGCGACCGCCACCGTCGCGATGAGCAGCGCCAGCACTCCGGTGCGGAACCGGGCGGTGCCGATCCACACCGCATGCTCGCCGGGCGCCAGCGGCACGGCGGGCACCGCGTCGAGGGTGGTGCGACCGGCGATCGAGCGCGGCAGGACGAACCAGCCCGCGACCGCGAGCGCCAGACCGGCGGCCGCACCGATGCCGAGGAACGCCGCGATCGGCGCCGGGTCGGCGCTCTCACGCTGGATCCCGACCGAGGCCGTGACCGCGTAGGCGAGGAACGTGCCGGCGAAGAGGGACGCCACCGCCAGGATCTTCTGCGTCGCCGTGAGCCCCGCGGGCGTGCGGGTGCGCATCAGGATGCCGGTGAACAGCGCCGGGATGCCGAGCCCGGCCACCAGGGTCAGCAGCGGCATCGTCCACGCGGGCCCGAATCCGTCGGCGCGGCCGTCGACCGACCAGTGGACGGCGATCTGGCGCGACAGGTCGGGCAGCCACGCCAGCTGCAGCCCGAGGCCGACGAACACGGCGGCGACGGGCACGACCAGCGAGACGAGGGCAACGCGGATGGGGAGTCTCATGCGGTGTATTCCTCTCGGATGAGGGCGGTCAGCGTGCCGGATGCGACGCCGAGGCGCCGGGCATCGGCCACGAGTTCGCGGACGGCGGCGATCAGCTCGGCGGACACTCCGGCGTTCTCGGTGACGACGGCGCCGCGGCCCCGGCGGAGGTCGACGAGGCCTTCGTCGCGCAACTCCTGGTAGGCCTTCAGCACGGTGTGGATGTTGATGTCGAGCGCGGCCGCGACCTCGCGTGCCGCGGGCAGCCGGTCGCCGGCGCGCAGGCCCCCGCGGGCGAGCTCGCCACGGACGGATGCGGCGAGCTGATCGAATATCGCCACGCCGGAAGCGGGGTCGATGCGGAAGAGCATGACGGCATCCTATTGTTCTATTTCTACTAGCACAAGTACGCGGCTCTATGATGTCAACCCAGAAGGGATCCTCGAACGTCGCACCAGCGACACGTCACCCACTCAGAGAGAGCAGCCGACATGAGCGACGACACCCCCACCCAGAAGATCGCCACCGGCGACGTGCAGGAGGATCTGCAGGAGGAGAAGCAGAAATCCAAAGGACTGCTGATCGGTCTGATCATCGCCGGCATCCTGCTGCTGATCGCGATCATCGTGCTCGTGTTCTTCCTCGGGCGCGCCACCGGCACGCCCGGGACCATCGGGACCGAGAGTCCGGCTCCGATCAGCTCCGCCACCCCGAGTGAGACGCCGAGCGACACCCCCTCCGCCACGCCCACCCCGGAAGAGACCGAGGAGCCCGAACCGCCGCAGCAGCAGCCGCAGCAGCCCCCCGCCCCGACCGTCAAGGTGGACTCGTTCAGCGCGAGCACCTCGACGGTCTTCTGCGGAAAGAACGGCGACCCGAGTCAGATCGACCTGTTCTTCAGCTGGGCGACCTCCAACGGCGAACGCGTCTACTTCGGCATCAACACGAGCGACGCCTCGACCGCGCCGTTCTTCGACAACCTGCCGCTCGACGGCGACACGGCGTCGAGCTTCCCCAGCGGATATTCGCCGTTCCAGTACGCGTGCGGCAACCAGTCCCTCAAGTACACGATCACCGTCGTCGACGGGGCCGGCCACAAGGCGAGCAAGTCGGTCACGATCACGGACGTCAACTTCAACAACTGAGCCGATGAGCGCCGACGGCCCCGTGGAGTTCCTCCGCGGGGCCGTCGTCGTTCCCGAGATCGGTCATCCGACCGACGAATCGCGGGCGACGCGAAAAATATCGTCGACCTGTCAACCCCGCACCACATCCCGCGCGTCGCGACAGTGACGCAGCACTCCGGCAAGAACGAAAGGCACATCATGACCACCACCCCGATCCCCACGGGACCGACCGGCCCTGCGGGCGCGGCTGGTCCGAGCAAGCTCCTCATCGCCCTGATCGCCGTCGGCTCCGTGCTGGTGCTGGTGATCGTCGCCCTCGTGTTCTTCATCATCGGTCAGGGCAACGCCGGCAACAGCGGCAACGACAACGCCGGCGCCCCCACACCGCAGACCTCGCAGACCCCCGCGACCCCGGTCGCCGAGCCGACCGATGAGCCGGCGGATGGCGGCTCCGGCGACAGCGACGGCAGCGGCACGGACGACTCGCTGCGGTTCACCAGCTTCACCGCGAACCTGCAGGTCGCCTGCGACAGCAACGCCGACGAGAAGGCGCAGCCGCAGATCTCCTGGGTCGCAGCCAACGCGACCGCCGTCTACTGGACCCCGAGCAACCAGGATGCCACCGCCGACAACGGCTACCAGGTCGGCACCAGCGGCAACCAGAACGACATGTCCGCCTCGAAAGGCCCCGGAGAGCGCTACGAGTTCCCCTGCAACCACCGCCAGACCTTCGACACCACCATCACCATCTACGGCTCCAACGGCCAGAAGGTCAGCAAGCACGTCACCTTCACCGACATCAACTGGGGCACCAGCAGCGGAGGCGACGAGGACTGAGACACCTCGTTCATCGAGCGGGGCCGCGTATCGGGCGCGGCCCCGCTTCTCTGCGCTCTCTGCCGCTTGCGCGGGTCCATGAGAGTCATCTCATACTCGGCCGGGGCACGCCGAGGGTCCCCCATGATGTGGACATGCGTTCGGTAGCCGTCATCGTGCTCACCGCCATGACCATCGGGGTCGTGGCGGCGATCGGCACGGCTGCCGTCGCGGTCGCGATGCTGCCGGGAGAAAGCGCGGGAGAGGCGCAGCCGATCCAGGCGATCGCGGTCGAAGGCCAGGAGGCGTCCGCGGGGGCGGCGCTGACGGCGGTCATCGGAGGGGCGCCGCTCGTGGCGAACCCGCCGAAGCCCGTGGCAATCGGTGACGGGATCGTCACCGGCAACGACACCCGGCCGGACGGGGCAGCGACGCCCGCGACTCCGGCCGATCCGGGGCAAGCCGGCGAGCCGGCCACTCCCGCGACCCCGGCCGATCCGGCCACGGGGAACGGGAACTCCGGCGACAACGGGAACTCGGGAAACGCAGGCAAGCCGGACAACTCGAACTCCGGTCCCGGCAACAACTCGGGCAACTCCGACAAGGCCGCCAAAGACGCGGCGAAGGAGGCCGAGAAGCAGGCGAAAGAGCAGGCCAAGGCCGACAAGGAAGCCAAGAAGGACAAACACTGACAGATTTCCGGCGGCGACGGGGGTTGCCGACGGATTACAGAAACACCACGATCATCTCCGGCGTCGTTCGGGTTTGACGACCGGGAGCGGGGTGCAGCGGGCGCGGCGGGGGCCGCGCCCGCTTCTGTGTGCCCGCAGCTCAGACGAGGCGATAGCCGAGGCCGCGGACCGTCTCGATGCGATCCACCCCGAGCTTCGAGCGCAGGTAGCGCACGTACACGTCGACGACGTTCGAACCGGGATCGAAGTCGTATCCCCAGACCTTGGCCAGCAGGTGCTCACGGCTCAGCACCTGATCCGGATGCCGCAGGAACTCCTCCGCGAGCGCGAACTCCCGCGCCGACAACTCGATCCACCTCGACCCCACCGACACCCGGTGCCCGTGCAGATCGAGCGAGATGTCGTCGTGGCTCAGCACCGACGCCTGGGCTCCAGCACGACGCAGCCGCAGCCGGATACGTGCGAGCAGCTCGTCGAACTTGAAGGGCTTCGGCACGTAGTCGTCCGCGCCGACGGTGAGACCCGCCACGGTGTCCGTGCCCGAGGTGCGGGCCGTGAGCATGATCACCGGCGTCGACGCGTCCGTCTCGCGGAACGCGCGCAGCACCTCGAAGCCGTCCAGTTCGGGAAGGCCGACATCCAGCAGCATCAGATCGGGGCGGCGCACCCGCGCCTGCTCGAGACCCGCCCGCCCGTCTGCGGCGACCACCGTGTCGAAGCCGGCCGCACGCAGGCCGCGCTCCAGGAAGCTGGCGATCCGCTGCTCGTCCTCCACCACCAGGATCGTCGTCATGCGTGCACCGCCGACCGCTCCGGCACCCGGACCGCGGGCAGAACGAACCCGATCCGGGTTCCGGCCCCGGACGATGCCACCGCGACCCGGCCGGCGTGAGCGGTCACGATCGACCGGACGATCGACAGCCCGAGGCCCGAACCGGATGCCTCCCCCGGGTGAACCCGGGTGTTGCGTTCGAAGATCGCCAGCTCCGCGCCGGGCGGGATGCCGGGGCCCTCATCCTGGACCCAGAACTCCACGGTGTTCTCGAAGTCGACGCAGCCGATGGTGATCGTCGTGCCCCGCGGCGAGTACTTCGCCGCGTTGTCGACCAGCTGCAGCCACGCCTGCACGATCTTCGGGCGGTCGACGGAGACCGTCGAGGTCGACGTGATCACCGAACGCCAGGCATGACCGGAGATGCCGCGGGACTTGGCGAACACCTCGGCGGCGAGCTCGGCGGCCTGCATCCCGCCGCGGCGGGTGACGAGCATGCGGCTCTCGGCCAGGGTCTCGATCTCGTCGATGAGACCCGACATGCGGTCGAGCTCATCGATCGCGATCGCCCGGGTCGCCTCGACGTCGGCGCGGTCAGCGGGATTCATCAACTCGATGTGACCCCTGACGATGGTGATCGGCGTCTTCAGTTCATGGCGGACATCGTCGAGCAGCCGGCGCTGTCCGGTGAGCGCGGCGTCGAGTCGGTCGAGCATGTCGTTCACGGTCGCGGTGAGCTCCGACACATCGTCGTGGCCGACGACGGGGATCCGGGTCGTGCGGTCGGTGGCGGTGATCTCCTCGGCGGCGACCCGCAGCCTGCGGATGGGCGCGAGCAGCCGTCCCGCGACCAGCCAGCCGATGAGGCCGATGATGGCGATCACCCCGGCGGCGACGGCGACGTAGGCCCAGGTGGCGGCGACGAACTCGCCCAGCTCGGCCCCGACATCCACCGCCATCACGAACACGCCCCGGTGATCGTCGATCGCGACAGGCGCTGCCACGTACCGCAGATCGCCTTCGGGCGTCTCGACCGTGCCGACCCGCACACTGCCGTCGGCCACCTCGGTCAGGATGCGGTCGATGAACGCCGGATAGGTCGGCACGTCGAGCGAGGCGACGACGCCGGGGATGTAGGCGGGACGGCCGTCGAGGATGCCGAGCGAGCCGGCGTGCCGGTCGGGGGTCACCTGCGCGACGATCGCCTCCAGCCCTTCGGCCGTCGTCTCGTAGCGGGCGCCGGACGAGCCGTCGCCGAGGGCGATCAGGCGCGCCGACGCGACCTGCTCGATGAGCCGCTCGTCGATGCCGACCAGCACGGTCTGCCGTCCGACCAGGAACGCGGTGCCGCCTGCGGCGATCAGGCCGAGGGCGGCGACGGTGAGGATGGTCGTCAGGATGCGCGCACGCACGGACCATCCCGCACGTCGATCACCCCACCGATCCGACATCAAGCCAGCATGTGGGCACAGGCTCTCGCCGCACATTCCCCAGTAGTGGGGCAATACAATCGGGGCAGGGTCGGCACGACCCCACACTCAGGCACCTCTCCACCGACACGGTGCCGCACATAGCGAATCGGAGCATCATGACGTCCGCCATTCCCGAGAAGCCGGCCCTCGAAGGGCTCGAAGCCAAGTGGGGCGAGGCGTGGGAGGCCGAAGGCACCCACCGGTTCGACCGCCAGGCCGCGCTGGGCGCCGGTGCGGCATCCGTGTTCAGCATCGACACCCCGCCGCCGACCGCGTCGGGCAGCCTGCACATCGGCCACGTCTTCAGCTACACCCACATGGACCTGGCTGCGCGGTTCCAGCGGATGCGCGGGCAGCACCTCTTCTACCCGATGGGCTGGGACGACAACGGCCTGCCCACCGAACGCCGCGTGCAGAACTACTACGGGGTGCGCTGCGACCCGACGCTCCCCTACGTCGAGGGCTACGTGCCCCCGCAGGAGGGCGGCGACAACGCGTCGAGCAGGGCGGCCGACCAGGTGCCGATCTCGCGGCGCAACTTCATCGAGCTGTGCGAGCGGCTCACCGCCGAGGACGAGAAGCAGTTCGAGGCGCTCTGGCGCGACCTCGGGCTCAGCGTCGACTGGTCGCTGACCTACCGCACCATCGGGCCGGAGGCGCAGCTGGCCGCCCAGCGCGCGTTCCTGCGCAACCTGCAGCGCGGCGAGGCGTACCAGGCCGACGCGCCCACCCTGTGGGATGTCACGTTCCGCACCGCGGTCGCCCAGGCGGAGCTCGAGGACCGCGATCAGCCCGCCGCCTACCACCGGGTCTCGTTCCACACGCCGGATGGCGGCACGATCGAGATCGAGACGACCCGGCCGGAACTGCTGCCCGCCTGCGTGGCGCTCGTCGCCCATCCCGATGACGAGCGGTACCAGCCGTTCTTCGGCACCACCGTCACCACGCCGCTGTTCGGGGTGGAGGTGCCCGTCGTGGCCCATCACCTGGCCCAGCAGGACAAGGGCTCGGGCATCGCGATGATCTGCACGTTCGGCGACGTGACCGACGTCGTCTGGCAGCGCGAGCTCGACCTGCCGATCCGCGCGGTGATCGGGGCCGAGGGGCGGCTGCTTCCCGAGGCGCCCGCGGCGCCGCTCTTCGCCCCCGGCGGCACCGAGGCCTACGCCGAGCTGGCGGGCAAGACGGTGTTCAGCGCGAAGGCGCGGATCGTCGAGCTGCTGCGCGAATCCGGCGACCTGATCGGCGAGCCGAAGCCGATCACCCACCCGGTGAAGTTCTTCGAGAAGGGCGACAAGCCGCTCGAGATCATCTCCACCCGGCAGTGGTACATCACGAACGGGGCGCGCGACGAGGCGCTGCGCGAGCGGCTGGTGGATGCGGGACGCGCCATCGACTTCCACCCCGACTTCATGCGGGTCCGCTACGAGAACTGGGTCGGTGGCCTGACCGGCGACTGGCTGATCTCACGCCAGCGGTTCTTCGGTGTGCCGATCCCGGTCTGGTATCCGCTCGACGCCGACGGCGAGCCGGTGCGCGACCAGCCGATTCTCCCCGGTGAGGAGCTGCTGCCGGTGGACCCGTCGTCCGCGCCGGCGCCCGGCTACGACGAGGCGCAGCGCGGACGGCCCGGCGGCTTCATCGGCGAGCTCGACATCATGGACACCTGGGCGACATCGAGCCTCACCCCGCAGATCGCCGGCGGCTGGGGGGTCGACGACGAGCTGTTCGACCTGGTGTTCCCGTACGACCTGCGCTCGCAGGGGCAGGACATCATCCGCACCTGGCTGTTCTCGACGGTGCTGCGCGCGCAGCTCGAGCACGGGGCGATCCCCTGGAAGCACGCCGGCATCTCCGGCTTCATCGTCGACCCCGACCGCAAGAAGATGTCGAAGTCGAAAGGCAACGTGGTCACCCCGGCCGCGATGCTCGAGGAGCATGGCTCGGATGCGGTGCGCTACTGGGCGGCGTCGTCGCGCCTGGGCACCGACGCGGCCTTCGACCCGCAGAACCCGAAGCAGATGAAGATCGGCCGCCGGCTCGCGATCAAGGTGCTGAACGCGGCGAAGTTCGTCTACGCGTTCCCGGAGGTCTCGACAGGCTCGACCTCCGTGACCCACCCGCTCGACGCGGACATGCTCGCCGAGCTCGCCGTGGTCGTGCGCGAGGCGACCACCGCGTACGAGAACTTCGACCACGCACGCGCCCTCGAGGTGACCGAGCAGTTCTTCTGGACCTTCTGCGACGACTACCTGGAGCTCGTCAAAGAGCGGGCGTACGAGGGCGACCCCAGCTCCGCGCTCGCGCTGCGGCAGGCGGTCGACGTGATGCTGCGGTTGCTCGCGCCGGTGATCCCGTTCGCCACCGAGGAGGTGTGGCGCTGGACGCATGACAGCTCGATCCACCTGGCCGAATGGCCGACGCTCGACGCCGGCGCCCCACGCGGGGTGCTGACGGCGGCGAGCGCCGCCCTGATCGGGATCCGGCGGGCGAAGACGGATGCCAAGGCCAGCCAGAAGACCGAGGTGACGTCGGCGACGATCGCCGGCCCCGGCATCCTGAGCGAGGCGGTCGACGACCTGCGGGCCGTCGGGCGCATCGGCGAACTCACGCTGATCGAGGCGGACGAGGTCGCGGTGACCGACATCGTGCTCGCTGAGACACCGGAGGCCGGTTCGGGCGCAGAATGACGCTATGGCGACACGACTCGGACTGCCGGTCGCGGCGGTCGTTCTGACACTCGCGCTGGCGGCATGCGCGCCGTCCCCGGGAGGGGCGGTGAGCCCGTACCTCACGGCGGCGCCCGGAGCGAACGGGCCGGGAACGGCGCCCGGCGACGGCATCTACCCGCTGGTTCCCGCCACGCACGCGCACGTGCAGCTGCAGTGCCCGCTGGTCTCGGCCGTGCACTACGACCCGGACGCGATCCCGCTCGACGAGGTCACCGGCGTGTACGTCTGCACGACGGCGCCGTACGACGACGCGCCGGACGGCACCCCGCAGATCGTCGAGTTCGTCGACCGGGTCGCCGGCGACGACATCCCCGGCCTGCTCGACGCGTACGCGATGGCGGATGCCGCGCGACCGGACGACGTGGTGTGCACCCTGCAGCTGGCGGATCCGCTGATCATCTGGATCCACTACGCCGACGAACGCATCACGCCGGTCTACGCGCCGACCGACGAGTGCGGCTTCCCGACACCCGAGGCCTCGGCCGCCTACGACGGGCTGGAGCTGCACCGGCTGCTGGTCGCGCGCGAGAAGCTGGACGCATGACCGAGATCCGCCCGATCGAACCCGCCGACCACGACGCCTGGCGGGAGCTCTTCCGCGAGTACGGGGTGTTCTACGAGACCGTGTTCACCGACAAGGTGTTCGACGGCGTCTGGCGGTGGCTGCTCGACCCCGGGCACGAGGTGTCGGCCCTCGTCGCCGTCGACGACGGCGAGCTCGTCGGCTTCGCGCACATCCGCCGCGTGGCGGACACGTTCACCGCGGGTCCCAGCTGGTTCCTCGACGACCTGTTCGTCGCACCGCAGCATCGCGGGTCGGGTGTCGCGCGGGCCCTCATCGAACGCGGGTACGCGGACGCGACCGCGGCAGGCGGCGGGACGTTCCGCTGGATCACCGCGGCCGACAACGAGACCGCACAGTTGCTGTACGACCGGATCGCGACCCGCGCCGGCTGGGTGGTCTACGAGAAGGAGCTCGGCTGATGCAGCTCGGGACCCGCTGGGCGGTCGGCGCCGCCGCGCCCGACCGGGTGCCGGATGCGATGGTCGCCGCCATCGCGGAGGTCGAGTCCGAGGTCGCGGGCATCGACACCGCATCCTGGCGCTGGACCCTGACCTGGCTGGAGGGCCGCCCGATCGTCCAGCTGGACGACGGGACGACCCTCCGGTACGACCCGCTCACCGATGCGGTGGAGCGGACGCAGGCCGACTGAATCTCGC
>JBFWWZ010000036.1:0-32308 GCA_050245915.1 Microbacteriaceae bacterium
CTGACGGATACAGCCCCGACACGCTCGCGGAAAGCGTCGCGGAGCTGGAGAACGCGGCCCCGTCGACGCTCGACTGCATGCCGAAGGCGGAGGCGGTGAAGGTGCTCGAGGTGTACTCGGCGTCGGTCCAGGATGCGACCGTGAGGCCGGCGCTCACGCCGAGCACGAGGCCGCCCGCGAGCGCCGCGCGCACCCGCAGGGATGCGTGCGGTCTCGTGGGCAGGCGGGAGCCCGGCATCGTGACGCGAGGTCAGACCGAGGCGGCGGTGAGCTGCCAGGTGACGGTGCCGGTCTGGCTCTGCACGAGAGCGTTGTCCGCGGTCACCTTGAAGCACAGCCATTGCGTGGTACCCGGGACTGCGACCGTCGCACCCTTGGTGAGGCTGAACGTGTTCGGTCCGGCCACGGTCGTCACCGCCGTACCCGCCGTGATGAGCGACGTACCCGTGGTGTCCGCGGTGCCTGCCGCGCAGGTGCTCGATGCGGTGCGGACGACCTCGTAGGTGAGCCCGGTGGTCGCGCCGGTCGTCGACACCGACAGGACGACATCCGCGTCGTTGGTGGTGCCCGCCGCGAGGCGCACGGCGAATGGCGCGACCACGACGTCGCCGGGCGACATCGCTCCCGGCGCGACGGTGAAGCCGAGGGTCTGCGGGCCTCCCACCGGGTGGTCGGCGAACGTGGTGCCGTCGGTCGAGCCCTGGAGGTCGAATGCGCCGGCGGTGAACGTCCCGGCGGCGAACTCCGAGTCGTTCCACGCGGCGAGGGTGACCGCGGTCCCCACGCCGAGGACGAGTCCCCCGGCCAGGATCGCGCGGATCATGCGCGACCGGCGTCGCGCGCGGCGGACGTCGCTGTCCGCGTCGTCGAGTACAGCATCCATGTCTGGCCCCTGATCTGCCGCCGCCGGGTGTGGTTGCAGGGCGATAGGGCCGCCCCCACCCGACGGATTCGCCACCGATGGTACGCCCGGGGTCCGGCGGGTCCACCACCCCCCGTTGACGGGCGGTCCGCGCGGGGACGGGCGTCAGGCCTCCGGGTGCGCCGAGCAGTCCGCGCAGTACCCGAACACGTCGACGACGTGCTGCGGCTGGGTGAAACCGTGCTCGGCGGCCACGTCGCGGGCCCAGATCTCCACGGGATCCGCGGCGATCTCGACGGTCGAGCCGCACCGCCGGCAGATCAGGTGGTGGTGGTGGCTGCCCGACGTGCAGGCGCGGTAGAGGCTCTCGCCCTCGCGCTGCAGCGAGTCGGCGTCGCCCTCCGTGGCCAGGTCGGCGAGCGCCCGGTAGACGGTCGCGAGCCCGACCTCCCAGCCTGCGCCCTTCATGGTGGCGTGCAGGGCCTGCGCGCTGACGAAGCCGTCGGTCTCGCCCAGGGCCTCGCGCACGGCCTCCCGCTGCCAGGTGTTGCGTCGCGCGCTCATGCCGCCGCCAGCCTCTCGCGCCGGTGCCGCATCCTGCGGGCCCCACCCGCCGAGACGACCCGGCACACCACGTAGATCAGGAACGAGATCGTCGTCACATAGGGGCTGATCGGCACACTCGCCCCGAGGGCGAGGAAGATGCCGCCCACCAGCGAGACCGTCGCGAACACCGTGCTGAGCACCGGCACCCACACCGGGGACGAGCTGATGCGCATGGCGGCGGCCGCGGGAGTGACGAGCACCGACAGCACCAGGAGCGCCCCGACCACCTGCACGCCCACCGCGACCGCGAGACCGAGCAGCAGCATGAACACCAGCGACAGCGCGCGGGCGGGCACGCCGCGGGCCACCGCCACCTCCGGGTCGACGCTCGCGAAGGTCAGCGGCCGCCAGATCACCAGCAGGCCCAGGATGACGACAACGCCGATCGCGATCAGCTCGCCCAGCCGCGGGTCGTCGACGGCGACGATCTGCCCGGTGAGCAGCCCGAACTTGTTGGAGGCCCGGCCCGGGTAGAGAGCAAGACACAGGATGCCGAGGCCGAGACCGGCCGGCATCAGCACCGCGGTGATCGAGTTGCGATCCCGCGCCCGCGTCCCCAGCAGCCCGATCAGCGCGGCCGCGATCAGGGAGCCGACGAGCGAACCCTGCACGACCCCCGCCCCGAACAGCAGGCCGGCGGCGGCACCGGCGAACGACAGCTCGCTGATGCCGTGCACCGCGAACGCCAGATCGCGCGTCATCACGAACACGCCGACGAGGCCGCCGATCAGGCCGAGCACGAGTCCCGCCCAGAGCGAGTTCTGCAGCAGCACGATGAGGGCGCCGTAGTCCGAGAAGTCGAAGAGCTGCGACCAGTCCATCAGTGTTCCCCCTGGTGGTGGCTCTGGTCGGGGGCGCCGACGATGACGACGCGGCCACGCGCGCGCAGCACGTCGACGGGTGAGCCGTACAGCTCCGAGAGCACCTCGGTGCGCAGCACCTCGTCGGGCGTCCCGATGCGGAACCGGCCGCCCGCGAGATAGAGCACGCGATCGACGTGATCGAGCACCGGGTTGACGTCATGGGTCACGAACAGCACCCCCACGTCGCGGTCGCGCCGGGTGCGGTCGATGAGATCGCTGACCACCGCCTGGGCGCGCAGATCGAGCGAGCCGAGAGGCTCGTCGCAGAGCAGCAGGCGCGGGCCGGCACCGAGAGCCTGCGCGACCCGGAGCCGCTGCTGCTCACCGCCGGAGAGCGCCGCGACCGGCACCTTCGCGAAGTGGGTGGCGCCCACCTCGTCGAGGAGCGCATCCACCTGCGCGCGGCGGCGCGGCGACGGGATGCCCGGTCCCCACCGGTGCCCGTCGACGCCCAGGCGCACCAGGTCGCGCGCGCGCAGGGCGACCCCGTCATCCTGGCGTCGTTGCTGCGGGATGTAGCCGATGCGCCGGTCGCCCCGCCGGACGGGGTTGCCGAGGAAGTCGGCGGTCCCCGCGGTGAGGGTGTGCTCGCCGAGGATCGCCTTGAGCAGGCTGGTCTTGCCGGAGCCGTTCGCGCCGAGCACGGCGACGAACTCGCCCGGCGCGACATCGAGGTCGAGCCCCGTCCACAGCGCACGACCGCCCAGGGTGAGGGCGGCGCCGCGCATCGAGAGGACGGGATCGGTCATGCGCCGAGCGCCTGCCGGATGAGGTCGAGGTAGCCCGCCTGCCAGGGCGCGTAGTGCGCCCCCTCGGGGAGGGTCTCGGTGACGCCGATAGCCGGGATGCCGTTCTCGCTCGCGATGTCGAGCACGGCATCCGTCTGCGGGCCGCCGGTCTGCGCGTTGTAGACCACCAGGGAGGCGGATCCGTCGCCGAGCAGGTTCAGCACACGCTGGAGCAGGGCGGGCGGAACGTCCGCGTCCTCCTCGATGGCCGAGCTGAACTCGGGCGGCGTGAGGTTCGTCATGCCGAGCTCCTGCAACAGGTAGCCGGGTACGGGCTCGGTGATGACCACGCCGACCCCGTCGGTCGCGGCGTGGAGGGCGGCGACCTGCTCCTCGAGGTCGGACATGTCGCCGAGGAAGCCGGCGGTGGTGCCCTGGTAGTAGTCCCGGTGCTCGGGGTCGAGGTCCCACAGCGTGTGCAGCAGGGTGCCGGCGACCGCCTCGACGGTCGGGTAGTCGTACCAGACGTGCTCGTTGAAGCCGTCGGCCGAGGGGTCGAAGCCCGATTCGTCGACCGCGGTGATGACCACCGCATCCTCGTTGCCGGAGGCCTCGAGCATCTGCGTGGCGAAGTCGTCGTAGCCGCCTCCGTTGACGATCACCACATCGGCGCGCGACAGCGCGAGCTGCACGCGGCCGTTGGCTTCGAACTGGTGCGGGTCCTGCGCGGGGTCGTCGATGATGCTGGTCACCTCGACCCGGTCGCCGCCGATGCTCTGCGCGATGTCGCCGTAGACGTTGGTGGAGGCGACGACGTGGATGAGGCCGTCGTCGGCCTGCTCGGTCGCGCCGCAGCCGGAGAGCACGACCGCGAGCGCGACGAACGGGAGGGCGAACCGGACAGGGGGCTTGAGCACCCCGTGACGCTATCTCTTATTGAGAATGATTGTCAAACTCAATCGAGCAGCAGGGCCGGCTCCTCCAGGACGCTCGCGACATCCGCCGTGAACCGGCTCGCCACGTCGCCGTCGACGATGCGGTGATCGAAGCTCGCCCCCACCGTCGTGACGAACGCCGGGCGCACCTCGCCATCCACCACCCAGGGCTTCTGCTTGATCGCCCCGAGCGCCACGATGCCGACCTCCCCGGGGTTGAGGATCGGCGTGCCGGTGTCCATCCCGTACGACCCGATATTGGTGATCGTGACCGTGCCGTTCGCCATGTCGGCCGGCTGCGTCTTGCCATCGCGTGCCGTGATCGTGAGCTGCTCGAGTGCCTGCGCCAGCTCGAGCAGGCTGAGCTCCTGGGCGTCCTTGATGTTCGGCACGATGAGCCCGCGTGGTGTCGCCGCCGCGATGCCCAGGTTCACGTAGTGGTGGACGATGATCTCCTTGTCCGTCCAGCTGGAGTTCACGGTCGGGTTGCGCCGCACCGCCCAGATGACCGCCCTCGCCATCACCAGCAGCGGGCTCACCCGCACACCGGCGAAATCGGGCGATGCCTTCAGGCGCTTCACGAACTCCATCGTGCGGGTGGCGTTGACGTCGGTGAAGACGCTCACGTGCGGCGCCGTGAACGCGCTCTGCACCATCGCCGTCGCGATCGCCTTGCGAACGCCCTTGACCGGGATCTTCTCCTCGCGCTGGTCGCCCCACTCCGGGGTCTGGATGTTGCGGAACACGCTCGCCTGCGACGCCTGCCTGATCACGTCGTCGCGGGTGATCTCGCCCGCAAGACCGGTGCCGGTGACCGTGGCGAGCTCGACGTCCAGGTCTTTCGCCAGCTTGCGGATCGGGGGCTTCGCGATCACCGGCGCGGCGGAGGCGGCGGGAACGGATGCCGGGCGTGCCTTCGTCTGCTTGGCCGCGGCCTCCTGCGGCGCGTCCTTCGAGCCGTCCGGCGCCACCGTGCGACGGCGCCGGGTCGTGGCATGCCCGCCGGAGCTCCCGTAGCCGACCAGCACCGCACCGTCGCCGTCCGGCTGGTGGGCGGGGGCGGCATCCAGCTCGGCGCGCTCGGCGCGAGGCGCGGTGTCGCCGATCTCGCCGGTGGTGTCGCCATCGCCGGGAGCCTGCAGCTCGATCGTTCCGCCGGCCGAGTCGACGCGGATGATCGGCGTGCCCACCTCGACGGTGGTGCCCTCATCGGCCAGCAGCTCGGTCACCGTGCCCGCGAACGGGGACGGCAGCTCGACCAGCGACTTCGCGGTCTCGATCTCGACGAGCACCTGGTTGACCGTGACCGCGTCGCCCGGCTTCACCTTCCAGCTGACGATCTCGGCCTCGGTCAGACCCTCCCCCACGTCCGGGAGCAGGAACTCGGATTGCGCCATGTTCGAAGGTCTCCTTAGTACGCGAGCGACCGGTCGACGGCCTCGAGGATGCGGTCGGCGTCGGGGAGGTAGACGCCCTCGAGCTTGGCGGGCGGGAACGGGGTGTCGTAGCCGCTGACCCGCAGCACCGGGGCCTCGAGCGAGTAGAAGGCGCGCTCGGCGATCGTCGCAGCCACCTCGGAGCCGACACTCACGTTGCCGGGCGCCTCCTGCGCCACCACCAGCCTGCCGGTCTTCTGCACGGACGCGAGGATCGGGGCGTAGTCGATGGGCGACAGCGACCGCAGATCGATGACCTCGATGCTGGTGCCCTCCTCGGCCGCGATGTCTGCGGCCTGCAGCAGGGTCGCCACCATGGCACCGTGCCCGACGAGCGTCACCTCGGTGCCCTCGCGCACCACGCGGCTCGCGTGCATCGGAGCGCCCCGCTCGGCGAGGTCGACATCGCCGCGACGCTGGTAGCGGCTCTTGGGCTCGAAAAACAGGACGGGGTCGTTGCCGGCGATGGCGTCCTGGATCATCCAGTAGGCGTCGTGCGGGGTCGCCGGACTGACGCAGCGCAGCCCCGCGGTGTGGGCGAAATACGCCTCCGGGCTCTCCTGGTGGTGCTCCACGGCGCCGATGTGCCCGCCGTACGGCACCCGGATCACGACCGGGAAGCTCTGCGACCCCTCGTGCCGGTAGGTGAGCTTCGCCAGCTGGCTGGTGATCTGGTCGAAGCCGGGGTAGATGAACCCGTCGAACTGGATCTCGCACACCGGGCGGTAGCCGCGCATGGCGAGGCCGATGGCGGTTCCGACGATCGCGGACTCGGCGAGCGGGGTGTCGAGCACCCGGCCCTCGCCGAACTCGGCCTTCAGCCCCTCGGTGACGCGGAACACCCCGCCCAGGGTGCCGATGTCCTCACCCATGAGGAGCACCTTGTCGTCGGCGGCCAGCGCCGCGCGCAACCCGGCGTTGATGGCTTTCGCCATCGTGAGCTGCTCGCTCATGCTCCGCCCTCCTCGAACGACGCCTCGTAGGCGGCGTGCCAGGCCGCCTCGGCCTCGATCAGCGGATGCGGGTCGCTGTAGACATGCGCGAAGACCTTGGATGCCGGGGGCGCCTCGAGCGCGAACGTGCGGGCCCGCACATCCGCCGCCAGGTCCTCCGCTTCGGTCGCCACCTCGGCGAAGAACGCGTCGTCGGCTCCCCGCGAGCGCAGGTAGGTCTCGAAGCGGGTGATCGGGTCGCGGTCCCGCCAGAACTGCTCCTCCTCGCGCTCCCGGTACTTCGTCGGGTCGTCGCTGGTGGTGTGGGCGCCCATGCGGTAAGTGAGCGCCTCGATGAAGCGCGGTCCCTGCCCGCTGCGGGCCGCATCCAGGCTGTCGGTGGTGACCGCGTAGGACGCCAGCACATCGTTGCCGTCGATCTGCACGCTGGGGATGCCGAAACCGGCAGGGCGGAGATAGAGCGGCGTGCGCGACTGCCGGTCGACCGGCACCGAGATCGCCCAGTGGTTGTTCTGCAGGAAGTAGACGATCGGCGCCTGGTAGCTGGCGCCGAAGACGAACGCCTCGCTGACATCCCCCTGGCTGGTGGCCCCGTCGCCGAAGTACACCATGGTCGCCTCGTCGGCGCCGTCGAACTTCTGTCCCATGGCGTAGCCGGTGGCGTGCAGCGCCTGGCTGCCGATCACGAGGGTGAAGAGGTGGAAGTTGCCGGTCTCGGCGGGGATCCAGCCGCCGTGCGACTGACCGCGGAGCATCTCGATGATGCGCATCGGGTCGAGGCCGCGGATGCGGCCGACCGCGTGCTCGCGGTAGGCGGGGAAGATGTGGTCCTGCGGCTTCGCCGCGTAGCCGGAACCGACCTGGGCGCCCTCCTGGCCGAGGCTCGGGATCCACAGGGCGAGCTGTCCCTGGCGCTGCAGGTTGCCCGCCTCGATGTCGAACCGGCGGATCACCACCATCTGCCGGTGGAAGTCCTTCAGCACCGCGTCATCGAGCTTCTCGATGATCGGCAGATACGGGGCGCTGAGGTCGTTCTCGACGAGAGTTCCCTGAGGCGAGAGCAGCTGGACCGTCGCCTCCGTGTAGGACATGAGGACTACCCTAGCCCGGTGTTTTCGGGCGCTTCTCGGAGGGTCCCGACAACCTCCGCGGTCACCCGTAGGAGTTTCTCCACAGACTCCGGCTCGCCGATCGACACCCGGATGCCCTCCGGCGCGAAGACCCGCGCGACGATGCCGCCGGCCTCCAGCGCCTCCGCGACGGCGGCGGTCCGCTCGCCGGTCGGAAGCCACACGAAGTTGCCTTGCGCCTGAGGGATGCGCCAGCCCTGAGCGGCCAGTTCGCGGGCGACGTGGTCGCGGCGCTCGATCAGCTCGTTGACCCGGTCGAACAGCTCGGCCTCGTGGTCGAGGGCGGCGAGCGCGGCGCGCTGGGCCGGCTCGGTGACCGACAGCGGGATCGCGGTGGAGCGGGCTGCGTCGAGGATGTACGCCGGCCCGACCGCGTAGCCGACGCGCAGGCCGGCGAGCCCGTACGCCTTCGAGAAGGTCCGCAGCATCACCAGGTTCGGGTAGGTCGCGAGCAGCGGCAGGCCGTGCACCGCGTCGGCATCGGTGACGAACTCGGCGTACGCCTCGTCGAGCAGCACGAGCACGGTGTCGGGCACCTGTGCCATGAAGGCGGTGAAGTCCGCCTCGGTCACGATCGTGCCGGTCGGGTTGTTGGGCGTGCAGATCAGGATGACGCGGGTGCGGTCCGTGATCGCGGCGGCCATCGCGGGCAGATCGTGCGTGCCGTCGGCCCGGATCGGCACCTGCACGCTGGTCGCGCCGGAGACGGTGACGAGACCCGGGTAGGCCTCGAACGACCGCCAGGCGTAGAGCACCTCGTCGCCCGGTCCCGCCGCCGCCTGGATCAGCTGCTGCAGGATCGCGACCGACCCGGAGCCCATGTGCACTTCGTCGGCGGTCACGCCGAACCGGTCGGCCAGCCGCGCGCGGAGCATGCTGGCGGAGGCGTCCGGGTAGCGGTGGAAGCTCGACCCGGCGATCGCGTCGACCACGGCGGGGAGCGGCGGGAAGGGGCTCTCGTTGGACGACAGCTTGTACGCGTCCGCGGCCGCCGGCCGCCCCTGGCGGTACGGCTGGAGGGCGGCGATCTCGGGTCGGAGCTTCACGGCCATGGTGATCAGCCTAGGGGCGCGACAGAATGGGGGCATGGGACGCCTCCTCCTCCGCCTGCTGATCAACACCCTGGCCCTGTGGCTCACCACGCTGATCCTCGCGACGCACGTCGACGTGCGCTCGTACGGTGCGGAGGGTGACACGGTCGCCTTCGTGCTGACCCTGGTGCTCGTCGCGCTGATCTTCGGTCTGGTCAACGGCATCGTCGGCGGTCTGGTGCGCGTGGTCGCGTTCCCGATCTACGTGCTGACCCTCGGCCTCATCTCCTTCATCGTGAACGGCCTTCTGCTGCTGCTCGTGGCGTGGATCAGCGGATTGCTCGGCTTCGGGCTGAGCGTCGAGAACTTCGGGTGGGGCGTGCTCGGCGCGCTGGTGCTCGGTGTCATCGCCTGGCTGATCGGCATCCTGCTGCGGCCGTTCACGGGGTCGGCGAACCGCCGGCGCTGACGCCCTTGGCGGCCCCGCGGCTCGCCTCGTAGACCATCGCGGTGATCGTCGATCCGTCGCGCTCGCGGTAGTCCACCGTGAACGCGTCCATCGCGGCGACCTGCTCGCGCACGGCGTCCGACGCGGCGTGGTCGATGACGTACGCGGTCGCGTCGTAGGCGGTGCGCTGGTGTGCGGGCGCCGCCAGCTCGGTCGGGATGGGGCTGCCGGGGGCGAACGCCTGCCGCTCGACCTGCAGCAGGTGATCGTCGAGCTGGGGCCCGGCGAGCGCCGGGATGAAGTCGTCGCTGTTGCGCACCGCCATCCCGCTGATCCCGTCGGGCAGCGCGATGTTGCCCGCGGGCGCGCCGTAGGTCTCCAGCCCCGTGACATTCCAGTCCCCGGATGCCGCCAGACGCGTCGCGACCAGGCCGCCCTGGGAGAACCCGACGAGCTGCACCTCGTCGGAGGACGTGATGCCCGCGTCGATCATCGCCGCCCGCGTACTGCGGATCGATCCCGCGTCGAGACCGGCAACCCCCTGCACGTTGCTGGTGAGGTCCCACGGCTCGTCGGTCGCCTCCGGCGAGAAGGTCTCGGTCGGCCCGACGTACACCACGAAGCGGGGCGGCATGCCGGGGGCGTCGTACCGCTCGATGCGCACCTGGTCGCCCTCGGGCACCCGTGACAGGCGCTCCGCTGCGCCGGTCGCGGGAGACGCGATCGTCGTGGTGCCCACCCGGTCGACCGACACCGGCCCCTCCCGGAACATGCCGAACGGACGCCCCGCGCCGATCACGTACGCCGCGCCCGCCTCGACGCCCGTGAACCCGGCGAGGCGGGCGAGAGAGGTGGCGGAGCCCGGCGGCAGGCCCGCGACGGACCCCGCCAGCTCATCCATGTTCATGGCGGTGATGCGTACGGCCTCGACGAAACCCGGGCTCGTGATGGTCTCGGGATGGTCGAGCATCCACTGCTGGAGGCCGGCGAGCTGCGCCCGGCTCGGGAAGCCCGCCAGCCGGGCGATCGCGATGGCGGGCAGCAGCATCCACACCAGCTGTCGCAGGATCGGGCCGAGCTGGACGGCCAGCTGCGCCCCGAGTGCCAGCGCACGGTCCCGCTCCCGCCGCTCCTCGTCGGCGTACCTGGCCACGGCGGCGCGCGGAGCTTCGTCGGCGAGCGCCGCCGTGTCGGCCGCCGCCCGCACCAGAGAACGCGCCGTCGCCAGCTCGCGCACGCTCTGCACGGCCGCCGGAGCGGCGGCGAGCTGATCGGCGGAAGGCGGATGCATCGCCGCGAGCGCGGTGGCGTCGGCGGCGAGGGACTCCCGCAGGCGCCGCAGCCGCTCGGCGTGCGCCTCGAGCCCGTCGGTGGTCACCACGATCGCGCCGGTGCCGGGCGGCGCGACGACGAGCGGTCCGCCGAGCGTCGGATCGACCGGTGGGCGAGCCGGCGGGAGCGGGGCATCCGACGGGCCCGGCCCGGGGTCGCGGACGCTCTCAGCCACCGAGCTGCGCCAGGGTGAGCCGCGCGCAGTGCCTGGCGGCTTCGGCCGCGTCGCCGGCTGAGACCAGCCGCACGCGCAGCCGCTGCTCGAGTTCGCGGTAGGCGGAGGCCGCGGGGCCGTGCCAGTCGTGCGGGGAGATCGGCGGGTGGGCGGTCGCGGCGCGCAGCCGGGCGGCGACCGGGGCGAGCACGGCCACCTGCCGCTCGAGCGCCGCCCGGAGGGCGGAGGTGTCGGGGTCCATGACACACCACGATGGGTGAGGCGATCGCCCCGGGGACCGCGCGGTCGGCGGTCGGCGGACACCGCATCCCGAAACCGGGCTGTGGAGGATGGGGGAGGCGCGGGAGAATGGGACGGTGACCTCCGTGTTCCGCGTCTGCTTCGTCTGCACGGGGAACATCTGCCGGTCGCCGATGGCCGAGGCGGTGTTCCGCCGCCTCATCGCCGAGAACCGTCTGGAGCGTCGGATCGAGGTGGGGTCCGCCGCCACGGGCGACTGGCATGTGGGCGAACGTGCGGACGCCCGCACCATCGCGGCTCTGAGCAAACGCGGCTACGACGCCACCGCCCACCGTGCACGCCAGTTCGACCCCGCGTGGCTGCCCGACCTCGACCTCGTCGTCGCGTTCGACCGCGGGCAGGAGCGGATCCTGCGCGAGTGGGCGGGCGCAGACGACCAGGGCACGGTTCAGCTGCTCACCGCCTTCGACCCCGAGTCGTCGACCGTCGTCGACGTTCCCGACCCGTACTATTCGGATGCCGCCCTCTTCGACACCGTGCTCGTGACCATCGAGCGCGCCAGCACCGCGCTGTTCCGGCAGCTCGTCCCAGGAATACGACAGGGAGCCTCATGAGCCTGCCACCCCAGCCGCTCAGCCCGCTCGACGGCCGCTACCGCGGAGTCGTCGAAGGTCTCGGCGAGTATCTCTCCGAGGCGGGGCTGAATCGCGCCCGCGTCCAGGTCGAGGTGGAGTGGCTGCTCTTCCTCACCGGGCACCGGATGCTGGGCAGCGACCCGATCGAGGCGGAGGACGCCCGCGCCCTGCGGCACTGGGTCGCCGGATTCGGGCAGCCGGAGATCGACGAGCTCGCGAGGCTCGAGGCCACCACCCGCCACGACGTCAAGGCGGTCGAGTACCTGGTGCGGGGCAAGCTCACCGAGCTGGGCCTGACCCGCGTCGCCGAGCTCACGCACTTCGCCGCGACCAGCGAGGACATCAACAACCTCGCCTATGGGCTGACCATCCGATCCGCTCTCCACGAGGTCTGGATGCCACGGCTGCGTGACGTGCTCACCGCGCTTCGGGCGCGCGCTCAGGAGGGCCGCGGCATCCCGATGCTCGCCCGCACGCACGGCCAGCCGGCCACTCCGACCACCATCGGCAAGGAGTTCGCCGTCTTCGTGGCGCGCGCGGAGCGGATCCTCGGCCGCATCGAGGCCGTCACGCCTCTCGGGAAGTTCAGCGGCGCGACCGGCACGTTCGCGGCGCACCTCGCTGCCGACCCCGACGCGGACTGGCCCGAGCTGTCACGCGAGTTCGTGACCTCGCTGGGGCTCGCCTGGAACCCGCTCACCACGCAGATCGAGTCGCACGACTGGCAGGCCGAACTGTTCGGGGCCGTCAGCCACCTGAACCGGGTGCTGCACAACCTGTGCACCGACGTCTGGGCGTACATCTCACTGGGGTACCTGTCCCAGATCCCCCAGGCGGGGGCGACGGGGTCGTCCACGATGCCGCACAAGATCAACCCGATCCGGTTCGAGAACGCGGAGGCCAACTTCGAGCTCTCGAGCGCGCTGTTCGACGGCCTCGCCGCGACGCTCGTGACCAGCCGCCTGCAGCGCGACCTCACCGACTCGACGACGCAGCGCAACATCGGCGTCGCCTTCGGGCACTCGCTGCTCGCGCTCGACAACCTGGCGAAGGGCCTCGGCGAGATCGCGATCGCCCGCGAGGTGCTCGCCGCCGACCTCGACGCGAACTGGGAGGTGCTGGCGGAGGCGATCCAGACCGTCGTGCGCGCCGAGGTCACCGCCGGTCGCAGCTCGATCGCCGACCCGTACGCGCTGCTGAAGGACCTGACGCGCGGCAAACGGGTCGGGCCGGCGGAGCTGCGGGCGTTCGTGGAGGGTCTCGACATCGGCGACGCCGCGAAGCAGCGCCTGCTCGCCCTGACGCCCGCGACCTACACGGGCCTCGCCGACGACCTGGTCGACCGCCTCGAGTAGCGGCGCCTCGGTCAGTGGGGTGACGACCCCGGGTCGTCGTCCTTGCCGCGGGGCGTGATCCCGAGCAGGAACATCGCGAACACCACGAGCGACACGATGAACGCGCCGCCGAGCACCTCGACGGCGACCAGCAGATCGCGGGTGGCGAAGTACGTGATGACGCCGAATGCGACCCCGATGACGGCGGACATGCCGATCAACTCGACGGGGCGGAGCCGTTCGCGGCGGGTGGGTTCGGTCACGATGCGACCTCTCTGCGGGTGTGCGGCTGTCTCGGGGATGCGGCGGAGATCGCCTGCAGGACGCCGGTGATCACCGCCCACGCCCCCAGCATCCCGACCAGGATGATCGGGGAGGTCAGCAGGCCTTCGACGCCCTTGTCCCCCTGGTACGCGTCGGAGATGTCGGGCGGGGTCACGAGCACCACGATGCCGAGCAGCACCGTCAGCGCGCCGACCGCGGTCCAGTCGGCCCAGGCGGTCGCGCGGCCCCGGGCCCGGATGCCGGACACCAGCTCGAGCGCGCCGGTCACGATCGCCCATCCGCTGAGCACCCACACCAGATAGGCGGTCCCGCCGGACGGGAGCACGAGGGCGGCCACCCCGGCGACCACCGAGACCGCGCCGTGCGCCCGGAACGCGGTGCGCGCCTCGCGCGACGCCGCCGGGCCGAACGTCGAGCCGATCACCAGCAGTCCGGTGGCGACAGCGAAGACGCCGAAGGCGACGAGGCCGAACTCGGCGGTGTGGCCGCCGGTGAAGGTGATGATCAGCCCCAGGGCCAGGGCGAGAGCCGCGCGGGCGGCGGGAAGCATCCAGGGTGGCATGTCGCCTTCAGTCTACGGTCGAGGTCTCACGCCGCACCGCGCGCCGCAGGAGCGGCGGCGCGCCAGAGGATTCAGACCCGGGGCATGTCGCTGAAGCGCGAGTACATGCCGCTGAAGGCGACGGCGATGTCGTCGGTGCGGCCGTTGCGGTGCTTCGCCACGATCAGGTCGGCCTCGCCGGCGCGCGGGTGGTCGCGCTCGTAGGCGCCCTCGCGGTGCAGCAGGATCACGATGTCGGCATCCTGCTCGAGCGAGCCGGATTCGCGCAGGTCGGCGAGCGCCGGCTTCTTGTCGGCCCGCTGCTCGGAGTTTCGGTTCAGCTGCGAGAGCGCGATGACGGGCACGTTGAGCTCTTTGGCGAGCAGCTTGAGCGCACGGGAGAACTCGCTGACCTCCTGCTGGCGCGACTCGACCTTCTTGCCCGAGGTCATGAGCTGCAGGTAGTCGATGACCACCATCTTCAGTCCCACCTTCTGACTGAGCCGGCGGCACTTGGCGCGGATCTCGACGAGCGTCATGTTGGGGCTGTCGTCGATGTAGAGCGGCGCGTCGGCGATCTGACCGCGGACCTGCGCGATCTTGGTCCACTCGCGCTCCTCCATGTTGCCCTTGCGGAGGTTGTGCATGCCGATCGACGCCTCCGCGGCGAGCAGGCGGGTGGCGATCTCGCTGCGGCCCATCTCGAGCGAGAAGAAGATCGCGGGCATCTTGTGCTTGATGGATGCCGACCGGGCGAAGTCGAGAGCGAGCGTCGACTTGCCGAGACCGGGGCGTGCGGCGACGATGATGAGCTGGCCGCCGTGGAACCCGTTGGTCAGCTCGTCGAGTTCGGCGAACCCGGTGGGCACGCCGGCCATCTCGCCGTTTCGGCCGCGTGCGAGCTCGATCTCGTCGACGGCGGTGTTGACCGCCTCGACCAGGGGGACGTAGTCCTCGCTGTCGACGCCGCCGGTGACGCCGTAGATCTCGGCCTGCGCGTTGTTCACGAGGTCGGTGACCTCGCCCTCGCTGGCGTAGCCCATCTGGACGATGCGCGTACCCGCCTCGACCAGCCGGCGCAGCACCGCCTTCTCGGCGACGATCGAGGCGTAGAAGCCCGCGTTCGCGGCGGTCGGGACCAGCCCGGTCAGGGTGTGCAGGTACTCGGCGCTGCCGGCCCGCTGCAGCTGGCCGCTCTTGGTGAGCTCGTCGGTGACCGCGATCACGTCGGTCGGCTCGCCGTGGGAGTAGAGCGTCAGGATCGCGTCGAAGATCACCTCGTGCTTGGGGATGTAGAAGTCGGCCCCGCGCACCGTCTCGATGACGTCGGCGACGGCGTCTTTGCTGAGGAGCATTCCGCCCAGGGCGCTCTGCTCGGCGAGGAGGTCGTGGGGCGGCGTGCGCTCGCCCGTCCAGGTGTCGCCGGCGGGAGGGCGCGCGTCGCCGGCGAGTCCCAGATGGGCGATCGACACGGATCCTCCTTGTTGATGCGGCTGCGGGGGCGCGCGCGTCACGCCGTCCGCTCGGCCTCAGAGTAGGCGCGACCGGCGACGTTCGACGGCGCGGCACACCCCGCCGCAGGCATTCGCCGCCGATGCGCGGATTCACGCTATGGCCGTGCCGCGGAGGCGGCAAACGCCCATGTGGACAACCGTGTGGACAAGTGGCGGGAAACGCCGAGACGTTTGTGAAGAAGGTGTGGAAACTCCTGTGTGAAACCCACGGATTTTGTCGTCGTTAGCCGTCGTGACCAGGCGTTTTCGTTCTCACACGCTGTGTGTAGAAACATGTTTAGAGTCGCGCTTGAAAGTTGGTGGCCCCCGAAGGTCCCTGTGGACGGATCAGGGCGCCGGCGGCCGCGCAAACGAGCGGCGGCGCCCCCCGAAGGGAGCGCCGCCGAGAGAGTTCGCGAAGGCTACTTGGCCGCCACCACGTCGATCGTGAGGGCCGCGACGACGTCCTCGCGGAGCCGCACCGTGGCGTCGTACTGGCCGACGCCCTTGATCACGGAACCGAGCTCGATCGTGCGCTTGTCGACCGATCCGAGGCCCTGAGCGGACACCGCCTCGGCGATGTCCGCGGTCTTCACCGAGCCGAACAGACGGCCCTCGCGGCCCGCCTTCACGGTCAGCCGCACCGGGGCGCTCTCGAGCTTGGCCTTCAGAGACTGGGCCTCTTCGAGCGTGGCGAGCTCGCGCGCAGCGCGGCCTGCCTTCAACTGGTCGACCTGCTTCTCGCCACCGCGGGTCCACGCCACGGCGAAGCCCTGCGGGATGAGGTAGTTGCGGGCGTACCCGTTCTTGACCTCGACGACGTCGCCGGCCGAGCCGAGGCCGCTGACCTCGGACGTGAGGATGAGTTTCGACATATCCGGGTTCCCCTATCGTCCCGAGCCCGCGTACGGGAGGAGCGCCATCTCGCGCGCGTTCTTGACCGCGAGCGCGATGAGCTTCTGCTCCTGCACCGAGACACCGGTGATGCGACGGGCGCGGATCTTGCCGCGCTCCGAGATGAACTTGCGGAGCGTGGCGACGTCCTTGTAGTCGATGATGCCGACCCGGACCGACTTCGCCGGAGCGGCGTTCTTGCCGCCCTTGACGCTCGTACGCTTGCGGCGGTCTCCGCCGCTGCTCTTTCCTGCCATGTTCTCTGTTTCCTCTAGGTCTCTTAGAAGGGCGTCTCGTCGTTGTAGCTGCCCGGCGTGTTCCACACGTCGTCCGAGCCGCCGGCCGCGGGCGCTGCTGCGCCCCACGGCTCATCCGCCACCTGGGAGCGGCCACCGCCGCCGGCGCCGGCGCCGCCGGCGGCACGGGTCACCTGAGCGGTCGCGTACCGCAGGCTCGGGCCGATCTCGTCGACCTCCAGCTCGATCGCGGTGCGCTTCTCGCCCTCTTTCGTCTCGTACGAGCGCTGCTTCAGGCGACCGGTCGCGACGACGCGGGCTCCCTTGGTCAGCGATCCGGCGACGTGCTCGGCGAACTCCCGCCAGCAGGACGCGCGGAGGAACAGCGCCTCGCCGTCCTTCCAGTCGTTGGCCTGGCGGTCGAAGGTGCGAGGGGTCGACGCGATCGTGAAGTTCGCGACGGCCAGCCCGTTCTGCGTGTACCGCAGCTCGGGGTCCGCGGTCAGGTTGCCCACGACCGTGATGATCGTCTCGCCGGCCACGATTACGCCTCGTCCGTGGTGTCGGCGTCGGCCTCGGCCTTCGCGGCCTTCGGCTTCGCCGGGGCCTTGGCGGGCTTCTCGTCGGCCGGAGCCTCGTCGGCCTTCGGCGCGGGCGCCGCGGCCTTCGGGTTCTTCGCGGCGGCGGCGGCCTTGCGGGCGGCGCGCTGTTCGTCTTCGGCCTTGACCGACACGGCGCGGGCCATCGCGACCTCGGCCCGCAGGACCTTGGTGCGCAGAACCGCCTCCGACAGCTTCAGCTGGCGGTCGAGCTCGATCGTGGCGGCGGAGTTCGCGGTGAAGTTCACGACGGCGTAGATGCCCTCGCTCTTCTTGGCGATCTCGTAGGCCAGCCGGCGACGTCCCCAGATGTCGACGTTGTCGATCGTGCCGCCATCGTTGCGGATGACGTTGAGGAACTTGTCCAGGCTAGGTGCGACGGTGCGCTCATCGATCTCGGGATCGAGAATGACCATCAACTCGTACTGGTGCGTCAATGACCCACCTCCTCTGGTCTAGAACGGCTACGGGACGTGTTCCCGCAGCAGGAGGGTAGTGACGGAGCCCTTCCGGGCAACCTGTCGAGTGTACGTCACCCGCGGGCTGCCCACCACTCCAGCAGCCGGTCGCGCGCCTGATCGAAGCCGAGCTCCCCCTCGTCGAGGCGCAACTCCATCAGGAACCGGTACGCCTCGCCGACCTCCCGGCCGGGCGCCAGCCCGAGCACCGCCATGATCTGCTCGCCGTCGAGGTCGGGGCGGATCGCGGCCAGCTCCTCCTCCTCGGCCAACGTCGCGATGCGCGCCTCGAGGTCGTCGTAGGCGGCGGCCAGGGTGCGTGCCTTGCGCTGGTTGCGGGTGGTGACATCCGCCCGGGACAGGATGTGGAGCCACTCGAGCAGGTCGCCGGCGTCGCGCACGTACCGCCGCACCGCCGAATCCGACCACCGCCCCTCCGCGTACCCGAAGAACCGCAGGTGCAGCCGGATCAGCTCCGCCACCGCCTTGACGGTGTCGTTGTCGAACCGCAGTTCGCGCAGCCGCTTCGCCGCGAGCTTTCCGCCGAGCACGTCGTGGTGGTGGAAGGTGACCGCACCGTCCGGCTCGATCCGGCGGGTGGCGGGCTTGCCGATGTCGTGCAGAAGCACCGCGAGTCTCAGGACCAGCGTCGGCGGGTGCCCGCGCTCGCTCTCGAGCACGATGGCGCGGTCGAGCGCGGTGAGACTGTGCTCGTACACGTCCTTGTGGCGGGCGTGCTCGTCGATCTCGAGCCGCAGGGCCGGGATCTCGGGAAGCACCAGCTCGGCGATCCCCATGTCGACCAGCATCCGGATGCCGTCGGAGGCCCCCGGGGCCAGCAGCAGCTTGCGGAGCTCGTCACTGACTCGCTCGCGGGACACGATCTCGATGGAGGGTGCGAGTTCCCCCGCGGCGGCGAGCGCCGCCGGGTCGAGCGTGAAGCCGAGCTGTGCCGTGAACCGTGCCGCGCGCATCATGCGCAGCGGATCGTCGCCGAACGACTGCTGCGGGGTTCCGGGCGTCCGGAGCACCCGGGCCATCAGGTCCTCGACCCCGCCGGCCGGGTCGACGAGCACGCGCTCCGGGAGGCGCAGTGCCATCGCGTTCACGGTGAAGTCCCGGCGCGCGAGGTCGTCCTCGAGACGGGTGCCGAACCGCACCTCCGGCTTGCGCGTGGCGCCGTCGTAGGCGTCGCTGCGGTAGGTGGTGATCTCGACGGTCGCCTCTCCGAGGCGGGCCCCGATCGTGCCGAACTCACGGCCGATGTCCCAGTGGGCGTCCGCGATGGGGGTGACGACGGCGAGGATCTGATCGGGTGTCGCGTCGGTGGTGAAGTCGAGGTCGGTCACCGGACGGCCGAGGAACGCGTCCCGCACGGGGCCGCCGACGAGCGCGAGCTCATGACCGGCGGCGGCGAACCGCTGCGCGAGCCTGCTGATCTCGGGCCCCGTCGCCAGCTGCTGCAGGCGCTCGAGGGCCGCCGCGACGCTCTCCATGTCCTCAGCCTTCCATGACGGGCCCCGTGGATGCGCCCGGTCTAAACTCGGGTTCCATGTCGGCGGAACGGATTCCGAGCGTGCGCGCGTGCCGATGACCCGACTCCGCGACGCCGCGGTCCCCGCACTGGTGGCCGCCGTCCTCGCCCTCGCCGCCCCGGCATCCGCGGCGGTGATCGCCGAGCCCCCGCAGCCGTCGGTCGCGCCGGCCGCCGTCTCCGCAGGCAGCGGCCCCGTGTCGGTGGCGGTGGTGGTGCCGCTGACCGCGCCGCCCACCGCAACGGGGGTGCTCGACGCCGAGACGCTGGCCGCCTACACCGAGCAGGGCGGCATCCTCGACCGTCAGCTGGATGCCGTGGCCGGCACCCGCGCCGCCATCGCCCTCGACCCGATGATCCCGGCGTCGATCCGGCTGCTGGGGTCTGCGGCTCCGCCGGAGGCGCTGCTCTACCTGCAGCGGCTACGCGCTCTCCCGAACGAGACGTTCCTCTTGGAGTACGCGGACGCCGACCCGGCGGTCGCCGTGCTCGCCGGCGCGACCGCCGAGCTGTCGCCCCTCGGCTTCGGCTCGCTGCTCGATCCGGGCGACTTCGGCCCGGCAGTGACCCCGGCCCCCACGCCGAGTCTCTCGCCCTCCCCCGGCCCGACCGAGCAGGCCGACCCGGGCGACCCGCCGCCCCTCCCCACCACCGAGGACCTGCTGGAGTGGCCGACGACCCTGCCCCATATCGCCTGGCCCCAGGAGGGCACGGTCACGGCCGACGGCCTCGCGGGGCTCGCGGCCCTCGGGTACGAGGACGTGCTGCTGGGCGCCGGCAACCTGCCCGACAGCACCAGCGCCCTCGTCGACACCGGCGACATCGCAGCCCTGGCGATCGACGACGCGGTGAGCGGGGCACTCCGCGACGCCTCGTTCGCTGCGACCGACACCGCCTACGCGGCTGCGGCCGTGACCCTGGATGCCGCGCTCACCTCGGCGCAGATCACCTCACCCGGCCGCACCATCGTCGCGACACTCGACCGCAGGTGGCCGTTCGGGACCCTGCGGCTGCCCGATGCTCTGGGCGCCATCGAGCTGTCCGCCGCCGCCCAGCTGGTGAGCCTCTCCGCCGTCCTCGAGGGGCCGAGCGTGCCCGCCTCCCTCATCCCCACGGACGCCGGTGCCGTCGTCACCCGCGGGGCCGCTCTCGGTGAGCTGGCAAACGCCGCACGCGAGGAGCAGGGCTTTCTCGCCATCGCCGAGGGGCCGCGCCACATCACCGAGCCGCGGCGGCTCGCCCTGCTCGGGCTCTCGTCGGTCGGCTGGCGCTCCGACGAGGCAGGCTGGACGGAGGCGCTGGCCGCGGAGCTCGCCGAGGCGCAGGCCACGCTCGACGCGGTGCAGATCGCGGATGGCAGTGATCAGCTGCTGCTCTCCGACGTGTCGAGTCTGAAGCTCCAGGTGAGCAACGCGCTCCCCGTGCCGGTCACGGTGCTCCTGACCGTCCGTCCCCTTCAGCCGCTGCTGCACGTCGAGGACCCGTCGGTCGAGGTGACGATCGAGCCCGATTCGACCAGCAGCGCGTCGGTGCCCGTCCAGTCGATCACCAACGGCGAGGTGACGGTGCGCGCCGAACTGCATTCGGCCGGAGGCGCGTCCGTCGGCACGCCGCGCTTCCTCAAGGTGATCCTGCAGGCCGGGTGGGAGACGTTCGGGACCGTGGTCGCGGGCGGGCTCATCGTGCTGGTGTTCGGCGGGGGTCTCGTGCGCAGCATCCTGCGTCGCCGCCGCGAGCAGACCGCGGACGCGGATGACTGACCGCGGCCCGTCGATCGGCCGCGCCAGCGCCGCGCTCGCCGCGGGAACGCTCGTCTCGCGGGTGCTCGGCTTCGCCAGCGCGGCGGTCCTGGCCTGGGCGATTGGCCCGCAGAACCCCGGTGCGAACGCGTTCGCCCTGGCGAACCAGCTGCCGAACAACATCTACGCCATCGTCGCCGCCGGTGTGCTGAGCGCGGTGCTCGTGCCGCAGATCGTGCGGGCGGGCCTCCACGCGGACGGCGGTCAGGCCTTCGTCAACCGGCTGGTGACCCTCGGCGTCGTGCTGTTCGTCATCGCGACCGTGATCGCGACGCTCTGCGCGCCCCTGCTGGTCGACCTGTACACCCTGGATGCCGGGGCGGCCGACGGCGCACTCGGCGGCGGGCGGGCGCTCGCCATCGCCTTCGCCTACTGGTGCCTCCCGCAGATCTTCTTCTACGCGGTCTACTCGCTGCTCGGCGAGGTGCTGAACGCCCGTGAGGTGTTCGGGCCGTTCACCTGGGCGCCGGTGCTGAACAACGTCGTCGTGATCGGGGCGCTGCTGGCGTTCGCCTGGCTGTTCGGCGTCGATCCGGCGCATCAGAACCCCGCCTCCTGGACGCAGCCGCAGATCCTGCTGGTCGCGGGCGGGGCGACGCTCGGCATCGCGGCACAGGCGCTGGTGCTCCTGCTGTTCTGGCGGCGCACGGGCCTCGGCTTCCGGCCGGACTTCCGCTGGCGGGGCGTCGGGCTCGGCGGCACGGTCCGGGCCGCCGGCTGGACCTTCGGCATGATCCTGGTGACCCAGCTCGCCGGCATCGTGCAGAGCAAGGTGGCGTTCACGGCGGGCGCCGATGACGCGTCGGTCGCCGTGCTGCGCATCGCCTGGCTGATCTTCATGCTGCCGCACTCGATCATCGCCGTCTCCATCGCGACCCCGTACTTCACCCGGATGAGCGCGGGCGCCCGCGACGCCGACCTCGGCGCGGTGCGGTCCGATCTGTCGGGGTCGCTGCGCACGATCGGCATGCTGATCGCCGGCGCGTTCGCCGCTCTCGCCGCCGCCGCGCTGCCGTTCGCCGCGGTGTTCTCCAACGCGCCCGACGAGGTGGTCAGCATCGGGCTGGTGCTGCTCGCCTTCCTCATCGGCCTGGTGCCGTTCAGCGTGCTGTTCGTGCTCCAGCGCACGTTCTACGCCCTCGGCGACACCCGCACCCCGTTCTTCATCCAGCTGGTGCAGGCGGGGCTCTTCGTCGTGGGAGCGGTCGTCGTGGCCCTCGTCGCCCCGGGGCCCGTGGTCGCCGCCGGGATCGCGCTGGTGACCTCTGCCGCTGGGATCGTGCAGGCCGCGATCGCGGCGTTCGTGCTGCGGCGTCGTCTCGGAGGGGTCGGGGGCAGACGCCTGATCCGGCGCTTCGGGGCCTACCTGCTCGCGACGGTGCCCGCCGCGGCGGCCGGGGTCGGCATCCTGTACCTTCTGGGCGGACTTCCCGGCGACGGCGGCGGTTTCGCCGTGTCGGGACCCGTTCAGGGTGTCGTCTCCGTCATCCTGATCGGTGCCGTCGCGTTCGGCGTGTACCTCGGGGCACTCGCTCTCGCCCGCGTCTCCGAAGTACGGGAGATCGGCGGCCTCGTGCGCCGGCTGACAGGCCGGTAGCCGGGAACATCCGCCGCCTATCCTGTGTTGAAGCCCATGTGACGTCAGAAGGAGTGGCCATGCGACAGGTGATCATCGTCGGATCGGGTCCGGCCGGATACACCGCCGCGATCTACGCCGCGCGCGCCAACCTGCAGCCGCTGCTGATCGCCAGCTCGGTCGAATTCGGGGGCGAGCTGATGAAGACCACCGATGTGGAGAACTTCCCCGGCTTCCCCGAGGGCATCATGGGCCCCGACCTGATGATGAAGATGCAGGAGCAGGCGGAGCGCTTCGGCACCGAGATCCTGTACGACGACGTGACGAAGCTCGAGCTCGAGGGCGACGTGAAGCGCGTGACCGTCGGGGGCGGCGACGTCTTCGAGGCGCGCACGGTGATCTACGCCACCGGTTCCGCCTACCGCAAGCTCGGCCTCGACGACGAGACTCGCCTCTCGGGCTACGGCGTCTCCTGGTGCGCCACCTGCGACGGCGCCTTCTTCAAGCAGAAGAAGGTCGCCGTCATCGGCGGCGGCGATTCGGCGCTGGAAGAGGCGACGTTCCTCACCCGGTTCGCCGACAAGGTGTACCTGGTGCACCGCCGCGACTCGCTGCGCGCCTCGGCCGCGATGCAGGACCGCGCATTCGCCGACCCGAAGATCGAGTTCGTGTGGAACAGCGAGGTCGCCCACATCTACGGCGACGAGAAGGTGGCCGGCATCGGGCTGGTGAGCACCGTCGACGGCACCGAGACGACCCTGGATGTGACGGGCATGTTCGTCGCGATCGGCTCCGACCCGCGCACCCACCTGGTGCACGGGCAGCTGGACCTCACGCCGGAGGGCACCATCGCCGTCGACGGCCGCTCGTCGAAGACCAACATCCCCGGCGTGTTCGCCGCCGGCGACGTCATCGACCCGACCTACAAGCAGGCGGCCACCGCCGCCGGATCGGGCGTCGTCGCGGCGCTCGACGCCGAGCACTACCTCGCCGCCTACGATTCCCACACCCCCGCGACGGCCGAGCCGGCCGCCGCAACCGCCTAAGGAGTAGCAGACCCATGTCCAGCGCCAAGGACGTCACCGACGCCACCTTCCAGAGCGACGTGCTCGAGAACGACAAGCCGATCATGGTCGACTTCTGGGCCGAGTGGTGCGGGCCGTGTCGCGCCGTGTCGCCGATCCTCGACAAGATCGCCGAGGAGAACAGCGACAAGCTCGACATCGTCAAGCTGAACGTCGACGACAACCCCGAGACCGCGATGAAGTACGGGATCACCTCGATTCCGGCGATGTTCGTCTTCGAGAAGGGCGAGGTCGTGAAGCGCGTGATCGGCGCGAAGCCGAAGCCCGCCCTCGAGGCCGACCTGGCGGAGTTCCTCGCCTAGGTCCAGTCGGGCACACGTGGCCCCTTCCCCGTCCTGGGGAGGGGGCCGCTTCGTTTCTGCCGTTACCCTGGTGCGATGGCCGAGCCGCAGGGCACCAACCTCGATCCGTGGTACACGCACTACGCGCAGCGCACGGCGGGGCTGAGCGCATCCGAGGTGCGGGCCCTCTTCGCGGTCGCCAGCCGCCCCGAGGTGGTGTCGCTCGCCGGCGGGATGCCGTACGTCTCCGCGCTGCCCCAGGATCTCGTGCTGTCCGCCGCCGAGCGAACGGTTCGCGAGCACGGCGCCGTGGCGCTGCAGTACGGCTCCGGCCAGGGCACCCCGGAACTGCGCGAGCACATCCTCGAGGTGATGGCGCTGGAGGGGATCCGCGCGTCCGTCGACGACGTCGTGGTGACCACCGGTTCGCAGCACGCGCTGGAGCTGATGTCGAAGCTGTTCCTCGATCCGGGTGACGTGGTCATCGCCGAGGGTCCGTCGTACGTCACCGCGCTCACCGTCTTCCGCAGCTACCAGGCCGAGGTGGTGCACACCGCGATGGATGCCGAGGGCATGGTCCCCGAGGCGCTGCGCGAGACGATCGCCCGGGTGCGTGCCGCCGGCGGGCGGATCAAGCTCCTCTACACGATCCCGTCGTTCCAGAACCCCATGGGGGTCACGCTGTCGTGGCAGCGCCGCATGGAGGTGCTCGAGATCGCGCGGCAGAACGACATCCTCGTGCTCGAGGACAACCCGTACGGGCTGCTGTACTTCGACCAGCCGCCGCCTCAGGCGATGCGATCGGTCGAGGAGCAGGGCGTCGTGTACCTCGGCACGTTCTCGAAGACGCTCGCCCCCGGCCTGCGCGTCGGCTGGGCCGTCGCCCCGCACGCCGTCCGAGAAAAGCTCGTGTTGGCGAACGAGGCGGCGGTGCTGTCACCGAGCTCCTTCGCGCAGACGCTCATCTCCGAGTACCTCGGCACCGCGGACTGGCGTGCGCAGATCGACGTGTTCCGCGGGGTGTACCGGGAGCGGCGCGACGCCATGCTCTCCGCGCTCGCCGAACAGCTCCCGTCACTCAGCTGGACCGTTCCCGACGGCGGGTTCTACGTCTGGCTGCGGCTGCCCGAGCACCTCGACGCCAAGGCGATGCTGCCCCGCGCCGTGAAGGAGCTGGTGGCCTACACGCCCGGCACGGCGTTCTATGCCGACGGGGGCGGGCGCAACGCGATCCGGCTCTCGTTCTGCTACCCCACGCCGGACTTCATCCGCGAGGGCATCCGCCGGCTGGCGACCGTGATCAACGGCGAGCTGACCCTGCTCAGCGAGTTCTCGCAGACCGGTCCGCTGCCGCTGCCCCAGCCCACCGAGCGCCCCGAGGGCGTCCTGCCGCCGAGCGTGGGCTGACCGTGGGTCCTTTGCGTCACGTGGTCGTCCTCGCCGGCGGCATCTCGCACGAGCGCGACGTCTCACTGCGCTCCGGACGCCGCGTCGCGGACAGCCTGCTCGAGCACGGCATCGAGGTCGAGCTGCGCGACCCGGATGCCTCGCTGCTCGGCTATCTCCGCGACAACCGCCCCGATGCGGTCTGGCCCGCCCTGCACGGCGCGAGCGGTGAGGACGGCGCGCTCCGCGGCCTCCTGGAGTTCCTCGGCATCCCATTCGTCGGGTCCCGCTCCGAGCCGGCGCGGCTGGCCTGGGACAAGCCCACCGCGAAGACCCTGGTGGCGCGGGCGGGAGTCTCCACACCGCGCTCCATCACCCTGCCGCGCGACGCGTTCCGCGAGCTGGGCGCCGACGCCGTCTTCGACGCCATCCACGACGAGCTGCCGCTTCCGCTCGTCGTGAAGCCCGCCCAGGGTGGATCGGCGCAGGGCGTCACGATCGTCGACGATGCCGCCGGCCTGCCGCGCGCGATGGTCGACGCGTACACCTACAGCGACGTCGCGATCATCGAGCAGCGCATCGCGGGCACGGAGATCGCGGTCGGCATCATCGACACGGGGGAGGGCCCCGTCGCGCTCCCGGCGGTCGAGATCGAGCCGCTGTCGGGCGTCTACAGCTTCGAAGCCCGGTACAACGCCGGCGAGACCCGGTTCTACACGCCAGCCCGGATCGCCGACGATGTGGCCGCACGCGCCGCCTCAGCCGCGCTCCAGGCGCACACCGCGCTCGGGCTGCGCCACATCTCCCGGGTGGACATGATCATCGACGGCGCGGGCACGCCCTGGTTCCTCGAGGCCAACGTCCTGCCGGGGCTGACGGAGACCTCGCTCGTGCCGCTGGCGCTCGAGGCCGCCGGGCACGACCTCGGCTGGGTCTACTCGAAGCTGGCCGAGGCGGCGGTCGCCGGAGATTGAGCAGCCCCGCGGCGGCGTGTCGAAATCAGCCGAAGCTCTTCTCGCCGAGCAGGCCCAGGATGCGGTTCAGATCCGCGACGTTGGCGAACTCGATCGTCAGGGTGCCCTTGCTGGCTCCCAGAGCGACCTTGACGCGCGTGTCGAGCCGGTCGCCGAGACGCTCGGCGATCTCATCCAGCTGACCCTGGCGCTTGCCGGGTCGCGGGGTGGACGCCGGCCGCGCGGGAGCCGCCTGTCCGGCGGCGGCCTCGGCCGCGCGCACCGAGAGGTCCTCGTTCACGATCTTGGCCGCGAGCTTCTCCATCGCGTCCGGGCTGCCGGCCGAGAGGATCGCACGGGCGTGGCCGGCGCTGAGCACCCCAGCGGCGACGCGACGCTGCACGGACTCCGGCAATTTGAGCAGCCGGATGGTGTTCGTGATCTGCGGGCGCGAGCGGCCGATCCGGTCGGCGAGCTGCTCCTGCGTGATGCCGAAGTCGGCGAGCAGCTGCTGGTACGCCGACGCCTCCTCCAGCGGGTTGAGGTTGGCGCGGTGCAGGTTCTCGAGCAGCGCGTCGCGCAACATCACCTCGTCGGCCGTGTTGCGGATCACGGCGGGGATGCTGTCGAGACCCGCGATCTTGCTCGCGCGCAGGCGGCGCTCACCCATGATCAGCTCGAACTGCGGCTCGCCGGCGGGGGCGGTGCGGGGACGCACCACGATGGGCTGCAGCACGCCGAACTCCCGGACCGAGACCACGAGCTCCTGGAGCTCGGCCTCGCGGAACTCGGTGCGCGGCTGCTGCGCGTTCGGGACGATGTCGTCGGGCGACAGGTTCGCGAGCCGCGCGCCCGGCACGGTGACGAGCGACTCGCTGTCGCCGCCGAAGAAGACGTCGACGGGACGATCGTCGCCCTCGTCGGTCGGGATCAGGGCGCCGATCCCGCGGCCGAGTCCGGTTCGTTTGGCGGCGGCCATCAGCGCTCTCCTCGCAGGGCGATCTCCGAAGCGGCCTCGCGGTACGACAGCGAGCCGGGGGAGTTGTTGTCGTAGCTGATCACGCTCTGTCCGTAGCTCGGCGCCTCGGAGATGCGCACCGACCGGGGGATGAGAGTGTCGAGCACCTGCTGGGGGAAGTGCTGGCGCACCTCGTCGACCACCTGGTTGGCGAGGTTGGTGCGGCCGTCGTACATGGTCAGCAGGATCGTCGACACGGAGAGCTTGGGGTTCAGGTGCCGCTCGATGAGCTTGATGTTGTTGAGCAGCTGGCTGAGGCCCTCGAGGGCGTAGTACTCGCACTGGATCGGGATCAGCACCTCGCGGGCGGCTACGAACGCGTTGATCGTCAGCAGGCCGAGCGAGGGCGGGCAGTCGATGAAGACGTAGTGGAAGGTCTGCTCGGCCAGGTAGGTGTCGAGGGCGCTCCGCAGCCGCTGCTCACGGGCGACCAGCGACACCAGCTCGATCTCGGCGCCCGCCAGGTGGATCGTCGCCGGCACGCACCACAGGCCCTCGAACTCCGGGCTCTTCTGCACGACGTCGCGCATCGGCGCGTCGTTGATGATGACGTCGTACACGCTCTTGGTCTCCGACCGGTGTTCGACGCCCAGGGCGGTGGAGGCGTTCCCCTGCGGGTCCAAGTCGATGACCAGCACCTGCGCTCCGGTCTGCGCGAGCGCGGCGGCGAGGTTCACGGTGGTCGTGGTCTTCCCGACGCCGCCCTTCTGATTCGCCACCGTGAAGACGCGCGTGCGCTTCGGCAGCGGGAGGCTCTGCTCGGCCAGGGCGACACGGCGCCGCGCGATGTCGGCGACCTCTCGCGCGAGCGGAGTGGTGTCGTCGTAGGTGCTCACCGGGTGGGGATCCTTCTGTGTTTCACGTGAAACATGCGTGCTCGGGGCGGTCGAAAGTCAAAGACCCACTGTAGCCCGAAAGACCCGGGTCGCCTCTGGCACGATCCCCTCGCCGAGGACGAGGACCTCGACGTCGGTGAGGCGGGCCTTCCGCACCACCTTCTCGGCGGCGGCCAGCTCCTCCTCCACACGTGCGCCCTTCATGAAGACCAGCTCTCCGCCGCCGCGGACGAGTGGCGCTGTGATGGGGATCAGGGTCCGAAGCGCCGAGACGGCACGCGCCGTGACCTGGTCGAGCGGGCTCGGCAACCGCACCTCCTCCGCACGTGCGCGCACGACCGAGACGTTGTCCAGCTCGAGTCGCCGTGCCTCCGACTGGAGCCAGTCCACCCGGCGCTCCATCGGCTCGATCAGCACCAGTTCCACGTCCGGACGCGCGATGGCCAGCACCAGTCCCGGCAGTCCGGCGCCGCTGCCGACATCGCCGACGACACCGGGGCGGAGCAGCGGGGCGAGCAGGACGGAGTTCAGGATGTGACGGGTCCAGAGCCGGCCCGGTTCCTGCGGCCCGATGAGGCCGAGCTCTTCACCCCGCGCGCCGAGCTCGTCCGCGAATGAGCGCGCGTGCCCGATGCGGTCGCCGAACAGCGTCGCCGCAACCGCGGGCTCCTCCTCGACGCTCACCGTTTCACGTGAAACATCGCGCTGGATCAGCTGCGGGTGATGACGGTGTGCCGGTCGCGGCCTTCGCCCTCGGACTCCGAGGTGAAGCCGCGCTCAGCAACCAGGTCGTGCACGATCTTGCGCTCGTAGCTCGACATCGGGGGGAGGGACGCCGTCGCCGCGCCGTCCTCGATCTTCGCGATCGCGTGCTCCACGAGCGACGCCAGCTCCGCCGCGCGCGCATCGCGCGAGCCGCCGACGTCGAGGATCAGGCGGGAGAACCGCCCGGTCTTGCTCTGCACCGCGAGCCGGGTGAGCTCCTGCAGGGCGGCGACCGTGTCGGGCTTCGAGAGCTGGCGCAGGTTCGCGTCACCGCTCGCCGTCACCGAGACATAGGCCCGGCCGGACCGCGCATCGATGTCGATGTCGCCATCCAGATCGGCGATGTCGAGGAGCTCCTCGATGTAGTCCGCGGCCAGGTCGCCCTCCTCGACGAGGTCCTGCTCGGTGGGCTCGGCCTCGGTGCCGCGGGTGGCATCCAGGTCGGCCTCGCCTTCGACGAGCCCGGTCTCGTTCACATCGGTCATCGCTTGTTGCTCCCGCTCTTCTTCGCACGGTTCTTGCCGACCGGCTGCTGGCGCTGCGTGGTCGAAGGCTTGGCCGGCGCCTGCTCATCGGCCGACTCGGCCAGGGCAGCCGCGTCCTCCGACATCCTGCTCCGGTTGCGCTGGGCCAGGCGCGCCTCACGGGCGATCGCCGCCTCGGAGCCGGGGGTCGGCATGTTCCGGATGACGATGAACTGCTGGATCATCGTCCAGATGTTGGAGGTCAGCCAGTAGAACATCACGCCGATCGGGAACGCGAAGCCGGAGAACGCGAACACCAGCGGAAGGATGTACAGCAGGATCCGCTGCTGCCGGTACATCGGGCTGGCCTTCATCTCGGGCGTCTGGTTCTTCGACATGATCTGCAGCTGGGTGATGAACTGCGACGCGGTCATGATGACGACCATCACAGCGGCGATGATCACGACGACGACCTGCACCGGGTCGGCCTCGAGCGCGCTCTGGATGCTGAAGCGCAGCGGCGCGATGTCGAACAGCGACGAGCTGCCGAACTCCTCGGACAGCTGCTGGTTCAGCAGCCCGACGCCGGCACGGTACGTGCCGTCCGCCTGCGGCTTCGCCTCGTTCAGCACCGAGAACAGGCTGAAGAAGATCGGCATCTGGATCAGCAGGGGGAGGCACGAGCTGAAGGGGTTGGTGCCGGCCTTGCGGTACAGCTCCATCGTCTCGCGCTGCATCGCCTCGCGGGAGAACTGGTCCTTCTTGCCGCGGTACTTGTCCTGGATCTTCTTCAGCTGCGGTGCGACCTCGAGCATCTTGCGCTGGCTCTTGATCTGCCGCACGAAGATCGGGATCAGGGCGGCGCGCACGATCAGCACCAGCCCGACGATCGAGAGCACCCAGGTGATGCCGTCACCGGCACCCATCCCGAGCCAGGTCAGCAGCTGATGGAAGCCGACCAGGATCGCCTCGATCACCCACTTGATGGGGAAGAGGATTGTTCCGATGGGATCCATGGCGTCTAGCCCTTTCCGTGGCTCGTCAGGGTGACGAAGCCGAAGCGTGTGGTCTGGCGGGGGACGGAGCGCTCGGGCACGTCATCGACGCCGCCCTTCGCCCAGGGGTGGCAGCGCGCGATCCGCCAACTGCCGAGCGCGATCCCCTTGATCACACCGTGCTGCTGGATGGCGCCGAGCGCGTAGGCCGAGCAGCTCGGGTAGTAGCGGCAGACGTCGCCGTACAGGGGGGAGATCACGGCACGGTAGCCGCGCAGGATGACGACGCAGACGTTGCGGGGGAGCAGCCAGAGGAATACCAGGACGCGCTTCATCGCGGCATCAGCTCCGGGTCGAGGACATCATGCATGTCGGCGGAGAGACTAGCCCAGCCACGCTGGGCGCTGCCGGGGAGGGCGCGCACCACGACATCCACGCCGCGGGCACCCGCATCCACCAGCTCGCGGCTGACCGCGCGCATCCGGCGCCTCAGCAGGTTGCGCTCGACCGCACCGCCCACGGCGCGGGAGACGATGAACCCGAACCGGGCAGGCTCGCTCTCGGCCCGCTCGAGACGGTAGTAGACGGCCATCGGGGATGCCGAACGCCGGCCTCGGCGCACGATGGTCCGGAAGTCCTCGCCCAGGACCACCCGGTTCACGCGAGCCAACACCGGCGCGGGTTGTGTCGCGAGACGCTCAGGCGCTGAGCTCGGTGCGCCCCTTGCGGCGACGAGCCGCGAGGATGGCGCGGCCGGCGCGCGTGCGCATCCGCAGACGGAAACCGTGGACCTTGGCACGCCGGCGGTTGTTCGGCTGGAAGGTGCGCTTGCTCATAGTGGTATCTCCAAGACCCGGGAAGGTTTCTCCGGGAAGAACGATGGGAGGCCTGATCGGCCGTCAACTGATTAAAGGTAGGGCCTGTTTCACACCTGGTCAAACCTGAGCGGGTCCGGCGCGCATTATCCACATCGACGTCCCAGGAGGTTGCTCACCACACCGGTAGGCGAACTAAGGTGTTTCCACGGTCGCACCGGTCCTCCCGTGCGACGGGAACGCGTCTCCGCCGGCGGGTACATCCGGTGGATAACCCTGTGCACAACTTCGACGGATTGGCGACATGACCGACACCCCGGACCCGATCCAGGAGCTCTGGGCATCGGTGGTCGCGCAGCTCGACGCCGACGATCGGATCACCCCGCAGCTGCAGGGTTTCATCAACCTGGTCGTGCCGAAGGGGATCCTCGGCGGCACCCTCTACCTGGAGGTCCCCAACGATCTCACGCGAGGGATGCTGGAGCAGCGGATCCGCGTGCCCCTGCTGAATGCACTCACCACCCTCGACGAGGACCAGGCGGTCGCCAACTTCGCCATCGTGGTGAACCCCGAGCTCCGGTCCGACTCGCTCCAGCCGGTCCCCGACGCCGGACTCGATGCGCCGGTCCCGCCGTCCGAGCAGAGCCAGGGTCACGCGCCCGAGTCCGGCCGACGCTCCGACTCGCGACTCAACCCGAAGTACAACTTCGACAACTTCGTGATCGGCGGGTCGAACCGCTTCGCCCACGCGGCAGCGGTCGCGGTGGCCGAGGCGCCGGCGAAGGCGTACAACCCGCTCTTCGTCTACGGCGACTCCGGGCTCGGCAAGACCCACCTCCTGCACGCGATCGGGCATTACGCCGAGAGTCTCTACCCCGGCATCCGCGTCCGGTATGTGAGCTCCGAGGAGTTCACCAACGACTTCATCAACTCGATCGCCAACAACCGCGCATCGGTGTTCCAGTCGCGCTATCGCGAGATCGACATCCTGCTGATCGACGACATCCAGTTCCTGCAGGGGAAAGACAGCACGCAAGAGGCCTTCTTCCATACCTTCAACACGCTGCACGACCACAACAAGCAGGTGGTCATCACCAGCGACGTGGCGCCGAAGCACCTGACCGGGTTCGAAGACAGGATGCGGTCGCGGTTCGAGTGGGGCCTGATCACCGATGTGCAGGCGCCCGACCTGGAGACCCGTATCGCGATCCTCCGCAAGAAGGCGCAAAGCGAACGACTGCAGGTGCCCGACGAGATCCTGGAGTTCATGGCGACCAAGGTGTCGTCGAACATCCGCGAGCTGGAGGGAACCCTGATCCGGGTCACCGCGTTCGCGAACCTCAACCGCACCCCGGTCGATCTGCAGCTGGTGCAGACGGTGCTCAAGGATCTGATCACCCTCGATGACGACAACGTGATCGCGCCGGCCGACATCATCAATCACACCGCGGACTACTTCAAGCTGTCGGTCGACGACCTCTACGGCTCGAGCCGGTCGCAGGCCGTCGCGACGGCACGTCAGATTGCGATGTACCTGTGCCGCGAGATGACGAGCCTGTCGCTGCCGAAGATCGGGCAGCTGTTCGG
>JBFWWZ010000037.1:0-32121 GCA_050245915.1 Microbacteriaceae bacterium
GGTGTCGACCCTGATCGTCCCGGGTGTGGGCATCTGGACGGTCCTCGCCGACGACACCATCCGGTTCCACCCGGACGCGGCCTTCCTCGGCGACCCGTCTCCGGTCACCTACAGCGTCGTCGACAGCACCGGCGACCCGGTCACCGCTCAGGTGCGGGTGACCTACATCCCCGCCGCCGACGACGACGTTCAGGGCGGGCTGGCGATCGGCTCCACCGCGACCGTGCCGGTGCTCGCCAACGACACCGGTGACTGGAACACCGCATCGCTGCGCATCATCCGCCCCGGCGACTCCGTCTCGGTGACCAGCCTGACGGTCCCGCTCGAGGGCACCTGGACCATCAGCGGCTCGAGCCTGGTGTTCACCCCGGAGCCGACGTTCCTCAGCGACCCGACACCGATCGGCTACCGCATCACCGACACCACCGGCGACACGGTGGAGGCGCAGGTCAGCCTCGACTACGGGCCGACCGCGGCAGACGACTCCAGCCTCGGCAACGCGCTCGGCACCGTCGTCGACCTGAAGGTGTACACCAACGACGTCGGATCGTTCGACAGCTCCACGCTCGGCTTCGGTCCCGGCAACGTCGGCATCGGCGCGACCTACGTGGCGGCCGGCGAGGGGACCTGGGAGGTCACCGCGGCGGGCATCATCCGCTTCACGCCGCTGCCCGCGTTCTCTGGCGACCCCACCCCGGTGACCTACTACGTGAGCGACACCGACGGCGACTCCGTGAGCGCGCTCATGACGATCACCTACGTGCCCGACGCCCACGACGACGCGAGCCTGGATAACGCGTTCGGCGCCGCGGTGAACGTCGACGTGCTCGCCAACGACAACGGCGACCTGCCGGCCGGCGCGGTGCGCCTCGTCGACGGCGCCTCCCGCGTGCTGAGCCTCGCGGTCCCCGGCGAGGGCACCTGGAGCGTGGAAGCCGACGGCTCCATCACCTTCACCCCGCTGCCCGGGTTCCTCACCGACCCGACGGATGTGACCTATGCGGTCACCGACCCGACCGGTGACGAGGTCACCGCCGAGATCCACGTCACCTACCTCCCGCTCGCCGTCGACGACGCTCAGGGCGGACTCACCATCGGCTCCGTCGCGACGGTGCCGGTGCTCGACAACGACTCCGGCGACTGGGATGTCAGCACCCTGCGTCTGGTGACCCCGGGTACCGGCGTCCTGAGCAGCTCGGTCACGATCCCCGGCGAGGGCACCTGGACGGTGTCCGGCAGCGACATCGTGTTCACGCCGCAGTCCGGCTTCCTCGTCGACCCGTCGCCGATCGACTACCGCATCACCGACACCACGGGGGATGACGCGGTCGCCACCGTCGAGCTGGACTACGGTCCCGGCGCGGCCGACGACACCAGCCTCGGCAACGCGCTCGGCAGCACCGTGGTCGTGAGCGTCTTCGACAACGACTCCGGCAGCTTCGACCCGGCCACGCTCGGGTTCGGCGCCGGCACGGGCGTCGGCGTGCAGCTCATCGTTCCCGGCGAAGGCACCTGGGAGGTCCTGAGCCTCGGGCGCGTCTCGTTCACCCCGGAGCCCGGCTTCCTGACCGACCCGACGCCGGTGCGCTACTACGCCGACGACGTGACCGGCGACCCCGCCGACGCGCTGATCACGGTCGCGTACCTGCCCGAGGCGGCGGACGACACCAGTCTCGGCAACGCGTACGGCTCCACCGTGAACGTCGACGTGCTCGCCAACGACACCGGGGACTTCGCGACCGGAACCGTCCGCCTGCTGTCCGGAGGCATCCCGGTCACCCTGCTGACCGTTCCCGGCGAGGGCACCTGGACAGTCGAGGCCGACGACAGCATCTCGTTCGCGCCCGAGCCGACGTTCCTCACCGACCCGACCGACGTCGACTACCAGGTCACCGACACCACCGGCGATATGGTGAGTGCGACCCTGCACGTCACCTACCTGCCCCAGGCGGTGGATGACACGGTCACCGGCCTCGCGATCGGCACCGCGCCGCTGGTGAAGGTGCTCACCAACGACCAGGGCGACTGGGTGATCGCGAGCACGCGACTCGTCGAGCCGGGCACCGGGAACCTCGTCTCCTCGGTGACGGTCGCCGGGCAGGGCACCTGGACGGTGTCGGCCGGCAGCGTGACATTCACGCCGCTGCCGAGCTTCGTGACCGACCCCGACCCGATCGACTACACGGTCACCGACACCAGCGGCGACGACGCCACCGCGACGATCACGCTGTTCTACGTGCCGGCCGCCGCCGCCGACGACGACCTCGGCAATGTGCTCGGCAGCACCGTCGACGTCTCCGTGTTCGACAACGACTCCGGAAGCTTCGACGGCGCCACCCTCGGGTTCGGCGGCGGCACCGGACCCGGCACCCAGCTGGTCGTCCCCGGGGAGGGCACCTGGGAGGTGCTCGCCGGCGGCGTGATCCGGTTCACCCCGGAGCCCGGGTTCCTCACCGACCCCGCCCCGGTGCGCTACTACGCCGACGACGTCACCGGCGACCCGGTCGACGCGCTCATCACGATCACCTACCTGCCGGAGGCCGCCGACGACAGCGATCTCGGCAACGTGCTCGGCACGAGCGTAAACGTCGACGTGCTCGCCAACGACACCGGGAACTGGACCGCGGGAACGGTCCGGCTGATGGACGGCCTCCTGCCGGTCATGACGCTGACCGTCGCGGGCGAAGGCACCTGGACGGTCGAGGCGGACGACACCGTCACCTTCGCCCCGGAGCCCGGCTTCCTGACCGACCCCGGCGTGGTCTACTACCGGGTGCGGGACATCACCGGCGACTACGCGACCGCGATCGTGACGGTGACCTACCTGCCCGCGGCGGCCGACGACTCGGATCTCGACAACGCCGTGAGCACCACGGTGAACGTCGCCGTGCTGTCCAACGACACGGGTGACTTCGTGCCCGCCAGCGTCCGCGTCGTGGGCACCGGTGGCCCGGTGCTGCAGGTCGTCGTGTCCGGCGAGGGCACCTGGCAGGCGAACAGCGACGGCACGATCACGTTCTTCCCCGAGGTCGGCTTCCTTCTCGATCCGGCTCCGATCGACTACGAGGTCACCGATGTGACCGGCGACACCGTCGGCGCTCAGCTGACCGTCACGTATCTGCCGACCGTCGCCCCGGATGTCAAGAACGGCAATGTCATCGGATCACCGGCGGTCCTGAGCGTGGTGTCCAACGACACCGGCGACTTCGACTTGTCGACCCTGCGGGTGATCGACCCGGGCACGGACCTCGGGGTTCTCACCCTGGTCGTCCCCGGCGAGGGCAGGTGGGATGTCGACACTCTGCTGGGCCGGCTGACGTTCACGCCGGAGTCCGGCTACATGGGCAACCCGACGCCCGTGAACTACGAGATCGTCGACCTCTCGGGTGACGTGGTCCGCGCTCTGGCGACCGTCACCTACTTGCCGGAGGCGGCCGACGACGAGAGCCTCGACAACCCGTCGGGCACCACCGTGACCGTGCCGATCCTCGGCAACGATGTCGGACTCTTCGACACCGCATCGGCGAGGATCATGGATCCGAATGCGCCGACGCCCATCCCGTCGATCCCCGCCCCCGGTTCCTCGGGCGGCGCGAGCAGCACGGTGACGTTCCACATCCTGGGACCGGTCATGACCATGTCGGTTCCGGGCGAAGGGACCTGGCGGATGAACACGGCGACCCCGTCGGTGTCGTTCCAGCCGCTCGCGTCCTTCCGGGGCAATCCGACACCGATCACGTACCGCGTCGCCGACATCAACGGCAACCTGGTGACCGCCAACGTGACGATCACCTACCTGCGCACCGCCGGCCTGGCCTACACCGGCATGGAGGCGGGCACGCAGCTCGCTGCCGCGCTCGGAGCCATCGCACTCGGCCTGATCGGGGTTGCGATCGCGCGGCTCCGCCGGATCTCGGCCCGCCACCGAGCGTGAGCTGAGGCCCGCTTCAGGGCATCCTCCACGTCGGAGCGGTCAGCACGTTTCTCAGTGCGTGCTGACCGCTTCGATCTCCGAACGGTCGCCGGACCACAGCGTGTGGAAGGTACCCGGCTTGTCGATACGCCCGTAGGTGTGGGCGCCGAAGAAGTCGCGCTGGCCCTGCACGAGGGCGGCGGGGAGGCGGTCGGCGCGGAGGCCGTCGTAGTAGGCCAGCGATGAGGAGAACGCGGGGCTGGGGATGCCGGCCGCGGCGGCGTGGGCGACCACCCGTCGCCAGGCTTCCTGCGTGCGGGTGACGACGTCGACGAAGAACGGCGCGGTGACAAGGGCGACAAGGCCGGGGTCGGCGGCGTAGGCCTCGGTGATCCGGTTGAGGAACCGGGCGCGGATGATGCAGCCGCCGCGCCAGATCTTCGCGATCTCGCCCTTCTTGATGTCCCAGTCGTACTGGGCGGCGCCGGCGACGATCGCGTCGAAGCCCTGGCTGTAGGCGATGATCTTCGACGCGTAGAGCGCCTGGCGCACGTCCTCGATGAAGCCGTCCACGTCATCCACGACCGGGGTGTGCGCTGGGCCCGGCAGGCCGCTCGCGGCCTGCCGCTGAAGAGGCTTGCTCGACAGCGACCGGGCGAACACCGCCTCCGCGATGCCCGACACCGGGATGCCGAGATCGAGCGCGTTCTGCACCGTCCACACCCCCGTGCCCTTCGATCCCGCCTGGTCCAGGATCACATCCACCAGCGGCTTCCCGGTCTCGGCGTCCACCTGACGCAGCACCTCGGCGGTGATCTCGATCAGGTAGCTCTCCAGCTCGCCGGTGTTCCACTCCGCGAAGATGTCCGCGATCTCCGCAGGGGTCTTCCCGGTGCCGCGGCGGATCAGGTCGTACGCCTCCGCGATCAGCTGCATGTCGGCGTACTCGATGCCGTTGTGGATCATCTTCACGAAATGCCCGGCGCCGTCGTGGCCGACGTGCGTGACGCACGGCTCGCCCTCCGCGACCGCGGCGATCGACTTCAGGATCGGACCCAGCGTCTCCCACGCCTCATCCGACCCACCCGGCATGATCGAGGGCCCGTGCAGCGCACCCTCCTCACCCCCGGAGATGCCGGCGCCGACGAAGTTGATCCCCGTCTCACGCACCGCCTTCTCCCGGCGGATCGTGTCGGTGAAGAGCGCGTTGCCGCCGTCGACGATGATGTCGCCCGGCTCGAACACCTTCACCAGCTCGTCGATCACCGCGTCGGTGCCCTTCCCCGCCTGCACCATGATGATCGCGGTGCGCGGCCTCGACAGCGACGCCGCGAACGCGGCGTAATCCGGGGCGGGCATGAACCCCGCCTCCGGATGCTCGTCCATCAACGTCTGAGTCTTCTCATACGACCTGTTGAAGATCGCGACGGTGTTGCCCGCGCGGCTGGCGAGGTTGCGGGCGAGGTTCGACCCCATGACGGCGAGGCCGACGACCCCGATATTGGCGGTGGCGGCAGGGTTCTCAGGCATGCGTCGAGGCTACCGCTAGCGTTGAACGGTGGAATCCCTGCGGGTCGTGGTCGCCACACCCCTGAGCCCCGAGAACGCCGAGCTGGTGCGCCGGCTCGAGCCGCGCATCGAGCTGATCCACGATCCGGAGCTCGCGGGCCCGCCGAGCGACGACTGGATGGAGCACTACGACCGCCCGCCCGGACTGCAGCAGGCGTACGAGGACTACGTGGACTCCGCGGAGGTGCTCTACGGCGTCCCCGACCAGTCGGGCAGGGCGCTCGCCCGCACCGTCGCCGCGAACCCCGGCCTCCGGTGGGTGCACACCATCCCGGCGGGCGGCGGGCAGCAGGTGCGCGCGGCGCGGCTGGACCGCGCGGCCCTGGGCCGCATCCTGTTCACCACCTCGGCGGGGGTGCACGCGGTGCCGCTGTCGGAGTTCGCGGTCTTCGGCGTGCTGGCGGGCGCGAAACTGCTGCCGTGGCTGCTGGAGCAGCAGCAGGCGCACCGCTGGGGTCCGCGGCGGGTGATGCCGATCGCCGCCGACCAGACCGTCGCCGTCGTCGGACTCGGCGCCATCGGGCGTCTCACGTCCGAGAAGCTCGCCGGTCTCGGATATCACGTGATCGGCGTGCACCGGCGGCAGGTCGACGTGGATGGCGTGGCCGAGATCGTCGGCATGGACCGGCTGCCCGAGGTGGCGGCCCGCGCCGACGCGATGGTGCTGGCGCTTCCGGGGACGGAGGCGACGCGCGAGGTGATCAGCCGCGAGGTGCTGCAGGCGGCGAAACCGGGCATGACGCTGGTCAACGTCGGCCGCGGCACCACCGTCGACGAGCCGGCACTGATCGAGGCGCTCCGCGACGGGCCGCTCGGGCTGGCGGTGCTCGACGTGACCGCCGTCGAACCGCTTCCCACGGACAGCCCGCTCTGGGATCTGCGGAACGTCATCATCGCCCCGCACACCGCGGCGATCAGCCCGCACGAACCGCGCCTCATCGCCGAGCTGTTCGCCGAGAACGCGCGGCGGTTCCTCGACGGCGAGCCGCTGCTGAACCGCGTCGACACCGTGGAGTTCTACTGACCCGCCGTGCGTGTAAACTCGCTCCTTGAACTTCGGCGAGGGATGCGTCCTGCATCCGTTATCGACGCGGTGAGCTGCTCCTGTGGTTCACGTCGACCTGACCGTTTGAAATCCGAGGAGTACAGCAATGGCTGACGACAACAAGCTCGTCGCGGAGATCCGCGACCAGTTCGGCAAGGGCTTCGCCCGCCGCATCCGCGCCGCAGGGCGCATCCCCGCCGTGATCTACGGTCACGGCACCGAGCCGCAGCACGTGAGCCTGCCCGGCCACGAGGTGGGCCTGATCCTGCGCAAGGCGAACCAGGTGCTCGAGCTCGACATCGCCGGCAAGACCCAGCTCGCGCTGGTGAAAGACGTGCAGAAAGACCCGGTGCACCAGGTCATCGAGCACCTCGACCTGGTGATCGTCCGCAAGGGCGAGAAGGTCACCATCGACGTGCCGGTGCACGTCGAGGGCGAGTCCGCCGCCGGCACCATCGCGGCGCTCGACGCGAACACGCTGTCGATCGAGGCGGAGGCGACCCACATCCCGGAGCGCATCACCGTCGACATCGAGGGTGCAGAAGAGGGCACGCAGATCTTCGCGAAAGACCTGAAGCTGCCCGAGGGCTCGACCCTCATCTCCGACCCCGAGACCCTGGTCGTCAACGTCACGGTGCCGGCCGCCGCCGACCTCGGTGAGTCCGAGGCTGCCGAGGGCGAGGCCGCCGAGGGTGCGGAGGCCGCCGAGGGCGGCGAGGCCGCTGCCGAGGGCGAGGCCGCCGAGGCCGCCGCCGACGAGGCTGCGGAGTAAGCATCTCCGCGCGGAGATGACAGACGACACCTGGCTCGTAGCCGGGCTCGGGAATCCCGGGCCCGGCTACGCCGGTCATCGGCACAATGTCGGCCAGATGGTGCTCGCCGAACTGGCGAACCGGGTCGGCGCGGTCTTCAAGACCCACAAGGCGAACGCGACCGTCGCCGAGGCCCGCCTCTCTCCGGGCGGCCCGAAACTGGTGCTCGCGAAGCCGAACACCTTCATGAACCTGTCCGGCGGCCCGGTGGCGCAGCTGCTGCGGTTCTACTCGCTCGACCCGTCGCAGCTGATCGTGCTGCACGACGAACTCGACATCCCGTTCGACACGATCCGCGTGAAATCGGGTGGCGGTCACGGCGGCCACAACGGCATCCGCGACATCGCCGCCGCCATCGGCAGCCCCGATTTCGCGCGCGTGCGCATCGGCATCGGCCGCCCGCCGGGGCGCCAGGACGCCGCCGACTACGTGCTCACCCCGTTCTCCAAGGCGGAGCGCGAGGTGCTGCCGAACCTGCTCGCCGACGCCGCCGACGCCACCGAGCTGCTGATCACCGAGGGTCTGCTCGAGGCGCAGCAGCGGTATCACGCACCGCGCGAGTAGCGGGGGCACCGGGCGCGGCAGCAACCGTCACCGGCCCCGCGTAGGCTTCGTGGAATGGGTCGCGCAGCATTGATTCCGGGGCTGACGCACGCCCGCGCCCTGGAACCGGCGCTCGCCCACGCCGGCGACGACACGGATTTCTCGACCGTCGACGGCCTCCGGGTACCGCTGCTGGCGGAGCTGCTGCTGAGGCGGCCCGCCGCATCCCGTGCCCTGCTCGCGGTGACGGCGACGAGCCGCGAGTCGGATGCGGTGCGGAGCGCGTTCCGCAGCTACCTCCCCGACGCGACCGTGCTGGCGCTGCCCGCCTGGGAGACCCTGCCGCACGAGCGCCTCAGCCCGAGCGCGGAGACGGTCGGCGCCCGCGTGCACGCGTTGCGCGCCCTGAAGGCGTGGGATCACGCGCAGCCGATCGTCGTCGTCGCGAGCGTCCGGGCTGCACTCCAGCCGCTCGCGCCCGGACTCGCCGACCTGACCCCGGTGGAGCTCGTCGCGGGCCGTCGCGGCTATGAACTCGGCGCGCTCGCCGACACGCTGACGGCGCTGGCCTACGTGCGCGTCGACCTCGTCACCCGGCGCGGGGAGTTCGCGCTGCGCGGCGGCATCCTGGATGTCTTCCCCCCCGACGCGGAGCACCCGGTGCGCGCCGACTTCTTCGGCGACGAGCTCGAGCAGCTGCGCCGGTTCAGCGTGGCCGACCAGCGCTCGCTGCCCGATGAGCTCGCCTCGGTCGAGCTCGGGCCGACGCGCGAGGTGCTGCTCACCGACTCGGTGCGGCAGCGCGCCCGCGAGATGCTGGGCGAGTTCCCCACCCTCTCGACGATGCTGGCGAAGATCGCCGAAGGGATCCCGGTCGAGGGCATGGAGTCCCTCGCCCCCGCGCTGCTGGAGACCCTGGTGCCGCTCACCGACTACCTGCCTCCGGATGCCGCGGTCGCCATCCTGGGACCCGAGCGCGTCGCCACCCGCGCCGTCGACCTCGCCGAGACGAACCGCGAGTTCCTGGATGCCGCGTGGAGCGCCGCGACCGCCGGAGCGCAGTCGCCGATCGACCTCGGGCGCGGGGACTTCCTCACCGTGGGTGCCCTGAAGCGCTCGGCAGCGGGGCGCACCTGGTGGACGGTCAGCCCATTCGACGCCGGCGACGACGAGGTGCTGCGGATCTCCGCCGACCCGGTCCCCGGTTTCGCCGGGCAGGTCGACGGCGCCGTCGAGCATGTCGTGGCCCTCGCCCGCGACGGCTGGGACGTCACCGTCACCGCGAGCGGCACCGGCCTGGTCGAGCGCGCGCGCGAGGTGCTCGCCGACCGCGGCGCCGTCGTCCGGGTCGAGCAGGGCACCGTCGAGGCGGGGTTCCAGCTGCCCGACGACCGGCTCGCGGTGCTCAGCGAAGCCGAGTTCTTCGGGCGCACCGTCGGTGTCGACTCGCGGCAGGTGAAACGCCTCGCCAGCCGGCGCAAGAACGTCGTGGATCCGCTGCAGCTGAAAGCCGGCGACTACGTGGTGCATCAGACCCACGGCATCGGCCGGTTCGTCGAACTCGTTCAGCGCGAGGTCGCCAGCGGCACCCGCACCCCGCGCGGACCCCTCGGCACCACCGTGACCGCCGACAAGGTCACCCGCGAGTACCTGGTGCTGGAGTACGCCCCGTCGAAGCGCGGGCAGGCGGGCGACAAGCTGTACGTCCCCACCGACCAGCTCGACCTGCTCACCCGGTACGTCGGCGGCGAGAGCCCCGCGCTCAGCAAGATGGGCGGATCCGACTGGGCGGCCGCGAAAGGACGGGCGCGCAAGGCGGTGCGCGACATCGCCGTCGAACTGGTGAAGCTGTACAGCGCGCGCATGGCCTCGAAGGGGCACGCGTTCCCACCCGACACCCCGTGGCAGCGGGAGCTCGAGGAGGCGTTCCCGTTCGCGGAGACCCCCGACCAGCTGGTCACCATCGACGAGGTGAAGGCCGACATGGAGCGGCCCATCCCGATGGACCGGCTCATCTCGGGCGACGTCGGCTACGGCAAGACCGAGATCGCGATCCGCGCCGCGTTCAAGGCGGTGCAGGACGGCAAGCAGGTCGCGATGCTGGTGCCCACCACCCTGCTGGTGCGGCAGCACATGGAGACGTTCACGGAGCGGTTCGCCGGGTTCCCCGTGCACCTGCGCGCGCTCTCCCGGTTCCAGACCGACAAGGAGGCGCGCGAGACGATCGCGGGCCTCGCGACCGGCGAGGTGGATGTGGTGATCGGCACCCACCGCCTGCTCAGCGACGGCATCGCGTTCAAGGACCTGGGTCTGGTGATCATCGACGAGGAGCAGCGTTTCGGCGTCGAGCACAAAGACGCGCTGAAGAAGCTGAAGACCAACGTCGACATCCTGGCGATGTCGGCGACGCCGATCCCGCGGACGCTCGAGATGGCGGTCACCGGGATCCGCGAGATGTCGACCCTGGCGACGCCGCCGGAGGACCGGCATCCGATCCTCACCTACGTCGGCCCGTACAGCGATCGGCAGGTGGCGGCGGCGATCCGGCGCGAGCTGCTGCGTGAAGGCCAGGTGTTCTTCGTCCACAACCGGGTGTCGTCGATCAATCGGGTGGCCTCACAGCTGGCCGAGCTCGTTCCGGAGGCGCGCATCGCCGTCGCGCACGGGCAGCTGAGCGAGAACGTGCTCGAGCAGGTGATCGTGGACTTCTGGGAGGGCAAGTTCGACGTGCTCGTCACCACGACGATCATCGAGACCGGGATCGACATCGCGAACGCCAACACCCTGATCATCGACCGGGCCGACACGTACGGGTTGTCGCAGCTGCACCAGATCCGCGGACGGGTGGGGCGCGGACGCGAGCGCGCCTACGCCTACTTCCTGTATGACGACGACAAGCCGCTCAGCGAGACCGCCACCGATCGGCTGGAGACGATCGCCGCGAACAACGAACTCGGCGGCGGGATGCAGATCGCGCTGAAAGACCTCGAGATCCGCGGGGCGGGCAACCTCCTCGGCGGCGAGCAGTCGGGGCACATCGCCGGCGTCGGCTTCGACCTGTACCTGCGGATGATCGGGGAGGCGGTGAGTGCGTTCCGCGGAGACGTCGCCGAGGGCCAGACCGAGCTGCGGCTCGAGCTCCCGGTCGACGCCCACATCCCCGAGGAGTACGTGGAGAGCGAGCGCCTGCGGCTGGAGGCATATCAGAAGCTGTCCACGGCATCCGCCCCCGCCGCTGCGGACGACGCCATCGACAGCGTCGTGGAGGAGCTCGCCGACCGGTACGGGGAGCCGCCGGTGCAGGTGCAGAACCTGGTGGCGGTGTCGCGGCTGCGGCGCCGGGCGCAGAAGGCCGCGCTCTCCGATGTGGTGGCGATGGGCGGCAACCTGCGGATCGCGCCCGCGGACCTGCCCGACTCGATCCAGGTGCGCCTGCAGCGTCTCTACCCCGGCGCCCGCATCTTCGCCCAGCAGAAGGCGCTCAGCATCCCGATGCCGGCGAACCTGTCGGGCGACACCGCCGATGCCGACCTGATCAGCTGGGTGACGACGCTGCTGGACGCCGTGTTCCCCGCGGCGTCGGACCCCACGCCCCACCCAGAGCGATAGGGATCAGGATCAGCGACCGCAGGTCGATGAGCGCGTGCAGCACGATCGGCACGACGATGGTGCCCGACAGCACGTACAGCCCCGTGAACACCAGCCCGAGGAGCGACGCGAACAGGATGCCCTGGGCGCCCTGATAGATGTGCAGCAGCCCGAAGACGAGGGCAGCCGCCCCGAACGCGAGAGGTCCCGAGCCGGTCACCCCGAAGATCGCGGCGGGCAGCGCGAGACGGAACAGCAGCTCCTCGACCACCCCGGCGGTGACGGCCAGCCCGGCGCCGAACTTCAGTTCGCCGCGCTCCCGCGGGAGCAGGGCCCGGATGTCGCCGATCGCCGGGATCTCGTCGAGCCGGGTGCGCAGCAGCAGCACCGGCAGCGCCATCGCCACCACGACCGCGAACCCGAAGCCGGCGAGGATCCAGGCGGCCGTCCCGGTGCCGTACGGCACCTCGGCGAGCGGCCCCCACGCCCGGATGTCGTCGAGCGCGAGCGGCACGAACGACCCCGCGCCGAGCAGCAGGGCGCCCGCCAGACCGCCGAGCACCAGCAGCGATTCGAGGATCCACCGCCCGAACACCCGGCGCCGCAGCTTCGTCGAGCGCAGTCGCTTGAACCGGGCGTAGTCGCGGCGGCCGCGGGCGATCGCCCGCCAGACCAGCACCACCAGGGTCACGAGCACAAGTGCCAGCAGTGCGAGGTCCATGTGCTCCAGTATTGATCAGTGCCCACCCCTCCCACCGCCGTCGGACTCCGTTCCGAGCGCGGCCCCCTCCTTCTCGCCATCATGGTCGCGAGCGGCCTGATCGCCATCGACTCGACGATCCTCGCGACGGCGGTGCCGTCGATCGTCGACGACATCGGAGGCTTCAGCCAGTTCCCCTGGCTGTTCTCGATCTACCTGCTCGCCCAGGCGGTGTCCGTGCCGGTGTACGGCAAGCTGGCCGACATGGTCGGGCGGAAGCCCGTCATGCTGGTCGGCATCGCGCTGTTCCTGCTCGGCTCGGTGCTCTGCGGGTTCGCCTGGAGTATGCCCGCCCTGATCGCGTTCCGCGCGGTGCAGGGCCTCGGCGCCGGCGCCGTCGGCCCGGTCGCGTTCACCATGGTGGGCGACATCTACACGGTGGAGGAGCGCGCCCGCGTGCAGGGTTACCTCGCCAGCGTCTGGGCGATCTCGGCCGTCGTCGGCCCGACCCTCGGGGGGCTGTTCGCGCAGTTCACCGGCTGGCCGTGGATCTTCTTCGTCAACGTGCCCCTCGGCCTGCTCGCCGTCGTGCTCATCGTGCGGAACTTCCACGAGAAGATCGAGCGCACCCGGCACCGGGTGGATTACGCGGGGGCGGCTCTGCTGATGGCGTCGCTGTCGCTGATCATCCTGGGGCTGCTGGAGGGCGGGCAGGCCTGGGCGTGGAACTCGCCGACCAGCATCGCGATCTTCGCGGTCGGGGCGGTGCTGTTCGTCGCGTTCCTGCTGGTCGAGCGTCGCGCGGCCGAGCCGATCCTGCCGTCGTGGCCGTTCACGAGGCGGCTGCTGCTGACGACGACGCTGATGGCGTTCGCGATCGGTGCGGTGCTGATCGGGCTGACCTCCTACATCCCGACCTATCTGGAGAGCGCGGTGGGCGCCGAGCCGATCGTCGCGGGTCTCGCGCTCGCCGCCCTCACCATCGGCTGGCCGCTCGCCGTGACGTTCATCGGCCGGGTGTACCTGCGCATCGGCTTCCGCTCGACGGTGCTGATCGGCACGGTGATCACGCTGCTCGCGGCGCTCGGCTACGCGCTCACCGCGAGCACGCCGTCGGTGATCACGATCGCGGTGATCAGCTTCTTCATGGGCGTCGGGCTCGGCACCGCCACATCTCCCGCGCTCATCGCGGCGCAGTCGAGTGTCGGCTGGGGCGAGCGCGGTGTCGTCACCGGCACCAACCTGTTCGCCCGCAACGTGGGCAGCGCGGTCGGGGTGGCCGTGCTGGGTGCCATCGCGAACGCCATCATCTCCGGCTTCCCGGGGACGGACGAGAACCCGGATGCGGTGGTCGCCGCCACCGGCGCCGTGTTCTGGGCGGTGGTCATCGGCTCGGTGCTCGCCCTGGTGGCCGCGTTCGCGATGCCGAAGACGCCGGTGCCGCGGACGGAGCCGCAGACGGGCGAGGTCGCTACGGCGACGCAGGCCTAGTCAGCCATTCCCTCAGCGCGGCGCCCTGCTCATCCAGGGCAGGGGGCGGCGCGGGGGCGACCGGGTCGAACGCCGAGTAGGTGACCGGATGCCGCACCTGCGCGGGGTGCGCCGGCCCGACCTCCACGACGGGGTCGAGACCCATCGCCTGCGCGAGCGCGATCGCCTCGCCGATGTCGTTCACCTTGCCGGCCGGGATGCCGCCCTCGCGCAGGCGGGACGTCCAGGTGGCGACATCGTCGGTCGCGAACCGGGCCTCGAGCAGCTCGAGCAGCGCGTCGTGGTTCTCCACGCGGGCGCCGTTGCTCGCGAACCGCGGATCCGCGGCGAGCTCCGGCACCCCGAGGATGCGGGTGAGCACCACCCACTGCCGCTCGTTCGCGACAGCCAGCGCCAGCATCCCGTCGCGGCACCCGACCGTCTCGTAGGGGGCGATCGAGGGATGCCGGTTGCCCAGGCGGCCGGGCACGCGCCCGGTGGCGAGGTAGCTCGACGCCTGATTCGCGAGTGCGGCGAGAGAGGACGACAGCAGGTCGATCTCGACATGCTGGCCCTCGCCGGTGCGCTCGCGGTGCAGCGCCGCGGCGAGCACGGCCATGACGACGTCTTTGCCGGCGAACAGGTCGATCACGGCGACGCCGACCTTGGTTGGCTGACCGCCCGCGGAGTCGGGCTGGCCTGTGATGCTCATGTACCCGCCCACCGCCTGCACCAGGAAGTCGTACCCCGGCTCGCCCGCTCCCGCGCCGCTCCCGAACCCCGTGATGGAGGCGTAGATCGCCCGCGGGTTGCGTGCGCGCACGCTCTCCGGGTCGAGCCCGAACCGCCGGAGCGCGCCCGTCCGGTAGTTCTCGACGACGATGTCGGCGCGGTCGGTGAGTTCGCGGGCGAGGGCGGCGTCGTGCGGGTCGTCGAAGTCGAGGGCGATGGACTCTTTCGTGCGGTTGGCGCTCTCGAAGTAGGCGCTGCTGGAGCCGGCCCACGGCGGCCCGAAGCCGCGGGTGTCGTCGCCGCTTCCCGGACGTTCCACCTTGATGACGCGTGCGCCGAGGTCGGCGAGGAACATGGTCGCGGTGGGTCCGGCGAGCACGCGGGTGAGGTCGGCGACGAGGTAGCCGTCGAGCGGGCGGGTCGGCACGGGGGTCACGATCTGCCTCGCAGGGCGATCCAGAGTTCGGCGCTGAGGTCGGGGTCGTCGAGGTCGATGCCGAGTTCCTCCTGCACGATGCGGATGCGGTTGCGGATCGTGTTCCGGTGCACGCCGAGTTCGCGGGCGGCCGACTCCCAGCTGCCGCGGTGGCGCAGGTAGCTGCGCGTCGTCTCGATGAGGGGCGCCCGGCGGTAGGCGGCGAGCCGCTCGGCCGCCAGTTCGCCTTCGTCGGCGCCGCCGACCGGCCGGGTCGAGACCACCTCCCCGTCGCCGGCGACCCGCGCGCGGCGGATGGCGACGGTGACGGCGTCTTCGAGTTCCGACAGCCGCACCGCGTCGGTGAGGGCTCCGCTGAGTTCGGACGCCGCCGCGCGCGGGTCGGCGACCGGCTGCTCGTCGGTGGCGATCGGACCGCTCAGCAGCAGCATCCCGACCCCGTTGACGGCGCCGGCGCGCACGGGCCGCGAGCGGTCGGCGGCGGCGGTGCTGATCAGTCCGCGCCGCACGAGCTCGTCGATCATGCGCTCGGCGATGACGGGAGCCGGTTCGGCGGGCGCGTCGCCGAGCGGGTAGGCGAAAATGCGGGCGGTGGCGGGCAGGGGCCGGCCTCCGGTGGCGTCGATGAGAGCCTGCGCGGCTTTCACCTCGCCCGTGAGCAGCAGGGTGACGACCGCCTCCCCGACGGCGTGGTCGAGGCTGACCGCCTCACCGTGCGCGCGTTCGCGCAGCCCCAGCACCGCGGTGGCGGTGAGGATCAGCTGACGGTCGGCGGGGGAGGGCCGCCGGCCGACGCCGACCGCGAAGGCTCCGCGCACCTGGCTGCCCGTGCCGGCGGCGGCGACCACCGGGTGGGCGATGACGTCGTATCCGTGCAGTGGGAAGGTGGCCGCGCCGACGTTGCCGCGTTCGGCGAAGCGGCGCACCTCCGCCTGCAGTCCGGTGGTCAGCCCGCTGAGCGTCTCGGGCCAGACGATCGCGGGGTGCTCGTCGTCGATATGCAGCGGCACGTAGGCCGCCCACCCGCCGACCGACTGGGCGACGAGGCTGACCACGCCGGCCACGCCATCCGGTTTGCCCGCCTCACGCACCAGCGCGGTCTGGGTGCCGAGCTGCGCGACCAGGGTGGCGCGACCGGATGCGGCGACCAGTTCCCAGTAGCCGCGTGTGACGCGCACGAACGGCTGGTCGTCGGGCACGCGCAGCAGCGGCAGCCCGGTCTCGCGGCAGCGTTCGAGCAGCGCCGGCGGGATCTCGTCGATCTTCGGCCCGACCCCGATGACGAGCGCCGCGACGCCGCGGGCCCGCAGCCGGTCGACGTACTCCTCCGGCGAGGTGGACGGATCGGTGAACGGGATGCCGGTGGTGAGCAGCATCTCGCCGCCCTCGAGGTAGGGGGTCGGGTCGGTGAGCTCGGAGATGTGGATGCCGCTCAGCTGCACCGGTCCGCGGGCGGCGTCGGTCACGGGCGCCAGCGCAGGTCCGACCGCCGCGAGGAGCTGCACCAGCGTGACCACGGACACAGAGTACTTGGACGCAGCGGCCATCTGGTTGGCCGATTTGTACGGATCGTCCGGGTGCCGGGTCTCTAGAGTGAGCACATGGCGGAGCACAAGCCGGACCCTTACGACCTCTTGTCCATCGATTCGCTGCTCACCGATGAGGAGAAGGCGCTGCGCTCCCGTGTCCGCGCTCTCGTGGACGAGGCGGTCCGTCCACGGATCGCGGAGTGGTACGAGGGTGCCGTGTTCCCGGTGGAGCTGATCCCGCGGTTCGCGGAGCTCGGCCTGCTCGGCATGCACATCCAGGGCTACGGCTGTGCCGGGCGCAGCGCCGTCGAATACGGCCTCGCCGCCGCAGAGCTGGAGGCGGGGGACTCGGGGCTGCGCACCTTCGTCTCCGTGCAGGGCTCGCTGGCGATGAGCGCCATCGCGAAGCACGGCACGGAGGAGCAGAAGCAGCGCTGGCTTCCCGGAATGGCCGCCGGGGAGCTGATCGGCTGCTTCGGCCTCACCGAGCCGAGCTCGGGGTCGGACCCGGGCAGCATGACGACGTTCGCCCGCCGCGACGGGAAAGACTGGGTGCTCAACGGCTCGAAGCGCTGGATCGGCCTGGCGAGCATCGCGCAGGTCGCGATCATCTGGGCGCAGACCGGTGAGGCCGGCGGTGGCGCGGGTGGTTCAGGCATCCGCGGGTTCATCGTCCCCACGGACACCCCCGGCTTCACCGCCACCCCGATCGCCCCGAAGCTGTCGATGCGCGCCAGCATCCAGTGCGACATCGAGCTGTCGGAGGTGCGTCTGCCGGCCGACGCCCTGCTGCCCGGCGCGGAGGGCCTGCGGGGACCGTTCGCCTGCCTCAACGAGGCGCGGTACGGGATCGTGTGGGGCGTCCTCGGGGCGGCTCGCGACAGCTACCGCGCGGCCGTCGAGTATTCGGCGGAGCGTCTGCAGTTCGACCGGCCGCTGGCGGCGTTCCAGCTGACGCAGCGGAAGCTCGCCGACATGGCGCTCGAGATCGAGAAGGGGATGCTGCTCGCGCTGCATCTCGGACGTTTGAAGGATCGCGGCGAACTCCAGCCGCATCAGATCTCGATGGGCAAGCTGAACAACACGCGGATCGCGATCGATATCGCGCGGGAGGCGCGCGAGATGCTCGGTGGCAACGGCATCACGCTGGACTATCCGCCGATGCGGCACGCGAACAACCTGGAGTCGGTGCGCACCTACGAGGGCACCGACGAGGTGCACACGCTGGTGCTCGGCCAGGCGATCACGGGCATCCCCGCGTTCCGGTAGCTCGCCGCGCCGGAAGCTCTCGGGTGCGGGTTCAGCAGGCGCCCCACATGCCGAGCCCGGCCGCCTGCGCGCGGTCTTCGGCGGCTTCGAGCTCATCCGCGAACAGCACGTTCGGAGGAAGCACGACGGCCTCCGCGGCTCCCCGTTCGATGAGCTCGAGACTCACGTTGACCCCGTCATCCGTGTAGACGAACAGCAGCGATCTGCCGTACTGGTCGAGCGGCTGCACATCGGCCAGCACCTGGACGTGCGTGCCCTCCGGCAGCAGGTCCCGGAGCAGTTCGCGCGCCTCGTCGCCGTAGCATTCGCGGTGCTCGCCGACCTCGGGGGTGTCGATGCCGAGCAGCCGCACCTTCGTGCCGTCGGTGAGGAACAGCGTGTCCCCGTCGTGCACGTACTCGATGGTGGCTGCCGTCGCCCCCTCCGGCACGGCGCCCTCCGGCACGGGACCTCCCGGCGCGGCCCCCTCCGGTACGCCCGGCGCCGCCCCGCCGGGACGCACCAGGTAGCCCCCGAACGCCAGGCCGCCGACGATGAGGGCGAGCAGCACGAGCACCACCACCAGGCCCCGGTTCCTCATGGGGACAGTCTGGCGGCTGCGAGACTGAACCCATGCCTGCAGCATCAGCGCCACCGCCACCGCCCGCGCCCAACCCCGAGCCGACCCCCAACCCCGAGCCGACACCCAACCCCGAGCTCGATGCGCTGGTGGCGACCATGCACCGTCTGCGCGCGCCGGGCGGGTGCGCCTGGGACCGCGATCAGACGCACGCGTCGCTGGTGCAGTACCTGACCGAGGAGACCTACGAACTCATCGAGGCGATCGAGGCCGGCACCCGCGAGGAGCTGATCGAGGAACTCGGCGACGTGCTCTACCAGGTGCTGTTCCACGCGGACATCGAGGCGGAGGCGGGCAGTTTCACCCTCGAGGATGTCGCCCGTCACATGCGCCTGAAGATGGTGGCGCGCCACCCGCATGTCTTCGGCGATGCGGTCGCCGACACCCCGGACGACGTGGTCGCCGCCTGGGAGCACATCAAGTCCATCGAGAAGGCCCACCGTTCGAGCGTGCTCGACGGCATCCCGCAGGCGATGCCGGCTCTCGCGCTCGCCGACAAGGTGCTGGGCCGCGCGGCGAAGGTGGGTGTGGTGCGGGATGCTGCACCCATCCCCGAGACGGAGGACGAGCTGGGGGAGCAGCTGCTGTCCACGGTGGCCGCGGCGCGTGCCGCGGGACTCGACTCCGAGCGGGCGCTGCGTGGTGCCCTGCGCCGGTTGTCAGGAGACATCCGTATCGCGGAGAGCCCCTGACCGCTACCCTCGGCGCCATGGCCGAGACGCTGCAGGGTACCGCCGTGATCATCGCATCGAAGCGTGATCCGGGTGTGGACGCGAACTGGTCGGAGTCGTTTCGTGACGATGGCCTGCTCAATCAGCTGTTGGTGGGTGTGACGGGGATGCCGTACGAGTTCGCGCTGGAGGTGACGGTGTCGGGGCACGAGCCCTACCAGGTGCCGGGCGTGCGCACCCGGGTGCCCGCGAAGGCGGAGAAGTACGGCCTGTTCGAGGAGCACCCGATCCCTCTCACCCTGGAGGTGCCCGTGGTCGTGGTCGCCGGAGCTGCCGAACGCGTCGCCATCGACTGGAAGGCGTTCCTCGCTTACCCGGATCGTGTGGCGCGCCTGAAGGCTGCTCGCGCGCGCGCCCTCACGATCGCGGCGCAGCGGCACCGCGAGGCGATGATCGCGAAGGATCCGTCTCTCGCCCCGTCGCCGGATGCCCAGAACCCGGCGATGGCGTGGGCGAACGCGGTGCGCGCGGGCTCTTTGACGCGGCAGCAGTTCGACGAGAGCTGCGCCCGCCTGCTGGCGCTCGGGCAGCTCAGCAACGCCGATTACCTGGCCGCCGAGGCGCGCATCACCGAGCCGTAGCTGCACCGAGCCGTAGCTCCACCGCGCCGTAGCACCACCCCGCAGCCGTCAGGCCGCCCTCGCCCCGGCCCGGCGCACCGGGTTCTTCGTCTCGAGCACCACGGGTGCCTCGCCCGGCACGTGCAGGGTATACGTGCTCCCGTGCTGCCCGCCGGAACGCACGATCCGCGCGCCGATGTCGTGCAGCCACATGTGGTGGTGCCGGCAGAGCAGGATCCCGTCGCGCACGTCCGTGCGCCCGTGATCTCGTTCCCATTCGTCGATGTGGTGGGCCTCGGTCCACGAGGGCGGTCTGTCGCATCCGGGGATCGCGCACCCGCCCCAGATCGCCGCCAGCACATTCCGTTGCCGCGCCGAGTACCGGCGCTGGGTGCGGCCGAGGTCGAGTGCGTCCGTCCCCTCGAACAGCACCGGCAGGAATCCCTCTGCGCAGCCGATGCGCCGCGCCGTCGCCGCCGACACAGACGCCGTCTGCCCCTCCAGCGTCGCTGTGCCGCGCCGGGCATCGAGATCGGCGAGCGTCACATGCACGCGGACGGCCGGTCGCTGGACGCCGAACACCCGCCCATCGTCGACGGCCCCCGCGATGCGGATCATCTGCACAAGCGCATCGAGCGCGAGTTGCTCGGTGGTGCGCGAGTCGTCGACGATCGCCTGCGCTCGTGCCTTCGCCTGCTCGTCGACGAAGCGGGGGCCACCCCGTCGCGGCGCTGTGACGAGATCGATCGCGTCGGTGACCAGGGCCGCAGACTCGGGGTCGAGCAACCCGACGATGCGCGTCATGCCGTCGTCGAGAGGGATCAGCCGCAGGAACCGCCGCTGCCGCAGCATCCGCTCCCGGTCGTCGGCACCCGCGGCGTCGAGTTCGTCGCGCACCTCGCGTGCCCGACGGGCGACCTGCTCGGGCGGCAGTCCGCCCGCCTCGTCGAGCACCCGCTCGGCTGCCCGTGCGAGGTCGTCGGCGCTCACCTGGTCATCCGGCTCGCCGAGCCCGGTGCGGATCGCCGCGGTCGCCCCGACCGATACCTCGCCCGTCGCGAGCGCGGTGGTGACGGGCCGCATCCAGCCGGCCCCGGCATCCAGTGCCTCGCCCGCGGTGATCATCGCCCGAGCCTCGGGCACCGACAGGCCGGTGACGGTCGCGACGAGCCGCTCGGGCGTGCGTGCCCCGCGCTTCTGCGCGAGTCCTGCGTAGCCCAGCTCGCGCCCCGATCGCCGCGCGACCTCGGCGGCGACGACGGCGCCCGCTGCATCCCACCGGCGCCGGCCCTCGGCGATCTTCGCCTGGATCGCCAGCACCTCGTCGTCGCTCAGCGACGCCAGCCCGCTCACATCCGGCACCGTCATCGTGACGGGAGGCGGGGAGCTGAGCATGCCTCCATGATGCCACCGATCGAACAGGAATGCTACGGAAAGGTAGCAATCTGTGAACAACATTCGAACACATGACCCGTGCAGGAGCCCGGCCCGCCGACCGCGCGACAGAATAGACCCGTGGCCTCCCCGGTGAACCCCCCGCGCGGCATGCGCGACTTCCTCCCTGCCGAGAAGGCGAAACGCGAGCGCGTGCTCGACGTCATCACCGCCACCTACCGCGCCCACGGCTTCGACGAGATCGAGACGCCGGTCATGGAGGACAGTGACCGCCTGCACGCCGGCCTCGGCGGCGACAACGAGAAACTCGCCTTCGGCGTGATGAAGCGCGGGCTGACCCGCGACGACCTGCAGCAGGCGCAGCAGCCGCTCGACCTCGTCGACCTCGGCCTGCGGTTCGATCTCACCGTCCCGCTGGCGCGGTTCTACGCCACCCACCGGGCGCACCTGCCCGCGGTGTTCCGCAGCATCCAGGTCGCCCCGGTCTGGCGCGCCGAGCGCCCGCAGAAGGGCAGGTACCGCCAGTTCGTCCAGTGCGACATCGACATCATCGGCGAGGCCGGCATCTCGGCCGAGGCGGAGCTGCTGTCCGCCACCCTGGCGACGGTCGACGCGCTGGGGCTGGAGGGCGCGACCGTGCGCGTCAACGACCGCCGCCTCCTGACCGGGATGCTGCACACGCTGGGCTTCGCCCCCGCGGACTTCGACTCCGTGCTCATCACCATCGACAAGCTCGACAAGGTGGGACACGAGGGGGTGCTCGCCGAGCTGCGCGACAAAGGCTTCGACGCCGACGCCCTCGAGGCGTTCTTCCGGCGTCCGACGACGATGGAGTGGAACCCGTTCGGCGAGCGCGCGATCCGCGCCGCCCTCCCCGCAGACCCGGACCCGGAGGTGGTGGCGGCGCTCGTCGCCCTCGGCGACGCGGTCGGGGTGGAGCGTCTGCTGTTCGACCCGTTCCTGGTGCGCGGCATGGGCTACTACACGGGACCGATCTTCGAACTGGCGCACCCGAGCGTCGACTACTCCCTCGGCGGGGGCGGCCGGTACGACGGCATGATCGGCCGGTTCCTCGGCAGCGACGTGCCCGCCACCGGCTTCTCGCTCGGTTTCGAGCGCCTGGTCGAGCTGGTGGATGTCGTGGCCGAGCAGGGCGAGGCCGTCGCGCTGGTGCACGACAGGGACGCACCGCTCGCCGACCTGATCACCGTGCAGCGCGGCCTCATCGCCCAGGGCCTGCGCGTGCGCCTGGTTGCACGCCCCAAGAATCTGAAGCCGCTGCTCGACGCCCTTACTGACGAGGGCTTCACCGCCTTCGCGACGTTCCCGGACCTCGAGCTGCGCCCCCTAGGCTGACTACCGCCACCACCCCACGAATTCTCCAGGAGAGACACATGTCTGCCATCGAAGCCGTCGGCGCCCGCGAGATCCTCGACTCCCGCGGCAACCCGACCGTCGAGGTCGAGGTCCTGCTCGACGATGGAACCGTCAGCCGTGCGGCAGTGCCGTCGGGCGCGAGCACCGGCGCCTTCGAGGCGTACGAGCTGCGCGACGACGACAAGAAGCGCTACCTCGGCAAGGGCGTGCTGAAGGCCGTCGCCGGCGTGCTCGATGTGCTCGGCCCCGCCATCGAGGGCTTCGACGCCGCCGACCAGCGGCTCGTCGACGCCGAGCTGATCGCCGCCGACGGAACCGACAACAAGTCCAAGATCGGCGCGAACGCGATCCTCGGCGTCTCGCTGGCCGTCGCGAAGGCCGCCGCCGACTCCGCCGACCTTCCGCTGTTCCGCTACCTGGGCGGGCCGAACGCGCACGTGCTGCCGGTGCCGCTGATGAACATCATCAACGGCGGCGCCCACGCCGACACCGCGCTCGACATCCAGGAGTTCATGGTGCTGCCGATCGGCGCCGAGAGCTTCGCCGAGGGCCTCCGCTGGGGCGCCGAGGTGTACCACGCGCTGAAGGGCGAGCTGAAGAAGGCCGGCCAGAACACCGGTCTCGGCGACGAGGGCGGTTTCGCCCCCGACCTGCCCGGCGCCCGCGCCGCCCTCGATTTCATCCTGAAGGCCATCGAGACCGCGGGCTTCGCGCCCGGCCAGGATTTCGCGCTCGGCCTCGACGTCGCCGCGACCGAGTTCTTCGCCGACGGAAAGTACGCGTTCGAGAAGAACAGCTACACCGGCGAAGAGCTGACAAAGTTCTGGGTCGACCTGGTGCGCGACTACCCGCTCGCCACCATCGAGGACCCGCTCGCCGAAGACGACTGGGACGGCTACGTGCACCTGACCGAGCAGCTGGGCGACAAGGTGCAGATCGTCGGCGACGACTTCTTCGTCACCAACCCGGTGCGCCTGAAGAAGGGCATCGACCTGCACGCCGCGAACTCGATCCTGGTGAAGGTGAACCAGATCGGCACCCTGACCGAGACCCTGGATGCCGTGAGCATGGCCCAGCGCGCCGGCTACACCGCGATCATCAGCCACCGATCCGGCGAGACCGAGGACACCACGATCGCCGACCTCGCCGTCGCCACCGACTCCGGGCAGATCAAGACCGGTGCGCCGGCGCGGTCCGACCGGGTGGCGAAGTACAACCAGCTGCTGCGCATCGAGGAGGAGCTGGGCGACGCCGCGGTCTACGCGGGGCGCACGGCGTTCCCGAGGTTCAGCGCTTAGCCTTCCTGCATGCAGGTTCGCGACGGTTCACCGGCGGCGTGGCTGCGCGATTTCCGGCTCTCCGGGTTCGCGCTGTCGATGCTCGCCCTGGTCGTCGCGGCCCTGCTGGTGCTCGCCGCCCCGCTGAAGACGCTCATCGAGCAGCGGCAGCAGATCGCCCAGCTCGAGGCGTCGCTGGCCGAGGCTCAGGATGCGGTGGACGACCTGAACGCGGAAGTCGCGCGCTGGTCCGACCCGGCATACATCCAGGCGCAGGCCCGGGAGCGGCTGTATTACATCCTCCCCGGCGACGTCAGCTACCTCGTGGTGGGCGCGGTGGATTCCGGTGCGGGCGCCGACGAGCTCCCGATCAGCGACGAGATCCAGACCACGCAGACCGACTGGATCGGCGGGCTGCTGGCGAGCACGTTCACCGCCGGCCTGACGGACGCGACGCCTGCGCAGCTCGAGAGCCCCCACCCGTGAGCCGGCCGCCGTTCGATCCGCCGAGCGAGGCGGACATCGCGGAGGTCTCCCGTCAGCTGGGACGCCCGGCCCGCGGCGTGATCGGCATCGCCGCGCGCTGCGTGTGCGGGAATCCGACGGTGGTGGCGACCAGCCCGCGCCTGCCGGATGGGACGCCGTTCCCCACTCTCTATTACCTGTCGCACCCGGCCGCCACGGCATCCATCTCGACGCTGGAGGCGACCGGCGTCATGCCGGAGCTCGCCGCCGAGCTGGCCGACGACGAGATCGCCGACCTGTACCGGCAGGCGCACGAGCAGTACCTGCTCGACCGGGACAGCATCGAGGCCGTCCCCGAGATCGCGGGGTACTCGGCCGGGGGCATGCCCGACCGGGTGAAGTGCCTGCATGCGCTGGCCGCGCATTCGCTGGCGGCCGGGCCGGGGGTGAACCCGATCGGCGATCTCGCGCTGCAGCGCGCCACCTGGTCTCCGGAGCGCTGCCAGTGCGCCGCCTGAGCCGGCTCGCCGCCCTCGCCGCGCTGGTGGTGGTGACGCTGCTGGCGCCGGCCGCCGCGAACGCCGCGGGGGACGACCTGGTGCGCTCGAAGGAGTACTGGCTCGACGACTACGGCATCCGCTCGGCCTGGGGGACGACTCGGGGCGCGGGCGTGACGATCGCCGTGATCGACACCGGCATCGCATCGGGCGTTCGCGATCTGGCGGGGGCGGTCGTCGGGGGAGCGGACTTCTCCGGCGCGGGAACCTCCGACGGTCAGACGCCGGTCGGTTCGGAGGGCGCGGAGCACGGCACGATGGTCGCCTCGCTCGCCGCCGGCCGCGGCACCGGAGGCAGCAGCGGCGTGATCGGCTCGGCGCCCGAGGCGTCGCTGCTGGCGATCTCGATCGGGTTCGGCGGGGACAGCGATGACAGCGACGAGCAGATCGCGGATGCGGTGCGCTGGGCGACCGACAACGGCGCCGACGTGATCAACATGTCGCTCACCCGCAACACCCTCGACTGGCCGGAGAGCTGGGACGACGCGTTCCTCTACGCGATGCAGCACGATGTGGTGATCGTCGCGGCGGCGGGCAACCGCGGCAGCGGAACGGTCGAGGTGGGTGCGCCGGCGACCATGCCGGGTGTGCTGACGGTGTCGGGTGTCGACCGCAACGGGGGCGCCAGCTTCGACGCGTCATCGCAGGGAATCACGATCGGGGTCGCCGCCCCGAGCGAGGAGCTGGTGGGGGTGGTGCCCGGCGGCGGCTACGTCACCTGGAGCGGCACGAGCGGCGCCTCGCCCATCGTCGCGGGCATCGTCGCGCTGGTGCGCGCCGCGCATCCGGAACTCGACGCGGCGAACGTCATCAACCGGGTCGTCTCCACCGCGCGCGATGTGGGCGACGCGGGCGCCGACTACACCTACGGCTACGGGCTGGTGGATGCCGCGGCCGCGGTGACCGCGGATGTCGCCCCGGTGAGCGAGAACCCGGTCGGCGATCTGCAGGAGTGGATCCGCGTGAACCGCCGCGCGGACACCACCTCGGCACCGGGGATCATCGTGCCGCCGATCGCTGTTCCGCAGGTCGTGGAGGGTCCCGCGAACCCGATCGGCACCCTGCTGCCGTCGGTCACTACGCTGCAGCTGGTCGGCATCCCGACCCTCGTGGTGCTGCTGATGCTGGCGGTGCTGACCGGGTTGGCCGTCGCGGCCATCCGTGAGTTCGGCGGGCGTCGCCGCACACGCTAGATTGGGAGCGGTTTTTCCCCAGCGAGGAGACGTCCCACAGTGCGCAAGATCCTGATCGTCGGCGGTGGCTACGCGGGCTTCTACACGGCCAAGAAGCTCGAGAAGTGGCTCGGTCGCCGCGAGGCCCATGTCACGATGGTCGACCCCTTGCCGTACATGACCTACCAGCCGTTCCTGCCGGAGGTCGCGGCCGGGTCGCTCGACCCGCGGCACGCGCTCGTCAACCACCGCCGCCACCTGAAGCGCACCGAGGTGATCACGGCCCGGGTGACGCACGTCAACCACGCGCAGAAGGTCGCCACGATCACCCCCGAGGTGGGTGAGCCGTGGGAGGAGCGCTACGACATCGTCGTGATGACCGCCGGTGCCGTGTCGCGCACGTTCCCGATCCCCGGGGTCGCCGACCAGGCGTTCGGGCTGAAGACGATCGAAGAGGCTGCGGCGATCCGCGACCGCATGACCGACAACTTCGCGAAGGCCTCGAACCTGCCTCCCGGTGCCGAGCGCGACCGCCTGCTCACCACCGTCGTGGTCGGGGGAGGCTTCGCCGGGATCGAGGTGTTCGGCGAGCTCCGCAGTTTCGCCAGCGCCCTCGTCGGCCAGTACTCCCAGCTCGCGATGGAGGACACGCACTTCCACCTGATCGAGGCGATGGGCCGCATCATGCCCGAGGTCTCGCTGAAGACCAGTCACTGGGTGATCAAGAACCTGGAGCAGCGGGGAGCGACCGTGCACCTCGACACCCAGCTGGCGAGCGCGACCGACGGCAGGATCGAGCTGTCGACGGGCGAGACCTTCGAGTCCGACCTCATCGTGTGGACCGCGGGCGTCATGGCGAACCCGGTCCTGAAGAACACCGACCTCCCGATCGAGGAGCGCGGGCGGCTCCGCGTCCAGGCCGACCTCCGCGTCGTCGACGACAACGGCGTCGTCGACGACGCGTGGGGCGCCGGCGACGCCTGCGCGGTCCCCGACCTGGTCGAGGGTCAGGGCGTCGGCGGGTTCACCGTTCCGAACGCGCAGCACGCGGTTCGTCAGGGCAAGCTGATGGCGAAGAATCTGGTCGCGGTGATCCGCGGCGAGGAGCCCCGGAAGTACGTGCACCGCAACCAGGGTGCGGTGGCGGGCATCGGGCTCTACGAGGGCGTCTACCAGGGTCCGTTCGCGGTCAAGGGCCTCATCGCCTGGTTCATGCACCGCGGGTACCACGGCTTCGCGATGCCCATGTGGGAGCGCAAGATCCGCGTCTTCGGCGAGTGGATCATCAACTTCCTGACGCGTCGCGATACAGTCGGCATCCCGGCCCGCGACACCCCGCGCGCCGCCTTCGTGGAGTTCGCTTCCCGGCCCAAGAGTTAGCCGCATCATGCCCCCGTTCGTCCGCCGCTTCCGCCGCCGGGCGGCGGTGCTCGTCCTGATCGGCGCACTGGTGCTCGTCGGGCTCGTGGTGGTCGGCATCGTGCTGCTCGATCGCGACGAGTTCGCTGTCGGTTTCACCTGCCTCGGCATCGCGATCGTCACGACCGTCGGCTGGGGTGCGGTCGCGGCCACCGCGCTGCCCCGGTCGAGGGCGCTGCACCAGGTGACGGCGGCGAACCCGGATGGCGCGGTGTTCCTCGCGAAACGGCAGCCGTACGAGATCTCCGATCTGGCGACGTTCGTCGGGCAGTCGCAGGAGATCCTCGACCAGGTCGCGGATCGCTGGGTGGTCGCCTCGGTGGATGCGCGCGGCCTCTCCGCCTGGAGCGTGGAGCCGACGTCGCGCGAACTGCTGCTGATGCCCTGGGAGGCGATCGGCTACATCGAGCGGGTGCCGCTCGAGGGTGATCCCCGGTACGGGGTCGCCGTCGATGTGAGGCCGTTCCCGACGCCGCTGCTGACGGCTGTCGGCTATTCCGCGTTCGGCATCCTGGCCCCGTTCGGCCGTACCGGTCTCGCCGAGGTGATCTCGACCGCGAACGCGCTGCGGCCCGCGCCGTTACCCTGACTCCCAGGCTCCCGTAGCCCAATCGGCAGAGGCAGGCGACTTAAAATCGTTTCAGTCTGAGTTCGAATCTCAGCGGGAGCACCTCACGACCCGTTCACCCCGCCGGGCCGCGCCTGTGCCGCCAGCCAGTGCTTGTGCGCCCGCTCGCATGCGGCCCGCAGCCGCCGGAAGTACCCGATCAGCTGCCGCTCCTCGGGGTCGTCGTCGCCGGTGACGACACGGTAGCCGCGCTCCCCGCCGATCTCGAGCATGCGGATGATCGCGTACCGGTCGCCGTACTGGGTGACCATCCACCATTCGCCGGGCACGACCTCCACCGCCGACTGGATGGCGTGCCACGTGGTGCGGTACGACGCACGCGCGCGGGCGACGGCGGCGCGTCCGTCGCGCTCGTGATGCGTCATCCCCATGCCAGGCCCTCGTGCTGCTCGTGAAGCAGCCGGCCCTGCTGCCGACACCATATCGACCGGAACCGTCACGACGCGAGCCTGCGTTGTGAAGGAGAATCAGCAGCTCTGACGCGAAACACGCGGCACAACGTCCTGCAGAACGCCGATCTCCTTCACACCGCACGCGGCGACACACCCCAACGGGGCACTTGCGCACTGGGGCGCTCGTCTGGGACGCTCGACCCACATGACGAGGATCCCCGCCACGCAACGACGCGCCGCGCTCGCCGCCGCCGCGCGTACCGTCATCGCGCGCGACGGACTCGCCGCCGCCAGCACGCGGGCGATCGTCGCCGAGGCCGGGATGCCGCTGGCCAGCTTCCACTACGCCGTCGCGTCGCGCGATGAGCTGCTCCGCGACGTCGTCGAGCTGGTGGTCGCGGACGAGGCCCGCGCGACGGCGACGTTCCTCAACACCGCGAGCACCGCGCGGGAGGCGATCCACACCGCGCTCACTGCCTACCTCGACCATGTCAAAGCCGACCCCGGCAACGAGCAGGCGATGTTCGAGCTGACCCAGTACGCGCTCCGCACACCCCAGCTCGCCGATCTGCCGGCGGAGCAGTACCGCAGCTACCACGCCCTCGCGGCCCAGCTGCTCGAGGCGGGTGCCGCAGCCCTGCACATCGAGTGGAGCATCCCGGTGCCCGACCTGGCACGCCTGCTCGTCACCCTGACAGACGGGCTGACGCTCGCCTGGCTCGCCGACCGCGATGATGCGGCTGCGGCGCGCGCCATCGACCATGCCGCCGACGCCGTCGCAGCATTCGCGAAAGAGAAAGAAGGAGTGACCGCGTGACCGACACGAAGCCCGCAAGCCCCGCCCCGCTGAATCCGTTCGCTGAACCGCGCAAGTCGGTCACCGGCGGCTGGATCGCCGCATTCGCCACCGCCTGGTTCGGCATCTGGATGGCGCAGCTCGGCCCGGTGCAGCTGCTGCTCCCGAACCAGGTGAACGCGGTGCGCGGCATCGACTCCAGCGACTGGTTCGAGTCGGTGATCGCGTTCGGCATCATCTCCGGCATCGCGGGCGCGTGCGCTCTGGTCGCCTACCCGCTGACCGGCGCCCTGTCCGACCGCACCACGTCGAAGTTCGGCCGCCGCCGGCCGTGGATCCTCGGCGGCGCCCTGGTCTTCGCGATCTCGCTCGCGATCCTGGGCCTGCAGGACACCTACGTCGGCCTCGGGGTCTGGTGGTCGCTGGCGCTCACCGGTTTCTGCGTGATGACGGCCGCGCTCACCGCGACGATCTCCGACCAGGTGCCCGTGGCGCAGCGCGGGTTCGTGTCCGGCTGGGTGTCGGCGCCGCAGGCGATCGGCACGGTGCTCGGCCTGATGCTGCTGATCTTCGTCTTCCCCTCCCAGGTGCTCGGCTACATCGCGCTGGCCGTGCTGCTGCTGATCCTGGTGGTGCCGTTCCTGCTGGTGACGAAGGATGCGGTGCTCAGCCGCGAGCAGCGGCCCCGGTTCGACGCGCTGGCCATCGTGCGCGGCATGTGGATCTCGCCCCGCAAGTACCCGGACTTCGCCTGGACGCTGACCAGCCGCATCCTGATCAACATCGGCAACGCGCTCGGGACGACCCAGCTGCTGTACTTCCTGATGTTCGGGCTGAAGGTCGACAACCCGGAGGACGACCTGCTGCTGCTCTCGATCGTCTACACGGTGTTCGTCGTGATCGCCTCTCTCGTGCTGGGTCGCCTCAGCGACACCTGGGGCCGCCGCAAGCCGTTCGTGACGTTCGCGGCGGTGCTGCAGGCTGTGGCGGCGCTGATGCTGGCGCTGGTGCCGAGCTTCCCGGTGGCGATGGTCGCGGGCGCGCTGCTCGGTCTCGGCTACGGCTGCTTCCTGTCGGTCGATCAGGCTCTCGCCACCCAGGTGCTGCCGGATGCCGCGGACCGCGGCAAGGACCTCGGGATCATGAACATCGCCTCCGCGGTGCCGCAGGCCGTGGCCCCGCTGATCGGCGCGTTCGTGGTGGTCTCGCTCGGCGGGTTCACCGGGCTGTTCCTGCTGTCCGGGCTTGCCGCCCTGCTCGGTGCCGCCACCGTGTCCCCGGTGAGGTCCGTGCAGTGACGACCGCCGCTCTCCAGCTGACCCGGCCGGCGTCGGCTCCGTGGCGCGACGACCCGGCCGGGTACTGGGGCGCGCTCAGCGACGCGACCGCGCACCTCGACACCCCGCTCGGGGCGATCGACGCGACCGCGCTCGCCGCGAACGCCCACGACATGCTCGACCGGGCGCAGGGCACCCCGATCCGCGTCGCCAGCAAGTCGGTGCGGGTGCGGGGCGTGCTGGATGCCGTGCTCGCTCTGCCGGGCTACCGCGGCATCCTGGCCTACACCCTGCCCGAGGCGCTCTGGCTGGCCGGGCAGGGGCATCAGGATGTCGTGGTCGGCTACCCGACGGCGGATCGCGGCGCCCTCGCGCGGCTTGCATCGTCGCCCGAGCTCTCGTCCCGGGTGACGGTGATGGTCGACGATGTCGCGCAGCTCGATCTGATCGATGCCGTGGCTGCGCCGGCGAAACGTCATCCGATCCGCGTGTGCCTCGAACTCGACGCGAGCCTCGACGCCCCGGTGCTCGGGCATCTCGGCGTGCGGAGGAGCCCGGTTCACACCCCCGCCCAGGCGCGCGCACTCGCGGAGCAGATCGTGCGGCGGGACGGCTTCGCGCTGGTCGGGATCATGGCCTACGAGGCGCAGATCGCCGGCCTGACGAACAAGGGCAAGCCGATCGTGCAGGCGATGCAGCGCAGTTCGGCGCGCGAGCTGGCGGAGCGCCGCGGCGCGGCGGTCGCCGCGGTGCGCGAGCTCGCCGACCTCGAGTTCGTGAACGGCGGCGGCACCGGGTCGCTGGAGTCCACGCACGCCGACCCGAGCGTCACGGAGATCGCCGCCGGCTCCGGTCTGTTCGGCCCGCACCTGTTCGACGGCTACCGGCAGTTCACGCCGGCTCCCGCTGCGGCGTTCGCGCTGAGCGTGGTGCGCCGCCCCACCGGTGACATCGCGACGCTGCTCGGCGGCGGGTGGATCGCCTCCGGGCCGTCGCAGCCCGACCGCCTGCCGCAGCTCGCCTGGCCGCAGGGCCTGAAGATGCTGGCGCGCGAGGGCGCGGGCGAGGTGCAGACGCCGGTGACGCCCGCATCCCGGCTGGGCGTCGGCGATCGCGTCTGGCTGCGCCACACGAAGGCGGGCGAGCTGAGCGAGCACCTGAACGCGTTCGCGCTGGTGCAGGACGGCGCGGTCATCGACGAGCTGCCTACCTACCGCGGTGAGGGGCAGGCGTTCCTATGAGAGAGCAGTCTGTGAGCCACGAACTCCTGACCGACCCGGTCACCCCGTGGCAGAACTGGGGGCGTGCCGAGAGCTCGACCCCGGCGTTCCGCGCGCGACCGCGCTCGTACGACGAGGTGGCCGCGGTGGTGCGCCTGGCGCGCGAGCGCGGGCTCACCGTCAAGGCGGTCGGGGCGAGCCACAGCTTCACCGACATCGCCGCCACCGTCGGCGTGCTGGTCGAGCTCACCGAGCTGCGGGGGCTGGTGAGCGCCGACGCGGCGTCCGGCCGTGTCACCCTGCGCGCGGGAACGCATCTGCACGAGCTGCCCGCGATCCTCGACCCGCTCGGCCTGGCCCTGGAGAACATGGGCGACATCGACCGTCAGACGATCGCCGGCGCCACCAGCACGGGCACCCACGGGACGGGTGCCCGGTTCCGAGGCCTCGCCGCCCAGATCGCGGGCCTGAAGCTGGTGACCGCGAGCGGCGAGCTGCTGGCCGTCGACGACGACCAGAATGCGGAGCTGCTGCCCGCCGCCCGGCTCGGTCTCGGCGCCCTCGGGATCGTCGTCGAGGTGACGCTGCAGTGCGTGCCCGCGTTCCTGCTCCGCGCGGTGGAGCATCCCG
>JBFWWZ010000038.1:0-31842 GCA_050245915.1 Microbacteriaceae bacterium
TGGCACCTCGATGTCGGCTCGTCGCATCCTGGGGCTGGAGTAGGTCCCAAGGGTTGGGCTGTTCGCCCATTAAAGCGGTACGCGAGCTGGGTTTAGAACGTCGTGAGACAGTTCGGTCCCTATCCGCTGCGCGCGTAGGAAATTTGAGAAGATCTATCCCTAGTACGAGAGGACCGGGATGGACGAACCTCTGGTGTGTCAGTTGTTCCGCCAGGAGCACCGCTGATTAGCTACGTTCGGACCGGATAACCGCTGAAAGCATCTAAGCGGGAAGCCGTCTTCAAGATGAGATTTCCATCCCTTAGGGGGAGAGGCTCCCGGCTAGACGACCGGGTTGATAGGCAGGATGTGGAAGTGGGGACTAAAGACCCATGCAGCTGACCTGTACTAATAAGCCGATAACTTGACAACACATGAGTTTTTAGATGTTGCTCGCGTCCACTTTGTAGCTCCCGATTTACGGTCGGAAGCTGCGCTTTTCGAAGCGCTTTCGAACACAAATCAATAGTGTTTCGGCGGCCATAGCGAAGGGGAAACGCCCGGTTACATTCCGAACCCGGAAGCTAAGACCTTCAGCGCCGATGGTACTGCAGGGGTGACCCTGTGGGAGAGTAGGACACCGCCGGACTTCTTTGTGAGATGGCCACCCATGCCTCTGTTATTCAGAGGCAGCGGGTGGCCATTTCGCGTTAACAAGGAGATTCAGAACATGACAGACGGTCCCGCGCGCGGAGGCGATCGCCCGCGCAAGCCGGCCGGCCCCCGCGGCCGTGGCGGCGCCGGCGGTCGCGGCGCAGCCGACCGCGCCGGCGCCGGCAAGCCCCGCCGCGATGGCGAGCAGAAGCCGCCCTGGAAGCGGGATGGCGAGCAGAAGCCGCCGTGGAAGCGCGATGGGGAGCGTCCGAAGCGGGATGGCGAGCGTCCGAAGCGCGATGGGGAGCAGAAGCCGCTGTGGAAGCGCGACGGCGAACGCCCGACGCGGGATGGTGCCAAGCCCGCGTGGAAGCGGGATGATCGGCGCCCGGCCGGCCCGCCGCGCGAGCGCGAATCCGACTCCAAGCCGCGCAACGACGACCCGCATATCCCCGATGACGTGCTGGCGAACCAGCTCGACAAGGTGGCGCGCGCCGAGCTGAAGACTCTCAGCAAAGACAATGCCGACTGGGTGGCGAAGCACCTGGTGATGGCCTCGCGAGTGATCGACGAGGATCCGGTTCTCGCACATCGTCATGCCCTCGCGGCGGCGCGGCGCGCCGGACGTGTCGGCGTGGTGCGCGAAACGGTCGCGATCACGGCGTACGCGATCGGGGATTTCGCTCTCGCTCTGCGTGAACTGCGCACGCATCGGCGCATCTCCGGCAGCAACGATCAGCTCCCCCTGATGGTCGACAGCGAACGCGGGGTGGGGCGGCCGGACCGCGCGCTCGAGCTGGGGCGTTCGGTGCCGAGAGCCGAACTGCCCGTCCCGGTGCAGGTCGAGCTGGCGATCGCCATGTCGGGGGCCCGCCTCGATCTCGGGCAGCCGGATGCCGCGCTGCTCGAACTGCAGATCCCGCAGCTCGACCCGGATCGTGCGTTCGAGTGGAGCCCGGCGCTGTTCGACGCCTACGCGACGGTGCTGGAGGAACTCGGCCGCGACGACGAGGCCTCGGAGTGGTTCGCGCGGTCGGAGCGGGCTGCCGAGGCCCTCGCCGCGGCAGCGGACCCCGACGGCGGGGACGTCGTGGAGATCGTCGAAGATGAAGATGCCTGATACGGCATCTGTCTCGCCTCTGGAGGGCGTGGACCTGCTCCTCGCCGACCTCGACGGCGTGGTCTACACGGGTCGCCACGCTCTTCCATATGCCGTGGAGAGCATCAATCGCGCCCAGGAGTCGATCCGGGTCGGCTACATCACGAACAACGCCTCGCGCACCGCCGACGCGGTCGCCCAGCACCTGTCCGACCTGGGGCTCCGCGTGACGGGTGACGACGTCGTCACCTCCCCGCAGGCCGCCATCGTGCTGCTGGAGGAGCTCGTTCCGCCGGGATCGACGATCCTCGTGGTCGGCGGCGAGGGGCTCACCTCGGTCGTCGAGCAGCACGGTTTCCGCGTGACGCGCAGCGCCGAGGACGACCCCGCCGCGGTGATCCAGGGTTTCCATCCCTCGGTGGCGTGGACGGACCTCGCCGAGGCGGCGTTCGCGTTGCGGGTGACGACGCCGGGCGACCCCGGCATCCCGTGGGTGGCCACGAACACCGACTGGACCATCCCGCAGGAGCGGGGCACCGCGCCGGGCAACGGCACCCTCGTCTCCGCGGTGCACACCGCGGTCGGCCGGCTCCCGGTGGTCGCGGGCAAGCCCGAGCGTCCCATCTTCGACGCCGCGATCGAGCGTTTCGGGGCGCAGCGCCCGCTGTTCCTCGGGGATCGGCTCGACACCGACGTCCTGGGCGCGAACCGCGCGGGCATCGCCTCCGCCCTCGTGCTGACCGGCATCGACGGCCCGAAGCAGGTGCTCGCCGCCGACGCCGCCTCGCGTCCGACGTTCCTGTTCGGCGATCTGCGCGAGCTGTTCGAGCCGTACAGCGCGCCGGACGAGAGCGTCGAGGGCGCCGACCGGGTCTTCACCTCGGGGACCTCGCGGGTGCGCCTGAGCGGCAGCAGCATCCGGATCGATTCTGCCGGCGACAGCGACATCGAGCTGCTGCGCGCGGGCACGGCGGCAGTGTGGGGCGCCGGCGTCCCGATCTACGCGCTCGATGTCGACGCCGGGCTATATTCGTAGCCCATGAGCGACACCGAGAGCACCGAGATCCGCGACGAGGAGCCGAGCGCCCTCGTCACCCGCCTGCGGGTGATCGAGGATCAGCCGCTGGAGGCGCGCGCCGAGGCTCTCGCCCAGGTGCACGAGGAGCTGCGCGCGATGCTCGAGGCGGGCGACGCGCGCTGAGCATGCCTGACACGGCATCCGATGCCCGACTCGACGCCGAACTGGTGCGCCGCGGGCTGGCACGGTCGCGCGCCCTGGCGGTCGTGGCGATCGACGAGGGCCGGGTCACCGTGGACGGCCGGCCCGCGCTGAAGGCGTCGGTGCGTGTGAGTCAGGATGCCGTGCTCGCTCTCGACGGCGACGACCGGTGGGTGAGCCGCTCCGCCGGCAAGCTCGACGCGGCGCTCGATGCGTTCGGAATCGCCGTCGCGGGACGACTCGTGCTCGACGTCGGCGCCTCCACCGGCGGATTCACCCAGGTGCTGCGGCAACGCGGGGCCCGCGAGGTCATCGCCCTGGATGTCGGGCACGGGCAGCTCGCACCGCTCATCCGCGCTGACGAGCGGGTGCGGGTCGTCGAGGGTGTGAACGCACGCGAGCTCACGCCGGAACTGCTGACCGCCGAATCGGGCACCGCGGAGGCGCCCCAGCTCGTGGTCGCCGACCTGTCGTTCATCTCGCTGGGGCTGGTGCTGCCGGCGCTGCTGGCGAGCGCCGGTTCGGACGCCGATTTCGTGCTGCTGGTGAAACCGCAGTTCGAGGTGGGGCGCACCGGCATCCGGGAGGGCATCGTGCGGGATCGCGCCGCCCGGCACGACGCCGTGAGCGGCGTGCTCTGGTCGGCGTGGGATCTCGGTCTGGGCACCGCCGGCGTCATCTCCTCCCCGGTGATCGGCGGAAATGGGAATCAGGAGTATCTCGTCTGGCTGTCGGCCAGCGTCGGAGGCAATCCGACAGAATGGGGAGGGGCGATCGACGCCCTGCCCTGAGATCCCCCGAGAGGTCCGCCCATGAGCGACGAGCGCCACATCCTGGTCGTCGCGCACACCGGCCGCGCCGATTCCCTCGAGGCCGGCGTGCAGGTCTGCCGGCAGCTGCTCGAGGCCGGGCTCACCCCGGTGATCTCCTCCGACGAGGTCGCCGACATCATGGCGGTCGCCCCCGAGCTGAATGTGGTGGTGCTCGGCGTCGACGTCGCCAGCCACGAGCTCGAACTGGTGATCGTGCTGGGGGGCGACGGCACCATCCTGCGCGCTGCCGAGATCGCCCGTGGCTGCGACGCCCCGCTTCTCGGGGTGAACCTCGGCCACGTCGGCTTCCTCGCCGAGGCGGAGCGCGAAGAGCTCCCCGCGACCATCGCCCGGGTGCTGGCCCGCGACTACGAGGTCGAAGAGCGCATGACCATCAGCGTGCGGGTCAAGGTCGACGACACCGTCGTGCACGAGACCTGGGCGCTCAACGAGGCCTCCGTCGAGAAGGCGTCGCGCGAGCGCTCGCTCGAGGTCGTGGTCGAGGTCGACGGCCGCCCGCTCTCGACGTTCGGGTGCGACGGGGTCGTCATGTCGACCCCCACGGGTTCCACCGCGTACTCCTTCTCGGCCGGCGGCCCGGTCGTCTGGCCGAGTGTCGACGCGCTCCTCATGGTCCCGCTGTCCGCACATGCCCTGTTCGCCCGCCCGCTGGTGGTCGGGCCGGATTCGTCGCTGGCGGTCGAGTTGCTCGAGCGCTCCGTCGGGGCCGGCGTGCTCTGGTGCGACGGTCGCCGCACCTTCGACCTGCCGAGCGGGGCGCGCGTGGTCGTGCGTCGTTCGCCGGTGCCGGTGCGTCTTGCACGGCTCAACCCGCGTCCGTTCACGGACCGGCTGGTGAACAAGTTCCGGCTGCCCGTCACCGGGTGGCGTGGACCGGAGGGGACCGGCTCGTGATCGAAGAGATCTCGATCCGCGACCTCGGCGTGATCGGCGAGGCGCGCCTGCCCCTCGGTCCCGGATTCACGGCGCTCACCGGCGAGACCGGTGCGGGCAAGACGATGGTGGTCACGGCGCTCGGTCTGCTGCTCGGTGAGCGTGCCGACAGCGGCGCGATCCGCTCCGGTGCCGCACAGACCGTGGTCGAAGGGCACTGGGAGGTGCCCGACGACGGTCCGGTCGCCGACCGGGTGCGCGACGCCGGCGGTGAGCTCGACGGTGCCGCCGGCGGTCTCGGCGCGCTGGTACTCGGCCGCTCCGTCGCGGCGGACGGCCGCAGCCGCGCCATCGTCGGCGGTCGCGCGGCGCCCGTCGGCGTTCTCAGCGAGATCGGGCAGCACCTCGTGGTCGTGCACGGTCAGTCCGACCAGATCCGGCTGCGGTCGGCGACGGCGCAGCGCGACGCGCTCGACCGTTATGCGGGACCGGAGTTCGCCGCGCTGCTCGCCGACTACCAGCAGGTCTTCCGTCGCTGGCAGGCCGGACAGGGCGAACTCGACGTGCTGATCGCCGAGCGCGACCGCCGCGCCCGCGAGGCGACGGAGCTCCGCCAGGCGATGGACGAGATCGAGGCGGCCGCACCCCAGCGCGGCGAAGACGTCGAGCTCGCCGAACGCGCGGAGCGGCTCACCAACCTCGAAGACCTGCGGCTGGCGGCCACTGAGGCTCAGGAGGCGATCTCCTCCCAGTCGCTCACCGACACCACCGACGCCGTCGGGCTCATCGAGACGGCGCGGCGCGCCATCGAACGCGTCGCGGGGCACGACCCCGCCCTCGCGCCGATCGCGGAATCGCTGGCCGCGGCATCCTTCGCCGTCTCCGAGGCATCCGGTCTCGTCTCCAGCTATCTGGGGTCGCTCGACGCCGATGCCGGCCGCGAGCTGGAGACCCTGCAAGAGCGCCGCGCCCAGCTCGCCTCGCTGGTGCGCCGCTACGGCCAGACCCTGGATGACGTGGTCGACTACCTCGAGTCCGGCAGCTCCCGGCTGGTCGAGCTCGACAGCGACGCCGACCGCATCGAGGCGCTGAGCGCCGAGGTCGCCGCAGACCGCGCGCGGGTCGACGAGTTGGCCGATGCCCTCACCGCCCGTCGAACGCAGGCGGCCTTGCAGCTCGCGGACGCGGTCACCGACGAGCTCCACGCCCTCGCGATGCCCGATGCCCGGCTGAGCATCGAGATCACGCCCACCGACCTCAGTCTGACCGGGCGCGACCAGGTCGCGATCCTGCTGCAGCCGCACGTCGGCACCGAACCGCGGCCGCTCGCCAAAGGTGCGTCGGGCGGCGAGCTCTCCCGCGTGATGCTGGCGATCGAGGTGGTCCTCGCCGCGACCGACCCGGTGCCGACATTCGTCTTCGACGAGGTGGATGCCGGGGTCGGCGGCGCGAGCGCGACCGAGATCGGCAGGCGGCTGGCCAAGCTGGCGCAGCGGGCCCAGGTCATCGTGGTGACGCACCTCGCGCAGGTCGCCGCCTTCTCCAACAACCACCTCGTCGTCGAGAAGGGCAGCGACGGCGCGGTCACCACCAGCAGCGTGCGCCTCGTGCACGCCGAAGACCGCGCGCAGGAGATGGCGCGGCTGCTGAGCGGCTCGCCCGACTCCGAGTCGGCGCTCGCCCACGCCCGGGAGCTGCTCGAGGCGGCCCACGGGCGCTGGGACTGAACCGGCCCCGGGCGAGTCCCAGCAGCATCCACCCCGGGTGCGATAGATTGAAACCCCGTGGTGGTCAATCCGGGCAGCGTCGTAACCAAGCACATCTTCGTCACCGGGGGCGTCGTCTCCTCCCTCGGTAAGGGCCTCACCGCCGCGAGTCTGGGCAATCTGCTCACCGCACGCGGGCTGCGCGTCGTGATGCAGAAACTCGACCCGTATCTGAACGTCGACCCCGGCACGATGAACCCGTTCCAGCACGGCGAGGTGTTCGTCACCGACGACGGCGCCGAGACCGACCTCGACATCGGGCACTACGAGCGGTTCCTCGACATCAACCTCGACCAGGCGGCCAACGTCACCACCGGCCAGATCTACTCGAAGGTGATCGCCAAGGAACGCCGGGGCGAGTACCTCGGCGACACCGTCCAGGTGATCCCGCACATCACCGATGAGATCAAGCGCCGCATGCGCCTGCAGGCCCAGCCGCCGGCGGACGGCGGACCGGTTCCCGACGTGATCATCACCGAGATCGGCGGCACCGTCGGCGACATCGAGAGCCAGCCCTTCATCGAATCCGCCCGGCAGGTGCGGCACGAACTGGGCAGGCACAACGTGTTCTTCGTGCACGTCAGCCTCGTCCCGTACATGGGCGCCTCGGGGGAGCAGAAGACGAAGCCGACGCAGCACAGCGTGGCAGCCCTGCGCTCCATCGGCATCCAGCCCGACGCGCTGGTGCTGCGCAGCGACCGGATCGTGTCGGAGTCCAACAAGCGCAAGATCGCGCTGATGTGCGACGTCGACGAGCGCGCCGTCGTGAACGCGGTCGACGTGCCGAGCATCTACGACATCCCGACCATGCTCAACGAGCAGGGGCTCGACGCCTACATCATCGAGCAGCTCGGGCTGGACCACGCTCACGAGGTGAAGTGGGAGGGCTGGCAGCAGCTGCTGAAGACGGTCCACGAACCGGCACACGAGATCACGATCGCCCTCGTCGGCAAGTACATCGACCTGCCCGACGCGTACCTCTCGGTGACGGAGGCGCTGAAGGCGGGGGGCTTCGCGCAGGAGACGAAGGTCGGCATCCGGTGGGTGCCCTCCGACGAGTGCGAGACCCCCGAGGGTGCCGCGAAGCACCTCGCCGACGTCGACGGCATCTGCGTTCCGGGCGGGTTCGGGGTGCGCGGCATCGAAGGCAAGCTCGGAGCGCTGCAGTTCGCGCGCAAGAACAAGATCCCGGTGCTGGGCCTCTGCCTGGGACTGCAGTGCATGGTGATCGAGTACGCCCGCAACGTGGTGGGGCTGGCCGGGGCGAGCTCGAGCGAGTTCGACCCCGACACCGAGTTCCCGGTGATCGCGACGATGGCCGAGCAGGTCGACATCATCGACCACGGCGACATGGGCGGCACGATGCGACTCGGACTGTACGAGGCGCAGCTGCAGCCGGGCTCGATCGTCGAGGAGCTGTACGGCACGCCAACGGCGTCCGAGCGCCACCGCCACCGCTACGAGGTCAACAACCACTACCGCCAGCAGATCGCGGACGCCGGAATGGTGTTCTCCGGCATCTTCGCCGAGAAGGGCCTCGTCGAATACGTCGAACTGCCGCGCGACGTGCACCCCTTCTATGTGGGAACGCAGGCGCACCCCGAGCTGCGCTCGCGCCCCAACCGCCCCAACCCGCTGTTCCGGGGGCTGATCACCGCGGCACGCGAACGGCAGGAGGCGTCGCGCCTGTTCGAGGTCGCCGAGCCGGGCGAGCGCCCCGTGCCCGAGCACGACACCGCCGACGCCACCCCGCTCACCGAGCAGCCGGAGCGCGTCGAGCACGTCGAAGTCTGACCGATGGACCTCGACGCCCTGCAGAGCGGTCCTCTCCGCGACATCCGGGATGCCGCACCGCTGATCGAGGCGGCGACCGTGTTCGAGGGCAGGGTCTTCGACGTCAACCGCGAGGTGGCGGCGTTCGGCGGCGGCACCATCCTGCGCGAGTACACGGCGCACCACGGCGCGGTCGCGGTGCTCGCGATCGATGACGACGACCGCATCCTGCTGATCAACCAGTACCGCCACCCGGTGCGCAGCAGGCTGTGGGAGATCCCGGCCGGCCTGCTCGACGTGGACGGCGAGGATCCGCTGACGGCGGCGAAACGCGAGCTCGCGGAGGAGACCGACCTGGTCGCCGCCGAGTGGAGCGAGCCGCTGGTGTTCTTCAGCAGCCCCGGTCAGAGCGATGAGCAGATCACGCTGTTCGAGGCGCGCGGCCTGCACGCCGCGCCGGACGCCCACCCGCGGGTCGACGAGGAGGCCGAGATCGTGCTCCGCTGGGTGTCGCTCGACGAGGCGCTGGAAGCCGCGTTCGCCGGCCGGATCGGCAACGCCATCCTGCTCATCGCCCTCCTGACCGCGCGTGTCCGGCGTGACTGAGCTGCCGCGTCAGCTCGACCGCTACCTGCGGCACGTCGCCATCGAGAAGGGTCGGTCGCCGAACACCGTCGCCGCCTACCGCCGCGACTTGCAGGCGATGCTCGACGCCGGCACGGTGCTCGAGCCCGCACCGCTCGCGGCGTATGTGCGCGGCCTGCGCGAGCGGCCGCAGCCGCTGTCGGCGTCGTCGATCGCGCGCACCATCTCGTCGATCCGCGGATTCACGGGCTTCCTCGTCGACGAGGGCGTGCTCGAGAGCGACCCGGCCGCCGAACTCGTCGCGCCGAAGCAGCCGGCCCGGCTGCCGAAGGCACTCACGGTCGAGCAGGTCGAGCAGCTGCTGGCCGCCACCGACGGCGACGAGCCCGCCGCGTTGCGCGACAAGGCGCTGATCGAACTGCTCTACGCGACCGGCGCCCGCATCTCGGAAGCGGTCGCTCTCAACGTCGACGACCTGCTCGGCGACGACGGCACCACCGAGGTGGTGCGGCTGTTCGGCAAAGGCGGCAAGCAGCGCATCGTGCCGGTCGGCAGCTATGCACGGGCGGCCCTGGATGCCTATCTGGTCCGGTCACGCCCCGTGCTGTCCGTGCGCGGCACGGCCACGCCGGCGCTCTTCCTGGGCATGCGGGGAGCACGCCTCTCGCGCCAGAACGCCTGGCTGCTGCTGCGTTCTGCCGCCGAGCGCGCGAAGCTCGACCTGGAGCTCTCCCCGCACAGCATGCGCCACTCGTTCGCCACCCATCTGCTGCAGGGCGGAGCGGACGTGCGCGTGGTGCAGGAGCTGCTCGGCCACGCCAGCGTGGCGACGACGCAGATCTACACGCGGGTGACCGCCGACGCGCTGCGCGACGTGTACATCGGGGCTCATCCCCGGGCACGCTGATTGAGTAGCGGCGACGCCGCGTATCGAAATCAACCTTCAAGTCAGGCTTGAAGCGTGGCGCGGGGGACCCTCTAGACAGGCACGTACACTCGGGGCATGTCAGCGCATCGGGAGGATGTGACAGAACTGCCTGGAATGGAAATACCCGTGCTCGGACCCACCGGTCGCCCCGTCACCGAGTTCCCGTTGCCCCCCATCCTGAAGCAGCACGGTCCCGCGCGCATCGTCGCCCTCTGCAACCAGAAGGGCGGTGTCGGCAAGACGACGACCACCATCAACCTGGGCGCCACCCTCGCCGAATACGGCCGCAAGGTGCTCGCCGTCGACTTCGACCCGCAGGGCGCGCTGAGCGCCGGGCTCGGCGTGCAGACCCACGACGTCGTCACGATCTACGACCTCCTGCTCGGCTCCGCCACCGACGTGCACGCGGCCGTGCACCACACCGGGACGCCCGGGCTCGACGTGATCCCCGCGAACATCGACCTGAGCGCGGCCGAGGTGCACCTCGTGAACGAGGTGGCGCGCGAGCAGATCCTCGCGCGCGTGCTGCGGCAGGTCAGCGCCGAGTACGACGTCATCCTGATCGACTGCCAGCCGTCGCTCGGCCTGCTGACCGTCAACGCCCTCACCGCGGCCCACGGCGTGCTGATCCCGCTCGAGCTGGAGTTCTTCGCGCTCCGCGGTGTCGCGCTGCTCGTCGAGACCATCGAGAAGGTGCGCGACCGGCTGAACCCGGCGATCGAGCTGGACGGCATCCTGGCCACCATGTACGACCCGCGCACCCTGCACTCGCGCGAGGTGCTCGAACGGGTGGTCGACGCGTTCGGCGACCAGGTGCTCGAGACCGTGATCGGCCGCACGGTGAAGTTCCCGGATGCGTCGGTGGCCGCCGCTCCGATCACCAGTTTCGCGCCGGACCACTCCGCCGCCGACTCCTACCGCCAGCTGGCCCGAGAGCTGATCGCCCGTGGCGCTGTCGCCTGACGGCGACGTCGCTCTGGCCACCAGCCCGGAACAGAGCGGATTCCGTCTCACCCTGAGCAACTTCGACGGGCCGTTCGACCTGCTCGTCACGCTGATCGCGAAGCACGACCTCGACATCACCGAGGTCGCCCTCAGCGCGGTGACGAACGAGTTCCTCTCCTACCTGCGCGAACTGGACTCCGACGAGGAGCTGGAGCAGGCGAGCGAGTTCCTCGTCGTCGCGGCGACGCTGCTCGATCTGAAGGTGGCGGGTCTGCTGCCGCAGGGCGAGCTGGTCGACGCCGACGACGTGGCGCTGCTCGAGGCGCGGGACCTGCTCTTCGCCCGGCTGCTGCAGTACCGGGCCTTCAAAGAGGCGGCGGTCTGGTTCTCGGGGAGGCTCGAGGCCGAGTCCGGGCGTCATGTGCGCTCGGTGCGGCTTGAGGAGAAGTACCGCAAGCAGACGCCGGAGCTGGTCTGGACGCTCAGCGCCGACGACTTCGCCGCGATGGCGCTGCTGGCGTTCGCGCCGCGCGAGATCCCCGTCGTGGGGCTGGACCATCTGCACGCGCCGCTGGTCAGCATCCGGGAGCAGGCGGCCCACGTCGTCGCGATGCTGCGCGGCGGCGAACCGGTGAACTTCCGCATGCTCATCGCGGGCACCGAGGTGAAAGGCGTGATCGTCGCCCGGTTCCTCGCCGTGCTGGAGCTGTATCGTCACGGGGCGATCTCGTTCGATCAGCTGGAACCGCTCGGCGAACTGACCCTCCGGTGGACGGCGCCGCACTGGAACGACGATCAGCTGGCCAACCTGGGAGCCGACTATGACAACTGAAGCCGAGATCGACGCGCCCGCCGAGTCCGCCGCTCCACCGGCGGATCTGGAGCGCGCGCTCGAAGCCGTGCTGATGGTCGCCGACGAGCCGCTGTCGCTCGTCGCGCTGGCGACCGGGCTCGGGGTGCCGGTTCCGGCGGTACGGCAGACGATCGAGCGGCTGGTCGCCGACTACGACGGGCAGGATGGCGGCGTGCGCCGCGGATTCGAGCTGCGTGAGGTGGGCGGCGGCTGGCGCATGTACGTGCGAGCGGAGCACGACGACGTGGTGCGGCAGTTCGTGCTCACCCAGAATCCGACGAAGCTGTCGCAGGCGGCCCTCGAGACCCTCGCCGTGATCGCCTACAAGCAGCCGATCTCCCGCGGTGCGATCGCGTCGATCCGCGCCGTCAACGTGGACTCCGTGGTGAGGACGCTGCTCGGCCGCGGGCTCATCACCGAGGCGTTCACCGACAGCGAGACCGGCGCCATCCACTACGAGACCACCGACCTGCTGCTGGTGCAGCTCGGCATCAACTCGATCGAGGAGCTGCCGCAGATCTCGCCGCTGCTGGTCGACGGGGTCGACGGATTCGACGACATCGTCACCCGATGAACGGGTCTCGACAGGCTCGACCACCGGAATCGGGGGGAGAGCGGCTGCAGAAAGTCCTGGCGGCCGCCGGCGTCGCATCGCGCCGGGTCATCGAGCAGTACATCGCCGAGGGGCGCATCTCGGTGAACGGCGAGATCATCACCGAGCAGGGACGCCGCGTCGATCCGCAGACCGACAAGGTCGCGGTCGACGGGGTGGCCGTGCAACTCGACCCGGGCAAGCGCTACGTCATGCTGAACAAGCCCACCGGAGTGGTGAGCTCGCTGAAAGACGAGAACGGGCGACGCGACCTGCAGGAGTTCACCCGCGGATACGAGGAGCGGCTGTTCAACGTCGGCCGGCTCGATGCCGACACCAGCGGCCTGCTGCTGCTCACCAACGACGGTGAGCTCGCGCACGTGCTCGCGCATCCGTCGTTCGGGGTGACGAAGACGTATGTCGCCACCGTCGCCGGCACCGCGACCCCCGCGGTGATGCGGCGGCTGGAGAAGGGCATCGAGCTGGAGGACGGGCCGATCGCAGCGGACCGCGCGCGCATCGTCGGAGAGGCGTCGAAAGGCCGGACACTCGTCGAGCTGACCCTGCACTCGGGGCGCAACCGCATCGTGCGGCGGATGCTCGACCACGTCGGCCACCCCGTGCTCGAGCTGGTGCGCAGGCAGTTCGGCCCCCTGCATCTGGGAACGCTCGCGCAGGGTCGCACCCGCGACCTCACTAAGGTGGAACTCGGCCAATTGCTGACCCTGAGCCGTGAGGATCGCCCCGAATGAACGAGCGCCGACTCGCGGAACAGGTCCGCATCGTCGGCAGCGGCCTCCTCGGGGCCAGTATCGGGCTCGGACTGCGCGCGCACGGCGTCGACGTCATCGTCGAGGACGCGTCGCCGTCGGCCCGCAAGCTCGCGATCGCATACGGCGCGGGGCGCGCCCCGGCGGCCGATGACGCGCCCGGCCTCATCGTCGTGGCGGTGCCGCCGGATGTCACCGCGGACGTGGTGGCGGCCGAACTGGAGCGGTACCCGGAGGCGCTGGTCACCGACGTCGCCAGCGTGAAGGTCGCCCCGCTGGAGGACCTGCGCGAACGGGGAGCCGATCTCAGCCGCTACCTCGGCACCCACCCGATGGCTGGACGCGAGCGCGGGGGAGCCGTCTCCGCGAGGGCCGACCTGTTCATCGGCCGGCCCTGGATCCTCGCCGGTCACGACGGAATCACCTCCCGCCGGGCGGCGGCGATCGAGGACATGATCCTCGACCTCGGCGCCATCCCCGTCGAGATGGATGCCGCCGACCACGACCGCGGCGTCGCCCTCGTCTCCCACGCGCCCCAGGTGGTCGCGTCACTGCTCGCCGGCCGCCTGCGCGGCGGATCCGGTGCGGCGCTGGGGCTCACCGGACAGGGTCTGCGCGACACGACCCGCATCGCCTCCAGTGACCCCGCGCTGTGGGTGCAGATCCTCGGGGCGAACGCCGAGGCGGTCGCCGACGTGCTCCGTCCCCTCCGCGACGATCTCGACGGCCTGCTCGCGGCGCTCGACGCCCCCGACGAGCCCGCCTCGCGCCGGGTGATCGCCGAGGCGCTGGCGGCAGGCAACGAGGGGGTCGCGCGGATCCCCGGCAAGCACGGCCAGGACCGCCGCTACACGGCGATCGTGGTGAAGATCGACGACAAGCCGGGCGAGCTCGCCCGGCTGCTCACCGAGATCGGCGAAGAAGGCGTCAACATGGAGGACCTGCGGCTCGAGCACTCGCCGGAGACGCGGGTCGGGTTCGCGGAGATCTCCGTCGTGCCCGAGGCGGCTCACCCTCTCGCCGAGGCCCTCGAGGCCCGCGGCTGGACGCTGATGGAGGCGGAGAGATGATCGTCGTGGCCGTCGACGGCCCCGCGGGCAGCGGTAAGTCCAGCGTCAGCAAGGCGGCGTCGCGCCGGCTCGGCTACGACTACCTCGACACCGGTGCCGCCTACCGGGCGCTCACCTGGGTCGCCCTCGAGAACGGCGTCGAACCCTCCGACGCCGAGGCGATCGTCGCACTGCTCGACGACTTCCCGTACCGCACCGAGCTCGGGGACGGCGGCACCATCGTGCGGGTCGGAGACCTGGATGTGAGCGAGGCCATCCGCGAGCCCCGGATCAGCGCCGTGGTCAGCGACGTAGCCCGGGTGCCCGAGGTTCGGGTCGCGCTGAATGACGCGTTCCGGCGGATCATCGCGGGCACGGAGGCCCCCGGCATCGTCGTCGAAGGCCGGGACATCACGACGGTGGTCGCGCCGGATGCGCCCGTCCGCATCCTGTTGACCGCCGACGAAGCGGTTAGGATTGCCAGGCGCTCCGCGGAGCTCGCGCCCGGCGCCGCCTCGACGGCGGACCAGCTGCGCGAACGGGACCGGCGCGACGCCCAGGTGGTGGACTTCATGACCGCAGCACCCGGCGTCACGACGATCGACTCCACCGACCTCGACTTCGACCAGACGGTGGATGCCGTGGTCGGCCTGGTGCGCGACATCACTTCCTAAGGACACTTCTTCATGAGCGGCGATTCGACAGACCCGGACGAGATCACCGACGAGTACGACCCGCAACTGGCGGAGCGGCTCGCCGCCCTCGACGACGCCGAGGCGGAGGCGCGGGCCGCATCCCTGCGTGCCGGGCTCGAGCAGTACGCGCTCGATGAGGAGGACCTCGGCCTGCTGGAGGCCGCCGCCGAGGGACCCGACGGCATCACGTACCTGCCTGCGCTGCCCGTGCTGGCGATCGTCGGACGCCCCAACGTGGGCAAGTCCGCGCTCGTCAACCGCATCCTGGGCCGCCGCGAAGCCGTCGTCGAAGACACCCCCGGCGTCACGCGCGACCGGGTCACCTACAAGGCCGAATGGCTGGGTCGGCGCTTCACCCTCGTCGACACCGGCGGCTGGGAACCGGACGCTCAGGGCATCAACGCGAGCGTCGCGGCCCAGGCGGAGGTCGCGGTCGACCTCGCCGACGCCGTGCTGTTCGTCGTCGACATCAACGTGGGCGCCACCGCCACCGACGAGCACGTCGTCAGGATGCTGCGGCAGTCCCGCAAGCCGGTGATCCTGGTCGCCAACAAGGCCGACGACGCGATCAAAGACCCGCAGGCCGCGGAGTTGTGGAGCCTCGGGCTCGGCGAGCCGTGGCCGCTGTCGGCGCTGCACGGACGCGGGGTCGCCGACCTGCTCGACCACGTGATGACGGTGCTGCCCGAGGTGTCTGCCGTCGCGAAAGAGGAGATCGGCGGACCGCGGCGGGTCGCCATCATCGGGAGGCCGAACGTCGGCAAGAGCTCGCTGCTGAACAAGGCGGCGGGCGAGGAGCGCGTCGTCGTCAACGAACTCGCCGGCACCACCCGCGACCCGGTCGACGAGCAGGTCGAACTGGGCGGCCGGATCTGGACCTTCGTCGACACCGCCGGCATCCGCAAGCGGGTGCACCTGCAGCACGGCGCCGACTTCTACGCGTCGCTGCGCACCAGCGCCGCGCTGGAGAAGGCGGAGGTCGCGGTCGTCGTGCTCGATGTCACCGAGCCGGTCTCCGTTCAGGATCTGCGCATCATCGACCTCGTCCTCGAATCGGGCCGGGCGCTCGTGCTCGCCTACAACAAATGGGACCTGCTCGACGACGAACGCCGCCGGTACCTGGAACGCGAGGTGGAACAGGATCTCGCGCACGTGGCCTGGGCGCCGCGCGTCAACATCTCCGCCAGGACGGGACGGCATCTCGAGAAGCTCGTTCCTGCGCTCGAGCTGGCGCTGGACAGCTGGGACACCCGGATCCCGACCGGCAAGCTGAACGCCCTGATCGCCGAGCTGACCGCGGAGCACCCGCACCCGGTGCGCGGCGGTAAGCAGCCCCGCATCCTGTTCGGCACGCAGGCATCCACCCGCCCGCCGACCTTCGTGCTGTTCACCACCGGGTTCCTCGACCCGCAGTACCGCCGGTTCATCCAGCGCCGGCTGCGCGAGGTGTACGGCTTCGAGGGCACCCCGATCATCGTCAACATGCGGGTGCGCGAGAAGCGCAAGCGATGACCGATCCGGCGCTCTCGTTCGGGGCGGCGGCCGGCGCGTACGATCGGGCCCGCCCGGAGTACCCGCGGGAGGCGGTGGCCTGGTTCCTGCCCGACGGTCACGCTTCTGGACAGCGGAGCCGCGTGGCGGATGTCGGGGCCGGCACGGGCAAGCTGAGCGTCATCCTCCGGGAGGCGGGGCACGACGTCGTCGCCGTCGATCCCGACCCGCAGATGCTGGAGGCGCTGTCGGCGCGGCACCCCGGCATCCCGACCCTGATCGGAACGGGTGAGCGCCTGCCGCTCGACGACGCCTCCGTCGACGCGGTGACGTTCGGGCAGGCGTGGCACTGGGTGGATCCTGCCGTCGCATCGCCCGAGGTGGCACGCGTGCTGCGTCCGGGCGGCGTGCTCGGGCTGTTCTGGAATCTGCGCGATGAACGCGTCCCGTGGGTCGAGGAGCTGAGCGGCATCATGCACGCCAGCACGGCGGAGCAGATGATCGCCGAGGGCGGCGTCGTGGTGACGCAGCCGTTCGGCGAGCCGGAGCGGTTCAGCTCGCAGTGGTCGATGACGTTCGACGTCGACGGTCTCGTCGATCTGGCGGCATCACGAAGCTACGTGATCACGGAGACGCCGGTGCGGCGCGCCGAGATCCTGGATGGCGTGCGCGCCCTCGCCGAACGGGTCGCGGACTCCGATGGCCGGGTCACGATGCCGTACCGCACCGAGGTCTACCGCTACCGCGCCGTCGGCTGAAGGCGGAGTCCGTAGAACCGTTCGCCGGGGAAGAAACCGTACGGCGGGTACGCCTCGATGCGCTGGTAACCGAGGGATTCGTACAGGCCGTGGGCCGCGGTCTGCAGCCCGCCGGTTTCCAGCACGATCGAGGTGACCCCGTGCGCGGGCGCTCGTGACGCGAGGTCGAGCATGATCTGCTTCGAGAGGCCCTGCCCGCGGTGTGAGGGTTCGACGTAGACGCGTTTCACATCCCACTCATGGTCAGGATGGGGGAGCGACGGCCGTACCGCGCCGGTGCCGACCGGCCGCCCGTCGTCGAGGACGAGCAGGGTGATGACGATCTCGCCGGGATCGACGACGAGTGACGCACGGGCTGCGGCGAGCGCGTCGGGGGTGAGTTCATCGAGCCACGGCTTGTAGAGCGCCCCCGTCTCCGCGAACAACGCGGTGTGCAGCGCGTCGACCCGCGGGTCGGTCCATTCGACGACCTCGGTGGTGATCATGCGCCCACGTACTGCGCGAGGTGCTGCCCGGTGAGCGTCGTCTTCTGCGCGACCAGCTCGGCGGGCGTGCCTTCGAATACGATCCGCCCGCCGTCGTGGCCGGCGCCCGGGCCGAGGTCGATGATCCAGTCGGCGTGGGCCATCACCGCCTGGTGGTGCTCGATGACGATCACCGACTTGCCGGCGTCGACGAGCCGATCGAGCAGGCTGAGCAGCTGCTGCACGTCGGCGAGGTGGAGCCCGGTGGTGGGCTCGTCGAGCACGTAGATGCCGCCCTTCTCGGCCATGTGGATGGCGAGCTTGAGCCGCTGCCGCTCGCCGCCGGAGAGGGTGGTGAGGGGCTGACCGAGCGAGAGGTAGCCGAGCCCGACGTCGCTCATCCGTTCCAGGATCGCGTGCGCCGCCTTCACCCCGGCGTCATCGAAGTAGGTCAGTGCCTCATCGACGCTCATCGCCAGCACCTCGGCGATGTTCTTGCCGGCCAGCGTGTGCTCGAGCACCGCCGCCTGGAACCGGGCGCCGCCGCACACCTCGCAGGTGGTGGCGACGCCTGCCATCGGCCCGAGGTCGACGTAGATGACTCCGTTGCCGTTGCAGTTGGGGCACGCGCCCTCGGAGTTGGCGCTGAACAGAGCCGGCTTCACCCCGTTCGCCTTCGCGAACGCGGCGCGGATCGGGTCGAGGAGCCCGGTGTAGGTGGCCGGGTTGGAGCGCCGGGACCCGCGGATCGCGGCCTGATCGACCGACACGGTGCCGGCATCCCGCGGCATGGAGCCGTGGATGAGCGAGCTCTTGCCCGACCCGGCGACCCCGGTGAGCACGGTGAGCACCCCGAGCGGGATGTCGACGTCGACGTTCTGCAGGTTGTGCTGGTTCGCTCCGCGGATGGGGAGGCTGCCGGTCGGCTGACGCACCTCGCTCTTGAGGGTGGCCCTGTCATCCAGGTGCCTGCCGGTGAGGGTGTCGCTCTGTCGCAGCCCTTCGACGGTGCCCTCGAACTGGATCTCGCCGCCGTGGACGCCGGCGTGCGGGCCCAGGTCGACGACGTGGTCGGCGATCGCGATGGTCTCGGGTTTGTGCTCCACGACGAGGACGGTGTTGCCTTTGTCGCGCAGGCGCAGCAGCAGCTCGTTCATGCGCTGGATGTCGTGCGGGTGCAGCCCCACCGTCGGCTCGTCGAAGACGTAGGTGACATCGGTGAGCGATGACCCGAGGTGCCTGATCATCTTGGTACGCTGCGCCTCGCCGCCGGAGAGGGTGCCAGCGGGCCGGTCGAGGGAGAGATAGCCGAGGCCGATGTTCACGAACGAGTCGAGGGTCTCGCTCAGGCCGGCGAGGAGCGGGCCGACGGAGGGCTCATCGAGGTCGCGGATCCATTCGGCGAGGTCGCTGATCTGCATGGCGCAGACGTCGGCGATGCTGAGGCCGTTGATCTTCGACGAGCGCGCCGCGTCGCTGAGGCGGGTGCCGCCGCAGTCCGGGCACGGCTGGAAGGTGACCGCGCGCTCCACGAACGCGCGGATGTGCGGCTGCATCGCCTCCTTGTCTTTCGACAGCATCGACTTCTGGATGTTCGGCACCAGACCCAGGTAGGTCAGGTTCATGTTGCCGATCTTGACCTTCGTCGCCTCTTTGTAGAGGAAGTCGTCGAGCTGCTGCGGGGTGAAATCCCTGATCGGGATGTCGCCAGGCACGAACCCGGATTCGGTGAAGATGCGTACGCCCCACCCGTCGGGGGTGTAGCCGGGGATGGTGAGCGCGCCGTCTTTCAGCGACTTGCTGTCGTCGTAGAGCTGGGTGAGGTCGATGTCGTTGACCGTGCCCATGCCTTCGCAGCGCGGGCACATTCCGCCGAGGTAGATCTCGTTCTCGATCGTCGTCGTCTCACCCGTGACCGATGTGCGCGTGCCGCTGGTCTGCACCGTCGGGATGTTGAACGAGAAGGCGCTCGCCGGCCCGATGTACGGCTGCCCGAGCCGGCTGAACAGCACCCGCAGCATGGCGTTCACATCGGTGGCGGTGCCGACGGTGGAGCGGGTGTTGGCGCCCATGCGTTCCTGGTCGACGATGATCGCGGTGGTGAGGCCGTGGAGCACATCGACGTCGGGCCGGCCGATGGTGCCCATGAACCCCTGCACGAACGCCGGATAGGTCTCGTTGATGAGCCGCTGCGATTCGGCGGCGATCGTGCCGAACACCAGGCTCGACTTGCCGGACCCGCTGACCCCGGTGAACACGGTGAGCCGGCGTTTCGGCAGCTCGAGGCTGATGTCTTTGAGGTTGTTCTCGCGGGCGCCCTGCACCCGGATCGTGTCGTGGCTGTCGGCGGGGTGAGGTGCGTTCGTCGGCATCTCTGCAGGCTATCGGCCACCACCGATCCGCTGGTTGAGTAGGCGGCATGGCCGCCGTATCGAAACCCCTCTGCCCCTGCGGCTCCGGCCGAGACTACTCAGGATGCTGCGAGCCGCTTCACCGGGGCGCTCCGGCCCCCAGCCCCGAGGCCCTCATGCGCTCGAGGTTCAGTGCCTTCGCGCTGAGGCTGAGCGACTATCTGCTGGCCTCGTGGCATCCCGACACCCGGCCCGCGACGCTGGAACTCGACGACACCGTGTGGCGCAGACTGCAGATCGTCGACGTCGCGGGGGATGTGGTGGAGTTCCGGGCGTCGTACCGCGGCGGGCTGCTGCATGAGCGCTCGCGGTTCGCGCAGGTCGATGGGCGCTGGTACTACGTGGAACCGGTAAGCTAAACCCTCGGTGCCGCCTTCGGGCGTCACAAGTCACGGGCTGTGGCGCAGCTTGGTAGCGCACCTGACTGGGGGTCAGGGGGTCGCAGGTTCAAATCCTGTCAGCCCGACGCATCTGGGGGAGTCCGACTTCCCTGTGATTACAAGGCGAGGGGCCCTACCTGATTAAGCCCAGGTAGGGCCCCTCTCTGTCTCTGCACCGGCGCTGTTGCACAGAGCCTTGCACGAGCCGCGTGCGGTTAAGCCTCCGACGCGACCATCTGTTGCTGTGCTGCCTGCCCGAGTGCTCGCGCGGCAGCCTGGATCCCAGCCGCTCCGCTGTGCGGCAAGTAGACGGCCAAATGCACCTCGACGCTGTGCCCGAGCAGGGCGGCAGCGTCCGCGGGCGCGACGCCGATCTGGTGGAGCCAGAACGCGAGCGAATGGCGGGTGGAGTGCAGCGTGATCGTCCTCACGCCTGCCGCCGCGCAGAGGCGGCGGAACCTATCGCTGTAGACCTGCGGCGCGATCGGGTCGCCCAGCTCGTCCACGACCACGAACCCGCTGTCACGCCATGACGACCCAGCCGCCAGCCTGTCGGCTGCCTGCTTCGCCCTCAGTCGCTTCAGGAGCGCGATCGAACCCGCGTGGATTGCCTCGACCGGCACCGCGCGGACGCGCTGCGCCGACTTCGGATCGTCCACGACGCTCGCGCCGTTCTCGAGCGCGACGCGCCCCTGCGAGACGGACGCGACCCCAGCGTCGAGGTCGATGTCCTCCCACCGCAGCCCGAGCACGTCGGCCCGCGTCATGCCGCTGAGGGTCATGCGCCAGGCTCCCGCGAGCGGGTCGGTGTCGGCGTGCTCGCGGAACCGCATCAGCTCGTCGGGCTGCCAGTGTTCGAGGTCGCGCCCTCGCTTCGTGCGCGACTTCGGCCACCGCGCGAGCTTCACGACGTTTCGCGTCACGAGCCCTTCGGTCACCGCCATGTCGAACACCTGTTGCAGGGCCACCTTCACCGAACGGATGGAGTTGGCCGAGAGCGGCGTGCCGGTGTCGCGCCCCTTCCTCGGGCGCATCCCTTCGACGCCCAGCCAGGCGACGAACTGCTGCACGTCGGCGATGCCGACCGCCGACACCGCGAGGCTCGCGATCGGGTGCCGCAGTACCGGCGAGAGCCACTGCCGGTATCCGTCGCGCGTGACCCGCCGCACGTCGATTCGAGTCGCCAGCCACCGCGTGCAAAGCTGCTCGACGGTCTCGGCGGCGGTGCCGATCGCGACGCCGGCCTCCACGGCTGCCCGAACCTCAGCGACCCACTCACGCGCGGCGGCGAGCGTGTCGTGTGTCGCGCTCACCTGCTGCCGGGGTCGTCCTGGTTCGAGCCGCGAGGCGTCGAGCCGGGAGCGGAACACGATGCGTCCCGGCTTCGTCTCCACGCGCCGGATGGGCTCGACGGCGGTCGGGCAGCCCTCGCAGGTGTAGCCGACCACCATCTCGTCGCGGGTGATCGGCGTCCATCCGCTGCGCTGGTTCCCACGCGGCTTGCCGCACGAGGCGCATGCCTTAGTGCTCATCGTGGACCGCCGCGCCGTCGAGCGCGGCCAGGAACGCCGCGTTCCTAGCGGCTGTGCGTCGGTTTTCGAAGGCCTCCTGTTCTTCGCCCTCGATCTCCTCGATCTCGTCTGCGGCCTGCTCGGCGGCATGCATGGCCGGTCGCAGCAGTTCTCCAGCAGTTGTGATGCTGCCGAGCACAGCGCTTGCCTCGCTCTTAATCTCGGACAGCGCGCCGTCTAGATCGGCCATCGGGTCATCCCCATCTAGCGCGGCCGAGATTGCATCGCTTCGGAAGGTCACGCCGAAGTCGCCATCCCAGTCGGAAAGCACCTCTTCGAGCTCGTCTCTCAGTGTCATGTCGGTTCCTTTCTCTTCCCCGGCGCTTTGCCGGTGGTCTTGGGGTCGCGCGGCGAACCTGTCGTGGCGGCAGGAATCAGCCCGGCGTCACGTGCATCACGAGTCCAGGCATCGATAGTGGCGAGGCTGACAGGTTGGCCGTTCGGCCGACGGAACAGTTGGCGTAGAGCTTCGCGGCGAGTCACCGAGGCGCGAATGCTTCCCGTCTCGTCGCGTTCGTACCGCCGCGCCGGAGTCTCGTGCCACGCGGCAGCGAAGTCCTCAGAGGTCGGAGTGCCGACGTGACGCACGAGGTCGGCCACCTCGCCACTTGCGGCGCTAATTGCCTCCGAGGTGGCAGTCATATTGATCGCCGCGTCCGTGTCCTCTGTGGCCTGATCCACCTCGCGCCAGAAGGACGTGGCCGCGTCCCGCAGGTATCCGAGCGGCGCTGCTGAAAGCCATGTCTGGGTGAGCCGGTGGCCGTCGTGCGGACGCGCGGACAGTGCCAGCACCCTTCCGTCCTCCACCACGACCTCCCACGTGAACCCGCGGGGGTCGGTGATGACCGTCACGCGTTCCTTCTCGCCAGTCGGCCACCATTCACCGCTCGGGAGTTGATCGAGCACATCGCGTCGGTACCCGCTGACTTTCCATCGTTCATAGCTCGGAGCCATGACTACAAACTAACACGGTTGAGATTCTTAACGCACTCAAACATGCTCAGAGCGAGGGAAGCGCGAACAGACCACAAGAAACGGGAGTGACTATGCCAGCGATCCAGGACGACGAGTTCTACAAGCCGCACGAAGCCGCCGAGCTGATGAAGGTGACCTATCAGACGGTGCTTCAGGAGATCCATGCCAACCGCCTTCACGCCGTCGCGGTGGGTTCGAAGCCGCTGTACCGGGTGCCCGGTTGGGCGCTGCGCGACTACCAGGAGGGGCGCGCTCCGCGCGCGACCTCCATGGTCGCGTCAGTCGGTAGCTCCAAGGCCTGACCACACAAGCCCCCGAAGGGAAGGGAAGATGCACGCGACGGAGGACGCTCTCGAACTGGCCTATGGCCCGTTCGTGCCCGGCTCCGCTGCGCGTGCAATCCGGGTCGAGAACGCCAAGCACGGATACCGCACCTGTTGGCGGTGCCTCGAACCTTTCGCCCCTCGCCGGGAGCGTCGCGCTGACGGCAGCCTGACGCGCCTCGGTCGCGGGCGCTGGTACTGCTCACGCGCGTGTGCCGACGCTGACCGTTCGACTGCCCGTGCCGAGCCCGAGCCGATCGATCCCGATGTGCTCGTGATCGACCTTCGCCGCTGCCGGGGGTGCGCCGCATGAGCGCCGCAGACGACGAGGAGCTGACCGTCGACCTTTCCAACTACACCGAGCCAACCGATCTTGATGCCGCCTGGGCGCTGGTTCTCGAAGACGCGCGTCATGAACAGGGGAGCCCGGTGACAGAGGACGAGCCGCTGCCCGAGGTCGCCGCACCCGAGAGCGACCCCGACCTCGACGCCATGACCGAGTGGGCGCGGGAAGCGTGGGCCGCGGCGGACGGCATCGGTCGGGCTGAGAGTCGCCGCCGTCTCGCGCTGGTGATCGCCTACGACACGCGCCACGCGCCGGAGGCACGTGAAGCCGCGGTCGCCGCCTCGGGCTGGGGCGACGTGCCCCTCGACTCCATCCTCGACGGCATCGCAGCTGGGACGTTCCGGCTCCCGCTGCCGACGGTCGGGATGCTGGCCGACGGGTCCGCGGGTCTGTTCTATCCGGGGCGCGTCAACGGCGTGGCGGGAGAGTCGGGCGCCGGTAAGGGCTGGGTGGCGCTCACGGTCGCGCATGAGCAGATGACGCTCGGGCAGCACACGTATTACATCGACTTCGAGGACAGCCCGGCGCTGGCGGTGCTGCGCCTCGTCGAGGTGCTGGGCGTAGACCCCGAGCTGGTCCGCCGTCAGTTCCACTACCTCCACCCCACCCGCCACGACCTCGACGGCATCGCCGAGCTCGTCAAGCGCGTGGCCGCGACCCCTGGCGCGTTCGTGGTGATCGACTCGACCGGCGAGAGCATCGCCGCTGCCGGGCTCAACCAGAACCACGACGAGGACGTGGCGGCCTGGTTCCAGTCTCTCGCACACCCGCTGGCTGACGAGGGCGGGGCGACCGTCGTGCTGCTCGACCACATGGTGAAGGCGGAGGACGGCGGGCTCTGGCCGATCGGCTCTCAGCGCAAGCGCGCGGCCATCACCGGAGCGCAGTACGTGGCCGAGGTTTCCCGGCCCTTCAGTAAGACGACTGACGGCATGGTCACCGTGAAAGTGGCCAAGGACCGCCACGGCGCGCGTGAGGTGCGATCGGTGGCGACCTACGTGCAGTTCCAGCACCCGATCATCAGCCAGAGCCAGCGCGGCGACGGACAGCTCGAGATCGTGCGCAGCGAAGCGCTGATCGTTCACCTCGGGCTCGGGAAGAGCGCCGATCAGATACAGGCTGACCGCGACGCGAGGGCATCGGCAGCGGTGGCGGCTGACGTGTCGTCGCTGGATGCGCTGACTCCGCCGCCGAAGTCGCAGCGCGACGTTCAGGCCCGCATGAGTTGGGGCGCGAAGCGGTCGATGGAGGCGCTGCAGTCGTGGCGGCAGAAGCAGGCCGGAGGTGCGTCATGAGCGCGTGCTACTGCTGCTACTCACTGCTACTAGGGCGCACCTCAGTAGCAGTCGCGAACGGTACGGGAGTGCTACTAGTGCTACTGCAGCCCCGTAGGGGCAGTAGCGCAGTAGCACCCGTAGCGGCCACTGTCGGGGAGCACGTCGCGGGAGGGGTGTCGAGTAGCGCTCTGAGTAGCAATCGGAGCCCCCGACGCACCCGCTCGCGCACCCCTCAGACACCCGGCCAAACGCCCCGCGCGCGCGAGGCGCGCCGCCGACTTGTCCAGTCGTCAAGTGTCCTAGCCGGCCGCACCCCTGTAATACCGGGGGAGTCGGGCGGGATCTTGCCGGCTGTTGCACCGGGCCTTGCACCATCCGCCCCAATCACCCCGAACCGAGAGGCACGAGCATGAGCACCAACCCTGAGACCATCAGCCCCGACTCCGACGCCTGGCCGAAGCTCGCGCCGCGCTGGGCGACGCACGCCGACGTCTGGCCGGACGGCGACATCGTGTTCATGCGCGCGTGGGCGCTGCCGAGCACGTTCCGAGGGGCGGGGCCGGTGCTCGTCGTGCAGGTCCACCAGCAGTGGGAACTCCTCGAACGCGGCTCGTACGGCATCGGCACGCCCTACGTCGCCGCCGACGAGGACGCGCTGTGGGCGGACTGGCGCGCCGAGGACGTGGCGAGCGCGCTGCGCGAGATCGCGGACGCGCTCGACCCGCACGAGGTCGCGCCGCCCGAGCACGCGACCCCCGTCGCCGCACAGGAAGGCGAGGACGGATGAGCGCGGACGCTGCATCGGACGCGGGAAGCGTCACGCCTGAGCCGACCGCTGAGGGCGGCGGCGAGTGGGTGCCGGAGTTCGCGGGGCAGCGCCCGCCGTTCCTCCCCGGCAACGAAGCCGCCGTTACCCACGGCGCTCGCAGCCCTCGCAAGGTGGAGGCAGTGGCGCGGAAGATCAGCGACGAGCTGGCCGACCGCTTCCCGATCGCGCTGGACTACCCCGAGACGCTGAACGCGCTTGCTCGGGTCGAGGGAGTCGCGCGGATGCTGTTCGCGGACCTCGTGACGAATTCCGCCTACAGCCGCAAGGGCGAGTTCAGAGCTGCGCTGATCGCGCGCTGGAACTCCGCAGAGAACACCGCCGCCAAGCTGCGCGCGTCCCTCGGCATGACCCCGGCCAGCGAAGCGCAGGTCGCCCGCGATCGAGCCGTCGCTGCTGCCGCGACCGTGGACGTGCTGGGCGAACTCGCGAAGCGCGGCGCTGCCACGAGAGCCATCACCACCGACCCCGACCGAGAGGACACCTGAATGTTCCAGACACGAACCCACGCGAGCACCTACCGCGGTGCGGCAGCGCAGCGGCACGAGCGCGAGGCTGACCAGGCTTCAACACCGTTGCCGCCACAGACCGACGCTCAGGCGCAGGCGGAATCGGTGCTGGTCACCCAGAGTCTCCGGACGACGAGGGCGCGCCTCGCGGGGGCGCTGGATCGGGAGTGCGTCGAGCACTCGGCAAGGCGCGGCGTCTACTGCTGGCAGACGGATTCGGGCGTCCGCGCTATCTGCCTGGCTCGGTACGTCAGCGGAGCGGGAAGCCCGGCGCGGCTGGCCCCTCCCGGCTTCGACTACATCGCGGAGATCGCCGCCGCCGCGCGCAACGCACAGCGCGACGCGCGCCTGCGGCTCCAGGTTCGTCACCCCAACCGGCACCACATCTCCACGCCGAGCGCTGAGGTGGCCCGATGAACCGCCTCACGCTCTCCGACTTCGCGCGCCTCGCTGAGAGTGCCAACGCCGTTCGCGCCTCACGCGCGCCACGTCCCTCGGCTTCGATGGTCGCAAGCCTCGCGGCTCGCGCCTCCGAGCCCTTCTCCAGTGCATCGACGCTGAGTCAGCACGAGCGCGACGAGCTGTCGATCTACGCCTACGGCGCTCTCCGGGCTGCCGCCGCCACGAAGCGCGCTGCCCAGCTTCGCGCGCTGGGTCAGCGCGTCGCGGCCATGCGCCGCCAGTCCGCCCCGACGTTCGTCTATCGACCCGCCCAGACCCCGACCAGGAAGGCAACACCATGAAGCTGCTCACCCGCCCGAAGCGCGATCGCAACGCGCCACCCGAGTCCACGCCCTGCCGCAGCTGCGGCCTCGGCGTGAAGCACCCCGACCCCTCGCGAGCCGACTCCATCGAGGTGTTCGTCGAGCCGAGCCTGAGCCGCGCGAACATCGGAGTCCCGAGCACGCCGGTCCAGTTCGCTGCGACGCGCTGCGACGAGTGCGACGAGCGCCGCGACCTCGCTGCGCTGCTCCTGGCCGAGCACCCGCGAGTCCGTCGCGCTCACGGCATGGTCGCAATCGACCGACTCGACGCCGCGCTGGCCGCACTCGACGCGGGCGGGATTCGCGGAGGACGCGCCACGGCCCCCTTCACGTCGACCGACGCCGCGGTGTTCGACCTGATCGAATCGCTCGCGGCCCTCGGTGGCGCAGCGTCGTGGTCGCTGGCACCTCGCCGCGAGGGGAACGCACGCCGCTGGTCGCACCTCGACGCCGACACTCGCGCTGCAATCGCCGCCGAGATCAGGGCCACGGTTCACCGCCGCTACGAGTTCCCGATGCCATTCGTTCCGCCCGGTGCGACCGCAGGTGGCGACGTGCTGCCCGGCTGCCTGATGTGCGGACGAGGCACGCTGACGGTGAAGGAGAGCGAAGCACGCGAAGCCTGGGGCGACCTCCACCGCATCGAGGTCGTCAGCCTCGGCGGGCGCACGCGCGCCGACCCGGTGTCGGGGTACTTCTGCCCGCGTTGCCGCTTCGCGATCGAGAAGGAGGGCGCGCCGGGGATGCCAGCGAACCAGCGCGCCGTGCTCGCGCACTTCGGCTACGAACTCCGCATCGGCTTCCGCCTCAACATGACCACCGTGCGCGGCTGGGCTGCGCTGCCGCTCGGCACCGCGCCGAACTCGAAGCCGTGGGCGCACCTCGACCTCGGCAAGCTGCGCCGAAAGTTCGAGGGCTGGGAGGAGCGGGCCCTGCTCGTGCGATCGGACCGCGCATGAGCGCGCCCGCGCTCGACCCGCTCGAGCTTCTGGCCGGCCTGATCATCGACGACGAGGGCACGCGCTGGGGCGACGTGGCCGAGCCGTTCCAGCGTGCGGACGCTGCCGCGATTCTCACCGCGACGAGCCCAAGCGACGTGCGACTGCACTACGACACCCGCCCGCGCGGTGGCTCCAAGACCACCGACCTCGCAGCGGTGCTGCTAGTCGTGCTGCTGACCCAGGCTCCGCGCCGCTCCACCTCGCACGCCTACGCGCGCGACCAGGACCAGGCGGGACTGCTGCTCGACGCGCTGCGCGGCCTTGCGGAGCGGTCAGCCCTAGCCACGCTGCTCACGTTCGGGTCCGAGGCCGTCACCGTGAACAAGACCGGCGCGCGCCTGCGCGTCGAGTCAGCGGATGCGGCATCGGCGTTCGGTCGCGTGCCGTTCTTCGTTGTTTGCGACGAGCTCGCGCAGTGGCCGACAACGCGCGGCGCGCGTACTCTCTGGCAGGCGATCGTGTCGGGTCTTCCGAAGCGTCGCAACAGTCGCCTGGTCGTGCTCACCAGCGCGGGCGACCCGGCGCACTGGGCCGCTCGCATCATCGAGGCCGCGCGAGCGTCGGCGCGGTGGCGTGTCTCCGAGGTGCCGGGGCCGCTGCCGTGGATCGACCCTGACGACCTCGCCGAGCAGGCGAGTCTGCTCCCGGCGTCGGTCTACGCGCGGCTGCACCTCAACATCTGGACCGCCTCGGAGGACCGCCTGGTGTCGTTCGATGACCTCCGCGCGTGCGTCACCCTCGACGGACCGCAAGAGCGCGACCCGCACCACCGCTACGTGATCGGTCTCGACCTCGGGCTGAAGGACGACCGGACGGTGCTCACGGTCTGCCATGCTGAGCGCCAAGAGGTCGGGGGGCCGCGCGTCGTGCTCGACCGCCTCGCGGTGCTGCAGGGCAGCCGGAAAGAGCCGGTACAGCTTGCCGACGTGGAACGCCTCGCCCTCGACGCGAGCAAGAGCTACGGCCACGCCCCAATCCGGCTCGACCCCTGGCAGGCGGTCGGTCTCGCCCAGAGCCTCCGCGACCAGGGGGTCAGCGTCGAGGAATGGGCGTTCACGTCTCAGTCGGTCGGTCGCCTCGGGCAGAACCTTCACGTGCTGCTCCGTGACCACCGCCTCGCATTGCCCGACGACGCCGAACTGCTCGACGAGCTGCTGACCGTCCGACTGCGCGAGTCAGCGCCCGGCGTCTATCGGCTCGACCACGATGCCGGGAACCACGACGACCGCGCGGTGAGCCTCGGCCTCGCGGCTCTCGCGCTCACCGAGCGCAGCACGAGTGACCTGGCGTCGTTCAGCATCCCGAGCGTGGTTGCCGCGGGCATGGGGATTACGAGCATTCGCGACCGCCTGCCAGGCTCGGCCAGCCCGCTCACCGCATCACGGCTGCGGGGACACGGAGCGGCCATAGCCGCCGCACAGCGGGCCCAGAGTCCTGCTGCCCGTCTCTATGGACTAGGGCTTCCCATCGCGGGCAGTGTGAACGACCACTAGACGAGCGGGTATTCACCCCTCGATGGTGGTGTCTCGTGTGATCCGCGGAGCCGGATGATGCCGCAGACCGTGCAGTGCTCGTCCTGCTCGTCCTTGCCGAACGGCCCTCGATCGACGACGAACTTCGGATGATCGCACCGCGGGGATCCCGCCGCGATCCATTCCTGTTCGACTCGCTCGCTTTCGAATCCTTGGGCCACTTCATCGTCCCTTCACTGCATCGTGGTGTTCGACGGCGCGGTTGAGGTCGAGAAGGTGCTGCACTCGCTCGGACGCGCTGGCGAACGGCTGGTCTCGGTAGAGAGAGTCCACGTAGGCATCCAGCGCTCGGTGCGCAGCGCGGAGGTCAGCGGGCATGGTCACGTCGTCGTAGAGGTCGGCGTTCGAGTCGGTCGCGTGGTTCTGGCGCGCGTCCAGCACCCCCTGAGCCAACTCCTCAACACGCGCTCTCTGCTCCGAGCTGACCTTGGGGAACACGAAGTTGTTGTAGACAACGTCCTTCGAGTAGCGATACCGACTCTCGAGACGCCCGCAGACCGCACGCATCCAATCCATGTGCATCTCGCTCGTGAGCATTCCGAAGTGGTACTTGGTCGCGTTCGGGATCACCATGCACGAGTCCGCCGCAATCAGACCCTCCGGGAACAGACCCATTGGGACGTAGCGCCGTCGCTCTGACGAATGGCGGGGGATGAGGAGGAAGGGCTGGTCGGGCGTCTGAGTGATCTGCGCGAAGAGATGGGGAACGTCGGCCAGCTTCGGGCGGGCTGATTTTGCCCGTACCTCCTGGTTCGCCTTCACGCGGTCATAGATCGCCGGGAACTCCTTGATCTGTGCGGCGCTCGCGCCCTGCAGCCAGATGCAGTACCTCGCGCGCTTGTTGATGAACTCTTCGGCACCGATGAAGGGGAGGATGAGCTTCTGCGCGTCCCAGTGCTTAGCCACGATTGCGTCGTACTCCGGGATGCTCAGGATCAGGTTCCCGCCGTCGGCGGCCATGTTTCCGAAGGCCATCGGCAGTTCGCCGCTGATCTGCTCCTGACGGTTGCCAACCACGTACTCGTCACCGGGAACGAGGTAGGGGCTAATCGAAGGAACGAGATCGAGGATCGGCTCACCCTTGAGATCGGGGTAGGTAAAGAGCTGCTTCACGGGGCGAGGTGTGCGCGAGAACCCGATGATGACGCAGTGCACCTTGGCGACTCCCCGCGCGTCGTTCGTCCACTGGAAGCTGCGGTGCGCGAAGTTGATGTGCTCGCCGCGTGAGAAGAGCGTGGGCCACAGGACGCCCGGCTGCTCGCCTTGGCTGATGGAACTCGTGGACACCAGCGCGCACTCGATCTTCGGGTTCCGCTCCATGGCGCGGTCCGCGAGGATGTACCAGCCCGCCACGAAGTCGAGGAACCCAGCCTCCCGATAGGTCTTCGCCACCTCGCGCAGGTCGGCCTTCTGGCCCTTGTCCATGACGCGCGAACCGAGGAACGGCGGATTGCCCAGGATGTAGTCGGTATCCGCCGCGGCGCGCACGCCCTCCCAATCGGCGGTCAGTGCGTTGGAGCAGACGATGTGCCCGCCCTCGGTGAGCGGGATGCGGGCGTAGTGGGTACCGAACCGCGCAGAGGCTTCGAGGTTCATCTGGTGGTCGGTCAGCCACAGCGCGGTCTGAGCGATAAGAGCCGGGAACTCGAGAATCTCGATGCCGCTCATTTGCTCGACGCGCACCTTGAGCAGGTCACCAACATCGGTGAGGGTCACGCTGCCCGCCATCTGAATGTCGAGCACCCGGTGCTCCAACCGGCGAAGCTCGCGATAGGCGATCACGAGGAAGTTGCCACAGCCGCAAGCGGGGTCGAGGAACCCGAGTCCGGCGAGCTTGTCGTGGAAGGTCGCCAGGTCCTTCTTCGAGTCCTTGACCTTCTCGAACTCCTCATACAGCCCGTCGAGGAACAGCGGCTTGATGACTCGCAGGATGTTCTCTTCCGACGTGTAGTGCGCGCCGATATCGTGGCGTGCCTCCTCGTCCATAACGCCCTGGAACATCGACCCGAAGATGGCCGGCGAGACACCCGACCAATCAGGCTGGCAGGTCTGAATGAGCATCATGCGCATGGTCTGGTCGAAGTCCGGCATGCCGGTGACTTCCTCGAAGAGCCCGCCGTTGATGTAAGGGAACGCGGCGAGGTCCGGGTCGAGCGCCGACGACCGCGCCTCCGGGGGAGTGTTGAGTACCTCGAACAATCGGCCCAGCCGCGGACCAACATCGGTGCCGTCGAGGGAGGTGCGGTTCCGCACGTACTTCTCGAACTGGCTGGGCTCGAAGATATGGGCATCGTCCGCGAAGTGGCAGAAGACGAGCCGCACGAGGAACAGTTCGAGCTTGTGGCCCACGTAGCCGGATTCGTACAGAAGGTTGTGGAGCTTGGCCATGCGCTCGGCTGCTTCGCGGTTGACCGGGCTCTGCTCCTCGAGGCGGAGGGTCTTCTCCTCGATAAGGAACGCGAAGTCGCGGACGTGCTTCGGCAGCTCGTCGAGCGTGAAGGTGGTGACCTCGCGAGTCTCGGTGTCGTACACCTCGAAGGTCTGGAAGTCGCAGACGACGACCGCATAGGGGAGGTCGTGGTCGGGGATGCCGTAGAAGTA
>JBFWWZ010000039.1:0-29196 GCA_050245915.1 Microbacteriaceae bacterium
CACGTCGGCTTTGGTCTTGAAGCTGCTGAAGAAGAGGATCCCGAGCGGGAACACCATGGCGACCGCACCGATTGCGAGGATGACCCGAACGACCCACTGCCGCGCGCGGCTCACGACTGACCTCCCTGGTTGCTGTTGCGGGATACCCGCAACTGGATGAGCGAGATCACCAGGAGGATCAGGAACATCACGACCGACAGGGCCGAGCCGTATCCCATCTCCAGTCGTTCGAACGATCGCTGGTAGATGTACAGCACGCCGACTTCTGTGGCGTCGGCCGGTCCGCCGCCGGTCATCACGAGGATGATGTCGAGTACCTGGAACGCGGCGATGGTCGACGTCACGATCACGAAGATCGAGGTGGGGCGCACCAGCGGCAAGGTGATCCGCCAGAAGGTCTGCCATCCCCCGGCGCCATCGAGTCGGGCGGCCTCGGTGATGCTCGCCGGGATCTCCTTGATCGCCGAGAAGAACAGCAAGGAGGTGTACCCGAGGTTGATCCAGAGCACCACGACGACGATCGACACCATCGCCTGCGCCGGCGACCCGATGAATTTCTGATCGGGTATTCCCAGCAGATTGAGGAAGGCATTCAGGTAGCCGGTCTTCTCGGTGTAGAGGAACATCCAGAGCGTCGAAGCGATGACAGAGGTCACCGCGAACGGAAGGAGATAGGCCGAGCGCAAGATGTTGGCGGCACGGCCGACGATCTTGGTGAAGGCGACGGCCAAGCCGAGAGATAGGGCGAAGATCGCCGGGACGTAGATCGCGGCGAACTGCAGGGTGCGACCGAGCGACGACCACCATTCGGAATCGCCGAGGAGCCGGACGTAGTTGTCCAGCCCGATGAACTTCATCGGGGCGATGAGGTTCCACTGGAAGAAGCTGACGTAGATCGCGAACGCGATCGGGAGGATCACGAAGACGGCGAGGCCGATCAGGTCGGGCGCCAGGAACACCGCCGCCGTGATCGACTCACGGTGTCGGCGAGCGAGCGTTCGCCGTGCCATCTTTCTCCTCCTTTCTCGAGGCCGCAGCAACGTGAGTCTGCCGGTCGGGGCGAGCGTCCGCACCCGACCGGCAGACGGTCGCGATCAGCCTGCTTCGATGGCGGCCTGCGCCTTGGCGGCTGCATCGGCGCCGGACAGGCCGCCGAACATCACGTCCTGCAGCGCAGCGCGCAGCGCCTCGGTCACGACTGCGGGGTAGCTCGGCTCGGGGCGAGCCGTGTCGTAGAAGTCCGTGAAGGTGGCGCGCAGCCCCTTCGTGAACAGCTCCTCATTCGCGTCGATCACCGACTGGCGAGCCGGGTAGGCGAACTTCGCCTCGGTCACCCAACCGCTGGCGACCGTCAGGTCGTCGCTGCCGAAGCCCGAGAAGATGAAGTCGGCCGCCTCTTCGACGTGCTCCGATGCGGCGTTGACGGCCAGCTTCTGCCCGCCCGCGACGGTGATGCTCTCGCCACCGTCCGGCGCCGGCAGAGGCACAGCGGCGATCGGCGCGTCGGCGTAGTCACCCTCGGTGGAGTTGATCGTGTACGAACCAGACTCCTGCATCGCGGAGGCGCCGGTCGCGACGTTGCCGAGATCCCAGGGCCCGATCTGCAGCGAGCTCGGGGCACTGCCGTCCTGGGTGAACGAGCCCCAGAAGTCGAGGGCCTCGGCGAATTCCGGAGTGTCGACGGTGTAGTTGCCGTTGCCGTCGGTCACGTCAGCGCCCGCCATCCACATGAACGGGTAGAAGTTGAACAGCGTGTAGCCGTCATCGCCGACCGGAAGGGTCAGACCGAACCGGCTGTCCGTGGTCAACGCGGCCGCGGCATCCTGCAGCTCGTCCCAGGTCGCCGGCGGTTCGATACCCGCCTCAGCCAGCACGTCTTCGTCGTAGAACAGACCGAGGGTCTCGAGTTCCATCGGCAGGGCCAGAAGCTGGTCCTCGTAGGTGACCGAATCGAGCACCGCGGGCAGGATGTCGCTCTTGAGCTCGTCCGTATAGAAGGGTGTCAGGTCGGCGAGGGCGCCGGCCTCCGCGTACTTGGTGAAGGTCGAGGGCTCGACGTAGAGGATGTCGGGCGCATCACCGTTGGCCAGCGCTGTCGGGATGAGCGTCGTCGTGTAGTCGGACTGCGCCACCACGGTGTGGTTGATGTGTACGTCGTCGTGGGACGCGTTGTAGTCCTCGACCCATTTCGCGACGAAGTCGGCTTCAGACCCGGCGTAGAAGCTCCAGAACTCGAGCTCGACGGGTCCGCTGTCGCTGCCTCCGCCCGCAGTACAGGCGGTGGTGAGCGCGATTGCACCCGTCGCTGCAAGGACGACGGCGGTCCGGCCCAGCTTCTTCATTGATTTCACTGTGATCTCCATCGATGTCGTGATGCTGTGGTTGTTGTGGGGGTGGGCCGATCAGCTGTTGCTCTCGTCGTAGCTTGCCCGCATCCTGCGGGCCTGCTCGACGTTGCCACGCTCGGCCGGCGTGGTCCTCTCGGCGTTCTTCTGCAGGAGCGCGGCGTGCTTCTCCTGCTGAATCCGCCAACGCTCCTCGTACGACGCGACGGCCGCCGCCTGGTACTCGTCCAGTTCGCCGACAGAGGCGGGCGCAGGGCGATCCCAGGTCTTCTTCGGGGCGGGACGCTCATCGGCGGGTGGCACGGTCAGGTCAGCGCCGGGCTCCTCCTGGTACCAGTAGGCGGTCGAGGCCCAGCTGTCGGAGAGGTGATTGCCATGTCCGTGCTCCATGGTCACCTTGATGCCGGTGTTGAAGACGATCGGATCGGCGACGTGGAACCGGTAGGACACCTGGTAGCCGCCGGTGTCGCCCTCGTGCAGGATCGTGCCGCTGTAGAGCGAGGCGTTCCGCTGCATCCCCCAGGCGTGGTTGAAGTAGTCTTCGCTGCCGGTGCCGAGGATCGCGGGCTCGTCGAAGTCGTCGACCCAGATGACGTCGTCGCCTTCGCCCCACCAGGTGCCCTGGAAGTGCGCAACCGACATGTTGCAGCCGACGAAGTGGCCACGGCCGCGGATATCGGCGATGACGTAATTGCGGCTGTCGTCGTTGACGACCGAGTTGACCTCGGGGGTGTTGACGGCGATGTCGTCGCCCCAGCCGGGGTTGGCGTTCGCGTACTGCCACGACGCGTGGAAGTAGGCGATGTCCTCGATGGGCTTCGGGTACAGGTCATAGTCGATGTGGAAGAACAGGCCGAGGTGCACATCGTTCTCGTTGATGATCTCGACCTTCGCGGCTGTGTTGAACGGCATCGCGAAGTAGCAGTTCATCGATGCGGTACCGCCGAAGGTGCCCTCCTCCTGGGGTCGGGAGGAGATGCTGAACGGGATCGAGTTGAACGATCCGGGCATCGCATGACCGATGCAGAAGAAGTCGCCGAGCGGAACGAGAACGGAGGGCCGGTCCGAGTTCTCCCAGGTGAACCTGATGAGCACCTTGCGGTAGTAGTCGGGGTCGTTGATCTCCCAGTTGACGCCGATCGCGTTCTCCATCTCGGTCACGGGCGCGACGTCGGCGTGCATGCCGGGGTCCTGGATGCTCGGACCGATCACGCGCCGGCAAAAGGTGGTGAACCAGATATGGGTGAGCGCTCCGGGGCCCTCGAGGTCGGCGAGCACCGCGGACGTACCGGGGGCGATGAGCCAGTAGTCCTTGTTGCGACCGGACTGGTCCCAACTCGACGCACGACCCGAACGCGCCTCGCGCAGGCGTGCCAGCCCGCTCAATTCCGACTGCGGTCCGGTGTGGGCCATATCACTCTCCGTTGAGATAAACGATTACGTAAACGATTAACCGGATGTTATGCCGCAAGGACCGCGCTGTCAAGCGAAGTTGCACTGCTGCCGCTGCGCTGTACGGACGCGGACTCGATCCCCGCGCATCGCCGCCTCCACGCCGCTGGACGCGGCGCGGCGGACTGCTCGCGGTGGGCCCAAGAAGGCTCGAAGCGACACACCACCGACAAGCCAAAAGCCCCCGCTGTCGCGAGGGCTTGTGTCTTGTAGCTGAGGCGGGACTCGAACCCGCGACCTCACGATTATGAGTCGTGCGCTCTCACCAACTGAGCTACTCAGCCACGGAACTCCCACCGCCGCCAGCAGCACCGACAAGAGCTCTCGAGCCCCGAGTCAGGATTGAACTGACGACCCCTTCCTTACCATGGAAGTGCTCTACCACTGAGCTATCGGGGCGCACCGCACGACGCGAGACGCGCACGGCAACCGAACGATACTAACAGGCTCGCAGGCCCGCGAAACCACCGCGTCACCGCGACTCGAATCGATTCGATAAGCTCTCCCGGTGACTTCCAACGACTGGTGGCGCGACGCCGTCATCTACCAGGTGTACCCGCGCTCGTTCGCCGACTCGAACGGCGACGGCATCGGAGACCTGCCCGGCATCACCAGCCGCCTGCGGTCGTTGAAAGATCTCGGCGTCGACGCCGTCTGGCTGTCGCCGTTCTTCACCAGCCCCCAGCACGATGCCGGGTACGACGTCGCCGACTACTGCGACGTCGACCCGCTCTTCGGCACCCTCGACGACTTCGACGCGATGCGCGACGAAGCCCACGCCCTCGGCCTGAAGGTGATCATCGACCTGGTGCCGAACCACAGTTCCAGCGACCACCCCTGGTTCCAGGAGGCGCTGGCGGCCGGGCCGGGAAGCCCCGAGCGGGCGCGCTACATCTTCCGCGACGGCAAAGGCAAGCTCGGTGAGCAGCCGCCCAACAACTGGAGCTCCGTGTTCGGCGGCCCTGCCTGGACCCGCATCACCGAACACGACGGCACGCCCGGCCCCTGGTACCTGCACCTCTTCGACACGAGTCAGCCCGACTTCGACTGGACCAACCCGTGGGTGCACGAGAGGTTCCGCGACATCCTGCGCTTCTGGCTCGACCGCGGTGTCGACGGGTTCCGGGTGGATGTCGCCCACGGCCTGGTCAAAGTCGCCGGGCTTCCCGACTACACACCCGACCCCGGCGGCAGCATGGGCGGCGACACCTCCGACGCCCCCTACTGGGCGCAGCCGGAGGTGCACGAGATCTACCGCGACTGGCACCGGGTGCTGCTCGAGTACGGCACCGACCGCATCCTGACCGCGGAGGCCTGGGTGAACCCGCTCAGCAAGCTGACCGACTGGGTGCGCCCCGACGAGATGCAGCAGGCCTTCAACTTCGGCTACCTCGAGACCCCGTGGTCCGCGGCGCCGCTGCGTGCCGTCGTCGACGCCTCGATCGAGGCGTTCACGTCGGTCGGCGCCCCCAGCACCTGGGTGCTGTCGAACCATGACGTGATCCGGCACACCAGCCGGCTCGCGCTCACCCCGCCCCCGCTGCAGGGTTCCGGCATCGGGCCCGACACGCAGCCCAAACCGGATGACGCGGTCGGCCTGCGCAGGGCCCGCGCGGCGACCGCGTTCATGCTCGCGCTCCCGGGGTCGGCGTACCTCTTCCAGGGCGAGGAGCTCGGCTTGCCTGAGGCCGTCGACCTCCCGGATTCGGCGCGCCAGGATCCGACGTTCTTCCGCACCGGCGGCGAGCTGTACGGCCGCGACGGTTGCCGCGTCCCCATCCCGTGGGAGGCGGACGCCCCGGCGAGCGGTTTCAGCCCCACCGGGTCGAGCTGGCTCCCGCAGCCGTCGACCTGGCCGCTGTACGCGCGGGACGCGCAGGCCGGCGTCCCCGGCTCGACCCTCGAGTTCTACCGCAAGGCGCTTCGCCTGCGGCGGGAGCACGGCCTCGGCACGACGCAGCTGGAGTGGCTGACGAACCCCGACCCCGAGGTGCTGACCTTCCGCAGCGGAGACGTCACCGTGATCGCGAACACCGGGGCGGGCACCGTGCCGCTGCCGGCCGGGCGCATCATCCTCGACAGCGGGGATGCCGGGGACGGGCTGCTGCCGGGGGATACCACCGTCTGGGTTATCGGCGAGTAGGGGTTTCGATACGCGGCGCCTGCGGCGTCGCTACTCAACCAGCAAGGGGCGGCGCCTGCGGCGTCGCTACTCAACCAGCAGGGGGCGACTAGGCGTTCGCGCGCAGCCAGGCGAAGCCGTCGACCTGCACGCTGTCGACCAGCAACTCGAAGTGCAGGTGCGGGCCGGTCGCCTGACCGGTCTGCCCGACGGTGCCGATGAAGTCGCCCACCTGCACGGTGTCGCCGACCTTGAGAGCGACGGAACCGTGCTGCATGTGCGCGTACAGGCTGGTGATGTTCTGGCCGTCGCCCAGCAGGTTGCCGTGATCGATGTAGACGTAGTTGCCGTACCCGCCGTTGCCGTCTTCGGCCTGCTTCACGACACCGGCCGCGATCGAATAGATCGGGGCGCCGAGACCCGGGTTGAAGTCGATGCCCATGTGGATGGTGGAGCAGCCGTAGCAGGGCGCGGCGCGCTCGCCGAAGCCCGAGCTGACGGGCACCGCGTACGGGAACGGCCACCGGATCGGCCCGTTCGGGTCGCCGAGCGAGTAGGTGTAGTCGCGGGTGCCGTACTTCAGCCGCAGCATCTCGGCCCAGGAGGTCACCGTGAAGGCGTCACGCGCGGCCGAGCTGCTCGCGACCGTGCTCGACACCTCGACCGACTGACCGTCGGCGCGCTCCACGGCGGTCGACCCGGTGGTGACGCCGGCGAGCAGCTCATCTGACGGGCGCGGGCCGAACGCATTGGCCGGCACCGACATCCCGATCGCGAGGGCGCCGACGAACACCATCGCCGCGAGGGAGAGGACCTTCGAGCCGATGGTGCGGGCGCGCGACGGGGAGTTCGTGGTCGGGCGGTTCGTGCTCGGGCTGGTCGGCACGACGACCTGGGCGCCCCTGCGCTTCGGCGGCTTCGAGTACGACTTCTGAACCTTGCGGATGCGCTTCTGCGCGGATCCGGAGCTGCCGGCCTCGAGGGCGCGGGCTTCGCGACGGCTGCCCGGCTGCGGCTGCAGTCCAGGCTGGTTGGCGTCGCTCATGCGGAATCAGGCTCCAGCGCCAGGGGGGATGTGGCGCGAGGGTCGGGAAGTCGAACTCGACAATGGTAACGAGTCGGCAACGACGAGAACACCCCGCATAGGCGTTACAGGCGTTTTCTCAGGCGAGCGGGGGTTCCGCGATCCCGAACCCGGCGAGCAGTTCCTCGAGCTCGGCGACCAGCCGCGGGTGCCCGGCGATGATGAAGTCCCGGCTCGGGGCGGCATCCCCCATACCTTTCACGACGGCTCCCGCCTCACGGGCGATGATGGCGCCCGCGGCGTGATCCCAGGGGCTGAGCGTGCGCTCGTAGTAGGCGTTCAGCCGACCGGCGGCGACGAAGCCCAGGTCGAGCGACGCGGTCCCCTGCCGGCGGATATCGCGGATCAGCGGAAGCAGCCGCGTCGCGACCGCACCCTGCACGCCGCGCATCTCGGCGGCGTACGCGAACCCCGTTCCCACGAGAGCTTCGGCGAGCGGGACCGCATCGGCGATGCGCAGTTCGGTGGTCGAGCCTGTTCGTCCGGTGGTCGAGCTTGTCGAGACCAGCGTCGCCCCTCCGCCCTTCGCAGCCGCGTACAGCTCACCGCTCGCCGGATTGTGGACGACGCCCACCGCATCCACCCAGGTCTGTGGGTCGGGCTCGCCCTCGACGACGGCGATGCTGACCGCATAGTGCGGGATCCCGTACAGGTAGTTCGTGGTCCCGTCGATCGGGTCGACCACCCAGGTGAGACCGCTGGTGCCGGTCTGCCCGCCGCCCTCCTCACCCAGGATGCCGTCGCCGGGTCGCGCGTCGGCGATGCGTCCCCGGATGAGCAGCTCCACCTCGCGGTCGGCCTCCGTCACCACGTCGACCACCGTCGACTTCGTCGCGGCGACCTCGACGCCTTCGCGCCGGCGGCGCGCTGCGAGCTCACCCGCCTCGAGGGCGATCGATGTCGCGAGAGTCAGAAGCTCGGTGGTCATGGTGGCGAGTGAGGGATTCGAACCCCCGAATGCAGAGCAGTCTGATTTACAGTCAGATCCCTTTGGCCGCTTGGGTAACTCGCCGTCGCGCCGAGGCGCTCGACAATGTTACAGGCCCCGCATCGCGTCGTTGTACCCGACGGCGGCGGCCGCCACGTTGCGCAGGTACGACTCGGACGAGTTGTATGCGGACACGGCGGCGCGCCAGCCATCCTCGGTGTCGATCGCTATCGACGAGCGGCAGAGGTAGTTCGCCGCCGCGAGCGCCGCATCGTCGATGTTCTGCGGGTCCTCGACGCCGTCGCCCCCGGCATCCACGTGCCAGTTGCGCCACGTCTGCGGGATCAGCTGCATCGGGCCCACCGCACGATCCGAGTCGGGGTCGCCGTCGATCGCACCGTCGTCGCTGTCGGGCACGTGCGCGGTCGCCCCGCCGTCGAGCGGGATCCCGAAGATCCCCGGCACCGCGGTGCCGTTGACGTCGAGCATCGACCCGCCGTGCCGGCCGTGGTCGCTCTCGATCAGGCCCATGCCGGCGAGCGTCGTCCACGAGATGCCGCACTCCGGCATCTGCTGTTGCTTCGTCATGGCCGCACCGGCATATGCGACGACGGCGCGGAGCGGGATGCCGGTCGCCGCGGCCGCCTGCTCGGCCCATGCAGCATCCGCCAGGGTCTGGATGCCGCCCGCGGCATTCACCGCCGGCGTCGGCTCATCGGCGGGTGGCGCCCACGTCGGCCGGGTCTCGACAGGCTCGACCACCGTCGGGACCACCGGGATGGGGGCGAAGATCACGAGGATCAGGGCGCCGATGACCGTGAGGCCCAGCACGCTCCCGATGACCACGGTCCAGCGCATCGAACGGTTCTACCATGGCCGCATGGCAGATTCCTCTTTCGACATCGTGAGCAAGGTCGACCACATGGAGACCCAGAACGCTCTGAGCCAGGCGCAGAAAGAGATCGCGCAGCGGTACGACTTCAAGAACGTCGGAGCGTCGATCGAGTTCAGCGGCGAGAAGATCCTGATCAAGGCGAACGCCGAAGAGCGGGCCAAGGCCGTGCTCGAGGTGTTCGAGCAGAAGCTGATCAAGCGCGGCATCTCGCTGCGGTCGCTCGATGCCGGCGAGCCGTACCAGAGCGGCAAAGAGGTGCGCATCGAGGCGGCCATGAAGAACGGCATCTCGAGCGACGACGCGAAGAAGATCTCCAAGATCATCCGTGACGAAGGCCCGAAGAGCGTCAAGAGCCAGATCCAGGGCGACGAGCTGCGGGTGCAGTCGAAGAGCCGCGACGACCTGCAGGCCGTCATCGCACTGCTGAAAGGGAAAGACCTCGACGTCGCACTGCAGTTCGTGAACATGCGGTGACGATCCAGCTCCCGCCCGAGGTCGGCGTCGCCCTCGGCATCGTCGCCCTCGTCCTCGACATCGCGATCCGGGTGCTGTCGCTGATCTTCGTGCCGCGCAACCGGCGCCCCCAGACGGCGCTCGCGTGGCTGCTGCTGATCTGGTACCAGCCCCACCTCGGCATCATCTTCTTCCGGATCTACGGTCGCGCCCGACTGCCCCGGAACCGCCGGCGGCGGCAGCGCGAGGTGAACGAGTACCTCATGGAGACCACCGAGGGTTTCGACCGGGTGAAGCGCGACCCGCCCTGGCCGTCATGGCTCGAGCCGATCGTGAACCTCAACCGGTCCCTCGGCTCGATGCCGCTCGTCGGCGGCAACGCGGCCGAGATGTGGGCGGACAACCAGGTGTCGCTCGACCACATGGTCGACGAGATCCGCCAGGCCGAGAAGACGGTGCACGCGGAGTTCTACATCCTCTCGCTCGACGACACGACCCGGCCGTTCTTCGATGCGCTCCAGGACGCGCACGATCGCGGGGTGAAGGTGAGAGTACTGCTCGACCACCTCGGCAACTTCCCCTACCCCGGATATCGCCGCACCATCCGGTGGCTGAAGAAGTCGGGGGTGCGCTGGCACCTGATGCTGCCGTTCCAGCCGTGGCGGCTGCTGGTGCAGCGACCCGACCTGCGCAACCATCGCAAGCTGCTGGTGATCGACGGCGAGGTCGCGTTCACCGGGTCGCAGAACATCATCGAGACCCCGTACCAGAAGCGCGGTAACCACCGACGCGGGTTGCACTGGAAGGACTACATGGTGCGGTTCGAGGGGCCGGTCGTCGCCGGACTCGACGCCTTGTTCCTTACCGACTGGTACAGCGAGACCGGCGACCTGCTCGAACGCGAAGCCGCCCCCGCCCGCAAGACCGGCGGAGGCGACATCGACTGCCAGGTCGTGCCGTCCGGGCCCGGGTTCCCCGGCGAGAACAACCTGCGCATGTTCAACTCGCTGGTCTACGCGGCGCAGGAGCGGATCATCCTGGTCAGCCCCTACTTCGTCCCCGACGATTCGATGCTGTACGCGATCACCACCGCGGCGCAGTCCGGTCTCGACGTGCAGCTGTTCGTGTCGGAGATCGGCGACCAGTTCTTCGTGTTCCACGCGCAGCGCTCCTACTACGAGCAACTGCTGCGCGCGGGCGTGCGGATCTTCCGGTACGCGAGGCCCACGATCCTGCACGCGAAGCACTTCACCATCGACGACCAGGTGTCGGTGATCGGCTCGTCGAACCTCGACATGCGGTCTTTCACCCTCGATCTCGAGGTGTCGGTGATGGTGCGGGGCGGCAGGTTCCTCGAGCAGCTGCGCGCCATCGAAGACGACTACCGGTCGAGCAGCACCGAGCTCACCCTCGAGGAGTGGCTGTCGCGGCCGCTGTACCGCCGCATCCTGGATCACGTGGCGAGGCTGACCGCCGCCGTGCAGTGATCAGCGGAACAGACCGCCAGGCGGGCGAGTTAGGTCAATTCGGGCGTCCGGGGTCGCCCGGTTCTGCCGAAGCCGCCCGGAATCGATCAGCCGCGGGCGATCTTCACCATCTCGTCGCGCGGAACCACCTTGATGCGGGCACGCCCCTCGGGCTCCCCGAGCGCCATCTCGTGCTCATCCAGGCGGTGCCAGCCCTCGAGGTCGGTGTACTCGACACCGCGCGAGTCGAGCAGCTCGACCACGCTGGCCTCGTCGGGTGACGCCGGCGACCACCACGACGCCTGGTCGTTCACCAGGTGCGAGATGGTCTCCATGGCATCCGACTTGGTGTGGCCGATCAGGCCGACGGGGCCGCGCTTGATCCAGCCGGTGGCGTAGACGCCGGGCATGATCTCGTCGCCCGCCGCGAGCACCTGGCCCTCGTGGTTCGGGATGACCCCGCGCCGCTCGTCGAACGGCACGCCCTCGAGCGGCGACCCGAAATAGCCGACCGCACGATACACCGCCTGCACGTCCACCGAGCGGATCTCGCCGGTGCCCCGCACGCCGCCCGCGCCATCCGGCTCGGTGCGCTCGTACCGGAACGACGCGACCCGCCCGTCGGGCCCGGCCACGACCTCCACCGGCTTCGCGTAGAAGTGCAGGTGCAGCCGTCGCGACGCCTCGCCCGTCGAGCGCTCACGCCACTGGCTCAGCACCTTGTCGATGACGAACACCTGCTTGTTGGTCTCGATGGCGGTCTTCGACGCCTCGTCGTAATCGAAGTCCTCGTCGTGCACGATCATGTCGACGTCGCGCAGCTCGCCGAGCTCGCGAAGTTCGAGCGGGGTGAACTTCACCTGCATCGGGCCGCGGCGGCCGAAGACGTGCACGTCGGTGACCGGGCTCTTCTTCAGGCCCTCGTACACGTTCGCCGGGATCTCGGTCGGCAGCAGGTCGTCGGCGTGCTTCGCGAGGATGCGGGCGACGTCGAGCGCGACGTTCCCGTTGCCGAGCACCGCCACCGACTGCGCCTCGAGCGGCCATTCGCGCGGGTAGTCGGGGTGGCCGTCGTACCAGCTCACGAAATCGGCGGCGCCGTACGAACCCGGCAGATCGATGCCCGGGATGTCGAGGTCGGCGTCCCGCACCGCGCCCGTCGCGAAGATGACGGCGTTGTAGTGCCGCTTCAGGTCGTCGAGCGTGATGTCGGTGCCGAAGCGCACGTTGCCGAATATGCGGATGTCACCGCGGTCGAGCACCTCGCGCAGCGCTGTGATGATGCCTTTGATGCGCGGGTGGTCGGGTGCGACCCCGTAGCGCACCAGACCGTACGGCGCGGGGAGGTGGTCGAACAGGTCGATGCTGACATCGAACGTGCGCTCGTGCTTCAGCAGGATGTCGGCGGCGTAGATGCCGGCGGGTCCGGCTCCCACGATCGCGAGGCGGAGCTTGGTCAACGTGTTCCTTCTAGTTCGAGCGTTCGACGATCGCCTCGGCGAACTTCGTCAGCGCCTTCTTCACGGGCCCGTCGGGCAGGGGGGCCAGCGCAGCCACCGCGCTGTCCGCCCACCGCTGCGCCTCGGCGAGGGTATCGCGGGTCACCTGATGATCTCGCAGCTGCGCGACCGCCAGGGCGAAGTCGGCGTCCGCCGACTCCGTCACATCACGTTCGATGCGGGACAGCAAAGTGGATGCCTCCGCATCCGTCTGCGCAGCCTTGCGCAGGTAGAGCAGCGGCAACGTCGGCACGCCGGCCCGCAGATCCGTGCCCGCCTCTTTCCCGGTGGTCTCGAACTCGGCGGACAGGTCGATCACGTCGTCGATCAGCTGGAATGCGACACCGATTCGTTCACCGAACAGCTCGACGGGCTCGCGATACGCCTCGTCGGCGTTGCTGAAGATCACGCCGACCACGGCGGCGGTGGCGATCAGCGACCCGGTCTTGTCGGCGAGCACCCCGAGGTAGTGCTGGATCGGGTCTTCGCCGTCTTGCGGGCCGATGGTCTCGTGCAGCTGACCGAGCACCAGGCGCTCGAAGGTGTTCGACTGGATCGTGAGCGCCCGCTCGCCGAGACCGGCGATCAGGTTGCTCGCCCGTGCGAACAGCAGGTCGCCGGTGAGGATCGCCACCGAGTTGCCCCACACCGCCTGCGCGCTGGGGACGCCGCGGCGCATCTGCGCCTCATCCATCACGTCGTCGTGGTAAAGCGACGCCAGGTGGGTGATCTCCACCGCCTGCGCGGCCGTGATGACATCCGGGTGGTTGCCCTGGCCGAGCTGCGCGGTCAGCAGCACCAGCGTGGGACGCACCCGTTTGCCGCCCGCCTCCAGCAGGTAGCGGCTGGTGGTGTCGGCCATCTCGTCGGCGAACGACATCTGCGCGAGCAGGCCGGCCTCCACCTCGGTGAGGCCCTGCTCGATCGCGTCGGCGAAGTGACGCTCCTCGCTCGACGCGAAGAGCTTCTCACCCAGCCCGAGCGACGAGCTGAGGGTGCTGCTGCGCCGCGTGCGGCTCACGACCCGGTCCGCTTCCGGCGCTTCGCGGTGGACGCCCGGATGCCCGGGTCCTCCGGCTTATGGCCGCGGTGCAGCGCGACGACGCCCGCGGTGAGGTTGCGGTACGCGACCCGGGTGAACCCGACACCCCGGATCCACTGGCTGAGCGTGCCCTGGTCGGGCCACTGCTCGATCGACTCGCGCAGGTACCCGTAGGCGTCGCGGTTCGAGCTGGCGACGGTCGCGACGACCGGCATCACGAACCGCATGTAGGCGGCGTAGCCGGCACGGAACACGGCGCGCGGCGGCTTGCTGAACTCGCAGACCACGAGCCGCCCGCCGGGCTTCAGCACCCGGTACATCTCGGCGAGAGCCGCCTTCGGGTGCGCGACGTTGCGCAGACCGAAACTGATCGTGACCGCGTCGAACTCATCGTCGCCGAACGGGAGCCGCTCCGCATCGCCCTCGACGAACTCGATCCTCGGGTTGCGCCGGCGCCCCTCGGCGATCATCCCCGGCGAGAAGTCGAGCGCCACCACCGTCGCGCCCCGGTGCGCCAGCGCGGCGGACGAGGTGCCGGTGCCCGCCGCGACATCGAGGATGCGCTCCCCCGGCTGCGGGTTCACCGCGCGGACCGTCGCCGCGCGCCAGAGAGCCGCGTTGCCGACCGACATGATCGCGTTCGTGCGGTCGTAGTGGCGGGCCACGCCGTCGAACATGCCGGAGACCTCGTCCGGCTGCTTGTCCATCTCGGCCCTGCTCACGACATACCATCCTAGGCTGGTGGGGTGACCGGCCTTTCTTTCGATGTGGTGACGGAAGAGGTCGACCCGCAGAACTCGCTGCTGCCGCTCCTCGACCGCGAGCACCCCCTGCTGTTCATGCGCCGCGGTGAAGGGATCGCCGGCATCGGCGAAGCCGCGCGACTCGAATTCCGGGGACCCGACCGCATCCGCGAGGCCGCCGCCGCGTGGCGGGACATCGCCGCCGCCTCCACCGTGCGCGACGAGGTCGGCCGGTCCGGAACCGGGCTGATCGCCTTCGGGGCGTTCGCGTTCGCCGACGACTCGGCCTGCACGAGCGTGCTCATCGTCCCCCGGCTGATCATCGGGCGCCGGGACGGCGTGAGCTGGGTGACCCGTGTCGACGGAGCGGACGATTCCGTGATGGCGTCAGCACTGGGGCCCGAGTACCGGGTGATGCTGCACCCCGGCGCGCTCGGACCCGACGCGTACCGGGATGCGGTGGGCACCGCGGTCGAGCGCATCCTGGCCGGCGGGGTCGAGAAGGTCGTGCTCGCCCGCGACCTCGTCGGACGCCTCCCCGAGGGCGGCGACGTGCGCCGCGTGCTCGTCGACCTCGCACTCGGCTACCCCGACACCTGGACCTTCGCCGTCGACGGCCTCATCGGCTCCAGCCCCGAGACGCTGGTGCGGGTCAGCGCCGGCAGCGTGACCGCGCGGGTGCTCGCCGGCAGCGCAGGCAGAGGGGTGGATGCGGCGAGCGACTCGGCCGCGGCCCTCGCCCTCGCGACCTCCACCAAAGACCTCGACGAGCACCGCTACGCCGTGGAGAGCGTCGTCAACGCCCTCCGGTCCCACGTGCGCGGCGTCGCGGCCAGCGAGATCCCGTTCGCCCTGAAACTGCCGAACCTGTGGCACCTGGCCAGCGACATCGAGGGCCCGCTCAGCGACGGCTCGACGGCACTCGACCTGGTGGCGGCGCTGCACCCGACCGCGGCCGTCGCCGGAACCCCCCGCGACGCCGCACTCGAGCTCATCGGCGAGCTGGAGGGGTTCGACCGGTGCCGGTACGGCGGGCCGGTCGGCTGGGTGGATGCCGCGGGCGGCGGCAAGTGGGCGGTGGCGCTCCGCAGCGCGGAGGTGCGCGCCGACGGCGCGATCAGCGCATTCGCCGGAGCGGGCATCGTCGCCGACTCCGACCCGGAGCGCGAGCTCGCGGAGACCCGCCTGAAGTTCCGCCCGATCGTGGAGGCGTTCGCCTAGCTCGCGGCGAGCTTCTGCTGCTCGGCGGCGACGTCGTAGTCCGCTTTCGGCCACTGCAGGTTCATGGCTCGCAACGCATCCACCATCAGCCCTTGGACGGCGAGGCGCGCGAACCACTTGTGGTCGGCGGGCACCACGTACCACGGCGCCTCAGCGGTCGAGGTGCGGGTGAGCGCGATCTCGTAGGCCTCCATGTACGCGGGCCAGAGCGCGCGCTCCTCGAGGTCACCGGGGTTGTACTTCCAGTGCTTCGCCGGGTCGGCGAGGCGGTCGGTGAGACGCTGCTTCTGCTCCTCCGGCGAGATGTGCAGCATCACCTTGATGAGCGTGGTGCCGCCGGCGACGAGTTCCTTCTCGAAGTCGGCGATGATGCCGTAGCGCTCCTCGATCGCCTCCGGCGTCGAGAAGCCGCGCACCCGGTGGATGAGCACGTCCTCGTAGTGCGAGCGGTCGAAGACGCCGATGATCCCCGGCTCGGGCAGTTCTCTGCGCACCCGCCAGAGGAAGTCGTGCGCCTTCTCCTCATCGGTCGGCTTCTTGAACGCGTGGATGCGGGTGCCCTGCGGGTCGACCGATCCGACGACGTGCTTCACGATGCCGCCCTTGCCCGCGGTGTCCATCGCCTGCAGCACCAGCAGCAGCCGGCGCGTGTCGCCGAACCGGGATGCCGCGAACAGCCGCTCCTGCAGGTCCGCGAACTCGGCGACCCCGGCCTCCAGCGCCTCCTCGCCCTCGTCTTTGTCGCCGGGGAATCCGGGGGTCCCGCCGGTGTCCACCGATGCGAGGTCGAGGGTGCCGTCGACGCGCTGCAGTCCGGTCATGCGCCGATCGTACTGATCTCGGCGCGTTCGATCACCGGCTGAGGGGCACGTCGATCAGCACCCGCCCTGGGGTCGGGCTGAGCGCGGGGTCGAGCTCGCCCCGGGTCTCCACCCGCCGGTACTCCCATCCGTAGGCGGATGCCAGCGCGGCCAGGTCGACGGTCTGCGGCGTCAGAAGCACCCGGTCCACGAGCTCGGGATCCGCGGTCGCCGCCACCTCGAGCCCGTCGAAGATGGTGCCGCCGCCGTCGTTGCCGACGATCACCTGCATCCGGGGCAGCTGCTCCCCGTGGCCGGCGACCAGCGAGCCGGCGTCGTGCAGCAACGCCAGATCCCCGAGCAGCACGCGCGTCACTCCGGCGGTCGAGCCCCGGTGATCGAGCTCGTCGAGATCATCGAGTCCGTCGAGATCCTGCGACGCCAGCGCGATGCCGGTGGCGGTGGCGATGGTGCCGTCGATGCCGGCGAGGCCGCGGTTCGCGTGCACCGGGATCCGTTTGCCCGGCGCCACCTTGTCGAGCTCCCGGATCAGCCGGGACGCCCCGAGCACCAGCCGGTCGTGCGGCCAGCTCGCCCGCCACACCGCCTCGACCAGCAGGCGCCGGGTCACCGGCTGCCGCTGTTCGGCGAGCGCGGCGCGCGCGAAAGCGGCACGTTCGGCGAACGCCTCGGTCTCGGGGCCGGCGCCGATCGGATCATCCTGCTCGAGCAGCTGCCGTGACGCGTGCACCCACGGACCCACCCAGGATCGCCCCGCCTCGACGGGCGCGTCGGCGGCGACTTCGACGGCATCCACGAACCGCGTCACGCGCCGGCCGGGGTTGTAGTCGTCGATGCCCGGCGACCGCACGACGATCGTCTCGACACCGTCGCGCTCCAGCAGCGCGGGCACCTCGCGGCTGAGCGTCGGATGCCCGAACACGATCGCGCGGTCCACACGGCCGCCGAACTCCGGGTCGCGCAGCAGCTCGCGGTAGGCCGGCACCAGGTTCGGCCCGAACCGGGCTCCGGATGCCACCTCGGCCAGCAGCGGAGCGTTCAGCGCGCGGGCGGCGGCCTCGGCCTCCGGGCCGGCGCCGGTCCCGGCGATCACGACCGTGCCGGGTGCCGGGTCGATCGTCACCGCCGGTCGAGCAGCGGCCGCAGCGCGATCGCGTATCGAGACCCGCGGCAGCTCGACGGGCGACGACAGCGGCTCGCGGAACGCGATATTCACGTGCCCCGGACCGTCGATCCCGGTCAGGATCTGCTCGGCGACGGCGATCGCATCCGCGTCCGGGGCGCTGCCGTCCACCTCGATCAGCCGCGCCGCCCTGCCGAACATCCCGGGCTGCACGGTCGCCTGGTTCGCGCCGATGCCGATCAGCTCGGGCGGGCGATCCGCGGTCAGCAGGATCAGCGGCACACCCGAGTGGGCCGCCTCCAGCACCGCGGGGTGCAGTTCGGCGACCGCCGTGCCCGACGTGGTGATGACGGCGACGGGCAGACCCGACTCGACCGCGAGGCCGATCGCCAGAAACCCCGCGGAGCGCTCGTCGATGCGAACGTGCAACCGCAGCATCCCGGCGCGTTCGAACTCCGCTGCGGCGAGCGCCAGAGCCTGCGAGCGCGAACCAGGGCTCAGCACCACGTCACGCACACCGGACGCGATCAACTCACCGAGGAGCGCGGTCGCGAACGCCGACGCGGTCACTCCTTCGGCTTGTCGTCGTCGATCTCGCGCAGGCGCTCCTCCAGCTCGCGGATGCGCTCCTCCTGCGCCTGCTCACGGCTCAGCTTGCGCAGGAAGTCGGGGTCGTCGTCGGGCGCGCGCGGTCCCCGCCGCACCGACCCGCCCCCGCGTTCGGAGAGCCGCTCACGCCCGAGGAAGAACCAGAGCACGGCGCCGATGATCGGCAGCACGACGACGATCAGCGCCCACAGGATCTTGGGCAGGCCTTTGACGCGTGACCTGTCGATGAGCGCGATGTCGACCAGCGTGTAGATCAACACCGCTGCCGCGATGAGGAACGGGAGGTACCTCACGATCGCCATAGGGCGATTCTACGTAGACTCGTCCGGTGCCCACCTGGATCACGTACACGCTCGTCCGGATCGGGCTGTTCGCCGCCCTGTTCGTGGTGCTGATGCTGGTCGGGCTGGAAGGGTGGCTCGCCGCGATCCTGGCCGCCCTGATCGCGTTCCTGGTGTCGTACATCTTCTTCCGCGGGATGCGGGCGCGCGTCGCCGCGGAGCTCGCCGAATCCCGGGCGACGACCGACAAGACGCCCGACGAGGTCGCCGAAGACGAGCGGTGATCGAGGAGCGCCGTCAGACGCTTATCGAGATCACACCCAGAGGATGCCGCCGAACGCCAGCACGGCGGCCATCCCGACGCCGAACCCGAGCGCCACGAGCAGCGTCAGACGCAGAGCCGTCAGGTACTCGCGCGGGGTCTTCGCCGTCGCGACGATCAGCATCGCCGGCAGCGAGGCCAGCCCGATGAAGAAGACGAACACCGTCCAGTCGTAGAAGATCACGTAGAACGCGAGCGCACCGAACGGCAGCACCATCAGCACGATGTAGAGGATGCGGGTGCCGAGGTCGCCCAGCAGCACCGCCAGGGTGCGCTTGCCCACCGCGGCATCCCGTTCGCGGTCGCGCAGGTTGTTGACCACCAGCACCGCCGCGGCGATCGCACCGAGCGCCGCGCCGCCCACCCAGGCCTCGACGTTGACCTCGCCCACCTGGGTGTACATGGTGCCCGCGACCGGGATCGCGCCGAAGAACAGGAACACGACGATCTCGCCGAACCCCGCGTACCCGTACGGCTTCGGGCCGCCCGTGTAGAACCAGGCGGCGGCGAGCGCCACAACCCCGACGGCGAACAGCCAGTACTGCCCGCTCAGGATGATCAGGGTCGCCCCCGCGACGACGGCCAGCGCGAAGAAGACGAGGGCTGCGATCAGCACGTGGCGCGGCTTCGCCCGGCCCGAGCCGACGAGACGCACCGGTCCGATGCGGTTGCGGTCCGTGCCGCGCACCCCGTCGGAGTAGTCGTTCGCGTAGTTCACGCCGATCTGCAACGCGACGGCGACGGCGAGCGCCAGCAGCGCGCGCACCCAGTGGTCGTACCAGTTCTCGGTGAGCAGGGATGCCGCGCCGGTTCCCAGCGCGACGGGCGCGATCGCGAGCGCGAGGGTCTGCGGCCGCGCACCGGCGATCCAGGTGCCGAGCGTCGCCGGGGGCAGCTGCTCGGCCGGACGACCCCCCGGCCGCCGGCTCTTACCGCGGCTCTTGTTCTGGGTGCCGCGCTTCGACACCGCCCGCTCGACCTGTCGCGGATCGATCCGCTGCTGCTTCGCCACGGGTGAATCCTATTCGGCAGCAAGTGCGGCGAGCGCGACGCGGTCGGGCTTGCCGCTCACGAGCACCGGGATCCGGTCCACGTGCAGCACCCGCGCATGCCGCACCGCCTTCCCCAGGTCGCCGAGGTACGGGTGCAGCTCCGCCGGCGTGAGGTCCGCCGTGACGATCACCGGCACCTCGCCCCACCGCGGGTCGGGCGCGGAGACGACCACGGCATCCGGATAGAGCTCACGCACACGCTGCTCGACCGCACCGAGCGACACCTTCAGCCCGCCCGAGATGATGACATCGTCGCGCCGTCCGGTGATGCGCAGCATCTCGCCGTCCCAGGTGCCGGAGTCGTTGGTGCGGAACCAGTGCGCGCCGTCCGCGACGACGAAACGCTCGGCGGTGAGCCCGGGGTCGCCGAGGTAGCCCTCGGCGAGGGTCGGTCCGCCGATCCACACCTCGCCGTCCTCGATGCGCACCGCCGTCGTCCCGATCGGCCGCCCGTCGTACACGCAGCCGCCGCTCGTCTCGCTCGAGCCGTACGTGCGCGTGACCGGGATGCCGCGCTCCTCCACGAGGGCACGCAGCGGACCCGGCATCGACTGCCCGCCGACCAGCACCCGGGTGAAGGTCCTCAGCGCGTCCACCGCGGCGTCGTCACCGATCAGGGTGGCCAGCTGGGCCGGCACCAGCGAGACGAAACGGGCCGGCTCGGTGAGCTCGTCGACCGCCGCAAGGAATCGCGCCGCGGTGAAATGCTCCCCGACGACGGTGACCGGCTCGAAACCGGCGGCGATCGAGCGGGTGAGCACGTTGAGTCCGGCGATGTAGTTCGTGGGGAGCGCCAGCAGCCACTGCCCCGGCCCGCCGAGTGCCGACTCCGAGGCCGCCGCGGATGCGAGCACCGCGTCCGCGCTCAGCATCACCCGTTTCGGCGTCCCCGTCGACCCGCTCGTCTCGACGACGAGGGCGACCCGCTGCTCGACCGACGCGGGCAGGCCGGTGGCGCCCCCGGCATCCACGAAGAGTGCCGGGCCGCCCGCCAGCGCGTCGCGCAGAGCGTCGAACACCCCGGAGCCCGCGGGCACGACGCGCAGCGGACGGGTCACGCGCTCAGAACTGCCACGGGTAGGGGGCCCAGTCGGGCGCCCGCTTGCCGAGGAACGCGTCGCGCCCCTCGACAGCCTCGTCGGTGCCGTACGCGAGCCGGGTGGCCTCGCCGGCGAACACCTGCTGGCCGACCATCCCGTCGTCGACGGCGTTCATCGCGAACTTCAGCATCCGGATCGCGGTGGGGCTCTTGCCGAGGATGGTCTGCGCCCACTCCACCGCCGTGGATTCGAGCTCGGCGTGCGGCACGACCGCGTTCACCGCGCCCATCTCGTACGCCCGCTGGGCGTCGTACTCGCGAGCGAGGAAGAAGACCTCGCGCGCGAACTTCTGCCCGACCTGCCGCGCGAAGTACGCGCTGCCGTAGCCGCCGTCGAACGAGCCGACATCCGCGTCGGTCTGCTTGAAGCGGGCGTGCTCGGCCGACGCGATCGTGAGATCGCAGACCACGTGCAGCGAATGCCCGCCGCCCGCCGCCCAGCCCGGGACGACGGCGATGACCACCTTCGGCATGAACCGGATCAGCCGCTGCACCTCGAGGATGTGCAGGCGGCCCAGAGCGGTGGTCGAGCCTGTCGAGACCCCGCCGGCATCCTCGTACCGGTACCCGTCCTTGCCCCGGATGCGCTGGTCGCCCCCCGAGCAGAACGCCCAGCCGCCGTCCTTCGGGCTCGGCCCGTTGCCGGTGAGCAGCACCACCCCGACCCGCGGGTTCTGCCGCGCGTCGTCGAGCGCCCGCGCCAGCTGATCGACGGTGCGCGGGCGGAACGCGTTCCGCACCTCCGGCCGGTTGAACGCGACCCGCGCGATCGCACCATCGGCGTGCAGGTGGTAGGTGATGTCGTCGAGGTCGTCGAACCCCGGCACGGCATGCCAGATCGACTCGTCGAACAGCTCAGAGATCATGCCCACAGGCTTCCGATCGCGTCGAGGGCGGGGGTCAGGATCAGCGGGTTCGCCACGATGCCGAGCACCACGCCGGTCACCGCCCAGGCGCGCCGGCGGCCCAGGATGAGCGCCACGCCCCCGAAGAGCACGGCCAGCACGCTGATGCCCACCGCCGCCCACGCGGCCCAGGTGGCATCCCGGAAGCGGTCGCTCGTCGCCAGCACGATGCCGGTGATCAGCGCACCCGTGGTCGCCAGCCCGAGAGCGAACGCGACCATGCCCGGCCAGACCGGCCGGACGCGTGCCTCGGTGGTCGAGCCCGTCACGACCACGGTCAATTGCCGAACAGCGTGAGCAGGAACGAGATGACGAAGATGTTGCCCGCGAGGGCGAACAGGATGCCCCAGAACGCGAGCCCGCGGCCCGCGCCGGTCACGAACGCGACGAGCCCGAAGAAGATCGCGACCACGCTGAACGCCGCACCGGCGAACGCGAACGCGTGCACCTCGAAGATCGTGCCGATCAGCCACAGCATCGGGATGGACGCCAGGCCCAGCCAGAAGGCGATGCGTCCCGGCCAGCGCACCTGCTTGCCTCCGGGGATGCCGCGGGTGTCGGACCGGAAGTACTGACCCAGCGTCGGCGCACTCGTCATCGGCGGCTCCACCCGCACCTGCGGACTCACCTGACGCGGCTGATAGGCGCGCGGGTCGGCGTTCTGCCGCGGAACGCCGAGGTTCTGCCCCTGCTGCTGTCCCGGCAGATAGGTCATGTCGCCCAGGGTAGCGCGGCTGCGAAACTGGGCCTATGGTTCCCACGGTCGCCGAACTGCTGGACGGGGCGCGCGTCGTCGCTCTCCCGCTCGTGACGCGCTTCCGGGGAATCGACGTGCGCGAGGCGATGCTGCTGCGCGGGCCGAACGGGTGGACGGAGTTCTCGCCCTTCACGGAGTACGACGACGCCGAGGCGGCGGCGTGGCTGGCGGCGGCGATCGAGTTCGGCTGGGGGGTGACGCCGCGCGCGGTGCGCGACAGCATCCCGGTCAATGCGACGCTGCCGGCCGTCGACGCCGGCCGTGTCGACGAGGTGCTGGCCCGGTTCCCGGGCGCCCGCACCGTCAAGGTGAAGGTGGCAGAGCGCGGCCAGACACTTCGGGATGACGTGGCCCGGGTGCGCGCGACGCGGGCGTTCCTGGGGCCGGTGGGCCGCATCCGGGTGGATGCGAACGGCGGCTGGAACGTGGACGAGGCGGAACGTGCCGCGCACGAGCTCGGATCGTTCGACCTCGAATACCTGGAGCAGCCGTGCGCCACGGTGCCGGAGCTCGCCGATCTGCGGGAGCGGTTGCACGACTGGGACCTGCCGATCGCGGCGGACGAGAGCGTGCGCAAGGCCGACGATCCGCTGGCGGTCGCGCGTGCCGGCGCCGCCGACATCCTGGTGCTGAAGGCCCAGCCGCTCGGCGGGGTCTCCGCCGCGCTGCGGATCGCCGCGGAGGCGGGGCTGCCGGTTGTGGTGTCGAGTGCTCTCGACACGTCGGTCGGGGTGTCGATGGGGGCGCATCTGGCCGCGGCGCTCCCCGAGCTGGAGTTCGACTGCGGCCTCGGGACCGCCGCCCTGCTCGCCGCCGACGTCACGGACGATCCGCTCGTCCCGCACGAGGGCGCGATCCCGGTGCGGAGGGTCGAGGTCGCTCCGGGACACGAGGCGTCTGCCGAGCGCGTCACCTGGTGGACCGAGCGTCTCGCCCGCTGCCGGGAGCTACTTCAGCCCTGAGTAGGCGTGCAGCCCGTTGAAGAACAGGTTGACCACGGTGAAGTTGAACAGCACGGCGGCGAAGCCGATGATCGCGAGCCATGCGGACCGGTTGCCGCGCCAGCCGCGGGTCGCACGCGCGTGGATGTAGCCGGCGAAGACGACCCAGATGATGAAGGTCCAGACCTCTTTGGTGTCCCAGCCCCAGTAGCGACCCCAGGCGCGTTCGGCCCAGATCGCGCCGGCCATCAGGGTGAACGTCCAGAAGGCGAACCCGACGATGATGAGCCGATTCGCAATGACCTCGAGCGCCTCGGAGGCGGGCAGGGCCTTCAGCACGGCCGGGCCGGGCTTGCCGGATTCGCGCCGCGCCTGCAGCAGCTGCACGATCGACAGGCCTCCGCCGACGGCGAAGAACCCGGTCGCGAGGGTGGCGACGAACACGTGGATCACGAGCCACACCGACTGCAGGGCAGGCGGCAGCGGGGTGATCGGAACGTAGAAGTTGACGGCAGCGAGGCCGAGCAGCAGGGCGACGAGCCCGGTGACGAACGCGCCGAGGAACCGGATGTCACGCCAGAGCTGCACCGCGAGGAAGACCGCGACCATGAGCGCGGTGCCGAGGGATGCGAACTCGAACATGTTCGACCACGGCACGTGCCCGGCGGCGATGCCGCGGAGGACGATGGAGGCGACATGGATGATCCAGGCGAGGATCGTCAGCGCGAACGCGACGCGCTCGTATCGGCGGCCCCCGGTGGTCGAGCCCGACCCGGTGGTCGAGCCTGTCGAGACCCGCTCCTCGACCATGGTCGATCCGCTGGTCGAGCCCGTCGAGGCCCCTGCGTAGGCTCGGGATGCCGCGGCCGGCTGCGCCTGCACCGTGGCAGCGCGGCGACTCAGGTCGAGCACGAAGGCGATGAAGGCGAGCGCGTAGACCGCGATCGCCGAGTAGATCGCGACGAGCGAGTACGCGGCGAGGGTCTCGGTGGTCACGAGTCCATCCTACGTTCGCCGTCCCGCCGCCGAAGCGGCACCTCCGTCGGCGCCCCTCGGGTTTCGGAGTACCCCGAAACATCGGGGCGGCGGTGCGCCTTTCTCAGGCATTGCGGGTTTCCGGGGAGCGCGAGCCCCGGAGATCCGGGACTCGACCAGTCTCAACTCCTGAGTTAGCAGCGCGACCCACCGTTTCGGGGTACCCCGAAGCCCGAGTGCCGCGCGCGGCGGAGGCGCCCCGGCCGGGTCACGCAGCGGGTGCGGGGGGCGGGGTGACGCGGCGGAGTCGGGTGGCGAGGTCAGGCGGCGGGCTCGTCGTCGCCGAGCACCGCGCGGTGCCGGCGGGCGAGGTCCGCGACCGCCGCTTCGAGGGTCGGGTCCTCGCCGCGGGCCAGGCCCGCGTACTCGAGCCGCCCATCCACCGCCTTCACCCACATGCGACGCCGCGGGATGAAGAGCGACAGCAGCAGCCCGCCGAGGATCAGCGCGGCGAACAGCAGTGCCCACCCCGGTGTCGGGTCATGGTGGATGTCGACGCTGATGTAGCGCTTCAGGCCCTCGTACTCGACGGTGCCGAGCCCGCCGGGCAGGTCCACGACATCCCCCTCGTTCAGCTGCAGCGCGGGCACCCCGGTGTCGCCGCCGGCGACCTGCGTGAGGTCGGTCGTGTCGAGCGTGTAGGCGTTCACCCCGACGCCGTCGTCGAGGCCGAGGTCGCCGGTGTAGACGAACAGGCTGACGAGTGATTCGCCGTGATCGATGGGCGAGAACGAGGTGAACGTGCCGTCGCTCAGCTCCAGCGGGTCGGGGTAGAAGAACCCGAACAGCGCGACCTGGTCGGCCAGCCCGTCCGGCACCTTCACGACCCCGCGGCTCGTCAGGTTGCCGTCGAGCGCCAGGAACGGCACCGGCCCGCTGAACACCTCCTCGCCGTCCGGGTCGCGCACCGTGATGACCGGCGCGAACCCGTTGCCGAGCAGGTAGACGTCGGTGCCGCCGACGGTCACCGGCGCGTTCACCTTGAGGGATGCCGGGGTCCAGTCGCCGCCGGGGGTCCGGGTGCTGAGGCTGGCCGTGAAATCCTCCGGGTGCCAGACACCGGTCCGGATGTCGAGCGCGTAGTGCCCCTCGAAGTCGTCGAGCCGCATCGAATACGGCTCCAGGGCGGACTCGTCGAAGAACCGGCCGGGGCTGAACGAGTCGTAGCTCGCGAGCACGTTGCTGAACGGCTCCCCCTGCACGAGGACACGCTGGCCGGTGTAGCCGAAGCCGCCGCCCACGCCGACCGTCAGCAGCATCCCGACCAGTGCCGTGTGGAACACCAGGTTGCCGGTCTCGCGCAGGTAACCGCGCTCGGCCGACACGCTCGCGCCATACCGCTCGACGCGGTAGCCCTGCCGCTTCAGCAGCGCGGCCGCCTCGTCGATGGCGACCCCGGCATCCACCGAGGTCTCTGCCAACTGGAAACCGACCAGCCGCTCCAGCCGCGCGGGGGTTTTCGGCGGCCGGGCCCGCAGAGCGTCGAAGTGGTGCTTGGTGCGCGGGATGACGCACCCGACCAGCGAGACGAACAGCAGCAGGTAGATGGCCGAGAACCACGGCGACGCGAACGTGCTGAAGAGCCCCAGCGAATCGAGCACCCGGAACGTCTCGGGGTCGTTCTGCTGGAACTGGAGCACGCCGTTCGGGTCGGAGGTGCGCTGCGGCACGAGCGACCCCGGTACCGCGGCGAGGGCAAGCAGAAGGAGCAGGACGAGCGCGGTGCGCATGCTGGTCAGCTGCGTCCACAGCCAGCGGGCCCAGCCCCAGGGGGACAGCCGGACGTTAGAGGGCGATGCCGAAGTCACTGATCACCGCCCCGAGCGCCGACATCAGCCAGGTCCATGCACCGGACAGCATCAGCACGCCGATCACGATCAGCAGCACGCCGCCGGCGACGTTGATGGCGCGGATGTGGCGCTTGACCCAGGCGATCCCCCCGCCGACCCAGCCGAAGCCGAGCGCCACCAGCAGGAACGGAACCCCCAGTCCGAGGCAGTACGCGAGCCCGAGCAGCACGGCGCGCGGGAGGTCGCCGCCGTCCGCCGCGAGGAACCCGACCGCCGCGAGCGTGGGGCCGATGCACGGGGTCCAGCCGACGGCGAACACCACGCCGAGCAGCGGCGCCCCGAGCAGTCCGGCGCGCGGCTGCCACTGCGGCTTGATGGTGCGTTGCAGCACGGTCACCTGCCCGATGAACACGACGCCCATCAGGATGATCAGCACGCCGCCGATCCGCAGCAGCAGGTCGCGGTACTGCACGAAGAAGACCCCGAATGTGCCTGCCAGCACGAAGAACAGCATGAACACCGCGGTGAACCCGGCGATGAAGAGGGCGGCACCCGCGACGATGCGGCTGCGACGCTTCTCGTCGCCGCGGGCGACGCCGCTGACGTAGCCGAGGTAGCCGGGCACCAGCGGCAGCACGCACGGGGAGAGGAACGACAGCAGCCCGGCGGCGAGCGCGATCGGCGCGGCCAGCCAGAGCCCGCCGCTGACGGCGATCTCGCCGGGGTTCACTTCTCGGCCAGCAGGTCGTCGATCATGCTGGCCACGACATCCACCCGCGGATCGATCGCACTGGTGAAGCGAGCCGCGACGCGTCCCTCGCGGTCGAGCAGGAACGTGGTGGGCGTGGTGCTCGGCGGAGCGGGCCGCGCGAACGCCAGCGTGACCGCGGCATCGCCGACGTCGAGGATCGAGGCGTACTCCACCTCGTGCTCCTTTTCGAAGCTGATGGCGTTCGCCGCATCGTCGCGGATGTTCACGCCCACGAACTCGACCCCCTGCCCGGAGTACTCGTCATACAGCCGGTTCAGATCGTCGGCCTCGGTGCGGCACGGTCCGCAGCTCGCGTACCAGAAGTTCACCAGCACGATCGAGCCCGCGAGGTCGTCGCTCGAGATGCGGTCGCCGTTCTCCGTCTCGCCCTCGAACACGATCGGGTCCCCGCGGTTCTCGGCGGCGTAGAACTGCGTCGTGCCATCGCCGGAGGTGTAGTCGCCGTCGCCGGCGCTGTCATAGTCGGCGGACACTCCGGCGGAGGTGCACCCTGCCAGGGCGAGCACGGCGAGGAGTGCCAGGGCCTTCTTCACACTGCTCCCCGTCGTCACACTGCTCCCAGATCGATGGACTCGGCGAGCAATTCTCTCGCCGGTTCCTGGTAGCCGACCTCGACGAACCGGTCGTCGCGCCACGCGACGGTCGTGATGCTCGAGAGCGCGCACCGGCGGCGGCGCGGGTCGGTGGCGAGCGGCTTGCCCTGCACGCTGCGGGCAACGGTCCAGATCGGAAGCTGGTGGCTGACGACGACCGCCTCGCCAGCCGCAGTGGTCTGGTGGATGTCGGTGAGCGCCGCCAGCATCCTGTCGCGGATCGAGGTGAACGGCTCGCCCCACGAGGGGCGCCGCGGGTTGCGCAGGTGCCGGATCAGCCAGGGGCGCCGCCGCAGTTCGCGACGGATGTTGACGCCCTCGAACACGTTCGGAGGCTCGATCAGCCGGTCGTCGGTCTCGACGCGCACGCCGAACATCGGCGACCAGGGCGCCGCGCTCTCGCGGGTGCGCTGCAGTGGGCTCGCGACGAGGCGGGTGATGTCGCGGCCGTCCATCGACTGGGCGGCGAGGAGCGCCATCGCGTGCCCGCGCTCGCTCAGATGGAAGCCTTCGATGCGCCCGTAGAGCACCCCGTCGGGGTTGTGCACCTCGCCGTGACGCACGAGGTGGATGAGGTCGGCGGGCACCCCCCGAGTCTACGTTTCGCGCGCCGGTAGGATCGGCGGGTGACCGACCGCACCCTCGTCAAAGACCTCGCCGCCGCACCGGACGGGCCCGTCCGGGTCTCGGGATGGGTGGAGACGGTGCGGGATCAGAAGAAGGTGCAGTTCGTCATCCTGCGTGACGAGTCCGGTGCGGTGCAGCTGGTGCACCCGCGTCCCGACCCTTCGACAGGCTCAGGGACCGATGAGCTCGGCGAATCGATCTCCCTGCTCTCCACCGGATCGTTCGTCACCGCGATCGGCGAGCTGAAGCACGACGAGCGCGTGAAGCTCGGCGGCCTCGAGGTGAAGCTCGACGAGCTGGATGTCGCGTCCGTCGCGCTCGACTCCCCCATCGCCGACGACAGCTCCATCGACAAGCGGCTCGACTGGCGGTTCCTCGACCTGCGCCGGCCGGAGCAGAACCTGATCTTCCGCGTGCAGACCACGTTCCTGCATGCGCTGCGCACCTGGTGGGTGGAACACGATTTCGTCGAGATTCACACCCCGAAGCTGATGGCGTCGGCGTCGGAGAGCCGCGCCGAGCTGTTCGAGGTCGGCTACTTCGAGGGCAAGGCGTACCTCGCCCAGAGCCCGCAGTTCTTCAAGCAGATGGCGCAGCCGGCCGGCTTCGGCAAGGTGTTCGAGGTGGCTCCGGCATTCCGGGCCGACCCGTCGTTCACCTCCCGGCACGCGACCGAGTTCATCTCGGTCGACGCCGAGATCTCGTGGATCGACACCCACGAAGACGTGATGGCGATGCACGAGCAGCTGCTCGTCGCGGGCTTCCAGGCGGTCAAAGACAAGCACGGCGACGAGATCGAGGCCGCGTTCGACGTCGAGGTGACCGTGCCGACGACGCCGTTCCCCCGCATCCCGCTTGCCGAGGCGAAGCGCATCGTGGCGGAGCGCGGATACGAGGTGCCGCGGCACGACGACGACATGGACCCGGAGGGCGAACGCCAGATCGCCGCCTACGTCGCCGAGACGTTCGGGCACGAGTTCGTGTTCCTCACCGACTACGCATCCAGCATCCGGCCCTTCTACCACCGGCGTCACGCGGACGACCCGTCGCTGACCAACAGCTACGACCTGATCTTCAACGGGGTCGAGATCTCGACCGGCGCACAACGGGAGCACCGCATCGACGTGCTCATCGAGCAGGCGAAGGAGAAAGGCCTCGACCCGGAGGAGCTCGGCTTCTACCTCGACTTCTTCCGGTACGGGGTGCCGCCGCACGGCGG
>JBFWWZ010000040.1:0-28735 GCA_050245915.1 Microbacteriaceae bacterium
CCATGTCGCGTGTGGTGCTCAGACTGATCCTGGATGTGGTGCTCACCATCGCGGTGGCGTTGCTGCTGCTGGGCGGCTGGTTCAGCATCCTGGGCGGCGGCTTCACGGAGGGCTTCCGTGTGCTGTTCAACTTCATGGACGTCGGGCTCGCCCTCTGGCTGGTGCTGCAGATCATCGTGATCGTCCTCCGATCTCGACAGGCTCGATCACCGGTGCTCTCGCCCGCCCGCGCGTACCTGCTGCTGCTGATCGGGGCCGTGGTGAACGCGCTGGTGGTGCTGGTCGTCGGCTTCGTCCAGGGCGGATGGGCGCCCTTGCTGGTGCTCTTCGCGATCGAGGCCGGCCTCGCCTGCCTGATCGCCGCCGCCATCGTCTTGCCGATCGTGCACCGCCTCGTCAAGCCCCCGGAGGTGACGAACCTCGCGACCTAGCGTGGACGCATGCCCCGTCTCCGCCGTTCGAACACCGGCGGGCCGGGGTTCCGGCGGATCCGCGCGGGCCGGGGCTTCCGGTACACGACGGCGGATGGCGACCCGGTCGACGACGCGACCCGCGAGCGGATCGCGGCCCTCGCCATCCCGCCCGCCTGGACCGATGTCTGGATCGCGCCGTACCCGAACGGTCACGTGCAGGCGACGGGTGTCGACGACGCCGGCCGGCGGCAGTACCTGTACCACCCGGCCTGGCGTGAGCAGAAGGACGGGATCAAGTTCGAGCGGGCTCTGGACCTCGCCGCCACCCTGCCCGCGGCCCGGCGCGGGGTGACCCTCGACCTGCGCCGCGACGATCTCTCGCGCGAGCGGGTGCTCGCCGGGGCGTTCCGGATGCTGGACACCGGGAGCCTGCGCGTCGGGTCGGAGCGCTACGCCGCCGAGCACGGCAGCTTCGGGTTGTCGACCCTGCTGTGCGCGCACGCCGCCGTGTCGGGTGACGATGTGGTGGAGCTGCGGTTCCCGGCGAAGAGCGGTCAGGAGTGGGAGTCCGACATCCGGGACGCGGACCTCGCCGCGCTGGTCCGGCGGCTGAAGCGGCGCGGGCCGACCGCGCGCCTGCTCGCCTGGAAGGACGAGCGGGGCTGGCATCCTCTGGCGGCGGCGGAGATCAACGAGGACGTGCGCCGGCGCACGGGTGGGGACTTCTCGGCGAAGGATTTCCGCACCCTGCACGGCACCGCGGCGGCCGCGATCACGTTGGCCCGGATCGGCCCGCGCGATTCCGCCGCCGCTCGGAAGCGGGCCGTGGCGGATGCGATCCGCGCCGCCGCCGACGAGCTGAGCAACACGGCCGCGGTGGCTCGCAGCAGCTACGTGGACCCGCGGCTGGTCGACGCGCACGAGAACGGGATCACGATCGACCCGGCGCGAACCCCCTCCGCCGAGAGCGAGCTGAGGCGGCTCCTGCGGGACGCCTAGTTCCCAAGCCTTCGCAGCCGCGCCAGAATGGGCTGGTCGGCCGGGAGGGTCCCGTGCCGTGCGCCAGGAGGAAGAGGCACCATGGGACTCGATGACATCGTCGACAAGGCGAAGGATGCGGCGGGAGACGCCGCGGGCAAGGTGAAGGACGTCGCCGGCGACGCGGCTCACGCCGTCAAGGAGAAGGCGGACGACGTCCGGGATGCCGCCGAGGGTGCCCTGCACAGCGAGCGCGCGGAGAAGATCAGCGACGCGGTGCTCGACGGCGCCGAGAACGCGGCCAACTTCGTGACGCGCGACAAGTTCGAGGACGACATCGCCGAGAAGCGGGATGCCATGGACGCGAAGATCGGCGACGACGAGGCCCGCGCCGCCGACGCCGGCGCTGCCGACAAGGGCGGCTCCGGCCGCTGACTCAGCCCCCGGTGAGGCGGGCGGTCAGCGCGTCAGCGGTATGGACGACCGCCTCACCCAGCCGGTCGGCGGTGTCGGCGTCGACGGCCTCACGCCGGAAGGTCAGGCCGATCGCCGCCACCGGGTAGCCGTTGTGGTCGGCGGCCGCCGCCCCGACGGAGCCGTACTCGGCGGTGACGTCACCGGTCTCGACCGCCCAGCCGCGCTCGTGGGTCACGGCGAGCAGACGGTCGAGTTCTGGCAGCGTCGACGGGCCCGCCTCGTTGCGGTGCGTGAGCAGCACGCGCGAGGGGTAGAGCGCGCGCACCTGCGCGGCGGGGAGGGCGGCGAGCATCGCGCGGCCGGTCGCGGTGAGGTGCGCGGGCAGGCGGACCCCGATGCTCGACACGGTCGTGGGGGCCCGGAATCCCTGCACGCGGCCGGCGTAGATGACGTCCGATCCGCCGAGCACCGCGAGGTGCGCCACCACCGGGACGGGTGCAGCACCGACCAGCCGTTCGAGCAGGGGTCGCGCGAGCCGGCCGAGTCGCTCGGTGCGCCGGGATGCGGTGCCGAGTTCGGCGACAAGCCCGCTCAGTCCGTAGGTTCCGTCTTCCGGGTAGTGCACGAGGAAGCCCTCGTCCCGCATCACCGCCAGCAGCTGGTACATCGATGACCGCGGCACCCCGAGCTCGCGGGCCATCGTCGCCGCGCGCACCGGCCCGCTGCGGGTCGCCAGGTACCGCAGCACGCCGAGGGTGTGGCGCGCGGCGGGGACGTCGGGTCTCGCCGGCGGCTCAGCGCTGTCTGACATTTCAGACAGGATGTCACGCGAACCCGCTGTGCGCATCCCGCGACCCGCGAACAATGGCGCCATGACCGAAGTCGTCGTCGGCACCGGAGCCGTCACCATCGACCAGATCGTCGCTGTCGCCCGCGACGGAGCCACGGTCCGTCTCAGTGAGGAGGCGCTCGCGGCGATCGCCGCGTCCCGTGCCATCATCGACGAGCTCGCGGGCGACCCGCAGCCGCACTACGGCGTCTCGACCGGGTTCGGCGCGCTCGCGACCACCTCGATCCCGCCGGAGCGGCGGCAGCAGCTGCAGCGTTCCCTCGTGCGGAGTCACGCCGCCAGCTCCGGGCCCGAGGTGGAGCGCGAGGTCGTCCGCGGCACCATGCTGCTGCGCCTGTCCACCCTCGCCACCGGCCGTACCGGCGTGCGCCCCGAGGTCGCACAGCAGTACGCCGCGCTGCTGAACGCCGGCATCACGCCGGTGATCGGCGAATACGGCAGCCTCGGGTGCTCCGGAGATCTCGCGCCTCTCGCCCATATCGCGCTCGCAGCGATCGGCGAGGGCGACGTGCGGGACGCAGACGGCACCGCCATGACCGGCGGGGATGCTCTTGCGGCCGCCGGACTCGAGCCGATCGTGCTGCAGGAGAAGGAGGGCCTCGCCCTGATCAACGGCACCGACGGGATGCTGGCGATGCTGGCCCTCGCGATCACCGACCTGCGCGCGCTGCTCACCACCGCCGACCTCGCGGCGGCGATGAGCGTGGAGGGCCTCGCCGGCACGGATCGCGTGTTCGCTGCCGACCTGCAGGCGCTGCGCCCGCACCCCGGCCAGGCGGAGTCCGCCGCGATCATGCGCGCCGTGCTCGACGGCTCCGCGGCGATCGCTGCCCACGCGACGACCGGCTTCACGCGGGTGCAGGACGCGTACTCCCTGCGCTGTGCGCCCCAGGTGCACGGCGCGGCGCGCGACACGGTGGCGCACGCGGAACTGGTGGCGAGCCGCGAGCTCGCCAGCGCGATCGACAACCCCGTCGTCACCCTCGACGGCCGGTTGGAGTCGAACGGCAACTTCCACGGCGCGCCGATCGGGTACGTGCTGGACTTCCTGGCGATCGCCGCGGCCGACGTGGCGAGCATGAGCGAGCGCCGAACGGACCGGTTCCTCGACAAGAACCGCAACGGCGGGCTGACACCCTTTCTCGCCGACGACCCGGGTGTCGACTCCGGGCACATGATCGCGCAGTACACCCAGGCGGGGATCGTCAGCGAGCTGAAGCGCCTGGCGGCCCCGGCGTCCGTCGATTCGATCCCCACCAGCGCGATGCAGGAGGACCACGTCTCGATGGGGTGGTCGGCCGCGCGCAAGCTGCGGCGCGTGATCGACGGTCTGACGCGGGTGCTCGCCATCGAGCTGCTCACGGCGGCGCGCGGTATCGAACTGCGGGGTGAGCGACCGGCCCCGGTCACCGCCCGCGTGATCGCGAGCATGCGTCGCACCATCCCCGGCCCGGGTCCGGACCGGTACCTCGCCCCCGAGATCGCGGCCGCCGTCGCGCTCGTGGAAACCCGCACTCTGCTGAAGGAGCTGTCATGACCGGTCCCCGTCCTGTCCGCGCCCACCGCGGCACCGACCTGCACACGCTCGGGTGGCCGCAGGAGGCGGCGCTGCGCATGCTGCAGAACAACCTCGATCCGGAGGTCGCCGAGCATCCCGACGAGCTGGTCGTCTACGGCGGCACCGGCAAGGCCGCCCGTGACTGGGCGAGCTTCGACGCGCTGGTGCGCACCCTCGAGACCCTGAAGGGCGACGAGACGATGCTGGTGCAGTCGGGTCGCCCGGTCGGTGTGATGCAGACGCACGAGTGGGCGCCCCGGGTGCTGATCGCGAACTCGAACCTCGTACCCGACTGGGCGAACTGGGACGAGTTCCGCCGGCTCGAGAAGCTCGGGCTGACGATGTACGGGCAGATGACGGCCGGATCGTGGATCTACATCGGAACCCAGGGCATCCTGCAGGGCACGTACGAGACGTTCGCGGCGGTCGCCGCGTCGCGCGCCGCCCGCACGGGCGGGCTGCATGGACAGGGTGCCGCGACCCTCGCGGGCACGATCACCCTGACCGCCGGCCTCGGCGGCATGGGCGGCGCCCAGCCGCTCGCGGTCACGATGAACGACGGCGTGGCGATCTGCATCGACGTCGACCCCTCGCGCATCGCCCGCCGCATCGAGCAGGGTTACCTCGACGTCGCGGCCGACGACCCGGAGCACGCTCTGAAACTCGCCTACGAGGCGCGCGATGCCCGCCGGCGGCTGTCGATCGGCGTGCTCGGCAACGCCGCCCTCGTGGTGCCGTGGTTCTTGGAGCACGGGGCCGAGATCGACATCGTGACCGACCAGACCAGTGCGCACGACCCCCTCGCCTACCTGCCGGTCGGCATCGACTTCGAGGACTGGGACGACGCGCGCCGGGCCGACCCCTCGGGTTTCGCCGACCGCGCGCGCGGCAGCATGGCCAAGCACGTCGCCGCCATGGTGGGGTTCCAGCGCGCCGGCGCCGAGGTGTTCGACTACGGCAACAACATCCGCACCGAGGCGCTCGCCGCCGGCTATTCGGACGCCTTCAGCTTTCCCGGCTTCGTGCCCGCCTACATCCGCCCGCTCTTCTCGCAGGGCAAGGGCCCGTTCCGGTGGGCAGCGCTCAGCGGCGACCCGAAGGACATCGCCGCGACCGACCGCGCCGTGCTCGAGCTGTTCCCCGAGAACGAATCCCTCGCCCGGTGGATCCGCATGGCCGAGGAGCGCGTGCACTTCCAGGGCCTCCCCGCCCGCATCTGCTGGCTCGGCTACGGCGAGCGCGATGTCGCCGGGGTGCGGTTCAACGAGATGGTGGCGTCCGGTGAGATCAGCGCGCCGCTGGTCATCGGGCGTGATCACCTCGACTCCGGCTCGGTGGCGAGCCCGTACCGCGAGACCGAGGCGATGAAGGACGGCTCGGACGCGATCGCCGACTGGCCGCTGCTGAACGCCCTGGTCAACACCGCGTCCGGTGCGAGCTGGGTCAGCATCCACCACGGAGGCGGTGTCGGGATCGGCCGCAGCATCCACGCCGGCCAGGTGACCGTCGCGGACGGCACCGACCTCGCGGGCGAGAAGATCGCCCGCGTGCTGCGCAACGACCCGGGGATGGGCGTCATCCGTCACGTGGACGCGGGATACGACGAGGCGATCGAGGTCGCCGAACGGCTCGACGTCCGCATCCCGATGCGCGAAGGTTAGGCCATGGCCGATCTGCCGCACGACCCGCTCTGGCCACGTGCGGGGTCGTGGCCGGCACCCGTGCCCGGTGAGCGTGCCGATATCGCCCTGGCCGGCATCCCGACGCACACCCGCTCGCTGTCCCCGACGCAGGCGCACCTCACCCCCGCGACGGTGAGGGAGGCTCTGCGGCGGTACTCGGTGCACACCTCGGGGTTGCGCGTGGTCGACGCGGGCGACGCCCCCGATCCCGATGAGGTGGACGCGGCGCCGTGGGTGGCGGCTGTGGAGGCCGGGTTGCTGATCGCCATCGGCGGCGACAACTCCGCCACCGTGCCGGTCGCCCGGGGCCGGGGCGCGACCGGTCTGGTCACCCTCGATGCGCACCACGACATCCGGGATGGCATCTCGAACGGCTCGCCCGTGCGGCAGCTGATCGAGGCAGGCGTGCACAAGGTCGTGCAGATCGGCATCGAGCCGCTCGCGAACTCGCGCGAGTACGCGCAGCGCGCCGCCGACCTCGGCATCACGGTCGTGCTGCGCGACGAGCTGCGCCGCCGCCCCATCGACGACGTCATGGCCGAGGCGCTCGAGCTCGCCGGAAGCTCCGGACGCACCGTGCACGTCGACCTCGACGTCGACGTCTGCGACCGCTCCGTCGCACCCGCCTGCCCCGCCTCGGTTCCGGGCGGCATCAGTGCCATCGAGCTGCGCACGGCCGCACGGGTGGCGGGGCTGCATCCCGATGTGGTCTCGATCGACCTCACCGAGGTGGATGCCGCGGTCGACACCCCGGACGGCCGCACCGTCCGCCTGACCGCGCTCTGCGTGCTCGAAGCCCTGCGCGCCCGGATCGAGCTGATCGAGGACCGCGCATGACCGCCACCCTCGTCACCGGCATCGGGCTGCTCGTCACGCACGACCCCGGCCGGCCCGAGCGCACCGATGCCGCGCTGGTCATCGACGAGGGGGTGATCGCCTGGGTGGGTGACGCGGCCGACGCCCCCGTCGCCGACGACGCGTACGACGTGGAGGGCCGCTGCGTCATCCCCGGTTTCGTCGACTCGCACAGCCACCTGATGTTCGCCGGTGATCGCGCCGACGAGTTCGAGGCGCGCATGGCCGGCCGCCCGTACGAGGCGGGGGGAATCCGCCGCACGGTGCGGCTGACCCGCGACGCGTCCGACGAGCAGCTGCTCGCCAACGCGCGGCGCCTGCTCGGCGAGGCGCGGGCGCAGGGCACCACGACGATGGAGATCAAGTCCGGCTACGGACTCACCGTCGCCGACGAGGAGCGCGCGCTCGCGCTCGCGGCGACCCTCACCGACGAGGTCACGTTCCTCGGCGCGCACGTCGTGCCGGACGGCATCGACCGGGACGCGTACGTCGACCTGGTGTGCGGGGAGATGCTCACGGCGTGCGCCCCCCACGCGAGATGGATCGACGTGTTCTGCGAGACCGGGGCGTTCACGGTCGACGAGACCCGCCGCATCCTGACCGCAGGGGCCGCCGCCGGGCTCGGGCTGCGGGTGCATGCCGGGCAGCTGGGGGAGTCGGACGGGGTGAGGCTGGCGGTGGAGCTGGGCGCGGCATCCGTCGACCACTGCACCTACCTGTCGGCTGCCGACATCGACGCGCTCGCCGGATCGGACACCGTCGCCACCCTGCTGCCTGGCGTCGAGTTCTCGACGCGGCACCCGTATCCCGACGCGCGGCGGCTGCGGGATGCCGGGGTCGCCATCGCGATCGCGTGCGATTGCAACCCCGGGTCGAGCTACACCACGTCGATGCCGCTGTGCGTCGCGCTCGCCGTCCGGGAGATGGGCCTCACCCCGCTCGAGGCCGTGCACGCCGCCACCGCCGGCGGTGCCGCCGCCCTGCGCCGCACCGATATCGGGCACCTCGGCCTGGGGGCGCGAGCCGACCTGGTGGTGCTCGACGCGCCGTCGTACGTGCACCTCGCCTACCGGCCGGGGGTGCCGCTCGTGCACCGGGTGCTGACGCCGGGTCGCGGGTAGGCGCCCGCGCGACACGCCCGGGTTGCAGCAAATGCAGCCGTATGGCAAACTCTTCTAGTTCAAGACATCGCGCGCGTGCGTGCGACTCACTGATCAGGCAGTGCACAGCCCCGCGAGAGCGAAGCGGCTGGGCCGCGGTCAGCAGAACACGGTTTCACTCGAATCCCACCCGGAAAGAGCCCGCTTGCGCGGGTTCCTGCGGCGTGCGATTGACAGAAGAACAGCGGTGCGCGAAACGCGCAGAGTGCGGGGCCGGCGACGGTCGCGCATGAAACAGAGAAGAGAGAACACATGGCGGGACAGAAGATCCGCATCCGGCTCAAGTCGTATGACCACGCCGGTCTCGACGCCTCGGCGCGCAAGATCGTCGACACGGTCACCCGTGCGGGTGCCACCGTCGTCGGCCCGGTCCCGCTTCCCACGGAGAAGAACGTGGTCGTCGTGATCCGCAGTCCTCACAAGTACAAGGACAGCCGCGAGCACTTCGAGAAGCGCACCCACAAACGTCTCATCGACATCATCGACCCGACGCCGAAGGCCGTCGACTCGCTCATGCGTCTCGACCTGCCCGCCGACGTCAACATCGAGATCAAGCTCTGAGCCTGCAAAAGAGATGGCCAACACAATGAACAAGACCGTCAAGGGTCTGCTGGGCACCAAGCTCGGCATGACGCAGGTCTGGGACGAGAACAACAAGCTCATCCCCGTGACCGTCGTCGAGATCACCCCGAACGTCGTCACCCAGGTCCGCTCCGACGCGGTCGACGGCTACACCGCCGTGCAGATCGCCTACGGAGCGATCGACCCGCGCAAGGTGAACAAGCCGTCCGCCGGGCACTTCGAGAAGGCCGGCGTCACGCCGCGCCGTCACCTCACCGAGGTCCGCACCGCCGACGCCGCCGAGTACACCCCCGGCCAGGAGCTGGCGGTCGACATCTTCGAGGCCGGCCAGTACGTGGATGTCGTGGGCACCTCCAAGGGCAAGGGCTTCGCCGGTGTGATGAAGCGCCACAACTTCAAGGGCGTCAGCGCCAGCCACGGTGCGCACCGCAACCACCGCAAGCCCGGCTCGATCGGCGCCAGCTCGACCCCGAGCCGCGTGTTCAAGGGCATGCGCATGGCCGGCCGCATGGGTGGCGAGCGCGTCACCGTGCAGGGCCTCAAGGTGCACGCGGTCGACGTCGAGAAGAACCTCATCCTCGTCAAGGGCGCCGTCCCCGGTGCTCGCGGACGCATCGTGTTCGTCCGCAACGCCGTGAAGGGAGCCAAGTAGCCATGGCCACCACCCTCAACGTGGTCGCGCCGAAGGGCGGCAGCAAGGGCAGCGTCGAGCTCCCCGCCGCGATCTTCGACCAGCAGACCAACGTCCCGCTGATCCACCAGGTCGTCACCGCGCAGCTCGCGGCCGCCCGTCAGGGCACGCACAAGACCAAGGGTCGCGGCGAGGTCTCCGGCTCCGGGCGCAAGCCGTTCAAGCAGAAGGGAACCGGTCGCTCCCGCCAGGGTTCGGTCCGTGCCCCCGAGCACCGCGGCGGTGGCATGGTCCACTCCCTCGAGCCGCGCGACTACAGCCAGCGCACCCCCAAGAAGATGATCGCCGCCGCACTGCTCGGCGTCCTCTCCGACCGGGCACGCGGCGAGCGCCTGCACGTTGTCGAGTCCTTCGGTCTCGACGACGCCCCGAGCACCAAGACCGCGATCGAGCTTCTGGATGCCGTGGCGACCAGCAAGAACGTCCTGGTCGTGCTCGAGCGCAACGACGAGGTGAGCTTCAAGAGCGTGCGCAACCTGAAGCACGTGCACGTGCTGTTCGCCGACCAGCTGAACGCGTACGACGCGGTCGTCAGCGACGACATCGTCTTCACGAAGGCCGCTTTCGACGCCTTCGTCGCGGCGAAGAGCGGCGCGGTCTCGACAGGCTCGACCACCGAGAAGGAGGCCGGCGAATGAGCGGCTACAACAAGGACCCGCGCGACATCATCCTCAAGCCGGTCGTCTCCGAGAAGAGCTACGGCCTGATCGATGATGGCAAGTACACCTTCGAGGTCGACCCGCGCAGCAACAAGACCGAGATCAAGCTCGCCATCGAGAAGATCTTCAACGTCAAGGTCGCCTCGGTGAACACGCTCAACCGCAACGGCAAGACCCGCCGCACCCGGTTCGGCATCGGCAAGCGCAAGGACACCAAGCGCGCCATCGTCACCCTCAAGTCCGGTTCGATCGACATCTTCACGGCTGTCGGCTAAGGACCAGGAGAAAACATCATGGCCATTCGCAAGTACAAGCCCACGACTCCCGGTCGTCGCGGTTCGTCGGTCGCCGACTTCGTCGAGATCACCCGCTCCACCCCGGAGAAGTCGCTGCTGAAGCCGCTGCCGAAGACGGGCGGTCGCAACAACACCGGTCGCATCACCACCCGCCACATCGGCGGTGGCCACAAGCGCCAGTACCGCGTCATCGACTTCCGCCGCAACGACAAAGACGGTGTCGACGCCAAGGTCGCTCACATCGAGTACGACCCGAACCGCACCGCGCGCATCGCACTGCTGCACTACGTCGACGGCACGAAGCGCTACATCATCGCTCCGAACAAGCTGTCGCAGGGCGACACCGTCGAGTCGGGTCCCTCGGCCGACATCAAGCCCGGCAACAACCTGCCGCTGAAGAACATCCCGGTCGGTACCGTCATCCACGCCATCGAGCTGAAGCCCGGCGGCGGCGCGAAGATGGCCCGCTCCGCGGGTGCGAGCGTCCGCCTCGTCGCGAAGGACGGCCCGTACGCGCAGTTGCGTCTGCCGAGCGGCGAGATCCGCAACGTCGACCTGCGCTGCCGCGCCACCATCGGCGAGGTCGGCAACGCCGAGCAGTCCAACATCAACTGGGGCAAGGCCGGCCGCATGCGCTGGAAGGGCGTCCGCCCGACCGTCCGTGGTGTCGCGATGAACCCGGTCGACCACCCGCACGGTGGTGGTGAGGGCAAGACGTCCGGTGGGCGTCACCCGGTCACCCCGTGGGGCCAGAAGGAAGGTCGCACGCGTAAGCGCAACCTCCCCAGCGACAAGCTCATCGTCCGCCGCCGTAACGCCGGCAAGAAGCGCTAAGGGTAAGAGAAGCAGATGCCTCGCAGTCTCAAGAAGGGTCCCTTCGTCGATGACCACCTCTTCAAGAAGGTGGCTTCGCAGAACGCGGCCAACACCAAGAACGTGATCAAGACCTGGTCGCGCCGGTCGATGATCATCCCCGACATGCTCGGGCACACCATCGCGGTGCACGACGGTCGCAAGCACATCCCGGTCTTCGTGACCGAGACCATGGTGGGTCACAAGCTGGGCGAGTTCGCCCCGACCCGCACCTTCCGTGGACACGAGAAGGACGACAAGAAGGGACGGCGCCGCTGATGGTGGAGTCGATGGCCCGCGTGCGCCACATCCGTGTCACGCCCCAGAAGGCCCGTCGTGTCGTGGACCTGATCCGCGGCAAGCAGGCCGCCGAAGCGCTGGCGATCCTGAAGTTCGCGCCCCAGAGCGCGAGCGAGCCGGTGTACAAGCTCGTCGCCTCGGCGATGGCGAACGCCCGGGTGAAGGCGGACGCGACGAACAGCTACCTCGACGAGCAAGACCTCGTCGTGGCCCGCGCGTTCGTCGACGAGGGCACCACGCTCAAGCGCTTCCGCCCGCGTGCGCAGGGTCGTGCGTTCAAGATCCTGAAGCGCACCAGCCACATCACGGTCGTGCTCAGCACGCCCGATGAGCTGCTGGATGCTGCGGCGGCCTCGACAGGCTCGACCACCAAGAAGACCACGACCAAGAAGGCGAGCAAGTAAATGGGCCAGAAGGTCAATCCGTACGGCTTCCGTCTCGGGATCACCACCGACCACGTGTCGCGGTGGTTCTCCGACTCGACGAAGCCGGGTCAGCGCTACTCGGACTACGTGACCGAAGACGTCAAGATCCGCAACCTGCTGAAGACCAGCCTCGACCGTGCCGGCGTCGCCCGCATCGAGATCGAGCGCACCCGTGACCGCGTCCGCGTCGACATCCACACCGCCCGCCCGGGCATCGTGATCGGTCGTCGTGGCGCCGAGGCCGAGCGCATCCGCGCCGACCTCGAGAAGCTCACCGGCAAGCAGATCCAGCTGAACATCCTCGAGGTGAAGAACCCCGAAGCCGAGGCTCAGCTGGTCGCCCAGGGCATCGCCGAGCAGCTCAGCGCCCGCGTGGCCTTCCGCCGCGCGATGCGCAAGGGCCTGCAGGGTGCCCAGCGCGCCGGCGCCAAGGGGGTCCGCATCCAGGTGTCGGGTCGTCTCGGCGGCGCCGAGATGAGCCGGTCGGAGTTCTACCGCGAGGGCCGGGTGCCGCTGCACACGCTCCGCGCGAACATCGACTACGGCTTCTACGAGGCCCGCACCACCTTCGGCCGCATCGGCGTGAAGGTCTGGATCTACAAGGGCGACATCACCAACAAAGAGCTGGCGCGCGAGCAGGCTTCGCAGAAGTCGACCCGCCCCGAGCGTCGTGACGACCGTGGCCCCCGTGGCCGCGGCCCGCGCACCGACGCTCCCGTCGCCGCAGGAGCTGAGAGCTAGACATGCTGATTCCCCGTAAGGTCAAGCACCGCAAGCAGCACCACCCGGGTCGTTCGGGCGCTGCCACCGGTGGCACCAAGGTGTCGTTCGGCGAGTTCGGCATCCAGGCCCTCACGCCTGCGTACGTGACGAACCGCCAGATCGAGTCCGCGCGTATCGCGATGACCCGCCACATCAAGCGCGGCGGAAAGGTGTGGATCAACATCTACCCCGACCGCCCGATCACGAAGAAGCCCGCCGAGACCCGCATGGGTTCCGGGAAGGGCTCGCCGGAGTGGTGGGTCGCGAACGTCAAGCCGGGTCGTGTCCTCTTCGAGGTCGCCGGCGTCAACGAGGAGCTCGCCCGCGAGGCCCTGCTCCGCGCCATCCACAAGCTGCCCCTGAAGGCACGCATCATCAAGCGCGAGGAAGGTGACGCGTAATGGCCGTCGGATCCAAGGAGCTCGCACCCGTCGAGCTCGACACGTTCGAGGACGACCGTCTGATCGACGAACTGAAGCGTGCGAAGGAAGAGCTGTTCAACCTGCGCTTCCAGTCGGCCACCGGTCAGCTCGAGAGCCACGGCCGCCTGCGCGCCGTGAAGCGCGACATCGCCCGCATCTACACCGTCATCCGTGAGCGCGAGCTCGGCATCCGTGCGACGCCGGCTCCGATCGAGAAGCCGGTGAAGGCGAGCAAGCCCGCGAAGAAGAAGGATGAGGCCGCTGAGGCCGAGTCCGCGACCACCGAGACCGCCGAGGAGGCGAGCAAGTAATGGCGAAGGCTACCGAGAAGGCTGCCGCGGGCCACGAGCACGCCGAGCACGACGTCCGTGACGAGAACGCCCGTGGATACCGCAAGGTCCGCCGCGGGTATGTCACCAGCGACAAGATGGACAAGACCATCGTCGTCGAGGTGGAAGACCGCGTGAAGCACCCGCTGTACGGCAAGGTCATCCGCCGCACCTCCAAGGTGAAGGCGCACGACGAGCAGAACACCGCCGGCATCGGCGACCTGGTCGTCATCACCGAGACCCGTCCGCTGTCGGCGTCGAAGCGCTGGCGCCTGGTCGAGATCGCAGAGAAGGCGAAGTAACCGATGCTCCAGCAGGAATCCCGCGTCAAGGTCGCGGACAACACAGGCGCGAAAGAGCTGCTCACCATCCGCGTGCTGGGTGGTTCCGGGCGACGCTATGCGCGCCTGGGAGACGTCATCGTCGCCACCGTGAAGGATGCGATCCCCGGTGGCAACGTGAAGAAGGGCGACGTCGTCAAGGCGGTCATCGTCCGCACCAAGAAGGAGTCCCGTCGTCCCGACGGCTCGTACATCAAGTTCGACGAGAACGCCGCCGTGATCCTGAAGAGCGACGGTGACCCCCGTGGCACCCGCATCTTCGGCCCGGTCGGCCGTGAGCTTCGCGACAAGAAGTTCATGAAGATCATCTCGCTGGCACCGGAGGTGCTGTAACCATGGCCAACATCAAGAAGGGCGACCTGGTGCAGGTCATCAGCGGGCCGTCGCAGGCTCGCGGCGGTGACCGCGGCAAGCAGGGCAAGGTCATCGCGGTGCTCGGCGACAAGAACAAGGTTCTCGTCGAGGGCATCAACTTCGTCACCAAGCACATCAAGGTCGGCCAGACCCAGCGCGGCACGAAGACCGGTGGCGTCGAGCAGCACGAGGCGCCCATCCACATCTCGAACGTCGCCCTCGTCGACCCCAAGACCAAGAAGCCGACCCGCGTCGGGTTCAAGGTCGAGACCGTTGAGAAGAACGGCGTGAAGAAGACCGTGCGCGTGCGTTACGCGAAGAAGTCCGGAGAGAAGTTCTAATCATGGCTACAGCGACCGCTGCTGCGCCGGCTGGCAAGATCCAGCCGCGCCTGAAGCAGAAGTACCGCACCGAGATCAGCAAGAAGCTGACCGAGGAGTTCGGTTTCACCAACCCGCACCAGGTTCCCGGTCTCGTGAAGATCGTCGTGAACACCGGTGTCGGCGAGGCCGCCCGCGACTCGAAGGTCATCGACGGCGCCATCAAGGACCTCACCCTGATCACCGGTCAGAAGCCGCAGGTCACGAAGGCCCGCAAGTCGATCGCGCAGTTCAAGCTGCGCGAGGGCATGCCGATCGGCGCGCACGTCACCCTCCGCGGAGACCGCGCGTGGGAGTTCCTCGACCGCCTGCTGTCGCTCGCGCTCCCGCGCATCCGCGACTTCCGCGGCCTCAGCCCGAAGCAGTTCGACGGCAACGGCAACTACACGTTCGGTCTCTCGGAGCAGAGCGTGTTCCACGAGATCAACCAGGACCAGATCGACCGCGTGCGCGGCTTCGACATCACGGTCGTCACCACGGCGAAGAACGACGACGAGGGGCGCGCGCTGCTGCGTGAGCTCGGGTTCCCGTTCCGCACTGCTGAGAACGCTCAGCAGTAACAACCCAAACAGGTCGGTAGGGGTGGACCCCGTGCCGAAACCGTCTGAGATAGGAAACACACCGCAATGACCATGACAGACCCGGTCGCCGACATGCTGACCCGGGTGCGCAACGGCAACCGCGCGTACCACGACTCCGTGTCGATGCCGAGCTCCAAGCTCAAGACCCACATCGCCGAGATCCTCCAGAAAGAGGGCTACATCGCCGGCTGGAAGGTCGAGGACGCCCGCGTGGGCAGCACCCTGACCATCGACCTCAAGTACGGCCCGAACCGCGAGCGGTCGATCGCCGGCATCAAGCGCGTCTCGAAGCCGGGCCTGCGCGTCTACGCGAAGTCGACCGAGATCCCCCACGTGCTGGGCGGCCTCGGTGTCGCGATCCTCTCCACCTCGTCCGGTCTGCTGACCGACCGCGAGGCGACTCAGAAGGGCGTGGGTGGGGAAGTCCTCGCCTACGTGTGGTGATCTGACATGTCACGTATCGGACGTCTCCCCATCACCGTGCCCGGCGCGGTGACCGTCACCATCGAGGGTCAGAACGTCGCGGTCAAGGGCCCGAAGGGCGAGCTGTCGCTCGTCGTGAAGGCGCCGATCGAGGTCAAGCTCGAAGACGGCCAGGTCATCGTGACCCGTCCCGACGACGAGCGCGAGTCGCGGTCGCTGCACGGCCTGAGCCGCACGCTCATCAGCAACCTGATCATCGGTGTCACCGAGGGCTACGAGAAGAGCCTCGAGGTCGTCGGCACCGGCTACCGCGTGCAGTCGAAGGGTTCGGGCGTCGAGTTCGCCCTCGGCTACTCGCACCCGATCACCGTGAACCCGCCCGCCGGCATCTCGTTCGAGGTCGAGGGCACCAACAAGCTGACCGTCAAGGGCATCGACAAGCAGGCCGTCGGTGAGGTCGCAGCGAACATCCGCAAGCTCCGCAAGCCCGAGCCCTACAAGGGCAAGGGTGTGCGGTACGCCGGCGAGGTCGTCCGCCGCAAGGCCGGAAAGAGTGGGAAGTAACCATGGCAACCGTGAGCAAGAGCGCGCAGCGCGACCGTCGTCACGCCCGCCTGCGCAAGCGCATCGCCGGAACGCCGGAGCGCCCGCGCCTCGTCGTCACCCGGTCGGCCCGCCACGTCTTCGTGCAGGTCGTCGACGACAGCAAGGGCCACACCGTGGCGTCCGCATCGACCCTCGAGGCCGACCTGCGCACGTTCAAGGGTGACAAGACCGAGAAGGCCAAGAAGGTCGGCGAGCTCGTCGCCGAGCGGGCCAAGAAGGCCGGAGTCGACGCCGTCGTCTTCGACCGCGGAGGCAACCGGTTCGCCGGACGCGTCGCCGCGATCGCCGAAGGCGCACGTGAGGGAGGGCTCGCACTGTGAGCACACCGCAGACCGGCGCGCCTGAAGGCGCCGACATCAACCAGGAGAACACCGTGTCGGATGACACCACCGCGCCCGCGTCGACCCCCGAGGTCGAGGTGGCCGAAGGCACCGTCGTCGAGACGGCCGCCGGCACCGCGCAGAACGGCAACGAGCGCGAGCAGCGCCGCGGCAGCCGCGAGCGCAGCCCGCGCAACGACCGCGGCAACTCGCGGGGCGGCCGGGAGGACAGCCAGTTCCTCGAGCGCGTCGTCACCATCAACCGCGTGAGCAAGGTCGTCAAGGGCGGTCGTCGCTTCAGCTTCACGGCGCTGGTCGTCGTCGGAGACGGCAACGGCATGGTCGGCGTCGGCTACGGCAAGGCGCGCGAGGTGCCGCTGGCGATCTCGAAGGGTGTCGAAGAGGCGAAGAAGAACTTCTTCCGCGTCCCCCGCTCGGCGAAGACCATCCCGCACCCGGTGCAGGGCGAGGCCGCCGCGGGCGTCGTGCTGCTGCGTCCGGCCGCTGCCGGTACCGGTGTTATCGCCGGTGGCCCGGTGCGCGCCGTTCTGGAGTGCGCCGGCATCCACGACGTGCTGAGCAAGTCGCTCGGCTCGTCGAACACGATCAACATCGTCCACGCGACGGTGGCCGCGCTGAAGCAGCTCGAAGAGCCGCGCGCCGTCGCCGCCCGTCGCGGCCTCGAGTTCGAGGCCGTCGCCCCGGAGCGCCTGGTGCGCGCCGAGGCGGAGGCCCGTGCCGAGGCGACTGCAGCGAAGGCAGGTGCCTGATGGCCGCGCGTCTCAAGGTGACCCAGATCAAGTCCAAGATCAGCGAGAAGCAGAACCAGCGTGACACGCTGCGCAGCCTCGGACTGAAGCGCATCGGCGACGTCGTCGTGCGAGAGGACAACAAGCAGAACCGCGGCTACGTGAAGACGGTCGCGCACCTCGTGAAGGTCGAGGAGATTGACTGATGGCTGAAGAGAAGAAGCCGGCCCCGAAGAAGGCCGCAGCCCCCAAGGCCGCCGCTGAGAAGCCGAGCGCCAGCTCGCCCGCGGGCAAGGCCGCTGCCGAGAAGAAGCCTGCTGCCGAGAAGGCTGCGGCCCCGAAGGCGGCTGCCGAGAAGGCTGCTGCTCCGAAGGCGGCGGCCCCCAAGGCCTCGGCTGCCAAGCCGGCGACCGCGGGAGCGAAAGCCGAGTCGGGTGCCACGGCGACGACCGCTGCGAAGGCGACCCCGGCATCCGGGACCGCCAAGAAGCCGGCCGCTGCCAAGAAGAGCGACAAGGCCGAAAGCCGTCCGCAGATCCTGAAGGCGCACCACCTGCGCCCGGCCGCCGGTGCCAAGAAGGCCAAGACCCGCGTCGGACGCGGTGAGGGCTCGAAGGGCAAGACCGCGGGCCGCGGAACCAAGGGAACGAAGGCGCGCTACCAGGTGCGCGTCGGACTCGAGGGGGGAAACCTGAACTCGGTGATGCGCGCGCCCAAGCTGCGCGGCTTCAAGAACCCGTTCCGGGTCGAGTACCAGGTCGTCAACCTCGACAAGCTCGCCGAACTGTACCCGAAAGGCGGCGACGTCACCATCGGCGACCTCGTGGCCAAGGGTGCGGTGCGCAAGAACGAGAAGGTCAAGGTGCTCGGCAACGGCGACATCGCCGTGAAGCTGAACGTCGCGGTCGACAAGGTCTCCAGCTCCGCTGAGCAGAAGATCGTCGCTGCAGGCGGCTCCATCAAGTAACCGGGTAGGGTGGTCCCTCTGGGGCCACCCGTCCCCGTGTTCCCGTTCCACCACTGGGAGGACCCCGTGTTCAGTGCCGTCGCGCGGATCTTCCGCACGCCCGACCTGCGCAAGAAGATCGGGTTCACGCTCGGCATCATCGCGATCTTCCGGATGGGCTCGTTCCTTCCGGCGCCGTTCGTCGCCTTCGGCAACGTCCAGCAGTGCCTGGCGGAGAACAGCAACGCCGGCGGTCTCTACGACCTCGTGAACCTGTTCAGCGGCGGCGCCCTGCTGCAGCTCTCGGTCTTCGCGCTCGGCATCATGCCGTACATCACGGCGTCGATCATCGTGCAGCTGCTGCGCGTGGTCATCCCGCGCTTCGAGGCCCTGTACCGCGAAGGTCAGTCCGGCCAGTCCCGCCTGACCCAGTACACGCGGTACCTCACCATCGCCCTCGCGGTGCTCCAGTCGACGACCCTCATCACCGTGGCGCGCAGCGGTCAGCTGTTCGGCACCGACCAGGGCGCGTGCGGCGAACTGATCGCCAACGACTCCTGGTACGCGATCCTGCTGATGGTCATCACCATGACCGCGGGCACCGGCGTGATCATGTGGCTCGGCGAGCTCATCACCGAGCGCGGCGTCGGCAACGGCATGTCCATCCTGATCTTCACCTCGATCGCCGCCCGCTTCCCCGACTCGCTCGGCCGCATCCTCACCGAGCGCGGCCCCGAGGTGCTGATCGGCGTCATCGGCATCGGCATCCTGATCATGATGGCGGTCATCTTCGTCGAGCAGTCGCAGCGCCGCATCCCGGTGCAGTACGCGAAGCGCATGGTCGGTCGCCGCACCTACGGCGGCAACAACACCTACATCCCGATCAAGGTGAACATGGCGGGCGTCGTGCCGGTCATCTTCGCCTCGTCGCTGCTCTACCTGCCCTCGCTGATCGCCCAGTTCAACCAGCCGGCCGTCGGCAGCACCGAGGCGCCCGCGCCCTGGGTCGACTTCATCAACACCTACCTGACGCGCGGCGACCATCCGATCTACATGGCGCTGTACTTCCTGCTGATCGTCGGGTTCACCTACTTCTACGTCGCCATCACGTTCAACCCGGACGAGGTCGCTGACAACATGAAGAAGTACGGCGGCTTCATCCCCGGTATCCGTGCGGGGCGCCCGACGGCCGAGTACCTCGACTACGTCCTCACCCGCGTCACGCTGCCCGGCTCGATCTACCTGGGCCTCGTCGCCCTGATCCCGCTGGTCGCGCTGGCCGTCATCAACGCGAACCAGAACTTCCCGTTCGGCGGTACCAGCATCCTGATCATGGTCGGTGTGGGTCTCGAGACGGTGAAGCAGATCGACTCCCAGCTGCAGCAGCGGCACTACGAAGGTCTGCTGCGTTGACCCGCCTCCTCATCGTGGGCCCTCCGGGCGCCGGCAAGGGGACCCAGGCGGCTCGCATCGCCGAGCGATACACGATCCCGACGATCTCGACGGGTGACATCTTCCGGGCGAACATCGCGAACGAGACCGAACTGGGCAAGCAGGTGAAGGCGATCGTCGACGCCGGGGACTACGTGCCCGACGAACTGACCAACGCCCTCGTCACCGACCGCCTCGACGAGGCCGACGCGGACGGCGGCTTCCTGCTCGACGGCTACCCGCGCACCCCCGACCAGGTGCGCTACCTCGCCGACCTGCTGGCCGGGCACGGCCACGCACTGGATGCGGTGATCCGCCTCGTCGCGGACGAAGACGAGATCGTGCGGCGGCTGCGCCAGCGCGCGATCGAGCAGGGGCGCGTCGACGACTCCGAAGAGGCCATCCGGCACCGGCAAGAGGTGTACCAGCGCGAGACCGCTCCGCTGCTCGAGATGTTCCGCGAGCAGGGCCTGCTGGTCGAGGTGGACGGCCTCGGCGCGGTCGACGAGGTGACGGAGCGGATCTTCGCCGCGCTGGAAGCCCGCGGGCTGACCGTCGCCGCCTAGCATCCTGAACCGCGCTCGGCGTGCAAAGACGCGCCGTTTCGTATAGGCTCGACCCTTGGTGCTCTGCGCCGCCTTCGGGCGTGCCGTCTGCACCACAATCCCACGCAAGACCAGCAGCACAACGCTGCGACCACGAAGAAGGATCATTGGCCAAGAAAGACGGCGTCATCGAGATCGAGGGCTCGGTCCTCGAGGCTCTCCCGAACGCGATGTTCCGGGTGGAGCTGACGAACGGGCACAAGGTGCTCGCTCACATCTCGGGCAAGATGCGCCAGCACTACATCCGCATCCTCCCCGAGGACCGCGTGATCGTGGAGCTCAGCCCCTATGACCTGACCCGCGGTCGCATCGTCTACCGCTACAAGTAACCGGCTGCTGAGAAGTAACGACCGTTTCCGCAGGCTTCGACACGCGCCCCAGGCGCTACTCAACCAGCGGAGCGGAACGATGACAGCGAGAGAAGAAACAACATGAAGGTCAACCCCAGCGTCAAGCCGATCTGCGACCACTGCAAGGTGATCCGTCGCAACGGCGTCGTCATGGTCATCTGCAAGTCCAACCCGCGGCACAAGCAGCGCCAGGGCTAGGTCTCGAGACGCTCGACCACCGATAACAGAACAGCAGAACCACGAACCCTGCGGGGTGACACCTGGGGCCTGGAGGCCTTGGCACCGGTTCTGCTCCACACCTCCAGAAGACTCCATAAGGAGAAGCCGACATGGCACGTCTCGCCGGCGTCGACATTCCGCGCGACAAGCGCGTTGAAGTCGCACTGACGTACATCTACGGGGTGGGTCGCACGCGCGCCCTCACCACGCTCAAAGAGACCGGGATCTCCGGCGACATCCGCGTGAAGGACCTGACCGACGACCAGCTCGTCGCGCTCCGCGACTTCATCGAGGGCACCTACAAGGTGGAAGGTGACCTGCGCCGCGAGGTGCAGGCCGACATCCGCCGCAAGGTCGAGATCGGTTCGTACGAGGGCCTGCGCCACCGTCGCGGTCTCCCCGTCCGCGGTCAGCGCACCAAGACCAACGCGCGCACCCGCAAGGGACCGAAGCGCACCGTCGCCGGCAAGAAGAAGGCAGGCAAGAAGTAATGGCCGCTCCGAAGGCTTCTGCAGCGGGCCGCAAGCCGCGCCGCAAAGAGAAGAAGAACATCGCCGTGGGCCAGGCTCACATCAAGTCGACGTTCAACAACACGATCGTCTCGATCACCGACCCGTCCGGCGCCGTGATCGCCTGGGCGTCGGGTGGCGACGTCGGCTACAAGGGATCACGCAAGTCGACCCCGTTCGCCGCCGGCCTCGCTGCCGAATCCGCCGCCCGCAAGGCGCAGGAGAACGGCATGAAGAAGGTCGACGTGTTCGTGAAGGGACCGGGTTCGGGTCGTGAGACCGCGATCCGCTCGCTTCAGTCGGCGGGTCTCGAGGTCGGTTCGATCAACGATGTGACGCCTCAGGCGCACAACGGCGTCCGCCCGCCGAAGCGGCGTCGGGTCTGACCCTCCCGCCGGTTGAGTAGCCGCGGAGCGGCGTGTCGAAACCAGCCGCCGAGCCGGTTTCGACACGCGCCTGCGGCGCTACTCAACCAGCAAGACTTCACAACTCCATATCAACAGCGGCCCAGCCACCCGCTGAATCTGCCGTGAGCGCCATATGGCGGGCGCTCTCGCCGAAAGGAAACAACACGTGCTGATCGCACAGCGTCCCACTCTGTCTGAGGAGTCGATCTCGGAGTTCCGTTCGCGGTTCGTGATCGAGCCTCTCGAGCCCGGCTTCGGGTACACCCTGGGCAACTCGCTCCGGCGCACCCTGCTCTCGTCGATCCCCGGTGCGGCGGTGACCAGCATCCGGATCGACAACATCCAGCACGAGTTCGCGACCATCCCCGGCGTGAAAGAGGACGTCGTCGAGATCGTCCTGAACATCAAGAACCTGGTCGTCTCGAGCGAGCACGACGAGCCGATCACCGCCTACCTGCGCAAGCAGGGTGCCGGGCAGGTGACCGCGGCCGACATCTCGGCCCCGGCCGGTGTGGAGATCCACAACCCCGACCTCGTCATCGCCACCCTGAACGACAAGGCGAAGTTCGAGCTGGAGCTGACCATCGAGCGCGGCCGCGGCTACGTCTCGGCGAGCCAGAACCGCAGCGAGTTCAGCGAGGCCGGCCAGATCCCGATCGACTCGATCTACTCGCCGGTGCTGAAGGTCACCTACCGCGTCGAGGCCACCCGTGCGGGTGAGCGCACCGACTTCGACCGCCTCGTGGTCGACGTGGAGACCAAGCCGGCGATCTCGCCGCGCGACGCCATCGCATCCGCCGGTCGCACCCTCGTCGAGCTGTTCGGTCTGGCGCGCGAGCTGAACGCGGCCGCCGAAGGCATCGAGATCGGCCCCGCGCCGGTCGACGCGGTGCTGTCGAGCGAGCTGAGCATGCCGATCGAAGACCTCGACCTGTCGGTTCGCTCGTACAACTGCCTCAAGCGCGAGGGCATCAACACGGTGTCCGAGCTGGTCGCGCTGAGCGAGACGCAGCTGATGAACATCCGCAACTTCGGTCAGAAGTCGGTCGACGAGGTGAAGGACAAGCTGGTCGAGATGGGTCTGTCGCTGAAAGACAGCGTGCCCGGCTTCGACGGCGCGCACTTCTACGGCGGCTACGACGACGACGAGAACGTCTGAGACACGGAACTACTGGAGACATAGATCATGCCCAAGCCCACCAAGGGTCCCCGTCTCGGCGGCGGTCCGGCGCACGAGCGTCTGCTGCTCGCGAATCTCGCTGCAGCGCTGTTCACCCACAAGAGCATCCAGACCACCGAGACGAAGGCCAAGCGCCTGCGTCCGCTGGCGGAGCGTCTCATCACCTTCGCGAAGCGGGGCGACCTGCACGCGCGTCGTCGCGTGCTGTCGGTCATCTCCGACAAGGGCGTCGTGCACGAGCTCTTCACCGAGATCGCGCCGCTCGTCGCCGACCGCGAGGGCGGCTACACCCGCATCGTGAAGACCGGCTACCGCAAGGGCGACAACGCCCCGATGGCGGTCATCGAGCTGGTGCTCGAGCCCGTCTCGAAGAAGCCGGCCTCGTCGAAGAAGTCGGCAGCCCGTGCGGAGACGCCGAAGGCCGCCGCGAAGCCGAAGGCGGAGGAGACGGCGACCGAGGAGACCCCGGCCGAGGAGGCCGTGGAGTCGATCGAGGTCGAGCTTCCGGCCGAGGAGGCTCCCGCCGAGGACGCTCCGGCCGAGGAAGTTCCCGCCGAGGAGGCTCCGGCCGAGGCCGAGGAGGCTCCCGCCGAGGACGCGCCGGCCGAGGACGACGCCAAGTAGCATCCGCTTTCCCGAAGGGCCCTCGCTGCGGCGGGGGCCCTTCGTCGTACGCTCGAAGCATGGCTTCCGAGGCGACGACGATCGAGGTTCCAGGTCCGCACGGCGTTCGCGAGATGCGGGTGTCCAGCCCGAGTCGTGTGCTCTGGCCGCAACTGGGTATCACGAAGCTCGACTACGTCGAGTACCTGATCTCGGTCGGCGATGCCTTCGTGGCCGCCAACGGCGACCGCCCGGTCGCGCTGCAACGCTATCCCGACGGGGTCGACGGCGAGCAGTACTTCTCGAAGAACCCGCCGAAGGGCGCGCCGGACTGGATCCGCACCACCGACGTCACGTTCCCCAGCGGCCGGGTGCACCCGATGCTCGTCATCGACGAACCCGCCGCCGCCGTCTGGATGGCGCAGATGAACACCATCGTGTTCCACCCGTGGCCGTCGCGGGCCGGTGACATCGACCACCCCGACCAGCTGCGGCTCGACCTCGATCCCCAGCCGGGCAAAGACTTCCAGGATGCGATCCCCGCCGCGATCGAGCTGCGGGCGGTCCTGCGCGAGGCGGGTCTCGAGGCGTACGTGAAGACCTCGGGGAACCGGGGCCTCCACATCTACGCGCCGATCGAGCCCACGTACGACTTCATCGGTGTGCGGCACGCCGTCATCTCGGCCGCCCGCGAACTGGAGCGTCGGATGCCCGACGCCGTGACGACGGCCTGGTGGAAGGAGGAGCGCGGCGAACGCGTGTTCGTCGACTTCAACCAGGCCGCGCGGGACCGCACGATCGCCGGCGCCTACAGCGCCCGCGCGCGTCCCGACGCCACCGTGTCGACCCCGCTCGACTGGGACGAGGTCGCGCCGGGTCTCGACCCGACGGCGTTCACCGTGAAGACCGTGCCCGGCCGGCCCGACCCGTGGTCCGACTTCGCCGCGAAGCGCGGCACGATCGACACGCTGCTGCAGTGGTGGGAGCGCGACGTCGCGAACGGGCAGGGCGAGCTGCCGTATCCGCCCGAGCACCCGAAGATGCCGGGCGAGCCGACCCGCGTGCAGCCGTCGCGCGCCAAGAAGGCCGATTAGCTCAGCAGCCCGGACAGGTCGTAGGCGTCCGGCACCTCGAGCTGGTCGTAGGTGCACGACCGGGGGTCGCGGTCGTCGCGCCACCGCAGGAACTGCACGGCGTGACGGAAACGCCATCCCTCCATCTGGTCGTACGTGACCTCCATGACCCGCTCGGGCCGCAGCTTCACGAACGAGGCGTCCTTCGACGCCGAGAAGCGGCTGCGCTCGCCCTCCCCGGTCATGATCTCGCCGGCGTCATCCCGCATCACCAGCGGAGCCAGCTCGTCGATGAGCTCGAGCCGCCTCGCGTTCGAGAATGCCGACGCACCGCCGACCGGCAGCAGGGTGCCGGCGTCGTCATAGAGCCCGACGAGGAGTGAGCCGACGCCCTCGCCGGACTTGTGCACCCGGTAGGCGTGCAGCACCACATCGGCGGTGCGCGAGTGCTTGATCTTCAGCATGGTGCGCTTGCCCGGCTCGTACGGCTTCCCGAGAGGCTTCGCGATGACGCCGTCGAGGCCGGCGCCCTCGAACTCGACCAGCCAGCGTTCGGCGACCGCGGCATCCTGGGTCGTCTGCGACAGGTGGATGGGTGCGGTCGCCGTGGAGAGGACCCTCTCGAGCGCCGCGCGACGGTCGGCGAACGCGGCGTCCATGAGCGACGTGCCCCCCTCGGCGAGCAGGTCGAATCCGACGAACGAGGCGGGCGTCTCGGCCGCGAGCTTCTGCACCCGGCTGTCGGCGGGGTGGATGCGCTGCGACAGGGCCTCCCAGTCGAGGCGCTCGCCGCCGGCGGTGGGATGCCGCACGATGATCTCGCCGTCGACGACGGTGCCCGGCGGCAGCTGGGTGCCGAACGCCGCGACGAGCTCGGGGAAGTAGCGGGTCAGCGGCTTGGATCCGCGGCTGCCGATCTCGACGCCGCCCTCGGGGGAGACCGCCACGATCGCCCGGAAACCATCCCACTTGGGCTCGAACGACAGGCCCGCATCGTGTGGGACCGCCGCGACCGGCTTGGCCAGCATGGGCTCGGGGATCGGGTCGAACGGCGCGGCCATGCAGGGAGCCTACGCGCGGCCCCCGATGGTGGTCCGCATCCGTGAACGGGGCTAGACGGGCTGGGGCAGGGACTGGTTGGCTCTGTCGTCCCGCAGCGGGGGCAGCTCGGCCAGGCGCTGCAGCGCATCCCGGATGGTGCCGCTGAAGATGCCCGCCCCGACCGGGCCGAAGTGGATCTGGTCGCCCGCCAGCTCGCCCAGCGACGGCTGGATGGTGTCGTGCCAGTTGGCCAGCTCGACGTTGCGGTAATAGAGGGCGAACGCGGACAGCGTCGAGTTGACGCCATCCGTCCAGCTGCGCGGGGCCTGCACGTTGACGACGACCATCTGCCGCGTCGGCCCGATCAGGCTGCGGATCTCTTCGAGCACATCCCGGTCGATGGGGCCGTTGGTGCCGAGCGCCAGCACCAGCACCTGACGCAGCTGCCCGGCGTCGATCAGCGCGCGGATCAGATCGGGGGCGACATAGATCGAACGCGAGACCTGAGCGTCGACGTAGATGCCCGGGAACCGCTCGTACAGGGTCGGGGCCGCGGCCAGCATCACCGAATCGCCGATCGCCGTGATCTGGTCGCCGCCGACCGGCTGCGGGGCGGCATCCCCCGCCCCCACCGGCTGCACCGCACCCGGGGTCGCACTCGGCGCCGGAGAAGCGGTGGCCTGCTGGGCGTTCGCCTCGTCGAGGGCCTGCTGGCCGGCCGCGACCAGCAGCTCGGTCTCGCCCCGCCCCGGATCCGAGGCGATCGCGGCGACAGTGCCGACGCCGCCGGCGAGCACCAGCACCACGATCCAGACCCCCGCGACGAACGCGTGGCGCGCTCCGGTGAACCAGTGCGCGAACGACGACCAGGTGGTGCGGAACCCGTTGCGGCGGATCGGCTGCTCCACGAACTGATACGAGAGCGCGGCGGCCGCGACCGTGATCACCAGCGCGACGCCCCCGAGGCCCCAGCCGCTGACGCCGTCACGCGCCCAGCCGGGCAGCGCGGCGACCACCAGCAGGAACACCGGCCAGTGCCAGAGGTACAGACCGTAGCTGCGCTCGCCGATCCAGCGCAGCACGGGCGTGTCGAGGATCCGGGCGATCGGGGTGCCGGGCACCAGCAGGGTGGCGATCAGGATCGCACTCAGCACCGAGACGGCGGCCAGGCCGCCCTGGAACGGCAGCGGCGAGTCCTCCGGCATGAGCACCGCGATGGCCAGGATGCCGACCAGCGCGAGCGGGCCCGTCACCCCGAGCACGGTGCGCTGCCACCGCGGCCACTCGAGAGCGTGCGTCGGCCAGGCGACCGCGGCGAACGCTAGTGCGGCGCCGATCGCCAGGCCGAAGAAGTGGGTGTCGGTGCCGTAGTAGACGCGGGTGGCGTTGTCGGCGCTCCACAGCGTCGCCATCCAGACGGCCGAGCCGGTCGCCAGCACCACCGCAGCGGCGACCCGGACCCAGCGCGGGACCCTCACGAGCACGACCACCAGCAGCAGCGGCCACAGGAGGTAGAACTGCTCCTCCACGGCCAGCGACCACAGGTTGCGGAACAGCTCGGGCACCGTCGCATCGAAATAGTTCGACGACGCCGCCAGGAACAGCCAGTTGCTGCTGAACGTGACCGCGCCGAGCACCTGCTGCCCCAGCCCGACGAGCACATCGCCCCCGACCGCGTAGGCGGCGGTGCAGCACGCCAGCAGCAGCAGGCCGAGCGCGGGCAGGAGGCGCCGCGCGCGCCGTTTCCAGAACGCTCCGAGCGCGATGCGCCCCGTCGCCAGGCGCTCGCGCAACAGCAGCGACGTGATGAGGAACCCGCTGATCACGAAGAACAGATCGACGCCGATGTAGCCGCCGACCACGGCGCCGGGGCTCAGGTGGAAGACGATCACCAGCAGCACGGCGATGGCGCGGAGTCCGTCGAGTCCGGCGACCCGGAAGGGGGCGCTGCGGGGCTTCTTCGGCTTCTTCGTCCCGGCCTTCTTCGTCCGGGCCTTCTTCGTGCCGGCGTTCGTGCCGGGCTTCGGGGCCACCCGCTTCTTCGGCACCCGCGCGCGCGGGTGCGCAGCCGTCGCATTCTCGTCGACGGCGTCGAGAGGTCGGGTCTTCGGGGTCATCGGCACAGTCCGCCACCAGCCTAGACTCGGCGCGTGGAAAGCGGTGAGCCCGATTCGGGGCGCATCCGGCTCGATCTCGCCTACGACGGGACAGGGTTCTCGGGGTGGGCGCGTCAGCCCGGACTGCGCACGGTGCAGGGGGTGCTCGAGGACGCCCTCGCCACCATCTTCCGCCGCCACGATGCGCCGCCCCGGCTCACCGTCGCCGGACGCACCGACGTGGGGGTGCACGCCACCGGACAGGTCGCGCACGTCGACCTCACCCCGGCGCAACTGGGTTCACTGCGGGGCGACCTGGCGAAGCGGCTCAACGGCATCGCGGGCCTCGACTCCGACGTGCGGGTCTTCCGCAGCATCGCGGCGCCGCCGGGGTTCGACGCCAGGTTCTCCGCCCTCTGGCGCAGATACGAGTACCGGATCGCAGACGCCGGCGCCCTGCACGACCCGCGGCGGCGCAGTCACACGCTCTGGCATCCCGCCGCGCTGGACGCCGAGGCGATGCACGCGGCGGCGCAGAGCCTGCTCGGGCTGCACGACTTCGCCGCGTTCTGCAAACCCCGCGACGGCGCGACGACGATCCGCACCCTGCAGGAATTCACCTGGGAGCGTGACCCCGACGGCGTGCTGATCGCCCGGCTTCAGGCCGACGCGTTCTGCCACAGCATGGTGCGCGCCCTCATCGGCGCCTGCGTCGACGCCGCCGCCGACGTCGTGACGCTCCGGGATGCCGCGGTGCGCACCAGCGCATTCAAGGTCATGCCCGCGAAGGGCCTCACCCTCGTCGAGGTCGGATACCCGCCCGACGCGGAGCTCGCCGCCCGAGCCGAGCAGACCCGGGGCAAACGCAGTTTGGCGGATCGGCAGCCGGTCGACTAACCTGTACAGGTTGCCTAGGCAACACATCCGAGCCCTCCATCGCAGGGTTGCCGCGGATCTCACGGCAACGCTCACCGGAGCGGGATTCACGAACACCTCGATCAAGAAAGCGGTCATCTCATGGCGCGTACGTTCAGCCCCAAGCCGGCGGACATCCAGCGCGAGTGGGTCGTCATCGACGCCACCGACATCGTGCTGGGTCGCCTGGCGTCCCACGCAGCAGCCCTGCTGCGCGGCAAGCACAAGCCGACGTTCGCCCCCCACATGGACATGGGCGACTTCGTGATCGTCGTCAACGCCGAGAAGGTGGCGCTGACCGGTCAGAAGCTCCAGAAGAAGATGGCCTACCGCCACTCCGGTTACCCGGGCGGCCTCACCGCCGAGACCTACGTC
>JBFWWZ010000041.1:0-28634 GCA_050245915.1 Microbacteriaceae bacterium
GACCTCGCGCCGGGTGCGCGACCGGGTGCGCGTCTTCGGCCCCTACATGACCGAGCGCGGCGTGGAGGTTCTGAAGACCGAGGGCGGCGACGGCACCGTGGGCGGCGGGTCGCTCTACGGCAGCCCGGACCCGCAGTTCTGGGAGCACTACTGGGCCGGCGAGTTCGCGCCCATGGAGGAGTACGCCGCGAAATCGGACCGGCTGTTCCCGAAGCTCTGGCTCCCCGGCGGGTGGGCGGGCATCTACGGCGGCTACCAGTCGCAGCTCAAAGAACTGATGCGGATGCTGGGCCAGCCGGCCGGGCACGTGCGTGCCCCGCGCCTGCCGGTCAGCGATCCCGAGGCGCTGGAGACGATGCGCGCCGTCCTCATCGAGGAGGGGCTGCTCACCCCGGAGGGTGTCCCGGCATGAGCTCCGGGCGCGTGCCCGGGCACGGTCTCGAACGGGGCCGCCGGGTCTCGATCGTCATCGACGGGGTCGCGTCGGAGGCGTACGAAGGCGAGAGCGTGTCGGCGGCGGTCATGGCCGACCGCGGTCTCGAGCTGCGCGAGACGGCGCGGTCCGACCCGCGCGGGTACTACTGCGGGATGGGGGCGTGCTTCGACTGCATCATGGTCGTCGACGGGGTGCCCAACACCCGCACCTGCGTCACCTGGGTTCGTGACGGGATGACCGTGGAGCGGCAGGTGGGGTCGGGGCCGGTCCTGCCCTCCTGACTCGTTCTGCTGTTCTCCTCCTGTTCGGTCTCCTCCTGTTCGGTCTCCTCCTGTTCGGTCTCCGTGTTCTCCTGATCCCCTCCTGGCGTCAGCCCTTCCTCTTCTCCTCCCCGTACAGATATTCGACGCAGTTTCGTCAAACGCTACCAAAAGATAGCAATTGCGTTCGAATCGTGGCAGGGTTGGAGAATGACGTCCGGTGCCCTGCTAATCCCCGATCTGGGTGATCTGCGTGCGCGCTCCGACTCCGACCTGATGCAGCTGGCCCGCGAGCTTGCGGCAGCACGGCGGCGCGTCGACGCGGCTACGGCGCAGGTGGCGGCCGAGTTCGGACGGAGGTCGGATCGTGCGCTCGGCTACGACGGCCTGGCGCAGAGACTGGGTGCGCGCACGCCCGAGAAGCTCGTCTCGCGGCTGACCGGGGTGTCGGTGCCCGAGGCGCGCACGCTGGTGTCCGCGGGCGAGACGATGGTCGAGGGTGATGCCCCGTCGTGGCTGGATGCCGTGGGCACCGGTGTCGCCGACGGCGATCTCAGCGTGGGGGCCGCGGCGGCGATCCGTGAAGGGCTCGGCGAGCCGAATGCGGATGTGGATGACGCCGCGCTGGCAGAGGCGGCCAGACGGCTCGCCGCGGAGGCGACGACGATGTCGCCCCTCGAGGCCGCTCGCGCTGCCCGCTTCGCTCGCGACGAGCTGGACGCCGCCGGCGTAGCCGATCGCGAGGCTGTGCTGCGCGGTCGTCGCTACCTCCGCCTGATTCCGCAGTCCGACGGCATGACACGCGTCGCAGGGCTGCTCGACCCCGAGAGCGCAGCCCTCGTGTCCGACGCGTTCGACCGTGTGACCATGCCACGGCGGGGTGGTCCGCGCTTCGTCGATCCCGATGAGCAGCAGCGTGAGGACGCCGCGGCTGACGACACTCGCACCATCGATCAGTTGACGGCCGACGCGTTCGTCCAGATGGTGAGGCTGGCGGCAGCGGGCGACGACGGTGCGCTGTTCGGCATCAAGGCCCCGGCCGTCCGTATCCACGTGCGGCTCGCCGACCTGCAGCGCGGCACCGGGGTGGGCATCGTCGAGGGACAGACCTCGCCGGTGTCGATCGGCACGGTGCATCGGTTCCTCTGCGACGGCGGTGTCGTCCCGATCCTGTTCGATGATGACGGGCAGGCAGTGAACGTGGGTCGCACCATCCGCCCGTTCACCGAGCGGCAGCGCATCGCGATCGCCGCTCGCGACGGAGGCTGCATGATCCCGGGGTGCGATCGTCCACCGTCCTGGACCGAGGCACATCACTGCCACGAATGGGGGATGGGCGGCCCGACAGATCTGTCCAATGGCATCGCGCTCTGCCGGCATCACCACATGTGGCTCCACAACACGGGCAGGTGGATCGAGTTCACGGGCGCCGGATACCTGCTGCACGCGCCCGGCGGGTCGCCGCCGGAACGGCTGGTGTCGAAGCATCCGCTCGCGCGGGAGTGGGCGCGCGCGGGGTAGAGCTAGCTCAAGCCGCCGAGGTACTTCGCGCGGTCGTACTGCCACGGCCAGGCGAGGCCGCCGCCGAGCTCCGCGGACGCGTGCAGCGCCAGCATCGGGTCGCGCAAGAACTGGCGCGCCACGTAGACGACGTCGGTGTCCCCGGCCTCGATCGCATCCTCAGCCTGAGCGGGTGTCGTGATCAGGCCCGCGACGCCGACCGGGGTCGGCAGCGCTGCCCGGATGTCGCGGGAGAACGGCCGCTGATAACCGGGCTCGGACGGGATCTTCTGCGCCGGATGGTTGCCGCCCGACGACACGCTGATCAGGTCGACGCCGTCGATCGTCCGCAACGCGGCGATGGTGTCCTCGACCGTGACCCCGTCGGGCACCCACTCGTGGGCGGAGACCCGCAGCACCAGCGGCATCTCCTTCGGGATGACGGCCCGAACCGCCGCGACCACCTCGCGCGTCAGCCGTGCCCGGCCCTCCACATCTCCGCCGTACTCGTCGTCGCGCAGGTTCGACGTCGGCGAGAGGAACTGTCCCAGCAGGTAGCCGTGCGCCGCATGCACCTCGACCACGTCGAAGCCGACCGCCACGGCGCGCTTCGCGGCGGCGACGAAATCGTCGATCACCTTCGCGATGCCGTCCCGGTCGAGGGCGGTGGGCGGGGTGAACTCCCCGTACGCCGCCTCGGACGGGCCGACCGTGGTCCAGCCGGTCTCATCGTCGACGGAGCCGCGACCGCGGGTCGGCGGCCAGGTCGAGGCCTTGCGCCCCGCGTGCGCGAGCTGCATCCCGATGAAGGTGTCCATGCCGTGCACGAAGTCGACGACGCGGCGCCAGGCTTCGGCGTGCGCGTCGCTCCAGATGCCGGCGTCGTCGGGGGTGATGCGTCCCTCGGGGCTCACCGCCGTCGCCTCGGTCATGACGAGTGCCGCGCGCCCGACCGCGAACGAGCCGAGGTGCACGAGGTGCCAGTCGTTCGGCATCCCGTCCACGGAGGAGTACATGCACATCGGCGCCACCCACAGGCGGTGCGGGAAGGTGATGCCGTTGACGGTGATCGGTTCGAACAGGCGGGGAGGTGTCGTGGTCACTCGGGAATCATTCGTAGGTCTTGCGTCGGTTCATCAGCGACAGGTCGGCGCTGATCTTCGCTGTCGCGTCCAGCAGCTGGGGCAGGTACTCCTCGAGCAGCTGCTCGACGGAGACGCGGGAGGTGGAGACGGAGACGTTGACGGCGCTCAGGTAGTGACCGTCCGCGCCGATCACGGGCGCCGCAACGGAGCGCGCACCCAGGTCGACCTCCTGGTTGTTCAGCGACCAGCCCTGCTCGCGCACCTGCGCGATCCGGTCGCGCAGCTCCGCCTCGTCGGTGATCGTGGCGGGCGACAGCTTCTCGCGCGGGTACTTCTCGAAGAACTCGTCGAGCTTGTCGGCCGAGAACTCCGAGATCAGCACCCGGCCGGTGGACGTGCAGAACGCGGGGAGGCGCCGCCCGATTCCGAGCCGGATGGGCATGATCGTGTCGGCGGCCGCCCGCGCCACGTAGACGACGTCGCCGTCGTCGTACTCGCAGGCGGACACCGATTCCCCGATGCGGGCGGAGAGCCGGCGCAGCTGATCCTGCGTGACATCGATGTTCGACGAGGAGGACAGGAACGCATATCCGAGGTCGAGCACGCGAGGCCGCAGGTAGAACCGGTTGCGCCGGCTGCCGACGTAGCCGAGCACCTCGAGGGTCAGCAGGGCGCGCCGCACGGATGCCCGGCTGAGGCCCGTGATCTTGGCGACATCGGCCAGCGACAGCATGTCCTGCTCGTTCGAGAACGCGCGGATGACGGCCAGGCCCCTGTCGAGGGACTGGATGAACTCCCCCGATTTACGCGGGTTGTCCGCATCCGTCATCGTCGTCGTCCTTCGTGCTTCGTCCAGCGTCACCGGGGCCGGAAGTCGAGCAACGATACCAACGCACGTCCGTGCGCCACGCGCACCCGTGTCACAGAACGCCTTCCAGGCAGATGTACTTCAGGTCGGTGTACTCCTCGATGCCGTGGAGCGAGCCTTCGCGGCCGATGCCGGACTGCTTGACCCCGCCGAACGGGGCGCCCTCGTAGGAGATGAGCCCGGTGTTGACGCCCACCACACCGACCTCGAGCGCCTCGGCGACCCGGGTGACCCGGCCGACGTCGCGGCTGAAGAAGTAGCCGGCAAGCCCGAACTCGGTGTCGTTCGCCATGGCGATCGCCTCCTCCTCGGTGGAGAACTTGAACACCGGCGCGAGCGGGCCGAACGTCTCCTCGTGCGCGACCAGCATCTCCGGTGTGGCGCCGGTCACCAGCGTCGGGGAGAAGAACGTGCCGCCGAGGTCGCTGAGCCCGCCGCCGGTGACGACGGTGGCGCCTTTCGACACGGCGTCGTCGATGTGCGCGACGACCTTGTCGACGGCGGCCTGGGTGATGAGCGGTCCCTGCTGGGTCTGCGGGTCGCGGCCGTCGCCGACGCGCAGGTCGGCCACCGCGCGGGCGAGCGCCTCGACGAACCTGTCGTGGATGCCCTCCTGCACGAAGATGCGGTTGGCGCACACGCAGGTCTGTCCCGCGTTGCGGAACTTCGAGTCGATGGTGCCTTTCACGGTGGTGTCGATGTCGGCGTCGTCGAAGACGATCAGCGGCGCGTTGCCGCCGAGTTCGAGCGCGAGCCGCTTGATGGTGCCGGCCGACTGGGCCATCAGGGTGCGGCCCACCTCGGTGGACCCGGTGAAGCTGATGGTGCGCACCAGCGGGTGCGTGGTCAGCACGCCGCCGATCACGGAGCCGGAGCCGTTCACGACGCTGAGTACTCCCGGCGGGATGCCGGCCTCTTCGGCGAGGGCGACGAGCGCGAACGCCGACAGCGGGGTCTCGCTGGCGGGCTTGATGATCATGGTGCAGCCGGCGGCGAGCGCGGGCGACGCCTTACGGAGGATCATCGCGGCGGGGAAGTTCCATGGCGTGATGGCCGCGGTGACGCCGACCGCGCTGCGGATGGTCGACATCCGGCGGTTCGGGTTGTTCGTGGGGATCGTCTCGCCGTAGAGGCGCTTGGACTCCTCCGCGAACCACTCGATGAATCCGGCGCCGTACAGCACCTCGGCTTTCGCCTCGGCGAGCGGCTTGCCCTGCTCCGCGGTGAGGATCTCGGCCAGCTCGTCGGCGCGTTCCACGACGAGGTCGTACCAGCGTCGCAGGGTCTTGGCGCGCTGCGGTGCGGGGGTCTTCGACCAGGTGCGGAATGCCTCGTGCGCAGCCTCGACGGCGGCGTCGACATCCGCGGCGGTGGCGACGGCGACCTCGGCGATGACGTCGCCGGTCGCGGGGTCGGTGACGGGTTTCGTCTGGCCGTCTGCGCCATCCCGCCACTGCCCGCCGTAGTAGAGCTGGGTGCGCAGCAGCGCGCTGTCGAGGCGTTCACGGTGGATCGTAGCCATGAGGCCAGCGTACAAGGTATTGTGCGATTTGCGACCACTAGTGCGTCATGCGAACAATCGGAGAACCACAGATCATGCAGATCGCGGACAAGGATCGGAAGTTCCTCTTCCATCCGATGACCAACCTCGCCGCCCACGAGAAGGACGGTCCGTCGATGACGATCGTCGCAGGGCACGGTGCCACGGTCACCGATACCACCGGGCGCGACTACCTGGATGCCATGGCCGGCCTGTGGTGCGTGAACGTCGGCTACTCCCACCCCGACATGGCCGAAGCCCTGCACGCGCAGGCGCTGAAGCTGCCGTACTTCCACGCCTTCTCGTCGATGGGCACCGAACTGCCCGCGCTGCTGTCCGAGCGGCTGATCGGCATGGCGCCGGTGCCGATGAGCAAGGTGTTCTACGGCAACTCCGGGTCGGATGCCAACGACACCCAGGCGAAACTGGTCTGGTACTACAACAACGTGCTCGGCCGGCCGATGAAGAAGAAGATCATCTCCCGCCGCCGCGGCTATCACGGGGTCACCGTCATGTCGGGCGGCCTCACCGGGCTGAAGAACCTGCACGACGGCTTCGACCTGCCGCTGCCGATGATCCGGCACGTACGCCCGCCGCACCGGCTGTGGGAGCGCGAAGAGGGCCAGACGGACGAGCAGTTCGTCCACTCGCTGGTCACCGAGATCGAGCGGCTCATCATCAACGAAGGCCCCGAGACGGTCGCCGCGATGATCGCCGAGCCCGTGATGGCGGCGGGCGGCGTGATCGTTCCTCCCGAGACCTACTTCCCGCGCGTGCAGGAGGTGCTCGACCGCTACGACGTGCTGCTCATCGCCGACGAGGTGGTGAACGGATTCGGCCGGCTCGGCGTGCCGTTCGGCAGCGACGCCGTGGGCATGCGGCCCGACCTGATGACCGTCGCGAAAGGCATCACCAGCGCCTACGTGCCGCTGTCGGCGGTGCTCGTCAGCGAGAAGGTCTGGAGCGTTCTGCTCGACGGCTCCGCCAAGTACGGCAGCTTCGGGCACGGCTACACCTACTCCGCCCACCCGCTGGCCGCCGCGGCCGCAATGGCGAACCTCGACATCATCGAACGCGACGGGCTGATCGCCCAGGTGGCGCAGAAGGGCGAGCTGCTGCACCGGCTGCTGCACGAGCGCTTCGACGATCACCCGAACGTGGCCGAGGTCCGCGGGAAAGGCCTGATGGCCGCCGTCGAGTTCGTCGCCTCCCGCGACCCGCTGCGCCCGTTCGAGCAGGTCGGCGCGTTCGGGGCCGCCGTGACGCGCGCGGCGCTCGCGAACGGCGTGATCACCCGTGCCCTGCCCGCCGCCGACACCGTCTCGTTCTCCCCGCCGTTCGTCACCACCGAGGACGAGCTCGACCGCATGGTCGCGGGGGTCCGTGCCGCGCTCGACACCGCGGTCGCGCAGCAGGCGAAGGCGTAGCAGGAGTGGTCCGCGTCGGTGTGCTGCTGAACCCCATCGCGGGGTTCGGCGGCGCACGGGCGATGCACGGCACGGATGCCCTCGCCGACGACCGGTTCGCCGAAGCGGTCGCCGACGGGCATGCGGCCCGCCGGCTGGTGCGTGCGCTCACGGGCATCGACGGGGCGGACGTGGTGGCCGCCCCCGGCGTGCTCGGGGCGTCCGCACTGGCCGGGGCCGGCATCCCGCATCGCGTTCTCGACCTGCCGCAGGCCGCCCGCACCACCCGGCTCGACACCATCGCGGCGGCGCGCGCGTTCGACGTCGACGTGCTCGTGTTCGGCGGCGGCGACGGCACGGCCACCGACATCGCCGAAGCGATCGGCACCCGGGTGCCGGTCATCGGGGTCCCGTCGGGGGTGAAGATGCACTCCGAGGTGTTCGCCCGCTCGCCGCAGGGCGCCGGGCGCCTGCTCGCCGACGTGATCGCCGGCCGGGCGCGCTTCGAGCCCGCCGAGGTGCTCGACGTCGGTCCCGACGACGAGACGGGCGTGGTCGGGATGCTGCTCGCAGCCCGGTCGGCCGAGGTGCTGCAGGGCGCGAAGCGCATCGTGCGGCCGAGCGCCACCGATCTGCGCGGCATCGCCCGCGAGGTGCTCACGGCGTCCCCCGGCCCGGTCACCTGGATCGTCGGACCGGGTGCCACCGCCGGCGCCGTCGCCGAGCAGCTCGGCTTCACGCCGACGCTGCGCGGGGCGGACGTGCGACACGCGTCCGGCGAGGTCGAGCTCGACGTCGACGAGCGGCGGCTCTACGAGATCGCCCGCAGCGAGGATGTGCGGCTGGTGCTCGGCGTCGTCGGCGGGCAGGGCTTCCTACTCGGGCGAGGCAACCAGCAGCTGAGCCCGCGGGTGATCGACACCATCGGCGCCGACCGGGTCGAGATCGTGGCGACGAGCGAGAAGGTCGCGGGGCTGTTCCCCGCCGAGCTGTTCGTCGACCTGGATGACCATGATCCGGATGACCATTCCCCGCAGCCGGCCGGGCTGCTCGGGTACCGCCGGGTGCGGATCGGCCCCCGGCACAGCACGGTGATGAAGGTGAGGGCGGCGTGAGCGAACACCCCAAGACAGCGCATCCGTACATGGCGAACTCGGCGGACACGAGCAGGCAGGCGCTGCTCGACGCCGTGGGAATCCAGGATCCCGAGACCCTGTTCGCGCAGATCCCGGCGGACCACCGCTCCGACGACAAGATCGAGCAGCGTCCGGGCATCCGGTCGGAGCATGAGCTGCGCCGGATGCTGGAGGGGCGCCTCCGCGGCGGCATCTCTACCGACAGCCACCTCTCCTTCCTCGGCGGGGGGTACTGGAAGCACCACATCCCGGCACTCTGCGACGAGATCGCGAGCCGGCCCGAGCTCTCGCTGTCGGTGTGGGGCACCCCCAGCTCCGACCACGGCCGCAACCAGATCTGGTTCGAGTGGGCGTCGCAGCTCGGCGCGCTGCTCGACCTGGAGTTCGTCGGCCTGCCCGTCTACAGCTGGGGCTGCGCCGCCGGGCACGCGCTGCGCATGGCCGCGCGTCTCACCGGCCGGTCGGTGGTCGTCGTCCCGTCGAACCTCGACCGCGAGCGCCGCCTCGTGATCGACACGTACTGCGGGTACCGCGAACTGAACGGCGCGCTCACCGTGCGTGAGGTGCCGGTGGATGCCGCGACCGGCACGATCGCGCCCGCGGCGCTCGCCGAGGTGCTCGCCACCGACGGCGCCGACGATGTGGCCGCGGTCTACCTCGAGACCCCGAACTCGTGGGGCGTGATCGAGTCCGCGATGGCGGAGCTGATCGCGCTCGCGCACGAGCACGGCGCCGAGGTGGTCGCCGGTGTCGACCCGATCTCGCTCGGGGTCCTGGCCTCCCCCGCCTCGTCGGGCGCCGACATCCTGGTCGGGTCGCTGCAGCCGATGGGGGTGCCGCTCTACGCCGGCGGCGGCGTCGGCGGCTTCATCGCCTCCCGGGACGAGGAGCGCTACGCACGCCAGTTCCCGACCCTGCAGGTGAGCATCGCGCCGACGCTCGTCGAGGGGCAGCGGGCGTTCGGGCTCACGCTGTTCGAGCAGAGCTCGTACGGGTCGCGCGAGCTCGGCAACGACTGGACCGGCAACTCCGTGTACCTGTGGACGGTGCGCAACGCGGTGTTCCTGGCACTGCTCGGGCCCACCGGGATGCGCGAACTCGCCGAGACCGTCGTCGCGAACGCCCGGCAGGTGGCGCGGATGATCGCCGGGGTGCCCGGCGTGAACGTGCTCTACGGCGACAGCATCTTCAAGGAGTTCGTCGTCGACTTCCGCGCCACCGGCAAGACCGTCGCCGAGATCAACGCCGGGCTGCTCGAGCGGGGCATCCTGGGCGGCCACGACCTCGGCGAGAGCCGTGCGCTGTACTGCGTCACCGAGGTGATCTCGGAGGCCGATGCCCGAGAACTGGTCGCCGCGCTGACGGAGGTGGTGGCATGAGCATCCGCCGCTACCACAGCGCCTCCTGGGACGAGGGCGTCGTCTACGAGCTGGGTGCCCCCGGCCGCCGCGGCGTGGTGCCCCCGGCATCCTGGGCCCCCGCAGCGGAGCTGCCGGCGGGCGTGCGACGCGAGGGCGACGCCGACCTGCCCGAGCTGGCGGAGTACGAGGTGCGCAGGCACTACAGCCACCTCGCGCAGCAGACCCTCGGGATGATGGGCGTCAGCCTGTTCGGCACGTGCACCATGAAGCACAACCCGACCGTCAACGAGCAGCTCGTCGCGCGGTCCGAGATCGCGGGGGTGCACCCGCGCCAGGATGCGTCGACGTTCCAGGGGGTGCTCGGGATCATCCACGACCTCGAGGACGAGCTGAAGAACCTGTCCGGGATGTCGGCGTTCAGCTTCCAGCCGGGCGGCGGCGCCGACGCGGCCTACCTGCACGCCGTCATCACGCGGGCGTACCACGCGTCGCGCGGCGAGCTCGCGCAGCGCACCCAGATCGTCACCACCCAGCAGGCGCACCCCTGCAACCCGGCCTCGGCGCACGCCGCCGGGTTCGAGGTGATCACCCTGCCGCTGGAGGAGGACGGCTACCCGTCGGTCGAGGCGCTGAAGGCCGTGATCGGTCCGCAGACGGCGGCGCTGATGCTGAACAACCCCGACGACATGGGGATCTACAACCCGCACATCAAGGAGTTCATCGACGCGGTGCACGAGGTCGGAGCGCTCGCGTTCTACGACCACGCGAACTTCAACGGCGTCATGACCCGGCTGCGCGCGCGCGAGCTCGGGTTCGATGCCTGCATGTTCATGCTGCACAAGACGTTCGGGGCGCCGAAGGGCGGCAACGGGCCGTCGGTCGGCGCGTACGGCTGCTCGGAGGAGCTGGCGCAGTTCCTGCCGGGGCCGCGGGTGGTGAAGAACGACGACGGTTCCGGCGACGTGTACACGCTGGTCGAGCCGGAGCAGAGCGTCGGCCGGGTGCGGGAGTTCATGGGGAACGTGCAGCAGCTGGTGAAGGCGTACTCCTGGACGCGGGCGATGGGCACCGACGGGCTGCGCGAGGCGGCCGACATCTCGGTGCTCGCGAACAACTACATGGAGAAGCGGCTGCTCGCCATCCCCGGGGTGACGATCTCGTTCCCCGGCAAGGCGATGCCGCGCCTGGAGATGACGCGCTACTCGCTCGGCGAGTGGGCCGCCGACACCGGCCTGTCGACCCTCGACGTCGAGAACCGGCTGCCCGACTTCGGCATCGACGCCTGGTGGACCTCCCACGAGCCGTGGATCGTGCCCGAGCCGTTCACGCCCGAAGCAGGCGAGATGTGGTCGAAGGAGGACATCGACGAGTGGATCGACGTCGTCGAGCACATCCTCGCCGAGGGCCGCACCGACCCGGAGATCGTGCGCACCGCTCCGCACAACCAGGCGACCGCGCAGATCGTCGGGGACGGGCTGAACGACCCCGGCACCTGGGCGACGACCTGGGCGGCGGCGCGCCGCAAGAACCGGGTCTGACGTGCGCTGGTCCAGGATGCTGACCGCGGTCGGCACGCACTCGGGCGGCGAGTACGCACGGGTCGTCACCGGCGGCATCGTGGACGTCCCGGGCGAGACCATGTTCGACAAGCGCAACTGGTTCCGCGATCACGGAGACCATTACCGCCGGCGCCTGCTGTTCGAGCCGGTCGGCGGTGTGCTGCATGCGGCGGATGTCATCCTGCCGTCGAACCATCCGGACGCGCAGTTCGGCTACGTGATCCTCGAGTCGACCGAGTACGCGGTGATGTCGGGGAGCAACACGATCAGCGTGGCGACAGTGCTGCTCGAGACCGGGATGGTCGAGATGGTGGAGCCGGTCACCGAGCTGGTGCTCGAGTCCCCGGCCGGGCTGATCACCCTCACCTGCGAATGCCGGGACGGCAAGGTGGTCAGCGTCGAGCTGGTGAACCAGCCGGCGTTCGTGTACCACCTGGACGCGCCGCTCGAGGTGCCGGGCATCGGCACGATCACCGTGGATGTGGCGTGGGGCGGCATGGCGTACGTGCTGGCGCGCGCCGACGACCTGGGGTTCGCGATGACCGAGGATGAGGCGGGCGAGCTGTCCCGGGTCGGCGAGATCATCAAGGCCGCCGCCGTCGAGCAGTTGTCCGCGGTGCATCCGGTGCACCCCGACTACGCGGGCATCAGCCAGACCGAGATCATGGGACCCGTGTCCCGGCGGGACGGCGGGTTGCATGCCCGCAACGCGGTCGTCGTGCGCCCCGGCCGCCTCGATCGCTCGGCGTGCGGAACCGGCACCTCGGCGCGCCTCGCCGTGCTGCACGCGCGCGGCGAGATCGCGGTGGGGGAGCCTCTCGTCCACGAGTCGGTGCTCGGGTCCCAGTACACGGGCACGATCGTCTCGACCACCGAGGTCGGCGGCGTGCCCGCCGTCGTGCCGAGCATCGCCGGGCAGGCCTGGATCACCGACATCGCCCAGCTCGGCATCGATCCGACGGACCCGTTCCCCGAGGGCTACACACTGTCGGACACGTGGGGTCCGGTGCCTCCGCCGCGGTTCCCGTAGCGTGTGGCCGTGACCACCGCGAACCGCTCTGCGTCGTTCGGCGCGGCGGGCCTCGTCGTGGGTGGGCTGATCTGCCAGGAGGCGGGTGCCGGCCTGGCGGTCCTGCTCTTCCCCGCGGTCGGTGCGGTCGGCATGGTGATGCTGCGCCTGGTGTTCTCGGCGGTCATCCTGCTGCTGGTGTTCCGGCCCTCGTTCCGCGGGCGCAGCCGTGCGGACTGGCTCACGGTCATCGCGTTCGGCCTGGCGCTGGCGATCATGAACACGCTGTTCTATCTCGCGCTCACCCGGCTGCACCTTGGAGCCACCGTCACGCTCGAATACCTCGGTCCGCTGGTGCTGTCGGTCGTGGTGAGCCGCCGGGCCTCCGCCTGGCTGTGGGCGGTGCTCGCGCTCGCGGGGGTCGTGCTGCTCGGCCGCGGCGGGTTCGACAGCCTCGACCCGGTCGGGGTGACCCTCGCCCTGGGCGCCGGGGTGATGTGGGTGGCGTACATCCTGCTGTCCGCGCGCGCCGGTGCACGGTTCGCCCGGCTGGAAGGCCTGGCGCTCGCGATGGCGATCGGCGGCATCCTGATGCTGCCGTTCGGCGTGATCAGCGCCGGAGCGGCACTGCTGAACCCGCTGACGCTGGCGCTCGGGCTGGCGGTGGCGATCCTGTCGTCGACGGTGCCGTACGGGCTCGAGCTGTTCGCGCTGCGGCGGCTGCCTGCGGCGACGTTCTCGATCCTGCTGAGCCTGGCGCCCGCGCTCGCCGCGGTCGCAGGCGTCGTGATCCTGCGGCAGCCGCTGACGATCCTGGATGCCGTGGCGATCGGGCTGGTCGTGGTCGCCAGCATGGGCGCGGTCAGCGCGGCGAGCCGGCGCCAGGCCCAGGTGGCGCCCTAGATCACGTAGATCTTGCGCAGCGTCTCGCGCACGGTCCACACGGTGCGCATGCCGGCGGTCAGGGTCACGGCCGAGCCGGGTCCGAGCTCGATCGGCTCCTCGGCGACGCCTTCGACGGTGGCCGAGCCGGTCAGCACCACGAACACCTCGTCCACCTCGACATCGGTCGCGACGCCGGGGGTCATCTCCCAGACGCCGACCTCGCGGCCGTCGCGGTCGCCGAGCACCAGGCTGCCGGTGGTCGGCGACCCGCTGACCACCTGGTCGGCAGGCAGCGGCTCGTGCACGAGAGCGACCGTCAGGGCGTTCACGAGTCGAACCCCAGGCCGAACGCGTCCAAGGTCTTCAGCAGGATGTCGCGGCGGCCCTCGCGATGATCCGCCCGGTCGAGCGAACGACGGGTCAGGTTGATGCCGATCGAGGCGGCGGGCTCCGGTGGGAACGGGAGGGGCCGCTCCCTCACCATCCGCAGCTCGGTGAGCTCGGTCTTCTCACCCGCCAGCTTGTCAAGCATGACGTCGGCCGCGAACCGCGTGGCGGCGACACCGAGTCCGGTGAAACCGGCGGCGTACGCGACCCGGCCGCCGCGCGCCGTTCCGAAGAACGCGCAGAACCGGGTGCTGGTGTCGATCGCTCCCGCCCAGGTGTGGGTGACGCGGATGCCCTCCAGCTGCGGGAACGTGGTCAGCAGGTGGCCCGCCAGCTTGCGGAACGTCTCCGGCCGGTGCTCGTACTCCGCCCGGATGCGCCCGCCCGCATGGTAGATCGCGTCGTAGCCGCCGTACATGATGCGGTTGTCCGCGCTGAGCCGGGAGTAGTGGAACTGGTTCGCCAGGTCGGCGAGACCCTGCCGGTTCTTCCAGCCGATCGCCGTGAGCTGGGCGGCGGACAGCGGCTCGGTGATCACCACGTAGTCGTAGACGGGAACCGTCATCAGCCGGTTGCGGGTGAGCAGGGAGGGGAACACGTTCGTCGCCAGCGCGACCTGCGCGGCGCGCACGCGTCCGCCGTCGGTGCGCACGCCGTCGGCGTCGATGCCGCGCACCGGGGTCCGCTCGAACAGCTCGACGCCGAGGTCCGCGGCGACGCGGGCGAGCTCGGCGGCGAACTTGCCAGGATGCACGAGCGCGGTGGTGCGGGTGTCCCAGCGGCCGGCGAGGAACGTCGGCGATGCGAGCTCGGCACGAACGGCCGACTCGTCGAGGTACCGGCTCTCGGGGCTGCTCGGCCCGTCGATCCACTCGAGCTGGTGCGGCTCGATGGCGACGCTGAGCGTGCCGGTGCGCTCGAAGTCGGCGTTCATCTCGTAGCGGGCCACCGCATCCTGGATCGCGTCGAGGTTCGCCATGCCGAGCCGGTCGAGCTGGGCGAGCTCCTCCGGCCACCGCCGCTCGCCGTTCGCCTCGCCGTGGGTGAGGCTGGCTTCGACGAACCCGCCGTTGCGTCCGGAGGCGGCCCAGCCGATGGTCTTCGCCTCGAGCACGGTGACCCGCCTGCCGGGGTCGCGTTCCTTCGCGCGGATGGCGGTCCAGAGGCCGGTGTACCCGCCGCCGACGATCACCAGGTCGGTGTGGTGGTCGGACTCGAGCTTCGGGAACCGGGTGCCGGGCGCGTCGTCGAGCCAGAACACCGCCTGCCGGGCGCCGGTCAGCGCCTCCGTCACGACGCGCGGGTCGGGCGCCTGGCGTTCGAAGACCGTCGAGTGGCTCATGCCTGCCGATCGTAGACGCGCAGGCCGTCCACCCACGTGGAGTCGATGTGCAACCCGTCCAGAGCCTCGGGCGGGCCCGCGAACGGGTCGCCGTCGATGACGGCGAGGTCGGCCCGGAAGCCTTCCGCGATCCGGCCCGTCGAGTCGCCGCGGCCGGCCGCCCCGGCGCCGCCCGAGGTGTAGGCCGCGAACGCGGTCGCGAGGTCGAGCGCCTGCTCCGGCCCGAGGGGCGGCGCGTCGGAGTCCGCCTCGACGCGGGTCACCGCGACCCGGATGCCGGCCAGCGGGTCGGGGCTCGACACCGGCCAGTCGCTCCCGGCGGCGAGTCGCGCGCCCGCGCGCATGAGGTCGCCGAACGGGTAATGCCGCGGGATCAGCCGGGGCTCCAGGAACGGCAGCGTGAGCTCGTCGAGCTGGGGCTCGTGGCAGGCCCACAGCGGCTGCAGGTTCGCGATGGCGCCGAGCTCCGCGAAACGCGGCACGTCGGCCTCGCCCACCAGCTGAAGGTGGGCGAGCTGGTGCGCCCGGCGGTGCCCATCGGATGCGGCCGGGCCGTTGGCGGCGCGGGCGGCGGCCACGGCATCCAGGGCCTCGGTGACGGCGCGATCGCCGAGCGCATGGAAATGGATCGCGAACCCGGCGGCGTCGATGGCGGTGACGTAGGCGGCGAGGTCGGCCGGCGGGAAGAACGAGATGCCGCGGTTCGATGTCGGGTGCCCGTGACCGTCGAGGTACGGCGAGGAGATCGCCGCCGTGAAGTTCTCGGCGACCCCGTCGACCATGATCTTCACGACATCCATCCGTAGGCGCGCGGGATGCGCCTCCGCCGCGACCCGGTCGCGCCGCTCGATCAGCGCAGGCAGCTGCGCGAGGCCGGCGTCGCGATCCCACCACAGTGCTCCGGTGACCCGCGCGGTGAGGGGCGTGGAGAGGTAGGTGTCGTAGGCGTCCGGCATGCCGAGACCGGCGCCGATCAGGGCGTCCTGCCAGCCGGTGATGCCGAGGGCGAGCAGTTCCCGCTCCGCACGCAGCAGCCCGCGCCGCAGCAGGTCGGCCGACACCGCGGGTCGCACGTGGTCGAGCAGGTTCACCGCACCCTCGTGCAGGGTGCCGGTCGGGGCGCCGTGCTCATCCCGCTCGATGCGGCCGCCGGGCGGGTCGGGGGTCGCCGCGGTGATGCCCGCCAGCTCGAGCGCGCGCGAGTTGACCCAGGCGCCGTGGTGGTCGCGATTGCTCAGCACGACGGGCCGGTCGGCCACGACGGCGTCGAGCGCCGCGGCCGTGGGGGTGCCGCCGGGGAAGAACTCCATCGACCACCCAGCGCCCACGATCCAGCGCTCGCCGGGGTGGGCGGCGGCGTAGGCGGCGACGCGGTCGAGGCACTCGGCGGCGTCCGCGGTACCGGTCAGATCGCACTGCAGCAGCTCGACGCCCGCCTGCACGGGGTGCACGTGCGTGTCGTGGAAGCCCGGGACGACGAGCATGCCGGCCGTGTCCACCACGTCGGTGCCCGGCCCGATCAGGCCGGCCACGGCATCCGGTGCCCCCACCGCGACGATCACGCCGCCGCGCACCGCGACGGCCTGCGGCTGCGGGCGGTCGGCGGCGAGTCCGCCGAAGACGCGGCCGCCCGTCAGGACCACGTCGGCGTGCATGCTGCGAACCTAGCGGCAGGCGCCGGTCAGGCCCCGCGCCCCGGCCGCCGGTCGAGCCGGTAGAAGCCGAACACCACCGCCGAGAGCAGGCAGCTCACCGCGGGGACGATCGTGAACCCGACCCAGATGGTGTTCTGCATGAGCGGGGTCACCTCGACGCCGTTCTGGTAGCCGGATGCCGCGACCACCAGCCCGAACACCAGCGTCGCGAGTGCGCTCATCACCTTGGCGGTGAAGGTGAGCGTGGCGAACGAGATGCCGTCGTTGCGCACCCCCGTGCGCTCCTCGGCCGCGTCGACGGCATCCGCGATCATCGTCGGCTGCAGCACGTTGAACAGGCCGATGAAGACGCCGGTGAGCGCCATGAACACCAGCACGCTGACGATGTTCGCGAACCCGAACGCGAACATCAGCACCGAGACGACGGCGCCGCCGATGCCGCAGACGATCGCGAGGGTGCGCGACGACCAGCGTCGCATCAGCAGCGGCGCGCCGAAGGACGCCAGCACGAGTCCGCCGATGATCCCCGCCCCCAGCAGGGTGAAGAGGCTCTCATCGTCGTAGGCGATCACCGCGAACACCGCCCCGCCCGCCTGCACGATGAACCGGCCGAAGCCGAGCACCGATCCGAGCAGGATCAGCAGCAGCGGCCCGTTGCGGAAGAGCGCGCCGAACAGCTGCCGGAAGTTCAGCCGCGCGCGGGCGGCCGGGGTGTCGCGCTCGCGCACGTTGAAGAAGGCGAGCAGGTACACCCCCATCCCGACCGCGGTGACCACGGCGACCGCGCGGAACCAGCCGGCGGCCGTCGTCTCGTCCGAGAAACTGAGTGCGTGCGCGAGCGGGGTGAGCCCGAGGGTCGCGAGCCCCAGCGTGATCGCACCGAATGCCCGCACCAGGCCGACCACCCGGTTGCGCCGGTAGGAGTCGGGGAAGGCGGACCCGATGAGCCCCCACAGGGGCACGTCGCAGAAGGTGTACGCGAAGCCCCAGATCACGTAGACGATCGCGAAGTACAGCACCGCGCCCTCGGGCACCGTGAACAGCAGGATGGTGAGCACGGCGACCGGCACCGCGGAGTACAGGACGAACGGCCGCAGCTTGCCCCACCGGGTGCTGGTCATGTCGATCAGGCTGCCGACGATCGGGTCGCCGATCGCGTCGACGATGCGGGTGACGGCGATGACCGTGGTGGCGATCGCGATCTGACCCGGCGTGAAGTCGGCGTATTGCAGCAGGAACAGCAGCATGAAGGTCGTGACGACCGTGTAGATGATGTTCTGCCCGGCGCCCGCCGCGACGATCGACACGGTCTGCGTGCGCGGCGACGGGGTGCGGACATCGATGGCCATGCTGCACACTAACCCCGCTGAGGCGTCACGGCGCTTCGGTAAGCTGTGGCGCGTTCCGAGACACAGCGTCTCCGGACGAGATGGAGGAAGTGTGGCCGAGAAGCGCGAGAAGAAGGTCGTCCGGGTCGAGTCGACGGCGAAAGCCGAGACCGCGGCGGCGGAGGAGTCGGACTGGAAGCCCAGTCCCGAGAACAAGAGCAAGGCGCTCACGTCCCGCATCATCGCGGCGGTGCTCTGGGTGCTCGCGCTCGGCGGTGAGGCGTTCGCGATCTTCTACCTGCTGAAGCAGAACCCCGTGAACCTCGTGTTCCTGATCATCGCGATCGTCGTGATCGGTGCGCTCGCCATCGGCGGTTCGCTGCTCTGGAAGCGCGCCAACCGCTTCGACCCGGCGCGCAAGGCCGACAAGGTGCGCTTCTTCGTGCAGAACCAGCTCGGCGTGATCATCAGCATCCTGGCGTTCCTGCCGCTGATCATCCTGATCTTCACGAACAAGAACATGGACGGCAAGCAGAAGGGCATCGCCGGCGCCATCGCCATCGTGGTGCTCATCGTGGCCGGCCTGTTCGGTGTGTCGTGGAACCCGCCGTCGGTGGAGCAGTACGACTCCGAGACCCAGACGGTGATCGCCCTGACCGGTCAGGACCTGGTGTTCTGGACCAAGGAGGGCAAGGTCTACCACCTCTGCGAGGAGGCGTCGGCGGTCAACCTGGACTCGGCCGACAACACCATCTACTCGGGCACCGTTGCGGACGCGCACGGCGCGGGCAAAGAGCGCCTGACCCTGCAGGTCGAGCAGGAGATGGAGCAGTGCGGCTACGAGATGCCTGCCGATGTCGACGGCGGCATCGGGGACACCCCGGAGGAGTCGCCCGCGCCCTAGGGCGTCAGCAGGATCGTCTTGATCTCGAACGGGCCGAACCCGACCTCCCCCAGGTCGATCGGCCCGTTCGGCCGTTCCAGCAGATCCGTCTCGGTGGCGGTGCGGTGCGGCAGGGTCGTGGCGATGGATGCCGTGGTCGCCTTCCCGAGGGACTCGTAGAGCCGCAGCACCACCCCGTCGCCGTCCTCCGCCTGTTTGATCGTCTCGATGACCACGCCCGGGTCGCTGGTGCTCGCGACGCTCGCCAGCTCGGCGCCCGCGGCCGGCAGCAGCGGGTTGTTCAGCCGATACGCCTCGCGGATCACCGTCCCCAGGTCGCCGGTCGCGAACGGCAGGAACGCGTACGAGAAGGTGTGGCTGCCGCGGTCCGCGGTCTTGTCGGGATAGGTCGGCGCCCGCAGCAGGTTCAGGCTGATCAGCCCGTTCTTGGCGCGGTGCCCGTACTTGCTGTCGTTCAGCAGGGCGAACCCGCCGTCGGCGTTCTCGCTGGCGACCCATTTGTGGGCCGCCACCTCGAACTGGGCCGCCTCGACCGGGGTGTTCTCGGTCATCACCCGCTCGATGTGACCGAACTGGATCTCGCAGGCCACCGTCTCGCCGACGCGCGCCGGGCGGAACTCGGCCCGCAGCATCCGGTGCTTGCGCACGTGCCAGTCGACGCGGGTGTCGAACCGCACGACCTCGCTGCCGGCCTCGAGGGTCACCACCTGCTCGACGGTGACGCGCCGCGACCGGTACGCCTGCCGCCGCACGATCCGCGGCCCGTCGATCACCGTCTGCACCTCGCGCAGCGGCAGGGTGCGCGGGGTGCGCGTCACGTACCGCGGGTCGATGTCCCAGGCGTTGAACGGCCACACGTACGGGTCGCGGTGCAGCACGATCCGCGACAGCCCGCCGGCGGAATGCTCGCCCCCGTCGGCATCCACGCACGACACGATCTCGCCGCTCGGCCCGAACCGCAGGGTCAGGATGCCGTTCGAGATCACATCGCCGGTCACGGTCAGCCGGGTGTCGCCCTGCACCGGCGTGAGCACCGCGCTCGCGTACGGGGCCGCGACGGCGCGGGCCCAGCCGTCGTCGGCTTTCACGAACTCGTCGCGCGGAAACCCGGTGAGGTTGAGAAACCCGGGGGTCGAGTGAACCCCGGCGGTCGAGCCTGTCGAGACCCGGCCGACCAGCCCCGCGATCCGCTCATCCAGCTCCGCACTCAGCCGCGCCAGCGTCTCCCGCTCCTCGCGCGCGACCCGCTCGATCGTCGACCCGGGCAGGATGTCGTGGAAATGCCCGAGCAGGGTGTCGCGCCACAGCGGCTCGAGCTCGGCGCGCAGGTCGGCCCCCGCGATGACCGCGAGCGCCTCGGCCTCGTGCAGCTTGCGCTCGACGATGCGGTTGCCCCGCTTGATGTCGGACTGCGTCGTGTACGTGCCCTGATGGGTCTCGAGGTAGAGCTCCCCGGTGTGGGTGTGCAGCGGGGAGAGATCGTGCCGTTCGAGCGCGCGGAAGAAGTCGCCGGCACGTGAGTACTCGATCTTCGGAAGACCGCGCAGGTCGCGCTCGCGCCCGGTCACCTCGAGGTGGATCTCGCCCGGGCCGCCGCCGCCGTCGCCGGAGCCGAAGATCAGCAGCGCCGTGTTCAGTGCGCGCTCCGGGTACTGCCGTAACCCCGTGAGCAGGTTGTCGGCGGCGCCGCGCGAGTTGTAGTCCCCCTCAGGCGCCATGTGCACGAGCACCTCGGACCCGTCGATGCCGCGCCAGGTGAACGTGCGGTGCGGGAAGACGGTCACCTTGTTCCAGGCGAGCTTGATCGTCATGAACCAGTCCATGCCGCTCTTCGTCAGCAGCTGCGGCAGGTTGCCGTTGTAGCCGAAGGTGTCGGGCAGCCAGCACATCCTCAGATCGTCGTCGGTGAGGCCGAACTCCTGCTGCAGGAACCGGCGGCCGACGATCGCCTGCCGCACCATCGACTCCCCGCCGGGCAGGTTCGTGTCGGTCTCCACCCAGAAGCTGCCCTGAAGCTCCATCCGTCCGTCGGCGACCGCGCGCTTGATCCGCGCATAGAGCGCGGGGTGCTCGTTCTTGATCCAGTACAGCTGCTGCGGCTGACTGGTTCCGTAGATGTAGCCGTCGCGCTCGGCGATCGTGTTCAGGGCGCGGGTGTACGTGCGCGCCGCCTTGCGGCGGGTCTCGCGCAGCGGCCAGAGCCACGCCATATCCAGGTGGCCGTGGCCGATCGCGCTGAACACGAAGTCGTCGGCGGAGGGGGCGGACAGGCTCGGGGCCAGCGCCGCACGTGCTCCGGAGATGTCGCGTCGGCGGAACCGGGCCCAGGATGCGTCGAGGGCGACTCGGAGGTCGGTAGCGAGGGCGGCATCCTGGGTCGCGTCGGCGAGCACGGCGAGCGTCAGGTAGTCGTAGTAGAGAGCGAACGCTTCGTCGTCGCGGGTGGCGAGGTACGCGCCGCGGTACACGGCACGGCCGACCAGGTACAGGATGAAGCCGTTGTAGGTGACGTCGGCATAGAAGTCGACGCGTCCCGAGTTCGCGTCGACGTGCCGCACCGGGCGGAACCGCCCGCCGGCGTGCGGGAGGTCGCCCTGCTGGAAGACCGTCGACACCGCATCGAGGATCTCGCCGTCGGCGGAGAACACGAGCCCCTCGTCCGCGGCCCCCAGCATCACCAGCGGGTTCTCGATCCCCGCGGGGACCTCGCCGGTGATGTGCAGCCAGGCGCAGTCGAAGACCCGGCCCCAGCGGGTGCCGGGGCGGATCGGCCGGAACGACCCGTGGTCGATGCCGGCGAACGGGACCGGTTCTGGGGAGGTGGAGATCTCGGCCGTGAGCGGCGCGACCCGCGTGTAGATCCTGCGGCGGATCGCACGCAGGCGGAGGTAGTCGCGCGGCTGCCGCACCCGGAAGCCGAACAGCAGTTCGGGGAGACCCATCAGCGCAGGGCCGCGGCGAAGAAGTCCAGTGTCGCCGACACCGGTGCGAGCGACGGGCTGCGGCCGAGGTGCCCGTGCACCATGCCGGCCGCCAGCTCGACGTGCGCGGGGACGCCTGCCACGCGCAGCTGCTCGGCGAGCAGTTCCCCGGACGGGCGCAGGTCGTCGAACTCGGCGGGGGCGATCCACGCCTCCGGCAGGCCGGCGACGTCGTGGTTGCCCGGCGCGGCGTCGGAGGGGATGTCGTCGAGCCTGCCGAGGTAGTTGTGCGCGATGCCGAGCTGGTAGTCGGTGGGGAAGCGGAGCATCGCGGGCAGTTGCGCGAGTTCGGCGGCGCGTTCCGGTGACGGGGCGGGGGTGGGGAAGTGGGCGAGGGGGTACGCGAGCAGCATCCCGTCGGGGAGGCGGCCTCCGCCATCGCGCATCCGCACCGCGCACGAGATCGCGAGGTTCGCCCCCACACTCGCACCGCCGATCAGGTACCGCTCAGCGGGGACGTTGTTCGTCATCCAGTGCCAGGCCGCTTCGACGTCGTCGAGCGGCACCGGGTAGCGCACCCCGCCGATCGCGAGCCGGTAGTCGACGGACACCACGACGGCGCCGGCGCGGGCGGCCAGCTCGGTCGCCGGGATCACCGATTCGGTATCGTGCACGGAGCCCGAGACGAAGCCGCCGCCGTGCATCCAGAGCAGGGCGCTCGGGGCGGGGCCCGTCGCTCCGGTGGTCGAGCCTGTCGATCCGGTGGTCGAGCCTGTCGAGACCCGGAACACCCGCAGCGGCACCGGACCGTGCGGGCCGTCGGCGGTGGCGTCGGACACGGTCACCCCGGCGGGCGGCGTCCACGGTGCGGGGTCCTCGTTGAACCCCGCCCAGCGCTCGGCGTACTGCGGGTCGGTCATCGCCGCCTCGAACGACGGCACGTCCCGCAGCAGCTCGACCTTCTCGGCGATCCAGGGATGGAGGGGCACGCGCCCAGTCTCGCACCGCACCTGCTCCTGCGCCCTGCGTGCGCGGATCAGGAGTTCCGGCACGACACGCCGTGCCGAGACCCTCGCGCGACGGCGTGTCGGAGAGATCTCCTGATCCGCGCACGTCGGGGGCGGGGGAGAGGATCGGCGCATGAGCGGGTGCGCGGTATCCGGATGCGACGAGCCGGTCGCCCCGGACTCCCCCGTGCCGCTCTGCGACCTGCACCTCGCGGTCGCGGCGGACTGGTCCGCCCGCGCCGACGGCGGCACCGACCTGCTGCCCGTGCCGTGCCGGCTCTGCGGGAGCCGGGTCGGCATCCGGTACCCCACCGGGTCGATCTGCGCCGTCTGCGAATGGCGCGTGGGCGACATCGTCGACGACGGGCTGCCGCCGCCACGGGTGGATGTCGTCTACTACCTGCGGCACGGCGACCGGGTGAAGATCGGAACCACCGCCAACCCCCGGCAGCGTTTCGCGGCGATCTGGCACGAGCAGGTTCTCGCGTTCGAGCGCGGCGACCGGCGCCTCGAGCAGCGCCGCCACGTGCAGTTCGCGTCCGACCGGTTCGAGGGCTCCGAATGGTTCAGGATGTCGCGGCCGCTCCGCCGGCACATCGCGACCGTGGCGCGCGGCACCGACGACCCGTGGGACCGCTATGCCCGCTGGGTGAGCGAGGCGCTGGCGCTGCGTGGTTAGCGCGGGTGGTGCCGGCGGTCATGTGTACGGTGTTCACATGCGGACGTTCCTCCAGATCCTGGTCAACACGGCGGTGGCGAACGTCACGACGAGCTTCCTCTGGTTCGCCCTGACCTTCTGGGTGTACCTCGAGACCCGGTCGGTGCTGGCGACCGGCATCGTCGGCGGCGCCTACATGCTGCTGGTGGCCCTGTTCGCGATGGTGTTCGGCACGATCGTCGACCGGCACCGCAAGCACCGGGTGATGGTCGTCGCCGGCCTCGTGACGCTGACCGCGTTCGGCATCGCGGGTCTGCTCTACCTGGCCTTCCCGGAGTCGGCGCTGCTCGACCTCGGCGGCCCCTGGTTCTGGATCTTCTCGGGCATCATCCTGTTCGGCGCGGTCATCGAGAACATGCGCAACATCGCGCTCTCGACCACCGTCACCCTGCTCGTCCCCGAAGAGCGGCACGCGAATGCGAACGGCATGGTCGGCACCGTGCAGGGCCTCGCGTTCATGGTGACGAGCGTCTTCAGCGGGTTGTCGATCGGTCTGCTCGGCATGGGCTGGACGCTGCTGATCGCCATCGTGCTGTCGGCGGCCGCGCTCGTGCACCTCACGTTCCTGCGCATCACCGAAGACCAGCCGCAACGCCCGGAGGGTCGGGGGCCGCTGATCGACCTGCGCGGCAGCATCACCGCGGTGCGCGCGGCGACCGGGCTCTTCGCGCTGATCATCTTCTCGACCTTCAACAACTTCATCGGCGGCGTGTACATGGCGCTCATGGACCCGTACGGGCTCGAGCTGTTCCCCGTGGAGCTGTGGGGCGTGGTGCTCGGCGTCACCTCGACCGGCTTCATCATCGGCGGTCTGCTGATCGCGAAGTTCGGTCTCGGCAAGAACCCGATCAAGACGATGCTGCTGCTCGTGATCGTGATGGGCGTGATCGGCGCGATGTTCACGATCCGGGAGTTCTGGTGGCTGTACGCCGTCGGCATCCTGCTCTACATGACGCTCATCCCGGCGGTCGAGGCCGCGGAGCAGACCGTGATCCAGAGGGTGGTCCCGTTCCAGACGCAGGGCCGGGTGTTCGGCTTCGCCGCCGCGTTCGAGTCGGCGGCGGCGCCCGTGACGGCGTTCCTCATCGCGCCGATCGCGCAGTTCCTGATCATCCCGTACATGGACTCGAAGCCGGGTCGGGATGCGTTCGGCTGGCTGCTCGGCGACGGTCAGGCCCGGGGGATCGCCCTGGTGTTCCTGATCGCCGGCCTCGTGATGGTGATCGCGGCGATCCTGGCGTTCTTCACGCGTTCGTACCGCACCCTCTCCGCGGTGTACCTCGAGCAGCAGGATTCGGTGCCCGTCACGGCCGCGGAGGACGCCACCACGGGCGCCCAGCTGCGGCGCTGAGATGGGATGAACGCGCGTCAGGCGATGGCGGTGACCGCGAACATGCGACCCGCGCGGGTGTGCCGGTCCATGCGCTTCGCCAGCACCGTGAGGTAGCCGGCATCCGCGGGGATCACGACGCCGCCGCGGCCCTCGATCGCGAGGTGCTCTCCGGCCGAGCCGGTGAAGGTCTTCGCACCGGCAGCCGCCTCGATGCGGGTGCGCAGGTCGAGCAGATCGGCGGCGACCTCGCACCAGCGGGTGCGGGCGGCGTCGAGACGCTCCAGCTCCGGCTGGTCGGAGATGGCGGCGACCTGCGCGGCGACGTGAGACAGCTGGGCGGATGCGACCAGCAGCATCCCGAGGCCGCGTGCGAGGTCGGGGGTGGGTTCGCCGGCGAGCCGGCGGGAGGAGGTCATGGTCATGTCAGAGCCCGATCGTGGGAAGGGTGAACGCGAGAGCGGCAGCCGCCAGACCGCTCACGACGGCGACGATCGCGGGGATCCGGCTCTGCGGGATGCGGTGGAGGGGTGCGCTCATGACGCAACGGTAGATCGGGGAAGAGCCGGGGGGCGGGGTCTGGCGCTGGGCCGGACGGTGTGCTACGGCTTCGGGATCAGCCGCAGGCCCGCGGGGGTGTTCGCCGTCTCCACGAGCGCCTCGAGCCATGCGCGGTCGAGCGTGGGGCGCTCGCCGGCGTAGGTGAACTGGAGCGAGCTCGAGGCGCTCACCCAGACGGTCCGGGCTCCGGATGCGTCGTCGAGCCGCAGCGCGAACGACTCGTTGCGACGCAGCTTCGAGATGACCGCGGCCTCCAGGTGCCCGAGCAGTTCGTCGTCGACGTCGACCTGGACGTCCGATCCGTAGTACAGCTGACCCATGGTGCTCGCCATCCTACGGGCTAGCCTGGAGGTGCCTTCGACGGTCGGGGGTGGGGAGGAGCGAGTGGCGTGGCGATGATCCACCGGCTGAGTGTCGACGGGCGGGACTACTTCCTCCCGGATCCCGTCGACGACCTGAAGGCGAAGATCCTCGACGCCATCCGCGCCGGAGGCGGGTACGTGAACGTGCCGCCGCTGCGCGGGGGACCCGGGATCGACATCCTGTTCTCGCCCGGCATGCCGGTCACCTGGACGCAGATCGACGTGGGCGGCGCCGACGACGCCGCGGCGACGGCCGCCGCCAGCGAGGCCGACTACGACCCGGAGCTCTGAGTCCCCGAGCTCTGAGACCCTGAGCTCTGCGCCCCCGAACTCTGGGCCGCGAGCATCCGGGTGAACTCCGGCTCCCGCACAGGGCGTCCGTAGAGGAAGCCCTGCGCGCGCTGGCACCGCAGCGCCTCGACGCGCCGGGCCTGCTCCTCGGTCTCCACGCCCTCGGCGACCACGCGGATGCCCCGCCCGTGCGCGTACTCCATGATCTCGATGAGCGTGGCGTAGCCGTCGTCCGACTCGTCCTGGATGAGCGACAGGTCGATCTTCAGCTCGGTGGCGGGCAGCTGCTCGATCCGCGCGAACGACGAGAAGCCGGCGCCGAAGTCGTCGATGGCGATGCCGAGCCCGAGTTCGCGCAGTTCGTTCAGCCGCCCGACCACGTCGGGCAGGTCGTCGAACTGGTTGGTCTCGGTGATCTCGATGATCAGGCTCTCGGCGGGCAGCGCGGACCGCTCGAGCAGGAAGCGCAGCCAGCTGGTGAGCCGGTGCCCGGTCAGCTGGGTGGCGGAGACGTTGACGGACACCTGGATGGGGTAGCCGGCATCGATCCACGAGACGGCGGCGCGGGCGGCGGCATCCACCATCAGGATCCCGAGGTCGTCGATCATCCCGTGGTGCTGTGCCGCCGGGATGAACACCTCGGGCGGCAGCAGGCCGTGCTGCGGGTGGTCCCATCGTGCGAGAGCCTCGACCGCGACGATGCGCTTGGTGGCGACGTCCACCTGCGGCTGGAAGTACGGCACGATCTGGTGCCGCTCGATGGCGGTGCTGAGGGTCTCGACCATGTCCACGTGGTCCATGTTCGGCAATCCGCCGACCTGAATTCCACCTTGCCCGAAATGCGTCGTCCGGGCTTATACTGCCGCCCCCGCGTCTGGCAACCCGTGGTCTGCGGAGAGGCTGCGTCATAGGCTCGGGGCGATGGGCACGATGACCTACGACTCCAAGCTGGTGGCGACCTTCGATGATCGCGTGCTCGCGCACCTGCAGGTCGTGATCTGGGCGAAGCTGCGGCGGGGCGAGAGCTTCTCGTTCACCTGGATGGATTCGCAGCGCGGCGGGATGGGCCGCACCTCGATCTGGATGAGTCCGACGGTCTCAGTGGTGTTCGACTACTACGGCAGCAAGATGCCGAGCGTGAACCCCGCGTGGCTCGAGGTGCTGACGAAGTCGGCGAACTCGCCGGGCGGGCTGATGGTCGTGCCGGAGCCGCAGCCTCCGGGTTAGCAGCATCCGGGGTCAGCCGAGGGCGGCCGGGCCCAGGTGTCGCGCGATGGCCTCGCGGATGGCGGGCACCGCATCCACCAGCTCGGGCAGCGGGCAGCGGAAGCTGACCGCGCTGACGCTGACCGCGCCACTGGGCGCCGTCGCCCCGTCGAGGTGCACCGGGATGGCGAGGCAGTTGACGCCGAGCTCGTTCTCCTGGTCGTCGACCCCGTAGCCGCGTGCGCGGGTGGCGTCGAGTTCGGCGCTCAGCGCGTCCCGGGTGACGATCGTGTTCGGCGTGCGGCGCTCGAGCGGGAATTGGTAGCGGTCGAGCGCGTCGGGTATCGCCGAGAGCAGCGCCTTGCCGACGGCGGTGCTGTACGCGCGGTTGCGCCCGCCGACGACGGAGGTGAGCCGCACCGCGCCCTGCGGCGGGTCCATCTTGGCGCGGTAGACGATGTCGGCTCCGGCGAGCACGGCGTAGTGCGCGGTCTCGCCGTAGGTGGTCGCCAGCTCTTCCAGCAGGGGTTGCAGCCGTGCCGTCTCGGGCCGGCCGTCGAGGTTGCGGAACGCCAGGCGCAGGTATTCGTCGCCCAGCACGTAGACCCCGCGTTCGATCAGGTCGGCGAGTCCGGCTCGGCGCAGGGTGGCCAGCGCCCGGTGCACGGTCGGCTTCGAACTGTTCAGGATGCCGGCGAGCTCGTCGAGCGTGACCCCCTGCGGGTGCTCGGCCAGCTCGGTCAGCACGGCGATCACGCGGTCCGCGCCGACCAGGCGGTCGCCGGTGCCGGTCACCGCAGCCTCGGATCGACGTGGACCTTCGGGCCCGGTCCGGCATCCTGGCCCCGTCGTCCCTCGAAGCGGTCGGGCACGTCCGCGAGGGCGATCACCTCGCTGACCAGGGAGTCGGGCACGACCGCACCGCTCGCGAAGCTCTCGATCGCCCCCGCCAGCCCGCCCGATGCGGACAGCACGCCGACCGCGGTGATGTCCTGCAGGGCGATGTCGCGGGTGTCGACGAGGCTCGGCACGGCGGAGAGCCCGATGAACACCACGCGCCCCGCCGGCCGGGTCAGCCGCACGGCGAGTGCGGGCATCGTCTCGTCGCTGGTGCACTCGATGACCGCGTCGAAGCGGTCGGGTTCGGACTCGCTCAGCTCGGCGAGCCGGGCGGTGTGCGGCACGCCGAGCTCCCGGGCGAGCTGCAGCGATCCCTCGCGGACCCCGCCGACGTGCACCTCGGCTCCTGCGGCCATCGCGAACTGCGCGGCGAGCAGCCCGATCGTGCCGGAGCCGAGCACCAGCACCTGCTGTCCCGGCTCGGGCTGCGCACCGCGGACAGCGCGCAGGGCGTTGCCGCCGGGCTCGACCAGGGCGGCGGCCGCAAGCGACACGTGCCCGGGGATCTCGTACGCGAACCGCGCCGGGATCACCAGCTTCTCGGCGAGGGCGCCCGCCCACCCGCCGCGGATGCCCACCTCGTAGCGGTTCGGGCAGACGTGCTGGTGCCCGGCGATGCAGTACGAGCACTCGCCGCACCCGAGCATGGTGTCGCCGGTGATGCGTTTGCCGATCCA
>JBFWWZ010000042.1:0-27602 GCA_050245915.1 Microbacteriaceae bacterium
TCCTCCCAGCGCTTCATCCACTTGTCCTGGATGCGCGCGTAGTCGTAGTCCGTCGCGTCCTCGCTGTCGTGCTGGGTCACAGGGTCATCTTCCGTGCAGGTGGATCGGGATGCCGTGGCGACGACAGCGGTGGCGTCGCGGCATGCAGGTTACAGAGTATCGGCCCGCGGGCTCTCGTCGCCCAGCGCCCGGAGCAGCGCCGCCGCCTTCAGACGGGCCTCGGCGACCTCCTCCTCCGGGACGGACAACGCGGTGATGCCGCCCCCGGTGCCGATCGTGGCGCCCCGACCGTCGAGCACGATGCTGCGGATCGTCATGGCGAGGTCGATGCGCCCGTCGCGTCCGAGATACCCGAACGCACCGGCGTACAGGCCGCGGGCGCGTTGCTCGAGCCCGTCGAGCAGCTCCGTCGCGCGGCGCTTCGGCGCGCCCGTCATCGAACCGGCCGGCAGGCACGCCGCGATCGCATCCACCCCGTCGAGCCCGTCGCGCAGCCGCCCCTCGATCGAGCTCACCAGCTGATGCACCTGCGCGTAGCTCTCCACCGCCAGCAGGCTCGGCACCGTCACGCTGCCCGGCTCGCTCACCCGCGCGAGGTCGTTGCGCATCAGGTCGACGATCATGATGTTCTCGGCCCGCTCCTTGTCGCTGCCGAGCAGCTCCTCTTTGAGACGGGCGTCGGATGCCGCATCCGCGTCACGCGGGCGCGTCCCCTTGATCGGGTGGGTGCGCACCACCCCGTCGGGATGCACCTCCAGGAACCGCTCCGGACTGGAGCTCAGCAGGCTCACCTCGCCGATCCGCAGCAGCGCGCCGTGGTGGCTCGGGCTCTGGGCGCGCAGGCGCGCGTACACCTCCACGGGGTCGAACGCGCCGGCGACCTCCGCCTCCGTGGTGAGACACAGCTGGTACGCCTCGCCCTCGCGGATCGCCTCCTGGCAGGCGAGCACCTTCGCGATGTACTCCGCGTCGGTGTCGCGCCAGCGCACCTGCTGGTCGAGTGCCGGCGCAGCCGGTGTGTCGAGACCTCGTCTGGGGTTTCGATACGCGCCTGCGGCGCTACTCAACCGCCAGAGCATCGAGTCCCGCCAGTCCGCGTGCTCGTCCCACGACTCCCCCAGGGCGAGCAGCTGCGCCGACCCGTCCGGCTCGATCGCGAGAGCCCGCACCACGCGCAGGAACGCCGCATCCGGATAGCGGGACGTGCGGGTGCGCGGCACGCCCATCGTCTCGGACCGGAGCTCGTAGCCCAGCCATCCGACGAGACCCAGGCGGAACGGCGGCGCCTCGGGGTCCGCCTCGGGGACCGGGCCGGCCAGCTCGGCCCGCACCGCATCCAGGACCGGTTCGGCGGGCAGCCACCGCTCGCCGGCCCCCAGGTAGCTGGTGCCCGCGGAGCCGCTGTCGAGCCAGAACACGTCGGTGTCGTCGCCGTGCAGTGCCGCGAACGCCCCCGCCGCAGAGAATCCCCCTCCGAGCGGATGGCGCAGCAGGCGGAGCGGCATAGCCTGATCCTATGAGCGAGGCCACCGTCTACCTCTGGCGCGACGACGGCCTGGAGGCGCGGGACGACTGCGACGTCCTGCCCGCGTCGATCGAGGCCGCCGACTCGTGGCTGGTCGACGACGGACGGGTGCGCGGGCTCGACCTGCACCGCACGCGGTTCATGACCTCGATCCCACGCGGACGCTACCGGCAGCTCGATCCGGATGCCTTCTGGACCGCCTCGGTCGCCGCGATCCCCCGCACAGGACGCTGGTTCCCGCGCGTCGAACTGCGCACCCAGCTGCTGCGACCCCAGCTGATCTTCCGGCTGCGCGACGCGCCCGAGCGGAAGCGGTCGATCGTGCTCATCACCCACGCCGGACGCGATCCCCGCACGGCGCCCCGGTTCAAAGGACCCGACCTCGAGGCGATGACCCGGCTGCGCACGCTCGCGCAGAAGCACGGTGCCGACGAGGCGGTGATCCTCAGCCCCGACGGGTTCGTCGCCGACGGCAGCACCACCTGCCTGGTCTGGTGGCGCGGGGAGTCGCTCTGCGTTCCCGCCTCCGAGATCGAGCGCATCGACAGCATCACCGTGAAGACCCTCATCACGCTCGCCACCGCCCTCGGCGTCGACGTGCTCTATGAGACGGTGACCCCTGCCGACCTCGCCGGGCTGGAGGTCTGGGCGCTCAATGCCGTCCACGGCATCCGGATCGTCACGTCGTGGATCGACGGCCCCGCCACCGCCGAGCAGCCGGGCCGTGTCGGCGACTGGCAGGCCAGGCTCGACGCGCTCAGAAAGCCGCTCCCCGCGACATGAACTGGATCGACACCGCGCTGACCTGGGTGCTGGATCTGGTCGGATCCGTCGACCCCGTCGCCCGCATCCTGCTCTCAGGTCTCGGCATCCTGCTCGAGACCTCGATCCTGGTCGGCCTGATCGTGCCGGGCGACACCATCGTCGTCGTGTCGAGCACCGCGATCGACGGGCCGGGCCAGTACGCCGGGATGCTGGCGGCCGTCATCGTGGGCGCGCTCTGCGGCGAGAGCATCGGCTTCGCCCTCGGACGGTTCTTCGGTCCGCGGATCCGGGATTCGCGGCTCGGACGCCGCATCGGGGTGCGCAACTGGCATCGCGCCGAGAACTACGTGGACCGCCGGGGCGGCATCGCGGTGTTCGTCTCCCGGTTCCTGCCGGTGCTGCATTCGCTCGTGCCCGTCACGGTCGGGATGAGCACGATGAGCTACCGCCGGTTCATCTCGTGGACCGCGCCGGCCTGCGCGATCTGGGCGACCGCCTACGTCACCGTCGGCTGGGTGGTGGCGGGCAGCTTCCGCGCGCTGCAGGAGCAGCTGCATTTCGCGGGGTACCTGTTCGTGGCGGCTTTCCTCGTCTTCGCCGGGGTGGTGTTCCTGGTGAAGAAGCTGCTCGAGCGTTCGCAGGCCCGGCACTGGGACCGTCCGGGCGACGGAGACGCGAACACCCGCGACGACTGAATCGGGGCCGATCCGGTCATTCCGGGCGACCTAAGACGCCCATTCTGACCGAATCGGCCCCGTGTGACGTCGGCTAGACGCCGAAGCCGTTCTCCTGCAGCCACTGCGTCGCGATGTCGGCGGCAGACTTCTGCTCGTCGACGCTCTGCACGTTCAGCGCCACCAGGCCCTCGGGGGTGAGGGCGGCGCTGATCGGGTTGAGCACATCCGCGATCTCGTCGGCGACGTCGGTGCTCACCAGCGGCACCACGTTCGAGGCCAGGAACAGGCCCTCGGGGTCGGCCAGCGTGACGAGCCCGGCGGACTCGATGCGCGGGTCGGCGCTGTAGACGTTGGCGATGTTGATGACGCCCTGGGTGAGCGAATCGACCGTGGTGTCACCGGTCGCCTGGAACTGCACGGTCACGCCGTAGACGCTCTGCAGGCCGGAGGGACCGTAGGGGCGCTCCTCCAGCTCAGGTGCGCCGCCGAGGATCAGGCCGTCGACGCCGGCGAGGTCGGCGATCGACTCCAGGTTGTTCGCCTCCGCGAACTCACGCGTGACGTTGTAGGAGTCCTGGTCGGTGGCGGGCGACTGGTCGAGCACGGTCAGGCCGTCCGGGAGCGCGTCGGCCAGAGCCGCGTACACGTCGTCCGACTTGGTGGCGGTGGTCTCGGGGTCGTAGTACTGCAGCAGGTTGCCGGTGTACTCGGGGAACACCTGCACCTCACCGCCCTCGAGCGCAGGGAGGTAGGCGTCGCGCTGGCCGATCTGGAAGTTGCGCGTCACATCGAACCCGGCGCCCTCGAGGGCCTGCGCGTAGATCTCGGCGATGATCTCGTTCGAGTAGTAGGCCTGCGAACCGACGACGATGGTCGTCGAGTCGGAGTCGCCGTCCCCGTCACCGGAGCCATCGCCACTGCTCGAACCGCACCCTGCCAGGGTCAATGCCACCCCGACCGCGACTGCCGTCATGGCGAGCCGGCCCTTGTTCCTTGCTGTGAACATCTCGTTCTTCCTTTTCATGAGCTGGTGGGAACTTCCACCACCGCACGGCGCCCGTCCGGCGCCGTGCGGAGTCTGCGGGCACGCCGCTGCGGCTGCGTGCCATCGGGGATGATGCGGTCGACCACGTGCGTGACCACGCCGAACAACGCATCGAGCAGCAGGGCGAGCAGGATCACGATGAGCGCCGCTCCGAGCACCTGATCGTCGCGGCGGAGCGGGATCCCCTGCAGGATGTCGAAGCCGAGGCCGCCGAGGTTGATGTAGGCGGCGAGCGTCACCGTCGCGACCACCTGCAGCGTGCCGCTGCGCAGACCGCTCACCAGCAGGTGCAGGCCGAGCGGCGCCTCCACCTTCCAGAGGATCTGCCACTCCGTCATGCCCATGCCGCGGGCGGCGTCGACCGTGGTGCGGTCGATCGCCTGGATGCCCGAGTACGCCCCCGCGAGGATCGACGGGATCGCGAGGATCACGAACGCCGCGAACGCCGCGATCGGACGCTGGACCACGCCGACCAGCGAGACGAGGAGCAGGATGAGTCCGAACGACGGCAGGGCGCGCGCGGCACCCGAGATGCCGACCGCGATCTCGCGGCCGCGGCCGGTGTGACCGATGTAGTAGCCGACCGGGATCGCGATCGCCGAGGCGATGAGCACCGAGATCACGGTGTAGAACACCTGCTCGCCGATGCGCACCCAGAGCTCGCCGGACGCGAAATGCTCGGCGATCCAAGCCAGGGTGTCGGACAGGAGGTTCATGCGTCCGCCCGCCTGACCCCGGCCACCAGCTGGCTGCGACGCCGGCGGTTCGTGCGGGCCCACGGCAGCACCGCGCGGCCGGCGAGCACCAGCAGCCCGTCGACGACAAGGGCGACGACCATGGTGAGCACCACCCCGGTCAGCACCTCCAGCACGATCTGCCGCTGGAATCCGTCGGTGAAGAAGTACCCCAGGCTCTTGACGCCCGTGATGACCCCGACGGTGACGAGGGCGATGGTGGAGACCGCCACGACCCGGAGCCCGGCGAGCAGCACCGGGCCCGCGAGCGGCAGGTCGACCTGCCAGAACCGCTGCCATGACGAGTACCCGACCGCGGTCGCCGCCTGACGCACCTCGGCATCCACCGACCCGAACGCGTCGGCGGCGGAGCGGGCCATGATCGCGACCGCGTAGATCGACAGGGCGATGATGAGGCCGGTCTCCGCTCCGCGGCCGGTGTAGGAGAGCCCGAAGAGCGCCGGCATGATCGAGATCAGCGCGAGAGACGGGATCGTGTACAGCAGGCCCGCCGCGGTGAGCAGCAGACCGCGGGTCAGCCGGAACCGCCAGGCAAGCCAGCCGAGCGGGATCGCGAGCAGGAACCCGATGATGATCGGCGGGATCGAGAGCCGCAGGTGCTGCACCAGCAGCGGCAGGATCTGCTCGTAGTTGTTGACGAGCCAGTTCACCGGGTGAGCACCCCCGCGGGGTGACCGTCGCCGTCGACCAGGATGGTGCTCTTACCGACCTTCTTCTCGGTGAGGGCGCGCTTGCCGCGGTCGGCGCCGATGAAGGTGGCGACGAAGTCGTTCGCCGGGTTCGCCAGGATCTGCTCGGGCGAGCCCGTCTGCACGATGCGGCCGCCGGCCTCGAGCAGCACGACCTGGTCGCCCAGCAGGAACGCCTCGTCGATGTCGTGCGTGACGAACACGATCGTCTTCGCGAGCTCGCGCTGCAGGCGCAGCACCTCTTGCTGCAGATCGGAGCGGACGATCGGGTCGACCGCGCCGAACGGCTCGTCCATGAGCAGGATGTTGGGGTCGACCGCGAGCCCCCGCGCCACGCCGACCCGCTGCTGCTGCCCGCCGGAGAGCTGGCTGGGATAGCGGCGCGCGAGGGAGCGATCGAGCCCCACCACATCCATCAGCTCGAGCGCACGCGCGTGCGCCCGCGCTTTCGGCACGCCGGTGAGCCGGGGCACCGTCGCGATGTTGTCGATCACGCGGCGATGCGGGAGGAGGCCGGAGTTCTGCATGACGTAGCCGATTCGGCGGCGCAGCTGCACCGGCTCGACGGTGGCGATGTCTTCGTCGTCGATCGAGATCGTGCCACTGGTCGGATCGACCATGCGGTTGATCATGCGCAGCACCGTGGTCTTGCCGGAGCCGCTCGACCCGACCAGCACGGTGACCTTGTGCGCCGGGATCTGCAGGGAGAAGTCGTCGACGGCGAGGGTGCCGTCCGGGAAGCGCTTGGAGACGGAGCGGAACTCGATCATGGCTGCGCGGGCCCCTCTCAGCGGGCGCGCCGGATGAGCACCCGTCAGGTCAGTCGAACACTATTCGGGACGACCGTCAAAGCGGTTTGCACGACGCACTCTTGCAGCGCGCGTACAGAGAAGGGTCAGCGCTTCGCGGGGCCGAAGTATTCCGCCAGCAGCGCGCGGGTCGCGGCCGCCCCGAGCTCCAGGTAGCCTTGCGCACCCTTCGGGTCGATCACGAAGGCGTGAGCGGCGATCGCGTCGGAGGCGATCACGGCCGCCTCGAACGCAGCGCGAGCCCGGTCGCCCGAGTCGAGCCCGAACCGCTCGACGAGGGCATCGAACATCTGCCCGGCGAGCACCGAATAGGCGGGCACCTCGGTCGTCGGACGCAGGTCGAGCACGTCGCCGTACCGCAGCGATGCGAAACCCGGCTCGTCGCGGAACGCGACCACGAACAGGCCGAACGCCGCACTCAGGGCGGAATCCCAGTCGCCGTGCTGCTCCGAACGCAACTCGGCCAGCACGCGATGCGTCATGCGCTCGGCATTGCGCGCCGCGAGGCTCTGCAAGACGGCGATGCGGTCGGGGAAGTACCGGTACACGGTGCCGATGGACGCGCCGGCGCGCTCCGCCACCATCGCGGTGGTGAGGCGCTCGTATCCGATCTCGTGAATGACCTCGGCGGCGGCGTCGAGGAGCGCCGCGAGACGGGCGGTGCTGCGGGCCTGCACCGGCTCGTTGCGGATCAGCGCGATGGCGTCGGTGCGGCTGGAAAGCTGGGTGTCGGGCACGTGGATCTCCTCAACCTGATCGGGCCGATACTACCGCGCCTCAGCTTCCAGGACCCCGTGGCACACTGGGAAACGATGACCTCGACGCGCACCCCCCTGCACATCGGCGCGCGCATCGAGGATGCCATCCAGCGCCTGCGGCAGCGGCGCGGCGTCCGGAGGGGCCTGGTGCCGACCGTCGTGCCGTTCACCGGCTACGGCGGAACAGGCTGGGTCCGCGTGCTCGGCCGGGTCGTGCTCAAACGCCCTGTCGACGCCGACGCGCCTCCCGAGGAGTTCCGCGGCATCCGGGGCTGGCGGAGCTTCACCAGCGTGCACGTGCCGGGCGTGGAGGTCACGGTGACCTCCGGCCGCACCCGCCGCACCATCCGGGCCGACCGCGGCGGGGTGCTCGACGCGCACATCGAGCTGAAGCTCCCGCCCGGCTCCCACCGGATCACGCTGACCATCGAAGGCGGGCCCGCCGTCGAGGCCCCGGTGTTCATCGTCGCCGACGACGCCCGCTTCGGGCTGGTGTCCGACATCGACGACACCGTCATGGTCACCGCGCTCCCCCGGCCCTTCATCGCCGCCTGGAACACGTTCGTCCTCGACGAACACGCCCGCACCCCGGTCGCCGGCATGGCCGTACTGTATGAGCGCATCCTCGCCGCGCACCCCGGTGCCCCGGTCGTCTACCTCTCCACCGGCGCCTGGAACGTGGCGCCCACCCTCACCCGGTTCCTGTCCCGCAACCTGTACCCCACGGGGGCGCTGCTGCTCACCGACTGGGGGCCCACCCACGACCGCTGGTTCCGCAGCGGGCCGGAGCACAAGCGCACCAACCTCGAACGTCTCGCCGAGGAGTTCCCCGGCATCCGGTGGCTGCTCGTCGGCGACGACGGCCAGCACGACGAGGCGATCTACAGCGAATTCGCCGACGCGCACCCCGGCAACGTCGCCGCCGTCGCCATCCGCCAGCTCACCACCGGCGAGGCGGTGCTCGCCGGTGGACGCAGCGGCGGGGAGCCGCACCGTGGCGACATCCCCTGGCTGTACGGTCCCGACGGCTCCGAGCTGAGCGAGGAGCTCACCCGGATCGGGTTGCTGTGAGCCGCACGGCGGACCTCGCGGCGCTCCGCCTCACCGCGCTCGGCATCCCCGGCGCCTCCGCCTCGGCCGTCGACGCCGTCCGCGGCCTGCTCGCCCTCCAGGCGCAGGACTACCCCGGCGCACTCTGGGCCCTCGGACTCCGCGTCCCCGGAAGCACCACGGCCACCATCGAAGCCGCGCATGCCGGGGGCGAGATCGTGCGCTCCTGGCCGATGCGGGGCACGCTCCACCTCGTCGCCGCAGAAGACCTCGGGTGGATGCTGGGGCTGACCGGCCCGCGCATGGTGCGGGCCGCCGAAGGGCGCCGGCGGCAGCTCGGGCTCGACGCCGACGACTTCCTGCGCGCAGAGCGGGCGGTACGGGGTGCGCTCTCCGGGGGGCGGCACCTGAGCCGGGCAGAGCTCTTCGCGGAGTTCGGCGCCGCCGGGATCCCGCCGGACGGCCAGCGCGGCATCCACACCCTGGGCCAGCTGGCCCAGACCGGCGTCGTGGTGCAGTCCGGGCGGGACCGCTGGGCGCTGCTCGAGGAATGGGTCACCACGCCGCGCACGCTCTCGGGCGAGGAGGCGCTGCGCGAGTTCGCGCTGCGCTACATGCTCGGGCACGGCCCGGCAACGGCGAAAGACTTCGCCTGGTGGTCGTCGCTGACGCTCACCGACGCCCGCGCCGGGCTCGCCGCCGCCGGCGACGCCCTCGAGCGTATCGAGGTCGACGGCGAGACCTACTTCCTGCGTCCCGGCCTCGAGCCGGCTCCGCGCGGCGTGCACCTGCTCCCCGGTTTCGACGAGTTCGTGCTCGGCTACACCGACCGCACCCCGCAACTGGCGCGCGAGCACTGGCTCACGATCGTGCCGGGGGGCAACGGCGTGTTCCTGCCGACCATCGTGGTCGACGGCCGGATCGCCGGAACCTGGAAGCGCCGGAAGGCGACGACGAAGCTGATCACGATCGAACTCACCCCGTTCGGCAGCTTCACCGCGACCACCGCGCGCGGCGTGCGCGCCGCGCTCGACCGCTACGCCGAGTTCATCGGGGTCGAGATCGCGATCGCCTGATCACTCGATCGGCGGCAGGTGGTCGAGCCAGGTCAGGCTCGCGAACTCCTCCAGCGTCAGGCCGAAAGACGCCGGGGCGGCGGCAATGACCGACCGCAGTTCGGTCGCATCGATGCCCTCGGCGACCACCACATCCACCCCCGCCTCTGTCGCGAGGGACTTCTCGTAGCGCAGCACCAGCAGACCCTGCCGGGCGCCCGCCACCTCCCAGCGGATGCGGGACAGCACGCCGCCGCGGGTGAACCCGGACCCGTTCCACCGGTCGCGGGTGCGGGTCGCCTTCGCCTTGCCGTCGGGGTCGGTGAAGGACAGCACGCTGGAGAGGGCCAGGGGGTTCTGTCCCGTCACCTCGAACTCGAGCAGCGCATCGCGACGTTCCCCCGTCAGCCACGCCGGGAGGTTGGTGGCTTTGACGGTCCACCGGCCCGGCATCACCTGGGCGAGCGCGTGGACGTCGTCGAAGGTAGGCATCTCCCCTCCAGGGTAGACGCCCGCCGCTGGAGATCAGCCCGGGACGCCGCCGGATACGCTGTGCCCATGGGCCGGATGCGCGCGATCCTCCTCTCCACGCACCCCGGCCCCGCCGTCGCCGTCACCGCGATCACGGTGCTGCTCGCCGTCGCCGGCGGGCTGGAGCCGTGGCGGGTCGTCGTGCTCGGGCTGGTCATGGCGCTCAACCAGGCATCCGTCGGCCTGTCCAACGACTGGATCGACGCCGACCGGGACCGCGCTGTGGCCCGCGCCGACAAGCCGGTCGCGCGCGGCGACGTCGCCCCCGCGCTGGCCCGCAACGTCGCGGTGGCAGCGGCCGTGGCAGCCATCGGTCTGTCGTTCGTGCTGGGCTGGCCTGCCGTGCTCGCGCATCTGGTCAACCTCGGCGGAGGCTGGGCCTACAACGCCGGCCTGAAGCGGACGCCGCTGTCGGTGCTGCCGTACATCGCCGCGTTCGGGGTGCTGCCGTCGCTCGTAACCCTCGCCGCCCCGCAGCCGGCGTTCGCCCCGGTGTGGATCACGGCCGCCGGGGCGCTGCTCGGGGCGGGCGCCCACTTCGCCAACGTGCTGCCCGACCTGGAGGATGACGCCCGCACCGGCGTGCGCGGCCTGCCGCACCGCATCGGACGCGTCGGATCGCTCGTCCTCACCTGGGTCACCCTGCTCGCCGCCGCGATCGCGCTCGCCGCCGGAATCGGGTTCACCACCCCGCTCGGCATCGCCGGAACCGGTGTCGCGGTGATCATCGCCTTCGCCGGTCTGGTGCTCGGCCTCAGGCGCACGCCGACGCGGGTGCTGTTCCGGCTGGTGATCCTCGCGGCCCTCGTGGACGTGGCGATGCTCGTCATCTCGTCTGTCGGGTGAACCAGGAGGGCGCGGACGACGTGTTAACGGGTATGCGAGGGAGGCGCGCCGCATGAGCACGGACGAGGCGGAGGCGCTGCGCGCCCTCTCCGACGCGCACGCCACCGCCCTCTGGCGCTACGTCGTCCACCTGACCGGGGACCGGGCCGGTGCCGACGACATCGTGCAGGAGACGCTGCTGCGCGCCTGGCGCACACCGGCGATCATCGGGCAGAAGCCGGAGAGCACCCGGTCGTGGCTCTTCACGGTGGCCCGCAACCTGGTGATCGACGAGTTCCGCAGCGCCCGCAGACGGCATGAGCTGACCACCGACACGCTGCCGGAGCGCGCCGACCGGGACCGCACCGATGCGCTCTTCGAGGCGCTGCTGGTGGAGGAGGCGCTCGGCGCGCTCACCTACGACCACCGCGCCGTCATCGTCCACAGCTACTACGGGGGCCGCAGCATCGCGGAGACGGCCGCCGAACTCGGGATCCCCGAGGGCACGGTGAAGTCCCGCCTCCACTACGGGCTGCGCGCCCTGCGTCTCGCGCTGCAAGAGAAGGGGGTCACCCGATGAGCGCCACCGGCCACACCCGCTACGCCGACTGGGACGCGGCGTACGTGCTGGGTTCGCTGTCCCCCGCGGACCGCCGCGAGTTCGAGACCCACCTGGAGGGCTGCAAGTCGTGCCGCGCCGCCGTCGCCGAGCTCAGTGCCCTGCCCGGCCTGCTCGGTCGTCTCGACGCTGCGCGTGCGTTCGCGGTGCTCGACCCGGAGGACGACGGGCGGCCCCCCGCGGATCTGGTCGAGCGCATCCGGGCTCGCGACCGCGCGCGCCGGGTGCGCCGTGGGCTGTTCTCGGCCGGGGCGGTGGCGGCCGCGGCCGCTCTCGCCACTGTGCTCACCCTGACCGTTCCCGCCCTCTTCTCCTCCACCGAGCCCCCGGTCACGCAGCCCACGCCGCAGGTCACCGAACCGCCGGCGGCGACCGTGGCGTTCGTGGCGACCGCCGACGACGTGCCGGTGGAGGCCACCGCGGAGCTGAGCCGGCTCGCCTGGGGCACCAGCATCCGGATGACGTGCACCTGGCATCCCGACCCGGTCAACGGCCCGTACACGCCGGTGCAGTACGCGCTCTGGGTGACCGACGCCGACGGCAGCGAATCCGCGCTGTCGACCTGGTCGTCCGGCGCGGGTGATCAGGTGGTCGTCACCGCCGGCACCGCGGTGGCGCTCGACGACATCGCCCACCTGCAGGTGCGCGACGCCTCCGGTGAGCGGGTGCTGCTGGACGCCGCCCTCAGCTCGTAGCGGCGCCGGCCGGGGCCGCCTCGGCGTCGCCGCCCTCCTGCACCGGGTTGCGGATGCCGGCCAGCGACACCAGCCCGCCCGCGAACAGGAGCGCGCCGGCCACGATGGCGGCGCGGTGGAACCCCTCCAGGGTGATGGAATCCCCCGCGACGATGAACGCGATCATCGCGATCACGATGAGGCCCGCGACGCGGGACACCGCGTTGTTGACCGCCGATGCGATCCCGGACTGCGACATGTCGATGGCCCCGAGGATCGCCGAGGTGAGCGGCGAGACGGTGAGGGTCAGCCCGACACCGAACACCAGCACCCCCGGCAGCACCTGCCACCAGTAGTCGAACGACTCCCCCACGGTGAGGAAGAGCAGTGACCCCACCCCCATCAGGATCGGGCCGACGGTCATGAACAGCCGCGGCCCGAACCGTCCCGAGAGGGCGCCCACCCGCGAACTGAACAGCACCATCAGGATGGTGATGGGCAGTGTCGCGACGCCTGCCAGGGTCGCGGGGAGGTTCGGTCCGTCGTCGCGCTGCAGGTAGACCCCGAGGGCGAAGAAGACCAGCGAGAGCGCGCCGTAGATGAACGCGGTGGCGACGTTTCCCGCCCAGAAGTTGCGGATCGCGAACAGCGACAGCGGCATGATCGGATGACGCGCGAAACGCTGCCGCACCAGGAAGCCGGCGAAGGCGAGCAGGCCGAGCACGAGCGACAGGGAGATCGCCGGGTGGCCCCAGCCGAGGTTCGGCGCCTCGATGAGCGCATACACCGGCCCGCCGAGCCCGAGCGTGCAGAGCACCGCGCCGAGGTAGTCGATCGAGACGCCGGGCTGACGGACGTCTTTGTGGCCGAGCACCACCAGCAGCCACAGCGTGACCGCGATCGGCAGCACGTTGATCAGGAACGCCCACCGCCACGACAGCAGATCGACGAACATCCCGCCGAGCAGCGGCCCGATGATCGTCGCGCCGCTGGTGAACGCGGTCCACACCCCGATGGCCCTGGCCTGCGCTGCCCCCCGGAAATTCGAGGTGATCAGCGCCAGCGAGCTCGGCACCAGCAGGGCGCCGGCGATGCCCTGCACCCCGCGCGCGACGATGAGGAACTCGGGGCTCGGCGCCGCCGCGATCGCGATCGACGCGACACCGAACGCGATCAGCCCGATCCGCATTACCAGGACGCGGCCGTAGACGTCGCTCACCGAACCCGCCACCAGGATGAGCGCCCCGAGGGTGATCAGGTACGCATCGACCACCCACTGCTGGGTGGTGATGCCGCCGCCGAGCTCTTTCGCGATCGCGGGCAGCGCGACGTTGACCACGGTGCCGTCGAGGAACGACACGAACGACGCGAGCACGGCGATCGTGACGACGAGACGTTGATCCCTGTTCATCGTGCGCCGCCGCTCCTGCGGCGCACCCGCTGCGCGGCATGAGCGCGGTCACGCCCCTTCGCTGGGTTCATGGCGCCACGCTACGCCTCGACGGCCCGGATCACCGCCTGGATCGTGGCCGGTGCCTCGAGGATCCGGAAATGCCCGATCACCGGGATCTCGACGTTGACTGCGCCCTCGAGCCGCGAACCCTCCGGGATGTTCGGGTCGAAGCGCGGGTAGATCGAGGTGACGTTCGCGTTCGGCTCGCGCAACTCCCCCAGGGTGCGGATGACAGGGTCCCCCGGCAGGAACGCCCGCATCGTCCGCCACGGGGTCAGCCGTGCCATCCCCGACCCGGCGAACGGCGTCGCCACCGCGATCAGCCGGTCGATCCGGCGCTCCGGGTCGTCGGTCGTCATCAGCTGCTTGCCGATCAGCCCGCCCTTGCTGTGCGCCACGAGGGCGACGCCGCGCAGGTCGCGCGCGGCCAGCTGCGCGGCGACGATGGATGCCGACTGCGGGATCGGCCGGATGTTGAGACCCAGCTGCGGCACCACGTGCACCGGATGCCCCCGCCGGCTGAGCTCGTGCCCGATCACGTGGAGAAAATGCCAGGTCTCATACACTCCGGGCAGCAGCACGACGGGCCGCCGGTCGCCGGTGGCCCACTCCCCCGGCACCCGCACGTGCAGACTCAGCGCACGCACGCGCAGGGCGTTCGGGTAGTCCCGCATCAGATGCCAGGCGTGCTGTGAGCGCCTCATGAGGCCAGCCACTCCCGGATGTGCCCCGCGATCATCTCCGGCTCGGTGTGCATGATCACGTGCGGACCCTGCACCTCGCGCAGCTCCACCCGCTCGGAGAGCTCGCTCAGTTCGCGCGCCCACTCCGGCGCCACGATCGGGTCGCGGTCGCCGTTGACGACGAGCACCCGGGCACGCAGCTCGCCCACCCGGTGCTCGATCGCATCCCGGAGCATATGCGGCACCTGTCGCAGCAGGTACGGCAGCCCGCACCGCACCAGGTAGTCGGTCACAGCGATGACGAACAAGGCGGGCGGCTCCCGCAGCGAATCCCTCAGCAGGTTCGCGGTGGCGCGCCAGAACGTGCGGGCCGTGGGCATCATCGTCGGCGACATCAGGATGATGCGGTCGGTGACATCGGGATGGTCGCGTGCCAGCGCCGACACCACCTGGCATCCCCAGGAGTGGCCGGCGATGACGGAGCCCTCGAGCCCGGACCGCCGCAGCAGCGACGCGAGCACGGCGGCGTGCTCGGCGATGGTGACGTCGCGATGCGGGTCGGGGGCGGCGCCGTAGCCCGGCAGGTCGACGAGGTAGACGGCTCCGAGGTGGGCGAGCTCGGCGGCGAGCGGCTGGAAGTAGCGCGACGACACCCCGATGCCATGCACCAGCACGAACGTGCGATCCGTGTCGACCGGCTGGTGGCGCACCGGGAACCGCTTCACGACGATGGTCAGGTCTTCGTGAACCTGCCGGCTCGTCCAGAACGTCGCCCCGCGCACGATGCGCGCCCGGTACCTGGCCTCGTCACGTTCGGTGTGGCCCCGTCGCCGGGGCGGTGCGGTCGAGGTCACGCCCGGATTCTACGAGGCGAGTTCGGCGGTCTCCTGAGCCAGCAGCTCCCGCACCCGGGGGATCACCTGCGTCCCGTAGAGCTCGATCGACGTCATCAGGTGCTCGTGCGGCAGCTCTCCCGTCGAGTACTTCAGGTCGAACCGCTGCACGCCGAGGTCGGTGACCGTCTGCGCGATCTTGCGCGCCACCGTCTCGGGCGACCCGGCGTGAAGGGCGCCGGTCGCGATCTCCTGCTCGAACCGCTCGCGGTTCGTGGGAGGCCAGCCGCGTTCGGCGCCGATCCGGTCGACCATCTTCTTGTGGTGCGGCCAGAGCAGCTCGGCCGCCTCCTCGTCGGTGGCGGCGACGAATCCCGGCGAGTGCACGGCGACCGGGAGGGTGGTGTCGTGCCCCATCTGCGCGAGGGCGCGACGATAGAGCTCCACGTACGGGCTGAAGCGCGCGGGCTCGCCGCCGATGATCGCGAGCACCAGCGGCAGCTCGTAGTGCGCCGCACGCACCACCGACTCGGGGCTTCCGCCGACGCCCACCCAGGTCCGGATCGAGCCGGACGCGGTCTTCGGGTACACCTGCTGGTCGGTGAGCGGAGGCCGGATCGTTCCCTGCCAGGTGACGGCGTCTTCCGTCAGGACTTTCGAGAGCAGGTCGATCTTCTCTTCGAAGAGCCGCTCGTAGTCGGAGAGGTCGAAGCCGAACAGCGGGAACGACTCGGTGAACGAGCCGCGGCCGAGGATGATCTCGGCGCGACCGTTCGAGACGGCGTCGAGGGTGGCGAACTTCTCGAACACGCGCACCGGGTCGTCGGAGCTCAGCACGGTGACCGCGGTGCCCAGCCGGATGCGCTCCGTCTTGCTGGCGATGGCGGCCAGCACGACCTCCGGGGCGCTCACGGCGAAGTCGTCGCGGTGGTGCTCCCCGATGCCGAAGAAGTCGACGCCGACCTCGTCGGCGAGCACCGCCTCGGTGACGACGTTGCGGATGACCTGGTCGTACGGCAGGCGCTGCCCGTCGGGGCCGACGGTCACGTCGCCGAAGGTGTCGAGTCCGAATTCCAGCTCAGCGGTCATATTCCATGCAACCACATCGGAATCCTGCGCATTCCGGGGACGAACCGATGTGAAGTTTCCTATACTCTCGCCGGGGAGGGGCTCTTGTCGGAGATCGTCGTTCTCGACGCGATCAGCGTCGCGACGATCGCGCGCGCCGCCCGCGATGCCGACCCCGAGATGCTCCCGGATGCCGTGGCGGCCGAGGTGCGCAGGCTCGCCGACGCGGCGTCCCCCGGCATGGCCCCGCACCTGCAGACCTACGCGGATGAGCTCGACGAGATCGCCGAGGCGGCGCTCCTGCTCGACCAGCACGAGCACGAGATCGAACATCAGCTGCGCTGGTGGGGCGACCGTGTCACGCAGCTCGAAGCCCAGTTGACCGGGGATCCGGTCGTCGATGTGGAGACGATGCGCGAACTGGCCCTGTACCGCGGCCGCATGTCGGGCGCGAGCACGATGCGCCGGCACTACGCCGAGCAGCGGGTGGCGCTCCTCGCCCGGCACCGGGCGGCCGACGGGGTGTGCGCCGAAGGGCTGGCGAGGCTCTGATGCGTGCGGTGGCCAGTGCCGGCATCCTGCTCTATCGCCGCGGAGCCGGGGGTCTGGAGGTGTTCGTCGCCCACATGGGCGGGCCGTTCTGGGCCCGCAAAGACGAACGGGCGTGGTCGATCCCGAAGGGCGAGCTCGACGGCGACGAAGACACGTTCGCCGCGGCGCGGCGCGAGTTCGCCGAGGAGATCGGGGTCACCGCACCCGAGGCCGACTACCGTCCGCTGGGTGTCTTCCGCTACTCCTCCGGCAAGACGGTCGAAGTGTTCGCGGCCGAGGCCCCCGGTTTCGCGCCCGGCGAGGTCAGCGGCGGCACGTTCGAACTCGAATGGCCGCCTCGCTCGGGACGCCTGCAGTCCTTCCCCGAGGTCGATCGCGCCGAATGGATGCCGGTCGAGGCGGCGCGAACCCGGCTGGTCGCCGGTCAGGTGCCGGCGCTCGACGCGCTCTGAGGCTGCGCCTCCAGCCGTAGCACCAGTTCGCTGACGATGATCGCCGCCAGATCCTCGAGCGTGGCGAGGTCGTCGGGGGTGAACTCCCGCGGCTGGGTGTCCATGACGACGAGCATCCCGATGGTGGCGCCGTCCGGGTCGATGATCGGCGTGCCCGCGACCGAGCGCATCCCCACCTCGCCGGTGGTGAGCGGGTGCGAGGCCAGCCGGGCGTGCTGCAGTGTGTCGGGCACGGCCCATGAGCGTTTGTAGGTGGCCACCTGCGCGCTCACCTCGGGCAGCAGGGCGAACTGATCGATATCGATGCCGAGCCGGGCTTTGATCCACAGCCGGTCCGACGCGAGGATCGTGATCAGCGCGATCGGCACATCCAGCGACCGTGCGGCGATCGAGGTGACGCGGTCGAAGGCGCCCTCGGGTGCGGTGTCCAGGATGTGGTAGCGGTTCACCGCATCCATCCGCCTCTGCTCGTCCACGGCCGCATCGCCGGTCTTGTGCCGCGAGCTCGCCGCGATCACGGCCTGGCGGAACCGGACGGTGAGTTCCGCGATGTCGGGGCGGTCGGCCGGGTCGCGGGCCAGCATCCCCCGCAGGATCGTGGTCCAGCCGTCGGGCAGGTCGTCGGGGATCTGCGGGTCCTCGACGAGCCGCTTCAGCGCGGATTCGACGGGCTCGCCGGGGAACGCGAGCCGCCGGGTGAAGCACTGCAGCAGCACCAGCCCGAGCGAGTACACGTCGGTGGCGGAGGTGACCTCCAGCCGGCTGGCCTGCTCCGGGCTGAGGTAGGCCGCCGTCCCCGTGGTCGCCTGGTCCGAGGTGAGCCGGGCGCTCTCCGCGTCGAGCGCGATGCCGAAATCGGTGAGCCGGGCGCGCGTGCGGAACGACGAGGTGCCGTATTCGACCAGCAGGATGTTCGACGGCTTGATGTCCCGGTGGACGACGCCGTGCGCATGCACGAACTCCAGCGCCTCCGCCACGTCGTAGGCGATCTCGCTGATCTCGCGCGGGTTGAAGGCGCGCTGCTGCAGCGCATCCTCGAGATTGGTGCCCTCGACCAGCTCCATCACCAGGAACGGGTGCCGCTCCTCGGGCATGCTGTCGTCGACGCCCGCGTCGATCAGCGTCACCAGGCCGTGGTGGTTGAGCCCGGCGAGCACCCGGGTCTCCTCCTGGTGTCGCGTCAGGTCGGCTTCCGCGCCGGTGCGGAACATCTTGATCGCGACCTCGCGGCCGAGCGTCTCGTCCACCGCGCGGTAGACGGTCGCCATGCCCCCATGCCCGACGATGCTGATCGGGCGGTAACGACCGAGCAGGGCCGGTATGGCGGCGTCGTCGTGTGACGCGTTCAGCTGTGCCTCCTGGAACCTCTCGCATTCAGGGTACGGGTTCAGGGTGCTCGCGCGGGGGCCTTGACACGCGGGCGGCGCGTAGTGTTCGAGCATGGCAACCGAACCGCTCCTCGATTCGGGGCGACTGAATTACGGCTCCTACCTCCACCTCGACGAGTTGCTGAATGCACAGCATCCGGCCAGTTCGCCCGCGCACCACGACGAGCTGCTGTTCATCGTCCAGCACCAGACCACGGAGCTCTGGCTGAAGCTGGTCATCCACGAGCTGGTGTCCGCTGCCGAGCGGTTCTCCGCGGACGACCCGGCGACCGCGCTGAAGCGGATCGCCCGGGTGAAGCACATCCAGGAGACCATGACCCACCAGTGGTCGGTGCTCGCGACGCTGACGCCGTCGGAGTACTCGGAGTTCCGCGGGTCGCTCGGCACCTCGTCCGGGTTCCAGTCGTATCAGTACCGCATGCTCGAGTTCCTGCTCGGCAACAAGGACGCGAAGCTGCTGCAGGTGTTCGAGAACCAGCCGGCCGCCTACGCCGCGGTGCAGGCGGCGCTCGAGAGTCCCAGCCTCTACGACGAGTTCCTGCGCTGGGCGGCCCGCAGCGGCATCCCGGTGCCGGCAGCGGTGCTGGAGCGCGACGTGACGCAGCCGTACTCGGTGAACGAACAGCTGATCGACGTGTTCGCCGACGTGTACAACGACCCGGAGTCGCACTGGGCGGTGTACGAGGCGTGCGAGGAGCTGGTCGACCTGGAGGACAACTTCCAGCTCTGGCGTTTCCGGCACCTGCGCACCGTGCAGCGCACGATCGGCATGGGCACGGGGACCGGCGGCTCGGCGGGCGTGAAGTTCCTGGAACGCGCGCTGTCGATCACGTTCTTCCCCGAGCTGTTCGAGGTGCGCACCCGGATCTCCGCCCTGTAGGAGCGTGCGCTGTGAGGTTCACCGACCACCACGTGCACCTGGAGCTCGTCGACCCGGCGACGGTCGCGGCCGGCGGGCTGGCGCGGGTGCTCGATCTCGGGTCGGCGCGTCCGGTCGCCGCGGGTTCCGTCGAGGTCGTGCGCGCCGGCAGGATGCTCACCGCTGTCGGCGGCTACCCGAGCACGCGGCCCTGGGCAGCCGGCGGGCTCTTTCGCGAGGTGGGGCCGGGCGACGTGGATGCCGCGGTGGCCGAACAGCTCGCATCCGGTGCCGCGCTCATCAAGATCGCCCTGAACCGGGATGCCGGACCGGTCTGGCCTGACGAGGTGCTGTCCACGGTGGTCGCCTCCGCCCACGCGGCGGGACGACGAGTCGTGGCGCATGTGGAGGGTGCCGGGCAGGCCGAGCGTGCCTTCGCGGCGGGGGCCGACGCGTTCGCGCATGCCCCGTTCTCGGAGACGCTCGACCCCGCGCTCGTGGCGGCCATGGCATCCCGGATGACGTGGATCAGCACCCTGCGGATCCACGCCGAACAGGATCTCTCGCGCGCCCTCGGGAACGTGCGGCGTTTCCACGCCGCCGGGGGGCGCATCCTGTACGGCACCGACATGGGCAACGGGCCCGCGTCGGGCGGGATAGAACCGGACGAACTGGGTCTGCTGCTCGAGGCAGGGCTGTCGCGCGACGACCTGCTCGCGGCGCTCACCGGTGACGCGCTGCTGCCCGCGCTCGCGACCGAGGGCGATCACGCCGCCCTCGACGCGATCCTGGGTTAGGGGAACAGCAGGCGGCCGAGGAGGGTCGTCACGAGCCAGAGCGCGATCGGCACGCCGAGGCTGGTGAGGAAGGCGCGCAGGGTGTCGGCGCTCCACGGCCAGGTCGACACCGCGCGCAGGCGAGCGCGTTCCCCGGAGAGCGCGGACACCACGCCCTCGAGGCGGGCCGCAGCATCGAAGTCGCTCGCGTCGACGTCGGCGCGCAGCCGTGTCGCCACCGCCTCGAACGCGCGGTCCGTCTCGCCGAGTTGCCGGTCGCGTTCGCGGACGAGGCGGCGCCGCATCCCGGCCAGCGGCCCGGCGAACGCCACGGTGGCGATGGCGAGCGCGACGACGCCGAGCCCGGCGGCGATCGCCGGGTTGTCGCTCGTGAGCGCGGAGCCGACGGCGGCGGTGACGTAGAGCACGACGATGGCGATCGCCGTCAGGACCGTGACACGGGCGAAGGCCCGGTGCGGGCGGACGTCCCACAGCACGATGCCGGTCGCGTCGCGATGGATCCTCGTGATCGTCCGGACCACGCCGACCTGGTGCAGCAGGAAGGTCAGCAGCGCCGCGTTCAGGATCACCTCCTGCACGATCGTCACCGCGTTCGTGAGCACCGAGTTCTCGGGCGCGATCCCCCAGCCGCCGCGGACGGAGACCGCACCGCCCGTCACGATCGCGGCGCTGAGCACGATGCTCACGATCGCCGCCGCTGCCGAGGTGGTGGCGAGCCGGCGCTCCAGCTCGTCGTAGTCGGGTTCGAGGGCGCCGAGCGCCGGGCGGAATTCGGCGAGGGCGCGGCGCGACGCGTGAGCGGTCGCGTGGAGGACGGCGAACGGGGTGAAGGTGAGAGCGGCGAAGGCGATGGTCAGGCCGTCGATGAGTGCCCCGTCGAGCAGCCGCGGGATGACGCTCGCGACGACGCTGAGGACGACGAGGGCCGCGTAGACGGCCCAGGGCGGGCCGGGTATCCGGTCGATCCAGCCGATGACGACATCCACCCAGCTTCGGGCGCGACGGCGGGTCATGGCGACACCCTAGCCGTGCTGGATACCTAGCAGAGCTAGATACCTAGCGCCACAAGGTATAGAGTCGAGCCGTGAACATCGACAAGGACCTGGTCGCCGCCATGGCGACCCCGCTGGTCCTCGCGATCCTCGCGGACGGGGCGAGCTACGGCTACGCCATCCTGAAGCGCGTGCGCGACCTCTCCGGCGGCGACCTCGAATGGACTGACGGCATGCTCTACCCGCTTCTCCACCGTCTCGAGCGGCTCGGACACATCACCAGCCACTGGGGCACGTCCGATGAGGGCCGCCGGCGCCGCTACTACGAGATCACCGACAGCGGGCGCGCCCAGCTCGCCGAGCAGCGCCGGCAATGGGCGACAGCGACCCGCACCCTCGGCGGCATCTGGAAGCTGGCGGGCGCATGAGCGACATCGAGACCCGCATCGGGGAGTGGCGCACCGCGGTGCTGCGCACCCGCACCGTCGACACGGCCGACGCCGACGAGCTGGAGGACAACCTCCGCGAGCAGCTCGCCGACCTCGAGAAGGCGGGCCTGACGCCCGATGAGGCGTTCCTGATCGCCGTCGGCCGGCTCGGCGAGGTCAGCGCCGTCAGCGCCGAATTCGCGCGTGAGCACGGCGACCGGCTCTGGAAGCAGCTCGCGCTCGCCCGTCCGGGCGACGACGGCAGACGCACCGCCATCGCCATGGTGACGTTCGCGGCGATCGCGGCCATCGGCATCCTGATCGGCCGCGCGATCGCCATGAGCGGGCAGCCCGCCGGAGACATGCTCTTCGGCGAGGGCACCGCCGACTGGTTCGGTCGCAACCTCGGGCTCTTCCTGGTGACGCCCGTGGCGGGCTACTTCGCGGTGGTGCGCAGGATGCGGGGGCCGCGTCTCGCGATGCTCGCCGCGGCCGTCGCGGTGGTCGCCATCGCCGTCAACGCGTGGCCGTACACGGCGGACTCGAACACCGCGCTGATCGCGATGCTGCACCTGCCGGTCGTGCTGTGGTTCGCGGTGGGGGTCGCGTATGTCGGCGGCGACATCGGGTCCGCGCCGCGGCGCATGGACTTCATCCGGTTCTCGGGCGAATGGCTGATCTACTACACGCTGATCGCGCTCGGCGGCGGGGTGCTGCTCGTGCTCACCGGCTTCATCCTCATGCCGATCGCGCCGGATGTCACCGACGAGGTCTTCGCCTGGGTGCTGCCGTCCGGTGCCGCCGGGGCGGCCGTCGTCGCCGCCTGGCTGGTGGAGGCGAAGAAGAGCATCGTCGAGAACCTCGCGCCCGTGCTGACCGCGATCTTCACACCGCTGTTCGCGGTGATGCTCGTCGTCGCCGTCGTCGTCTACTTCGGCGCCGGCGTCGGCCGGGAGTTCGACCGCGAACTGCTCGTCGTGTTCGACGCTCTGCTCCTCGTCGTCGTCGGCCTGGTCGTGTACGGCATCTCCGCGAGACGCCCGGGACGCGTGATGGATGCCGTGCGGCTGGTGGCTGTGATCGGGGCGATCGTGCTCGACATCCTGGTGCTGGTCTCGATGTTCATGAGGATCGGCGAATTCGGCTTCACCCCCAACCGGGTCGCCGCGCTCGGGCTCAACCTGCTGCTGCTGGTGAACCTGCTCGGAAGCGCGTGGCTGATGCTGCGGCGCGGGGGCGTCGAACGGTGGCAGGTCTCGTACGTGCCGGCGCTCGCCGCCTGGGCCATCGCAATGGTGCTGGTGCTGCCGCCGGCGTTCGCGTTCGCGTAGGCCGCGCGCAGGCCTACCGTTCGGCGAAGATGCTGGACGGTGCCCCTCGTGCGATCACGACCGCGACGAGGGGCACGAACAGGGGCACGGAGGCGAATGCGACCAAGGAACTCAGTACTGCAGTTTTGCTGGGGACGTCGACTGTGGTCATGGAAGCATCGACGGTGAGCCATAGGGAGAACCCGACTGCCATGGGCAGCAGAAGAAGTAGATACGAGTCGACGAGCGCGAAGATCGTGGCCCCTCCCGCCGTGAGGCCGAGTCGAACATAGGTGGCGAACTCCCATCGTCTCGACCGCACGTAGGCGACGAAGATCGCCCCTGACAGCGCAGCCGCTGCGAGCCCGACCCACTGACTCATGCGCGATTGAAGCGCGGACGAGAGGGGCTCGAAGGCGCCGCTCCGGTCGACGAAAAGGGGCGAAAGTATCACGTTGGTCACGGGATCCCACCACCCTGAGACGACGCTCCCCAAGGTGCCGCGACCGGCGGACGTGTATTCCACGTAGCAGCTCGCTACAGATGTGATGGCCGCCCTGTAGAGGATCGTCGTGTCTGCCTCGGCGGTTCGGGTGGTCGGAGACGCCACGTAATCGACGATGGCGGTGGTGGATTCACCGCCGCCAGCTGACGTGGCCAGCTTGATGAGCGAGCCAGGAACAAGACCGTAGTCCCGTCCGATACTCGCTCCGACAACGATCGATGCCGCGCGCAAAGTGTCGGGGGAGTCGTTCGGCCATATGAGTTCGGCCGCGTGCGTGGTCCCCGGGATCAGCGTGACCGCTTGACCGGGTCGAGTTGAGAGGTACACCGTGTCGGCGACGCCGACACCTCCCGCGCTGGCAATCCCCTCCAGTCGATTCAGTTCCTCGCATCGTCGACCATCCAACGGATTCTTGTCCCCTCTGGATGCGACGACGACATTCACACCGGCCTCGACGAACTTGCTGTTCGTCTCGACAATATGCAGAGACTCGGAGAAGTTCACGGCTGGGACGAGGAACCCGGCCGCCAGGGCCGCGAGGAACAAGGACCCCGATGCGAGGCGCGCGGCAAGGACGTTCGTTGCCTCCTCGATGACCAGCCGCCGGATGCTAAACATCGGCCAGCCCTGCCACTACGCGTGTTCGCCGATCCTCCACCACGATCGCCGAGTCGCATTGCGCCGCTACCGCGAGGTCGTGGGTCGCCACCAACACGGTTCCTCCGCACATCGCGACCTTGCGGAGGGCGTTCACTACCGTGTCGCGGCTCTGCGCGTCCAGCGAGGCCGTGGGTTCGTCTGCGAGAACGACCTTCCTGGCACCGGCGAGAGCCCGCGCCACGGCCACTCGTTGTCTCTCGCCGCCCGACAACTTTCGCGCCTCGCGATCCGCAAGCTCGGTCATGCCGAGGGCCGCGAGTGCTATTGCGGCTGTCGCAATGGCTCGAGCCTCGGACAACCCGAGCGAATACGGCCCTAGAGCCACGTTCGCGAGGGCCGTGCGCCGCGGAAGAACCGGCGCTGACTGCGGGATCCAAGCCATTTGGTCGTAGCTGAATGGCCGTTCGACTGTCCCGGATGCTGGAAGCAGGTCGCCCCACAGCACGCGGAGAATAGTGGTCTTCCCGACGCCGGATGGTCCCATGAGGGCAGTCACCTGACCGGGAGGGACCGAGAGGGTGACATCCTGCAGCACGGTGACTCCGCCTACCTGGACGATGCAGTGGCTCAGGCCGAGGGGCACCCTTGTGCCTCCCCTGTGGAGGGTGCGATCAGAACCCTGTCGGCACGCTTGAGCGCGCCCCGCACGATCGTGACGCCTATCCTGGAACCGACGACGCCGACCTCGATTCCGACCGGGGAAGCATCCGCGCCTCGGTCGACGACGAGGCAGACCCCTGAGCTGGTCTGTACCAGCGCAGCGCTTGGCACAGTCCACGTCTCGCCATCGGGTTCAGAACGAAGAGCGCCGGAGACGATCGGCTCGTCCGGGTCCACCAACTCCTCTATCGTCAGCAATCCCGCTTCGGCTACGGCCTGGCGGTCCTCCGCGAGAGGTATCAATCTTCCACCCAGCACGAGCTGTTCCTGCGGGCCGGCCGCGATCGGTTGAACTTCCGGAGCAGAAGGAATGGTCGGCGACTTCGTCGGGGAAGGGTCGGGCGAAACTTCAGCCGTGCCGGATACGCCGACTGGCTCAATCAGACGCGCCGACGAGACACCTCCGGCAGCCTCGAATATTGCGCTTCCGGCGGCAGGTGCAGGAACCCCCACCTGGATACGGCTGTCACCGACTATGACGCTCCCAGCCGGCAAGTAGATGACCCACCCCGGGTCGAACGTCCGGGCCGACGACGCTTGCGGCACTCCGAGCGCTTCTGCGAGTTGGCGCACACCCGCGGTCGTCGCCGTCGTGTATCGACTCGAATCGCCGTGCCTGAATCCCAGATCAGCGAGCACCTCATTCAGCATGAGGACATCGTCACCGGTCATCCCATTTGACAGTTGACGGAAGAACGGACGTGGGGTGTGAAGGGCGAGTCGCCCGACATCGTCGATGGACAAGATGGTGGAGCCACTGGTAACGGTCGACCCGGCGGTGAACTCGACGCTCGTCACCAGACCCGCCCAGGCGGGCGCGATGACGTCGACGTCGGGACGCCAGGTTATTTCGACGCTCACCGGACGATCGATCGGTGCGGAATTGAGAACGATCGGCGCCCAGGCTCGTGGAGCTTCCGCGTCGACCAATTGTGAAGATTTCGCCCATAGGAAGGCGATCAGCAGGACCGGGAGCAGACACCATACCGCCCCGCCGATGATCCAGAGGACGACGGGTGGCTTCGCGCGACGGGCGTTGGGGCGTTCCGACGACATGTTCACTGTCCGGGTGAGTCGGTGCGTTGTCGACGACTAGTAGCCGATGGCGACCGAAGGCAGATCGGGGAACAGCTCGAGCACTCCCCGATGAACGCATTCGACGACATCATCGGAAGCGTCATCACCTAGCTCGTGAACGAGATCGCGGACCGAACTGGAGCCTTCAGCCGGAGCGTAGCCGCGGTCGCGCAAGCAGCCATCCGCGTAGTCAGCGAGCGCTGGGTCCATCCGCTCTTCGCGAGACAGGCTGAACGCCACAGACACAGTCGTCCAGAACTCCGCTTCGCAACTATCGATCACACGGAGGGCTTCGACCTGATTGATGCCGTTGTAGTCGTACGAAAATGCATACCGAACGTTGCTGACCGGATCCATCGCAGGCTCACTCACCAGGAGTCCTTTTGCCGAAAGGCAGTCCGCCAGCAAGCCGAATGCATTCGAGTATTCGTCGGAGGTGACCTTGCCGTCGTCGAGAATGCCGGCCTGCTCCGTGTGACCGGCATCCCGCTCTTGCGCAGCGTACTCCCTGATCTGATCTGCGGTGAGCAGTTGCGGTTCGGCGCCTGTGGTCTGCTCGGCCACACAGCCACTCAGGAGCAGGACCGCTCCGACGATCAGGGCGACGCAGGGCTTCAGGCTTGCCCGAGCTGCTGCCGTCACGTCGATCGGCTGTAGGCGCCGTTGACGTTATGACTACCGCCACCACTGGATGGGTACGTCAGTCCTACGTTGAGATACGTCGTGACCGACGTGTTGTTGTATGCCCAGGGGCCGGAGCTGGACGGACCGATCGGACGCGCCCCGACGACGTTCAACGCGCAGATCGGGTACGTGTACTTGGTGATCGCGCGAATGTTCCACACGCCTCCGGTGCTCACGCGGGCGCTCTGTCCGTAGTAGTCGCCTTGGGTGCAGCCGCTAGCGGTCAGCTTCTGGCTGAACGAGCCCAACGCCCACGCCGGTGAAGCGGCGACGAAGCCCGCTCCGATGATGCCGACAGTTGCAGCCGCGAACAGCAGCCGCCTTTTGATTCGCATTCGGTCCCCGATTCCACGTGGAGAGTTGCTCGACAAGATGAGTTGAACTTGAGCAAACCGACGCGCGAACCGGAAACTTGCACTGGCCTCATCTTAGGCTCAATGAGGCAGACTCAACAAGTCCTAGATATGCGAACGTTCGACGCGGGATGAGGAGCAGCGGGCATGTGTCCCGAGCGGATGAGTTGGGTGGACCTCCGTAGAGAGTTTGAGAACCCCTGCCCACACCTGAAAACCTTGTCTTTGCGCAGGTCACGGGGCTTCTACGACCACGACCAGCGCTCCTCTGAGCCTACCGTTTCCGACTCAAGGGGGCGAGTGGTGCGATCACTTGGGATGGTTCAAACCCTCCTTCGCACGGAGCAGGTCGACGATCTGGTGGCGCAGTACCGCGAGGGCGCAACGCTCGTGGAGCTGGCATCCGTGTTCGGCGTGAACCGCCGCACGGTCGCCACTCACCTCACCCGGCGGGAGGTGACAATCCGCCGCGGGCGGTTCGACCCTTCCCGCATCCACGAAGCGGCCGACCTCTACCTCAGCGGGTTGACGCTGGTAGAGGTCGGGGCGAAGGTTGGCGCGGGGCCTCAGGCTGTCCGACGAGCGCTCGCTTCGCACGGCGTCGTGATCCGGCCTGGCGGGCGCTGTGGTTCTCGCATCACGGCATCCACTGCCGTGGGCGGTTGAGCCTAAACACGAAGGGCTGGCTCATGCAGGCTCGCCTCGACGCGCGAGTCATGGCGCTGGTGACGACGGACCGCAGCCTCGTGCAGGCGCGCACGGATGAGCAGAGCGACGCTCACGGGTCCCATGATGATGAACTTGAGCGCGTTCCAGCATGCCCACAGCACGATGAGGTGCAGCCAGCCCGGGCCGCCGTCGGCTGCCGAGCCAGAGCAGATGCTGGCGATCAGGATGTACGGAAGCGCGACCAGCATCGCGGGTATCCCCCACTTGAGTCCGCGACGTGTGCGGATGGCAGCGAGCAGTCGGTTGCTCGGCATGTAGCGGAGCAGGTAGTCGCGGGTGCGAACGCTGAGCGTCCAGATAAGGCGGAACATGTCGGGCCTCTCGTCACACGTGTTACTCCGT